>CAZZCA010000006.1:0-91342 GCA_964653055.1 uncultured Desulfobulbia bacterium | reverse complement strand
TCACCCTGCCAGAATTCATCAACGCTTTCACTGTCCATCTGCTGATTCTGCTGATGATCATAACGCAAACTGCGATGAAAATCCCCTTCATCCTCAACCAGGGCCAGGCGCTGTTCTTCAATTTTACCGATATTGCGAAGGGAC
Organism: uncultured Desulfobulbia bacterium; assembly: GCA_964653055.1. Classification (GTDB taxonomy): domain Bacteria; phylum Desulfobacterota; class Desulfobulbia; order Desulfobulbales; family SURF-16; genus CAZZCA01. Next base: position 91,198 of record CAZZCA010000006.1, on the reverse strand, counting down.
AGGGAAAAGCTCTGGAGCACCGACACATAGGCCAGACTCAAAATAACCACCGCCACCAGAACCTCAAGAATGGTAAAACCATGTCTGTCCTTAAATACCATCTATATCTCTCTTCAAGCCCATTCAGCCAGACCAGGGCCGAAATTCTATCTCCTGGCCCAGGTACTTCAGATGAAGGGTATCTTCCTCATCATCATAGGTAAATTCAACCTCTCCCGAATCTTCCAGCAAAACCATCATCTCGCTATAGTCCGGAACATAATCCTCACCATAATCTGCGCTATAATAATCCCGTTTTTCCAGATAATATATCCTGTTATGGTCGGAATCATAACGATATACCGCAAGCACCAGACCACCTCCAGGAAAAAGGACAGAGGCCCTGGTAATTATCTTTAACAGACCACCCTCTGCCATTATATCTATCTTCTTTGACACTTCTCCATAGCGACAGCTCCGCACCTGCCGCTGCAGCAGGGCAATCAGCCCCTGCTCCTGCTGGAGCTCAACCAAGCGCGCCTCACCCTTTTCAGCCAGACCAATACCGGCATGGAGAACCGAATAAACCATGGAGGCCAGCATGGTCAGCATCACCATGGCCACCATTACCTCAAGAAGGGTAAAGCCTCTATCTGTCAAAGTCCTCATTGAACCACCGGTAAGGCTGTCAAAGGATCAAGAATAATGGTTCTGGTTCTGTGCCCCTGAGTAAACCGCAAAATAGCCGGGGTTGCCATGGATTCCGAAGTAAATAAAACCGTCTCCGGCTCAAGACCAAGCTCACTGTCCGGATCAAGGGGCAGGATCCTTATTTCCTCTTCCTCCTCAACTCCAATCCGGACAAGAACAAAAGTGAGTCCTTCAACCCGCATTCTAATGTCCCGACCCCGGGTCACCGATTCCAATCGAATCTGACGCAGATTAGCCAGGACATCACCAACCTGCTGACGAAAGGACATCCCGTCCAGCATCCGGCCAATGGCAGGAGCACTTACAGCTGCCACCACCCCGAGGAGCAGAAGCACCGTTAATAATTCCAGAAGGGAAAAACCAGCCTCTTGGCCACTGAGACCCTCTCGCCACCGCTTCTTCACCGTCTCTCTTTATCCGGCAATATCGTTAATACTTAAGATAACCGACAACATGGAAACCACCACATAACCGGCAACCAGGGCGATAATTAGAATAAACAGGGGCTCAATTAAGGCAATAACCCGCTTGATCCTGGTGCGAAGCTCCTGGTCAAAATGATCGGCTACCTGGCCACAGACCTCACCCACCCGGCCGGAATCTTCACCAATGGCCAGCAAATCAACGGCCAGGGCCGGCAATAACTGCTCTCCAGCCTTAAGCCGGTCACTGACTCTCTGTCCCTCTTTCAAGGCCTCGGTGGCTGAAGTCAAGGCGTTCTGGTAAAGATAATTAACCGCAATCCCGCTGCTTATCCTGAGAGCGGTAACCAGGTGCACCCCGTTATTCACCAGGACCTCCAGGGTCCGGAATATTCTGGTTGTCTCCAGGGCCTGGACAAAACCGGAGACAATGGGCACCTTAAGCGACAGGCGCTGATAAAATTTTGTTCCCTCAGCAGTCCGCAGGTACCAGATCAAACCGGCAATGGGGGCTGCTGTCATAAAAGTGGTCAGGATAAAATGGTCCCGGATAAAACCAGAGACATTCATCATCAAGGCAACATGGGGTGGTAGGTCCCGGCCGATACCCTCAAACAAGAGCTCAAAACGAGGCAGAATCGTGGTCACCAGCAGCAAAAGGGCAATAATACCCACCACCAACAGAAATAAAGGATAGATCGCTGCTGACACGACAAATTGCTTAAGCTCCTGAAAGGTTGACTGATACTCCTTAATCCGCATCAGCATGGCCGGCAGAATACCACCCTCCTCCCCGGCCCGGGCAATATTGACATACATGGGTGAAAAATGAGGATAATCCGCCAGGGCCTGGGAAAAAGACTTTCCCTCTTTCAGCTTCCGTTCCATGGAGCCGGTAAATTCCTTAAAGGCCGGCTTCTGGCTATGATTCTTCATCACCCGCAGGGCACCATCAAGAGAGAGCCCTGCATTGAGCAGAAGAGATACCTGCTGGGTAAAAAAATCAATATCAGCCCGGGTAATCTTATTACTCTGGAAACTGATATTGGTAAATAACGGGCTTTTTTTGCCCTGCTGATCAAGCTTTACCTGAAGAGGGCGCAGTCCTTTATTTTTCAGTTTACCTGCCACCTGTTCCGGGCTGTCGGCCTCCAGGGTGCCTTCGGCAATGACATTATCTGAATCAAGCGCTGAATACCTATACAGCCCCATCACCTGCCCCCCTGCTCACCCGGACAACCTCGGAAAGGGTGGTAATCCCGTTACGAACCTTATCAAGTCCGTCATGGAACATGGGACGGAACCCCTCACCAGCTGCTGTCTCAATAAGAGTCTCCTGATCCATCCCCCTGGAAATTCCCCGACAGATAGCATCACTCATATCAAGAAGCTCATAGATGCCGATCCGGCCGGAATAGCCTGTTCCGGAACAATGATCACAGCCCTTGCCCACATACATCTCAAAATCACCACCATCCGGGACATAGCCAAGATGCTCAGACACCGCCCCTCTGGCTTCCCGGCAATGGGGACAGATGCAACGAACCAGGCGCTGGGCCAAAACCCCGCGCAGGGATGATGAGATCAAAAATCGCTCAACCCCGATATCGATCATCCGAACCACCGCAGACAGAGCGTCATTGGTATGAAGGGTACTGAAAACCAGATGACCGGTCAGAGAAGACTGGACCGCGATTTCCGCGGTATCAAGGTCACGAATCTCGCCCACCATAATAACATCAGGGTCCTGGCGGACAATGGATCTGAGACCCTTGGCAAAGGAAAGGCCGATCTCCGGCCGAACCTGGATCTGATTAATCCCGTGCAGCTGATACTCCACCGGATCTTCCAGGGTAATAATCTTATTATTACCGGAATTAATCTTATTAAGGGCACAATACAAAGTAGTGGTTTTACCACTGCCGGTGGGGCCGGTAACCAGAACAATACCATTGGGCAGGGAAACCATCTCGCCAAAACGACGGGCCACGACCTCACTCATCCCCAGATTATCCATTTCCAGAATAATAGAACCTTTTTCCAGAATACGGATAACCACCCCCTCACCATGAACCGTTGGCATGGTGGCAACCCTGAGATCTATCTCCCGACCGCCGATCCGCATGGAGATCTTGCCATCCTGGGGAATCCGTCTTTCAGCAATATCAAGGGAGGCCAATAATTTGGTCCGGGAAATAATAGCGGCCTGCAACGAAGCAGGAGGGATCTCATAATCATGGAGAATACCGTCAATCCGGAAACGAATGAGCTGACCCTCTTCAAAAGACTCAATATGAATATCACTGGCACGCCGATTAACCGCGGTATCAATCAAATTATTGACATACTTGATAACAGGCGCCTCAGAGGCCATGTCTTTTAATTTGTCAATATCAGCATCATCAACCATGAGCCGTTCTTCCACCGAGCCATCCAGGTCAAGATCATGATGGCTGACCAGAAGGTTCTTGATGGCTTTCTCCGTGGCGATCTGCTGCTCAAAATCTCCGGCCAGCATAATTTCAGCAGCCGAGAGGATCTCGCCATCATCCGGATCAGAGCTTACCAGAAGATTTATATCACCCCGGCGAACCAGAACAAAGGGATGATCCTTGAGAAAAAGACGAGAAACCGCAAAGGAAATAAAATTATCGCCATCCTCTTCCTGAAAAATGGCCAAGGAAAGCTGCTCACCTAGTGCAGCCAGAAGATCATCATCACTGATAAAACCCAAAGAGACCAGAATCTCCCCAAGACTCTGGGTAACATTCTCCAGATGAGACAGGGCTCTTTCCAGCTGGGTCGGCTGGAGCTTGCCCTTATCAATCAATAACTGGCCAATTTTTTCCGACTTATTATAAATAACCGGCATATATTTTCCCGGATGCTGAATTTGAAGCCAATTCGCCAAAACTACCTAGTCAACAGCTCCACTTACCGTGCCAGGTACCGACAGATAAGATCAAAGTATTCTACCTTAAGACGGGGAATAATCGAAGAAATTAATCATAAGTGCTCCAATTAAGTGTTGACGGGCGCCAGAAAGATCCAATTAAGTCCTGGTAACAATAAAAAAAGGGGGCTTTTCAGCCCCCTTTTAAAAAATTACCCATTAAGCCGGCCTACGACAGGTCCCGGACATCCCGGCCCTCCACCAGGTCCTCACCCTCAAAGAAGCGACGAATAGACTCGGCAGCAACCTTGCCCTGATAAACGGCCTTGGCTGCAGTCTGGGGCCCCAGCACTGAATCGCCACCGGAAAAAACCCAGGGGATGTTGGTCTGCATGGATACCGGATCAACCACATAGGTTCCCCAGCTGGTAAGCTCGAAATCCGTCCCATTATCAGCAGTATGATCAACATTTTGACTAATGGCAGGAATAATCGCATCTGCCTCGATCATATAGTTTGAATCTTCGATAACCACCGGCCGACGACGACCAGAGTCATCCGGCTCTCCAAGTTTCATCCGGAAACACTCAACCTTATTCAAACGACCACCCTCGCCATGGATCTTAACCGGGGCGGCGAGAAACTCAATACTGACACCTTCCTCTTCAAGGTGATGGATCTCAGCCTTGGAAGCCGGCATCTCATCGCGGGTCCGACGATAAAGAATAAACACCTTATCCGAGCCGGTACGCAGGGCTGTCCGGGCAACATCAATGGCCACATTACCACCACCGACCACAACTACCCGTTTGCCGATATCAACCTTTTCACCAAGGGCCACCCGCCGCAGGTAATCAACACCATGTAGAACCCCGTCCAGGTCCTCACCGTCAACCCCGAGCTTACGGCTGTTATGGGCACCGACACCTACAAATACGGCATCAAAACCCTTTTCGTCCTTAAGCTGCTGCAGGCTGATATCCTTACCAATGGTGACATTATTCTCAACCGTTACCCCACAGTTTTTCAAGGCATCGAACTCGGCATTGATAATGTCACGGGGAAGACGATAAGCAGGGATACCAACTGTCAGCATGCCACCAAAGGCAGACAGACTCTCAAAAATTGTCGCATGATAGCCTTCATGGGCAAGGTGATAGGCCGCTGTCATTCCAGCGGGGCCGGAACCGACAATTGCCACCTTTTTCCCCCGGGAAGGAGCACATGATTTAATCATATTCTTTTTATGGGTTACCATCCAGTCAGCAAGAAAACGCTCAAGCATGCCAATGGATACCGGGTCCCCCTTCTTGCCACGAACACAGGCACCTTCGCATTGAAATTCATGGGGGCAAACCCGGGAGCAAACAGCCGGCAGCGAACTGGTCTCACGGATGGTCCAATAGGCATCCTCAAAATCACCGTCCCGTAATTGCTCTATAAATTGAGGGATATTATTATTAATAGGGCAGCCTTTGCGACAAAGAGGCTTTTTACACTGAAGACAACGGTTTGCCTCCTTAATTGCCATGTCATCATCATAGCCGGCAACAACTTCCTGAAAATTAGTTACCCGATACGACGGCTCTAGCTCATCAGTTGTCTGCCTGGGTATTGCCAATCTCTCTTTAGGTTTCATAATATCCTCCATCTGTCGATCATCTTCATCATGTATAATTGCGTAATCACAGGGCATAAGAGAAATGGCCCTTTGCTTAAGCAAGATTTTATAATATAATTTCTATATTATTAAAACATATCCATTTGCTAAATTATGAAAGCTGAACTGATAAATCCATTTTTAAATGCCACCTGCAATGTCTTGGAGACCATGTGTCGCACAAAGGCAACAGCAGAAAAGCCCCACCTCAAAAAAAGTCAGCTGACCTATGGCGAAGTTACCGGAATCATCGGCATGGCATCCAGAAGTTTTTCCGGCTGTATGATCGTAAGCTTCTCCCGCCAATGTATAGTCAATATTGTCAGCAATATGCTGATGGAGCCGGCCAGGGACAAGATTGACGATGAGGTTGTTGACGCCGTCGGCGAACTGACCAATATGATCTGCGGTGGTGCCAAAGCCGAACTAGCCAAGCTGAACCATAAATTCAACCTGGCAACCCCAACCATGATAGTGGGCAAAGGGGTGGAAATCACCTATCGCTCTGAAGCCGCCACCATCGTCATTCCCTTTAAAACCGACTATGGTAGCTTCGTCGTCGAGGCCAATCTCGGATCTATTTAGCTCATCATAGTCAAATCATATATCCAAGCTGATTCAGCACAAAAAAAAAGGTCGCCTAAGCGACCTTTTTTTTTATGAATTTAATAAAGCTTATTTAGGGTTCCTTTCGGACACCTTAATCCTGGCCATTGCCCTCTGCAAAGCAGTCTCAGCCCGGACAGCGTTTATCTTCTCCTGCTGACCCTTGGCATCGGCAAGGCGTTTTTCAGCTCTCTCCTTAGCCAGTAAAGCCCGATCAACATCAATATCCTGTCCAGCCTCAGCAGACTCAACAAGAAAGGTTATTTTATTGTTCGACACTTCACAGAAACCGCCACTCACCATAAGGTAGACGGCATCATTACCCTGCTTATAATTAAGTTCACCAATTTTAATGGTACTCAGAAAAGGGGCATGATTGGCCAGAACACCGAAGTCACCACCATGGCCGGGGGCACAGACGATATCAACATCCTCGCTAACCACGGCACCCTTGGGGGTAACTACTTCAAGTTTAATAGTCTCAGCCATTATTATTCACCTACTGGTTCAATTTAAAGCTAACTTAGGCAGCCTGCTCAGCAGCAGCTTTCTCAACAGCCTCTTCAATGGTACCAACCATATAGAAAGCGGTCTCAGGCAGGTCATCATGCTTACCTTCGAGAATTTCTTGAAAGGCGCGTACGGTATCTTCAACCTTAACATATTTACCAGCCATACCTGTGAAAGTCTCTGCAACTGTAAAAGGCTGGGAAAGGAATCGCTGAACCTTACGGGCACGACCAACAAGCTGCTGATCTTCTTCCGAAAGCTCATCCATACCGAGAATAGCAATAATGTCCTGAAGATCTTTATATTTCTGCAGGGTCTGCTGCACATCACGGGCAACCAGGTAATGATCTTCACCCAGAACATTGGGATCAAGAATACGGGAGGTTGAATCCAGTGGATCAACAGCAGGATAGATGCCAAGCTCTGCAATCTGACGGGAAAGTACAACAGTACCGTCAAGATGGGCAAAGGTGGTTGCCGGAGCAGGATCAGTCAAGTCATCCGCAGGTACATATACACACTGTACAGCGGTGATGGACCCTTTGGTTGTTGAGGTAATACGCTCCTGGAGACCACCAAGGTCAGTAGCCAGGGTGGGCTGATAACCAACCGCAGAAGGAATACGACCGAGAAGGGCGGATACCTCGGCACCGGCCTGGGTAAAACGGAAGATATTATCAACAAAGAAGAGAACGTCCTGACCCTCTTCATCACGGAAATACTCAGCAGCAGACAGACCTGTAAGAGCAACCCTTGAACGCGCTCCCGGAGGCTCAGTCATCTGACCGTAAACCAGGGCCGCCTTGGGCAGTACGCCAGATTCTTTCATCTCGTTGTAAAGGTCATTACCCTCACGGGTACGCTCACCAACACCGCAGAATACTGAAATACCACCATGATGCATGGCGATATTATTAACCATCTCCATCATGATAACTGTCTTACCACAACCGGCGCCGCCGAACAGACCCATTTTACCACCCCGGGGGAACGGTACCAGAAGGTCGATAACCTTAATCCCGGTTTCAAGTACATGAACCTCTGTATCCTGCTCGGTAAAGGCAGGAGCTGGCTTATGGATGGGCGCGGTATTGGCAGCAGCGATATCACCCTTACCATCAACCGGACGACCAACAACATTCATAATCCGACCAAGAGCAGCTTCACCCACAGGAATCTGGATGGGAGAGCCGGTATCCCGTGCGTCCATGCCACGCACCAGGCCATCGGTCTGATCCATGGCAACACAACGACATTTATTATCACCAAGATGCTGGGCAACCTCGATAACCAGGTTGTCAGCTTCATCACTGATAGCAGGGTTACTTACCATCAGGGCGTTCATAATTGCCGGCAATTTTCCCGGTTCAAACTCTACATCCGCAACAGGTCCAATTACCTGAACAATTTTTCCAATATTCTGATCACTCATAGCAGACTGCCTCCTCAGCATCCTCTATCTTTACGCCAGTCAACCGCACTTGGGTGGCTGACACAACTTAATTATCCTTTCAGGGCCTCAGCTCCACCGACAATATCCATCAAGTCGCCGGTAATGGCAGCCTGACGTGCCTTATTGTAGATCATGCTCAGCTCACTGATCATGTCGTTACAGGCATTGGTCGCGTTATCCATGGCAGTCATCCGGGCCGCGTGCTCAGAGGCACCAACCTGGAGCATACCATTATATACCATTACATTCATATACAGGGGCAAGAGAACATCCATGATTTCCTCAGGACTGGGCTCATAGATATAAGCACCACTCTGAGCTGCATCACCACTGTCCTCAGGTTCAGCAGCCGGCTTGATGGGCAGAAACTCAAGGCTTACCGATTTCTGAACGGCGACGCTCTTGAAGAACCCATGTACCAGCGTAACCTCATCAGACTCGCCGGCTATGAAATTTGCCGCAACGTCCTGGGCAATGGCCCGGGCGTTGAACATCTGGAATTTACCCATGATATCAGGGTAAGCCTGACGAACCTTGCCTGTTTTTTTGAAGTAAGAAGCTCCCTTTTTACCGACACATACAAGACTGACCTTTTTACCATCAGCCTCATAGGCTTTCATCGCCTTTTCAGCCATTGATATGATATTGGCATTAAAACTGCCGCAAAGGCCGCGGTCAGAGGTAATAACGACAATCTCAGCAGTGGTTACCTCGCGAACTTCCATCAGGGGAAATTCGCCAGGGTTCATATTACCGCTGATACTGCCCAGGGCCTCATTAAATTTGGCGGCATAGGGACGGAAATCTTCCATCTTCTGCTGGGCACCACGCAATTTCGCAGCCGAGACCATATTCATGGCCTTGGTGATCTGCGAAGTCTTGCCGACACCAACTATCTTGTCCTTGACATCCTTAAGGCTAGGCATAATACAACTCCTGCTTAATTAATACCCTTCGATGCCTTGAAGGTTTCAGTGAATGCTTTCATAGTGCTGTGCATTTTCTCCTCAAGGGCGGAATCAATCTCTTCCTTGTCTTTGAGGGTATCGAAAATAGCAGGCTCATTAGTTGCGATATGGGTATAAAGATCAGCCTCATACTCAGCCAGGGTATCAATGGGCAACTCGTCGAGGTAGCCCTTGGTACCGGCAAAGATAATGGAAACCTGTTTTTCCATGGAAAGGGGCTGATACTGGGGCTGCTTGAGAATCTCAACCAGTCGCGCACCACGAGTAAGCTGTGCCTGGGTGGCAGCATCCAGATCAGAACCAAAACCGGCAAATGCGGCCAGCTCACGATACTGGGCCAGATCAAGACGCAGAGTACCTGCAACCTGTTTCATTGCCTTACACTGGGCAGCACCACCAACCCTTGATACTGACAGACCAACATTAATCGCTGGACGTACACCTGAGAAGAACAGGTTGGGCTCAAGATAAACCTGACCATCAGTAATGGAAATTACGTTGGTAGGAATAAAAGCAGATACATCACCAGCCTGGGTCTCAATGATGGGCAGGGCGGTCAAGGAACCTGCACCCAGCTCATCACTAACCTTGGAGGCACGCTCCAGCAGGCGGGAATGGTTAAAGAAAATATCACCCGGGAAAGCTTCTCGTCCCGGCGGACGACGAAGAAGCAAAGAAAGTTCACGGTAGGAAACAGCCTGCTTGGAAAGATCATCATATACGATGAGGGCATGCTGACCGTTATCGCGGAAATACTCACCCATGGCGCAGCCGGCAAAAGCTGCAACATACTGCATGGGAGCCGGATCAGAGGCGCATGCGGCAACTACGGTGGTATAATCCATGGCACCGGCCTTACGAAGGGCCTCAACAACCAGAGCCACCGTTGACTTCTTCTGACCGATTGCAACATAGATGCAATGTACATCGGTTTCTTTCTGGGCAATGATGGCATCAACACAGACCGCGGTCTTGCCGATCTGACGATCACCAATTACAAGCTCACGCTGGCCGCGACCAACCGGGGTCATGGAGTCAACCGCTTTAGAACCGGTATAGCAGGGCTCATGTACACTCTTTCTGGCGATAACACCGGGGGCAAGAACCTCGATCTTGGAGGAGTTGGCAGCAGTAATAGGGCCCTGTCCATCTATGGGGGCACCAGTCGCGTCAACAACACGGCCTTCCATCTCAGGACCAACCGGAACCTCAGCGATATTACCGGTACGCTTTACCACGTCACCTTCTTTAATGCCCTGAACACTACCGAGAACAGCAACACCGACATTGTCCTCTTCAAGGTTCAATGCCAGGCCAAGAATGCCGCCTGGGAACTCGAGGAGCTCCATAGCCTGACAATTCTCAACACCGTGAACACGGGCAATACCGTCACCAACGGAGATAACGGTTCCTGTCTCTTTCAGATCAACAGTGGTTTCATAATCCTTGATCTGGCCCTTGATAATCTGACTGATTTCTTCAGCTTTGATCTGCATTGGCTACTCGCTCCCTTTAATAGACTCTTTTAAACCCTCAAGCTGGGTCCTGATACTGCCGTCAATAACCATGTCACCAACCCTGGTAATAATACCACCGATGATGCCCGGATCAACTTCTGTACTCAGAACAACCTGCTTGCCTGTTATTTTTTCAAGTGTTTCCTTGGTTTTTTCCTGTAACTCCGCATTTACCTCGGCTGCGGTAATCATCACTCCCTGGCAGATATTGCGTTCCTCATCAACCATGGTCTGGAAGACCTCAGCAACATCAGGGATGATAAAGGATCGATTTTTTTCCGCCAGCAGATTACAGAAATTAACCATAATCTGACTGAGCCCCATGGACTCAACAATTCCAGCCATGACCTGTTGCCTTGTATCAAGAGGATAAACCGGGTTGGTCAATCCGTCCTCTACCTCTGCCGTGGTGCTGAACAAATCAGCGAACCCGTTAAGGCTTGCGGCAAAATCATCAAGGGCATCCTCTTCTTTACCCACAGCAAAGAGGGCCTTGGCATAGCGTTTTGCAAGAATCTCGTTTTTCATTATTTAAGACCTCCCACTTTGACCAGATAATCTTCAACCAGCTTTTCCTGATCAGTATCCTGGAGATTTTTCTTAATAATCTCTTCCGACATTGCCGCAGCCTGGTCAGCAATCTCTGCCTTAAGGCGACGGCGGGCATCGGTCATCTCTGACTGAATCGCCATCTCAGCCTGCTTCTGAATATTACCAGCGGCCTTTTCAGCCTCAGCAATGATCCGTTCTTTTTCCGTCTGACCCTGGGCAATGGCCTTCTCCACCATCGCGGTGAGCTCTTCATCAATCCCAGACAGCTTACCTTCGTACTCTTTATATTCCCGCTGGGCCTCAGCCCGGCGTGCTTCCAGGTCTTCCATCTCTACCCGGATACTCTCCCGCCGACCTTTCAAGGCATCAACAAGGGGTTTCTTCACAAATTTGAGAAGAATGGCAAGAAGAGCGGCAAAGTTAAGTACCCGCCACATCAAGTCCTTTAATTTTTCCGGAGACAGACTGTCATGATGAACAGCACCTCCACCATGGCTGCCGGCATCTGCCGCTGCATGGGGATCAGCACCGGATGCGTAGAGCAGACCCGCTGTGCCCAGCACCGCACCGACAGTCAGGGCCGATAAGGCCCATTTTGACCAGTTCCTGGTTCCTTTCATTCTATAACGCCCTCCCAAGCACCTTTGCTGCCATGTCATTGGCAAATCCTTCAATCTGACCCTTCAAGGTTCCCTCAGCTGCCGCAACATCTGCTGCCACCTGGGTCATCTGCTCGGCCTTAGCCTTGTCAGATTTATCCCTGATCGCCTGGAGCTTCTCAGCCCCAACCGCCTGAGCCTCACTTCTGGCCGAATCAAATTCGCCTTTGGCCTTACGCCGTGCGTCTCTGAATTTCTGATCAAATTCCTCAGCCCGTAGCTGAGCATTTTTATGAAAAGTGTCGATATCGTTGTCCAGCTCCTGAACCTTGAGCTTTCGCTCTTTCAGGATACTCCTGACCGGACGGTACAAAACAGCATTTAGCAGCACTATCAATATCAAAATATTGATGATATGGATAGGCATGGTGATATCTACAGTAATCATCAGCGTCCCCTTCTAAATGAAAAAACGGTTCCCAGACTAATCATAAATGAATAGTCCTTCAGTTAAATTTCAGTTTGATTACTACATTCTTTTTGGGCTGTCAACTTCTTTCATTAGATTTTAGCCGGCAATGGCAATCCCATTTTGAAACCCTAAATTACGTTTTTTGTGAGGCTATAGCTCCCGTTCAGCGATTTTCGGAGCCAGGGACAAGGCTGCTGATAATTGATCAACTTTTGTTCCACCAGCCTGGGCCATATCTGGCCTGCCGCCCCCACTGCCACCAACAACCTCGGCGATTTCCTTAACAATATTTCCGGCATGAAGCCTGCCTTTCAGGTCAACACTGACAATAACAAGAAGAGAGACCTTGCCCTTGAGAACCCCGCCTAAAACCGCCATGCCGCTGCCCAGTTTATCCCTAACCCGGTCACCAACCTCACGCAGGGTTTTGGCTGAATCAAGGCTCACCTCCATGGTTACCACCCTAACCCCCTTCACCTCCGGACTGTCTTCAATTACCGAATCAAGATCAGCCACCGACAGCCGGGCGTTGAGCTGTCCCACTTCCCGCTCCAGTTCTTTCTGGCGGCCAAGGAGCCTATGGACCCGGCTGACTATCTCGCCATTGCCGGTCTTAAGCAGAACAGCCAGCTCATCAAGTTGACTGAAACCTTCATTCACCATGGCAAGGGCCCCCCGGCCAGTAAGGGCCTCAATCCTGCGGATACCGGCGGCAATACCACTCTCAGAGACAATCTTAAACAAGCCTATCTCGCCAGTGGCTCCGACATGGGTGCCACCACACAGCTCCTTGCTCAAGGAATCAATGGAAACCACCCGGACAACATCACCATATTTCTCACCAAAGAGAGCGGTGGCCCCTGCAGCCATGGCCTCATCCCGGCTTAGCTCTTCTGCAGCCACAATTTTATTTGCCCTGATCTCCTCATTAACCCGCTCCTCAACCTTCTGTAACTCATCTTTGGTCAAAGGGGAAAAATTCGTGAAATCAAAACGAAGCCGCCCCTCCTCCACCAGGGAACCTGATTGTTTGACATGATCACCAAGGACCTCCACCAGAACCGCCTGGAGGATATGGGTTGCCGTATGGTTGGCTGCCACCTCCCGACGGCGCTCCTGATCCAGGCGCAGAGCAACCTGCTCGCCCTGACGCAAATTCCCCTGCTCAATCACCGTTCGATGGCCACTTAAGCCAGGAGCCAGAGAAATCGTATCAGCCACCCGACCCCGGCCTCCGGGGCCGGTTATCTCTCCCTGATCACCGGCCTGGCCGCCAGACTCAGCATAGAAGGGAGTAAGGGCAGTTACCACCATTACCCCATCACCTGCTCCAGCCTCCGCGACCAGCTCCCCATTATCAGCAATCAAAGCAATAATCTCAGCCTCAGCCTCAACCTGGCCGTAGCCAACAAAGCTTGTGGCCTGTTTCTCATCCAGGAGCTGCCGTACCCCAGCACCCAATGCTGCCAGAGACCCGGCCTTCCACGACTTTCGGGACTGATCCCGCTGACTCTCCATGGCCTGATTAAACCCGACCTCATCCACGGTCAAGCCGGCCTCAATAGCCATGTCCCGGACAATATCCACCGGAAAGCCATAGGTATCATAGAGCTTAAAAACAAATTCCCCGCCGATAACCTTCTCCTGAATCTGACCCATATGTTCAATCTCATGGGCCAGAATCTCCAGACCATGATCCAGGGTCTCCCGGAAACGATCCTCCTCGTTATTGACCACCTTGACCAGTAAATCAACCGCCTCCTGCAGATGGGGGTAGGTCTGAACCATCTCCTTTACCACCTGCTGGCAGATCTTGGCCATGAACAATTCATCAAGCCCCAGAACCCGACCAAAACGAACCGCCCGCCGGATAATCCGGCGCAGAACATAGCCCCGCCCCTCGTTAGACGGCAAAACCCCGTCAGCCACCAGAAAGGCGGTGGCCCGGCTATGATCAGCAATAACCCGCATGGCAGTGTCATGTGTCGGGCTTTTTCCATAGGTCAGATCAGCGGCCTCGGCAATTTTAGCGAGGATACCACTGAAGATATCAGAGTCATAATTACTCAAGCCACCCTGAACCACAGCGGCAATCCGCTCAAGGCCCATGCCGGTATCAATGCTGGGCTTGGGCAGAGGGGTCATGCTTCCATCCTCACTGCGTTCAAACTGCATGAAGACCAGGTTCCATAATTCCAGGTAGCGATCACAGTCACAGCCTACCGCACAGTCGGGATTATCACATTCGATCTCCGGGCCCTGGTCAATATGGATCTCGGAACAGGGACCGCAGGGACCGGTATCTCCCATGGCCCAGAAATTATCCTTGGCCCCGAGTCGCACCACCCGCCCCGAAGGCAGATCCTTCACCTGCTCCCACATGGCAAAGGCCTCATCATCATCCTCATAAACCGAAACCCAGAGTTTTTCCGGGGACAACCCCAACTCCCCCACCAGAAAATCCCAGCTATAACGAATAGCGTCTTCCTTAAAATAATCACCAAAGGAAAAATTGCCCAGCATCTCAAAAAAAGTGTGATGACGGGCGGTATAGCCGACATTTTCCAGGTCATTATGCTTGCCCCCGGCCCGCACACAGCGCTGAGAAGTAGTGGCCCGCAGATAATCCCGCTTCTCCTCCCCGGTAAAAAGCCTTTTAAACTGCACCATGCCGGCATTGGTAAAAAGCAGGGTGGGATCATCCTGGGGCACCAGGGGTGAGCTCTCCACCACCGTATGATCAACGCCGGCAAAAAACTCGAGGAATTTTTTTCTGATCTCGTTTCCAGTCATCATTGTTCTTTCCAAATTATTATGGGGCAACCTGCATCAGGCTGCCCCGCTAAATTCACTATACCCGGGACCCGGTTTATTCGTCGTCACCAGCTGCAGCTTCTTCCTCTGCCACCGGCAGACCAAAACCAAGCCTCACCTTGCGATCGAGCTCCGCCATCACCTCCGGATGTTCCCGCAGAAACTCCTTGGCATTCTCCCGACCCTGGCCAATCCGCTCATCTCCGTAGGAATACCAGGCACCTGATTTATCAACAATATCCTGCTCAACCGCCAGATCCAGCACATCGCCGGCCCGGGAAATACCCTCGCCATACACAATATCAAATTCCGCAATCTTAAACGGTGGGGCCATCTTATTTTTTACCATCTTAACCTTGGTCCGGTTACCGATAATCTCCTGTCCGTCTTTGATAGGGCTCTGCCGTCGGATATCAAAACGCATGGAAGAATAAAATTTTAAAGCATTACCGCCGGATGTGGTCTCCGGATTGCCAAACATTACTCCGATCTTCATCCTGATCTGATTAATAAAAACCAGAGAGGTATTGGAACGATTAAGTATACCGGTGAGCTTACGCATGGTCTGGGACATAAGCCGAGCCTGCAAACCCACATGGGTATCCCCGATATTACCGTCAATCTCCGCCTTGGGCACCAGGGCGGCCACCGAATCCACCACAATAACATCAACCGAGCCGCTGCGAATAAGAATATCGGCAATCTCCAGGGCCTGCTCACCATAATCCGGCTGGGAGATCAGGAGATCATCAATATTAACTCCCAGTCGGGCGGCATAATGGATATCAAGGGCATGCTCGGCGTCAATAAAGGCCGCGGTCCCGCCACTTTTCTGGGCCTGGGCAATCACATGGAGGGCCAGGGTGGTCTTACCGGAAGACTCCGGCCCGTAGATCTCGGTAATCCGACCGGTGGGAATCCCGCCGATTCCAGTGGCAATATCCAGACTGAGGGCGCCGGTGGAAATCACCGGCACCTGCTCCGTCTCATCCGAGCCGAAACGCATAATGGCCCCTTTGCCAAACTGCTTCTGTATCTGGAAAATCGCTGTATCAAGGGTTTTGTCGCGCTGATCAGTGGTGGCCATTTCTCTAATCTCCTTCTACTGCAGTTATTTACAATGATTTTACTGATTTTATAATAATATCCGGGCATTCGAACAATTCGCAAATGAGCCGGAAGCTGAATGCCGGAAAATTAATCGTATTTTTATACCATGAATACAGGTGAAGAACAATTCCCCTAGAGAGATTCTCCTGCCGGCAAAGGCAGATCCAGGAGATAACGGCGGATAATATCCAGCCCACGCATGGCCGCCACGGTCTGCACCATCTGCCGCCGCCCCCGGAAACGGCAGAGAAAGGCCTGGCCAGAATCCGGGCCGGCCAGGGCAAACCAGACAGTACCCACCGGCTTATCAGCAGTACCACCCCCCGGCCCGGCTATACCGGTAACCGCAAGGGCAAGATCAACACCCAGAGCCTGACGAGCCCCCCGGGCCATTTCCAGGGCGGTCTGCCGACTCACCGCCCCCTGACTCAGCAGGGTCTCGTCACGTACCCCAAGCATCCGGCCCTTAACCTCATTGGCATAGGCCACCAACCCGCCCCGGAAATAATCCGAGCTGCCCGGGACCGAGGTCAGGCGATGGGCAATAAGGCCGCCGGTACAGGACTCTGCCAGCCCCAGGGTCAATTTCTTCCCGGCAAGAAGACTACCGACAATCTCCTCCATGGAATCCCCGGCCTCATCATATATATAACTGCCCAGGGCCCGGCGGATTTCAGCTTCATACTCAGCAAAGGCACGCTCAACATCAGCCGGACTATCCCCCCGCAGGGTCAGACTGACATGAACCTCAGCCGCCATGGGGTAATAGCCGATGCGGAGAAATTCACCCTGTTTCTCAAGCTCTGCCAGACGCTCATGGATATGGGATTCCTCCAGGCCCAAAACCTTATAAACCTTCTGCCGAACCAGAACTTCATGGTCACCGCTCCAGGCCTCCAGCCGGGGAATAACCCGATCCAGCATCAACTCCCGCATCTGGTGGGGAATCCCCGGCAGGAAAAAAATCGGCTTTTCCTGATCAATCAGGAGATATCCCGCCATCTTTTCCCCGGGTTTCAGCACTTCCGCCCCGGAAGGCAGCCAGGCCAGCTTCTCCAGAGAGGGCATACTGGCAAAGGCGGACGAATTCCTGACCCGTTCAAATATCTCCGGGTAAAAGGTAGTGGGCCGATTCAAGGCATCTGCCACCGCCTCGGTGGTCATATCATCGCTGGTGGGGCCAAGGCCACCGGTCACCACCACAAAATCAGCCCGGGCAATGGCCCGCTTGATCGCGGTACCGATCATCTCCTGGGTATCGCCAATGGTTGACATGGCAGCAATCTCGTGACCGGCGGCAAAGAGATGACTGGCGGCAAAATAACTGGTGGAATTAAGAATTCTACCGGAAGTAAGCTCATCACCAATGGCTATTATCTCTCCGATCATCCCTCTCTCCTCTGGCCAAGGACTCCGTCTTCCGTAAGTTCCAGCAGCTCAACCTCAACAATCTGATTTTCCAGCTTATTCGACCCGGCAAAAACCACTGGAATATAATTATCCGTAAAACCCCGGAGCTGACCCTGCCGGTTGCGACGACCCTCCACCAGAACCCGGCGGCTGGTTCCAAGGAATTTGCCATAAAAACCCTGTCGCTTCTGCCGGTCCAGCTCACGCAGAAGGGCCACCCGCTCGTCCTTGAGCCCGCCGGCAACCTGGTTTTTCATCCCGGCAGCCACCGTTCCTTCTCGTCGGGAGTAAGGAAATACATGAAGATAGGTAATGGGGAGATCAGCCAGAAGGTCATAGGTATTGGCAAAGGCCTCTTCATCCTCACCGGGAAACCCCACCAGCACATCCGCCCCGATGGCAGCATCTGCCATCTTCTCCCTGATCCGGCTGATGGTCTGGCGATAATCAGCTGCCAGATAACGACGGTTCATCCGCCTGAGCACCCCGTCATCACCACTTTGCAGAGGAATATGAAGATGGGGCATGAAATTATCTGCCCCGGCAGCAAGATCCAGCAAACCAGGGCTTACCTCCTCTGACTCCAGGGAACTGAGACGAAAACGGATACCAGGAAAACGCCCCAGCATCTCCCGGATAATTTCCTCCAGACTGACCACAGGGTCAAGGTCCTTGCCGTACATACCCACATGGATCCCGGTTAGAACAATCTCCTGATAGCCCTGACCGGCGAAAACTTCAAGCTGGTCAAAAATCCGAACCGGGGGCAGACTGCGACTCCGACCCCGGGCATAGGGAACGATACAATACGAACAGAAATTATCACAACCGTCCTGGAGCTTGAGAAAGGCCCGGGTCCTCCCGGCAAAACGGCTAACCGGCAGGTCACATATCTGGCGCTGGGCCATAATATCACCCATATGCATCTCAAGATCACATTGACCATGGGCAATTGCCACCTCAACCAGGCGATGTTTATTCCCATTGCCAACCACACAGGCCTCGTGGTCAGCAGCAGCCAATACCTCCTGGGGGGCAACCTGGGCATAACAGCCGGTGACCACCAGCCGGGCTTCGGGGTTGGTCCTGAGGGCCCGCCTGATCATCTGCCGGGACTGAGCCCCGGCCCGGGCGGTTACTGCACAGGTATTAATCACATAGATATCCGCCGAACGGGAAAAAGGAACCAGCTCCAGCCCCTTATCTGCAAAAGACGAGATAAACGAGGCTGATTCAAATTGATTGACCTTGCAGCCAAGGGTGGTAATCGCTATTGTTCTCTGCTCTGTCATCTTTTTACCAGCCCCTGTTTCCCCTGCCTGTTAAGCCCTTTACCGGGAGGACCCGGACCCTGCTCAATCTCTGCCCCGCCAATCAGAGTATTACCCTCATAAAATACCGCAAACTGACCAGGAGTAACTGCCCGCTGGGGCTCATCAAAATCCACAACCAGCCCCCCCTCCTGCCAGCAAACCTCAGCCTGGGCCGGCTGATGACGATAGCGGATCTGGACCAATAAACCTGCCGGAAGTTCCGGCTCCCGGCCTGCCAGCCAATTAGGCTTGATCAGATGGAGCCGGCGCTGCCACAGGTCCGGCTCTTTGCCCACTATCACCCGATTGGCTCCGGCATCAAGGGCCACAACATAATAGGGGGTCTTATCCGGGATGGCAAGACCCCGGCGCTGACCGACAGTATAACGAAAAATCCCCTGATGGCGAGCCAGTACTGTTCCGTCAAGACTGACAATATCCCCAGGGGGAACAGAAGCGCCACCCTGACAATTATGCTGAAGAAAATCAGCCACCCCGCCGCCAGGGAGAAAACATACATCCTGGCTCTCTTTCCCGGCAAAATCATCAAAACCAAGCTGCCGGGCCCGCAGGTAAACCTCAGTCTTCAACATGGCCCCCAGGGGAAAAAGAAGCCGGGATAATTGTTCCTGGCTTAAGCCACAAAGAAAATAAGACTGGTCCTTGGCCGGATCAGCACCCCGGGTAAGGCTATATAACCCTGCCTTCATCTTGATTTTAACATAATGGCCGGTGGCCAGTTTTTCAATACCATGGTCTCTGGCCGCAGCAAGCAGGCGACCAAACTTGACCAGGGGATTACAGACAACACAGGGGTTCGGGGTACGGCCGGTCAGGTAGTTCTGACAAAAATAATCAACAACCTGCTCCTGAAAAAAATCTGCCAGATCAATAATATGCAGCTTTATCGCCAGCCTCCTGGCAATATCAAAGACCCTGCTCTCCCCGGCCCCGGGCAGACCAAGGTCCATATAAAAGCCCTCAACCTTATAGCCCTGGTCCTGGAGAATGGCGGCGGTCACCGTTGAATCCACCCCGCCACTCATGGCCACGGCCACTGTCTTCTCCCCGTCAAGTCCCAAAGTCATTCCTTGCCCCATTGACAAATACACCTTCCCTGTAATAAGCTGTCATCCTTTCATATTAACCATTTACCAGCACATTCAGTCAACTGATGACCAGCCATAAACCAAAAAAAATCTGCGAACTCCTGGCCCCGGCCGGCAACCTGGAAAAACTGAAGACCGCCATCCATTACGGGGCAGATGCTGTTTATCTGGCCGGTAAGCACCTGGGGCTCAGGGCCCATGCCGCCAATTTCAGCCATGAGGAAATGGCCGAAGGCGTCCGCTTTGCCCATGAGCGCGGGGTCAAGGTCTATGTCACCATCAATATCCTGGCCCATAACCAGGACCTGGACGGGCTGGAAGACTACCTGACCTTTCTCGAGAGTGTTGGAGTTGACAGCCTGATCATCGCCGATCCCGGCATTCTCCGGGTTGCCCGCCATGTGGTGCCGGCCATGGATATCCATCTCTCCACCCAGGCCAATGTCACCAATGTGGAAAGCAGCCGTTTCTGGCTGGATCAGGGAGTCAGCCGCCTCAACCTGGCCCGGGAACTTTCCCTGGCCGAGATCAGCGCCATTAAAAAAGGGATCAACGGCGAAATAGAGGTCTTTGTCCACGGCGCCCTCTGTATCTCTTACTCCGGGCGCTGCATGCTCAGCATCTACCTCACCGGCCGGGATGCCAATCGCGGTAATTGCGCCCATCCCTGCCGTTACTCCTACCGCCTGGAGGAGGCCAAAAGGCCGGACCAGTTCTTTCCGGTTAGCGAAAATGAACGGGGCACCCATATCTTCAACAGCAAAGACCTATGCCTGATCAACCGCCTGCCTGAACTGGTGAAGGCCGGGGTTGACTCCATTAAGATCGAAGGGAGAATGAAGGGGATCTATTACGCCGGTGGCATTGTCCGGATCTACCGGGCAGCCCTGGACTACCTGAACAAGGCCCAACAGGAAAACCCGGACCAGCCCCTTGTCATCCCCCCCCGGTTTATGGAAGAGATTGAAAAACTTGGCTCCCGGGGCTATACGGAAAATTTCTTTGACGGCCCCCCCGAGGCCCAGGACATGTTATATGCCGGCCCCAAAGTTACCCAGACCTATATCCCCGCCGCCACCGTGGCAAAAGCCGGCAGCCAGCCCACTGTCCTGGCCCGGCACATGCTCCGGGTTGGCGATGAGCTCGAATACCTTGCCCCTGATCTGGAAAACACCACCTTCACCATCACCGGCCTGACCGATGAAAAAGGGGTTCCCTTCTCCCAGGCCCACCAGGGCAACACCGTAAAACTCACCACCTCACCCTCCATCCCCATGGAAGAGCACGCCCTTATCCGCAAAGTCCAGCACTAAACTTATCAACTGGCAGGGAATAACTTCCCGGCTCGCCATTAATCTGAAACCAATCAGGTAGAATGGAGAGCAGACATTAATCCATGCTGTTTGCCAGACAAGGGCTGGGCAGTCTGGCGACAAGCCGACTTCCGGCACCCCCGCAGGGAAACCGAATGAAAGACGGCCGCAGGGCGAAAACTTCGCCGGCCTTCATGAATGAGGTTGCACCAGGAAACAGGGGGCCGGGGAGGCGGACGCCACGGCTACCCGGCAATGCTTAATAGCCTCACCAGAGAAACTGGAGGTTATTGGGCAGACCTGGTGGCCTTGGCTCGGGGCACGGTGACAGAGCTATCGGTCCGCTCAGAAGAAGACGGGTCCGGAGCGGGGTTCTGGTTACCGGCAAGAACCGCCAGCTCTCCCTGACTAACCCCTTCCTGCTCTTTAGCCGGTTCAGGACGCCGATGAAGGCGCAAATGACATAGTTTTCCCATAGATCAAACCAATCTTTTTACCGGCAGTATGCAGAATCCCAGGAGTAATGGTTGACTCATCCGTGGTCAGGGCCTCAATAAAGCCATTGTAGAGCAGCCGGTTGATCTCCCGTGGGATCCCGCCACTGAGCTGATGAACCTCTTCATAACCCTGCTCATCAAGGAGTTGCACCGGGCCGCCGCATTTCAACAGACGGAATTTAACAAATTGCTCGGTCTCTTCCATGGACAGAGGATCAAGATTAACCGCAAAGGTAATCCGACTTCGCAGGGAGGCGTAAGATGGCAGGCGCAGGCGTCGGATCAGGGTCTGTTCCGCCACCAGAACCACGGTGACCAGTTTTTCCTGCTCAGTCTCCAGGTTGGACAAGGTCCGGAGCAGGTGGAGGGCATCGGCTTTAAGGAAATGGGCCTCATCAATAATGATTACCAGCCGCCGACCCTTTTCATGGAGAGCCAGGGCCTGGTCCTGAAACTGGCTCAAGCGCTGCTGGGTATAACGGGCCGGCTCAACAATTCCGATCTCACCGAGAACGGCCCCTAAAAGGGCGCCCTTGCTCATACCGGGGTAGGCATAGATAAAGGCAGGAATATACTGGCTCTGATCCAGCCCCCGCAATACCAGCTGGGAGACCAGGGTCTTGCCGGTGCCGGACTGACCGGTGAGCATGATCAGGGCATGACGGTCCTCAACCCCGATTCTGATCTTGATCAGAGCCTCTTCATGCTGCCTGGTACGGAAAAAAAGATCCGTATCAAGGGTATCCCGAAAAGGATTCTCCCTTAAGCCAAAACGCTCGCTCCAGATTGATTGCTTCATTTTCCCCACCGTCCCTCAATAAAAACAGGCCTTCAGTAAATTAATAAATTACCTGACAGATATTGACAACAACTTAATAAATCACGCTCAGCTCAGCCGTTGGCCACCATCCGCAGATAACGGTTAAAGGCCGAACTTACCCGAACCTTTTCCAGCTCGTTCCCCAATAGATCAACAGCGATATTACGGGTATTACGACTGACCCTTGCCCCGGGCTTAAATACGGTATAGGGCTGACGACCGGCCAATGCCGCTGTAACCGTACTGTCCCGCAGCAGATAACCGATATTACGCACCGTGACCCCTAAAAACTCATCAGCACAGGCAGCAAAGCGAAGGGCAACATCAGCAGCCTGACGCAGGGTGGTTACCATATTAACCACCGAATATACCGGCCGCCCCCCCAGACCCTGCTGACTGAGGACCTTGAGCAGACCATAGGCATCAGCCAGAGAGGTGATATCCGGGGTCAGCACAAAGATCAGCTCATCTGCAGCCAGCAGAAACTCCCGAACCGATGAGCCCAGACCAGCCCCGGTATCCACCAGAACAATATCCGCCGCCTTTTCCACCTCGGCCAGAGAATTAATAATCTGCTGACGATCTGCCGGGGTAGAATCAGCAAGAGACATGATCCCGCCACCTCCGGGAATAATCCCGATCCCTTCCGGCCCGGCTGCCACCAACTCGCTCACTCCAATCCGACCAGCCAGCATATCGCTTAAATCATGACGGGGATCAAGCCCGGCCATCAGGTGAATATTGGCAAGCCCCATATCCGCATCCAGAACCACGCTCATCTTACCCAATCGCTGGAGCTCAACCGCCAGATTCAGGGTAAGAGAGCTCTTACCAACCCCGCCCTTGCCGGAAGTTACAGCAATAACTCTGGCAAATTTTTCTTCCCGAACCTGGGTTTCAGCGCCCTTGCCATGGCGAGCATGGATATTTTGAAAAATTGCCGCTGAATCAGCCGGAAAGAAAAGCACCCCGCCCCTTAAAACCTTCTCCGGCATATCTGCTGAATACTCTGATTCATAAAACCTGAGCAGGCTCTCTTCCAGACCAGTCAAGCTAACCAGGTCGGCAATGGTCAGAAGATCAGCCATTGGCCCTTCCCCTGCCGGCCATGGCCTTGTCAATGATCTCCAGAACCCTGTCAAGCAAAAACGGTTTTTTCAGGCAAGCATAAGCCCCAAGTCGTACCGTCTCCTTGATTTCCGGCAGCGAAGCCAGACCGGTAATAATTATAACCTTGCAATCCGGATAATCATCTTTAACAACCTTTAACACATCAAGGCCATCCCGCCGGGGCATCCTGATATCAAGAAGAACCAGCTCATAGGGACGCTGACGCAATTTTTCTATACCCTCAAAACCATCGTAGGCCCCATCCACCTTATAACCGGCTGCCCGCAAGGTCTCCTGGAGAATATCATTCAATACCCGCTCATCATCAATAACCAGCAGACGGGGATCAACCACACTGGGTTCCGGTGCTGGCTCCGGCACTGGCTCCGGCGCCTCCATGACCTCCTTCATCTCCCTAAGAGGCCCGGTCTTATCCCGGGGCAGAATTACCTGAAAAGTAGTGCCATGCCCCTCCTGACTGGCAACGCGCATCCGGCCGCCATTATGCTCAACAATGGAATGAGCCACCGCCAGCCCCAGGCCTGTACCTTCCCCCTCCTCCCGGGTGGTGAAAAAAGGATCAAATATCTTGCCAATATCCTCCCTGGCAATACCCTGGCCGCTGTCAGTAATCGTAATCACAACCGAGTCAGCGTCTGTTTCACCATCAACCACCAGGCTGCCGCCATCTGCCATTGCCTGATCAGCATTAAGAAGAAGGTTAACAAAGACCTGCTCCAATTGCTTCTGATCAACCAGAACCAATGGCAGCTCTCCTTTGATCCGATTATCCAGCTCCACCTCGGCCAGTTTTTCCTTACCAATAACCAGAGACAGGGCCCGACCGACAAAATCACCCGGATCCACCGGAGCAAAAGACGGCTCCGACGGACGGGCAAAATCCATCAGGTCCTGGATAATGGCTGAAATCCGCCCCTCCTGCTCTGCCAAGACCTTAAGCCGATCCTGGACATCCTTATTCTCTGCCGTCTCACCCAGTAAACGCTTCAATAATTGGAGGTTCAGGGAAACAATGGTAAGCGGGTTATTTATCTCATGGGCCGCCCCAGCTGCCAGCCGCCCCACCGTGGCCAGACGATAGGACTGAAACATCTGGTGCTGGCTCTCTTCCATCTTGCGGGAGGTCTCTGCCATCTCCCGGCTCTGAGCCAGCAGGTCTTTTTCCAGCAACAAGCGCTCAAGAGCCGTCCCAGCTGCAGAAGCCATTACCTCAAAATCCCGAGCCAGGCTCTGGCGGGAACGGTTCTGGCCCTGGCCAGTGCCAAAATCAACCACCAGTTCACCCAGTACATCCTCCCGCCGCCAGCGGCTGCTCTCGCCGGCAGTGAAAAAAGTAGCCATAAAACTGGATCCGGTGATGATATTAAGCATCCTGGAATTTTCCGTCCGCCCATGGAGAAGATCATGACGAACCTGACCAAGACGGTTAACCGCCTCCTTTTCCAGGCTGGAACTTGCCTCGTGATCATTTTCCCGGTCATGGAAATCCACCGGCAATTCAAAATTATGATAAGAACCGCCATCAAGACTACAACCCACATAAGACCCTGATTCACCATCAAGAAGAAGGCAGAGACAGCGATCAATCCCAAAGGCCCGAGATGTACAATCAGCAACAGCCCGAACAGCATCGACAAGGGTCTGACCGGGGTAAATCTTTGCCGGCAGCTGACAGACCTCATTTAATACCCGATTGGTGGCTGTCAGCTCCTGGTTTTCCCTTTCCGCCTCCTGCCCCATCTCACCCAGGGCAATATTGGCAGAACCAACCAGCCGCCAATAGGCCTGATCATCCCAACAGCCCAGGACAGTACTCACTGTCTCCACCCGCTGATGAACCTCGGCCATCATCTCCCGGATATCCTCCGCCTCAAAATGATGGAGCCGGGCCAGATTCTCCAGGCTATAATGGTAATTTTCATGGCAGGTGGTATCTGCTCCCAGGAAATAGCTGTAACCAACATGATGGGTGACACAGAGGACATCGGCAAAGCGAACCAATTGGGGCAGAGAGTCCCGTACCGGCTGAATCGGCTCCACCACCGGCTGATGATGCAGCCACATTACCCGGCGGAGAAAATCAGGAAAGCCGTATTGACCACCAATGACCCGACCGGCATCGATATGGGTGAGCCCCAGGAGATGCTGTTCAAGATCAAGGGCCGTGGGTCCCTTGGTGGCCAAGCTTCCCTGTTTAGCCAATTGGCGGCAGAGCTCAGCAAATTCGTCGGGAAACTCCATGAAACAGACAAGCTTACCCAGGTCGTGGATCAAGCCACCGACATAGGCCTCTTCCGGGGCCGGATAGCCCATGCGCCCAGCCAGAACCTCTGCCGTCACCGCTACCCCGACGGAATGAAGCCAGAAATTGACCAGACTCTGCCGGTGATTAGTAAATACATCGGAAAAGGTATCAAAGACCGCAACAGAGAGAACCACGCTGCGCACCGCATTAAGGCCGGCGGTGGAAATGGCATGGGGAATGGTGGAGATGGTTCGGCGGGCCCCGAGATGGGCCGAATTGGCATATTTGAGGATCTTGGCGGTAAGAACCTGATCATTCTTGATCAGCTCACCAATGGTATCAAAGGTTGAAGCCTCACCCTCCATCAGCCGAATGGCCTCCATGGCCACTAACGGCAGAGTGGGAATTCGCTCTACATCAATAAGGTGTTCAACCCTTTTGGCAGGCATAAAGGTCCAATACCACTACAGGAAAATATAAACGGCAACCGGTCAGAACCGGCTGCCCCGTTATCTTGTCTGCCTTCCAGGCAGATTTAGCTACCAATCTTTCAACCACCGGAACCACAGGAACCCTTGCCGGCGGATACCCCGGCAACACTGCCGAGAATATACTGGCGGGAAACCTTGACCCGCAGATTATCGGCAATTTCAACGGTAACCACTGTATCGGTAAGGCCGGTGATCTTACCATGGATGCCGCCAGTGGTTACAATTTCGTCGCCCTTTTTCAACTCAGCCAGAAACTGCTGCTGCTCCCGTGCCTTTTTCTGCTGGGGACGAATGAGCAGAAAATAAAAAACCACAAAAATCAGAACCATGGGAATCAAACCGGCCAGAGGACTGGGGGCGGACTGAGCCGCATCAGCGGCGTATGCTAAGGTAGGGGTCATTGTTTTACTCCTGAATTTGAAAATTTATATAAACTACTTCAAAATACTTTTTATTCCTGATCATCATAAAACTGACGGCGAAACTGCTCAAACCTGTCCTCCATAATCGCCTGCCGCATCCCCTTCATCAAAGAGACATAATAATGGAGATTATGGATAGTATTAAGCTGATAGGCAAGGATCTCCCTGGCCATATACAGGTGGCGGAGATAGGCCCTTGAATAATTACGGCAGGTGTAACAACCGCAACGCTCATCCACCGGTCGCTGATCATCATAATACCTAGCATTTTTTATAACAAGCCTGCCCCGGGAAGTAAAGAGCATTCCATTGCGGGCATTGCGGGTGGGCATAACACAATCAAACATATCAACCCCGCGATAGACACATTCCACCAGGTCCCCGGGAGTTCCCACCCCCATTACATATTTAGCATGATCCGCCGGCAGAAGGGCTGCCGAATGCTCGCACATTTCATACATCACATCCCGGGGTTCACCCACACTTAATCCCCCCAGGGCATAACCGTCAAAACCGATCTCCAGCATATCATCCACAGCCCGGGCCCGGAGATCCTTATACATCCCCCCCTGGACAATGCCAAAGAGCAGCCGGTCGTCTTTGCTCTGGGCCTTGCGACAGCGCTGGGCCCAACGCCGGGTGAGAGCCGTGGCCTCATCAGCCTCCTCCCAGGTGGCGGGATAGGGAATACAGGTATCAAGGCACATCATAATATCCGCCCCCAGAGCCTCCTGGACTGCCACCGCCTTTTCCGGGCTGAGAAAATGACTGGAGCCGTCAAGATGTGATTTAAAGGTTGCCCCCTCTTCGGTAATCCGGGCCAGGTCCTTAAGAGAGTAGATCTGAAAACCACCGCTATCGGTAAGAATCGGCCCCTGCCAGTTCATAAAACCGTGGAGGCCGCCAAAGGACTCAATCAATTCATGACCGGGCCGGAGAAAAAGGTGATAGGTATTGGCCAGAATAATTTCAGCACCAAGATCCCGAACATCCTCCGGGGTCATCCCCTTAACCGTGGCCTGGGTCCCCACCGGCATGAACACCGGGGTCTGGATCGTGCCGTTTCTGGTGACAAGCTCGCCACAACGGGCCGCACAGGAAGGAGATTGATACTTCAGGCTAAATGGACTGCTCACGCCTCCTCCTTCCACAATTGCAGAAGCTGACCAATACCCTTCTGGGCCAGGTCAGCCATTTGATCAAAATCCTGCCGGGAAAAAGGAACCCCTTCGGCAGTGGACTGGATCTCCACCCAGCGACCATCTCCGGTCATAACAAAATTGGCATCAACCTCGGCCCGGGAATCCTCGCCATAATCCAGATCAAGAAGAGGCCGGGCCTCAACAATGCCGGCACTGATGGCCGCCATGGGCAAAACCTCCGGCATCACATCCAGCCTGCCGGCTGCCGTCAGCTCACTCACAGCCCGGCGCACAACCAAAGCCGAACCGGTGATGGCCGCCGTTCTTGTCCCGCCATCAGCATTAAGCACATCGCAATCCACCCGCAGGGTCCGTTCACCAAGCTGGTTCAGATCGCAGATCATCCGCAGGCTGCGCCCGATCAGACGCTGAATCTCATAGGTTCGCCCCCCCCGGCCAACCACTGCCTCCCGCCGCATCCGGCTATTGGTGGAGCAGGGCAACATCCCGTATTCCGCCGTTATCCAGCCCTGACCTGAATCCTTAAGAAAGGGGGGTACCTTTTCCTCCACCGTGACAGAGCAGAGAACATGGGTGTTTCCCATTTTAATCAACACAGAGGCATCAGCCTGGGGCTGAAAACCCCAGGTCAGCTCCACCGGTCGCAATTGGTCAGGGGCTCGATTATTATTTCGTTTCATTTCTTTCCTTTATTCTTTTTCCATATCCGGTTAACCCTTAGGGCTCGAAAATTCATTCAGTCTAAAAGTTAAAATATACAAGGAATAAAGTAAAAAAACCAGCCATGCCTGAACTACCGGAAGTAGAAGTAAGCCGCCGCGGCCTGATCCCCCATCTGCTTGACCAGAAAATCAGCAAAATCAGCAGCAGCAACAACAAGAGCCTGCGCCTGCCCATCCCTCGCCAGCAGCTGGCTAAGCACATCCAGGGCCAAAGAGTAATCGCCATTAACCGCCGGGCCAAATACCTGGTGGTCAGCTGCAATAATCAAGCGGTCATCCTCATCCACCTTGGCATGACCGGTAAGCTGGGTATCTTCCCGGCCAAATCACCAGCCGCTGTTCATAATCACCTGGTATTTCACTTAAATAATGGTACGGAAATGCGCTATAACGACACCAGACGCTTTGGCTGTATCCAGGTCATGTCCCCAGCCCAATGCCAGGAGCATGACCCTTTTGTCCACCTGGGACCAGAACCCCTGCCCACTGAAAAAGGGCCCTTCCCCTCCATGAAAGATGCCCATCGTCTCTTCACCGCCCCCCACCTCTACCAGCAGGCCGCCCAAAAACTTACCCCCATCAAAAACCTGCTGATGGACAGCCGCTTTATTGTCGGAATCGGCAATATCTACGCCAATGAAATTCTCTTTGCCACCGGGATCCTGCCCGCCACTGCCGCCGGCTCCATTGCCAGGGCTAAATGGCCGACAATCGTCAAGGACAGCCAGGACATCCTCCGCCAAGCCATTAAAGAGGGGGGAAGCACCATCCGCGACTATATCAGCAGCTCCGGCAAACCCGGTTATTTCCAGCTACAGCTCAAGGTCTACGGCCGGGCCGGCAAACCATGCCACCGCTGCCAGAACCCCATTACCAAAACCATTATCAGTGGCCGGGCCACCTTCTTCTGCCCAAACTGCCAGCAATAAAGATAAAAATTGGCGGTTGACATAATATTGCTTCCTATTCGATAATGATTATAAGACACCATAGACAAACTGCTCATAAACGCCTTGAATTACTCCATTTATGACATCGAATAATTCATGAAGCGTTACAAAAACCAGCAAGGTTTATCATGGCTCAATCCAGGAAGATCAAACTCCACCCCATTTCCCTAGCCTTCCTCAACCATCCTGACCTGGAACCGCAGTTTCAGCAGCATCATTTTCAAAACTCCCTGACCCAGGTCAGAATAACCCTGCTTTTAGGTTGCCTTTTTTATTTTGCCGTCCTCCTTCTCGACCCCAACCTGCTGCCCATTACCAGCACCCTGACCTGTCTCCTCAAGCTCCTCTTTTTTCCCCTGATCATTTTCTCGGTTTATGGCCTCAGTTATTCCAGGGCCTTTACCCGCCTGGGCCAGCCCCTGGAGGCCCTCTTCCTGCTGGCCACAGCCGGCCTTTTGATCATGGAGGCAGCAAGTGGTCCGGCTCCGGTCAGGCAGTATTATCACACCGGCCTGCTCCTTGTTTTCATGGCCGGCTATTCCATTATCCAGCTTCGCCTCATCTGGGCCGCCGGCTGCGGCCTCATCATAACCACCATCTATCTCACCTCCATTATCCAGATCGGCAACCTGACCGGTCTGGAACTCATAACCCGTTCTTTTCTGGTCCTCGCCGCCAATATCATCGGCCTGATCAGCTGCTATTGTATTGAGTCCCTCCAGCGGCGTTCCTTTGCCTGGCAGCATCTTCTCACCAAAAAACAAGACCAGTTCCAGGGCGCCAATATTGACCTCGAAAAAAAGATCAGGGAACGAACCGAGCAATTACTCAAGGCCAATCGACAGCTCACCCGCCAGATCGCCCTCCATAGTCAGCAAAAGCGAGGTGAACAGACCGTCAATGAGCGCCTGGAAGCCAGCCAGCACCTTGAGGCTATTGCCAGCCTGGCCGGTGGTATTGCCCATGATTTTAACAATATCCTGGCCGCCATCCTCGGTTTCTCCGACCTGGGCCTGATCAAAAGCAAGGACCACGAACTCCGAGACCATCTCAGCGCCATTCGCACCGCCACCCTCCGGGGCCGGGACCTTGTAAGCCAGATCACCGCCTTTCGCCCCCAGAGCGAACATAAGCGTTACCCCCTGGAGATCCGTCATCTGGTCAAAGAGGCGATGAAATTTCTCCGGGCCTCCCTGCCGCCGGCCATTGAACTGCAGCTCCAGCTTGACCAGGCTCTGAGCAAGGTAATGGCCGACCCCATCAGCATCCATCAGGCCTTCATGAACATCTGCACCAACGGGGTGGAGGCCATGGAAACAGCTGACGGCTGTCTCCAGATCAGCTTGATCGAAGAAGACCTGGCCCCTGAATCCGTCAAACCTGAGCTGCCGGCCGGCCGCTACCAGCACCTGACCATCACCGATAACGGCCGGGGCATGGACGATAACGAGATTAAACACATCTTCGAGCCATATTTCACCAGCAAAGAAAAAGGCCACGGCAGCGGCATGGGCCTCTCCATCACCCAGGAGATCATGGACCGTCACCAGGGGGGAATCAGGGTGGAAAGCGATAAGGGTAAAGGCTCATCCTTCCACCTTTTCTTCCCGGTGCTGGTTGAAGAGAAATCCAACGACAAAGCAACAGACCCCCTGGCCATGCTGGCCAAAGCCCCCAACCAGGAACGCATTATGCTGGTTGATGATGAAGAGGCCCTGGTCAAGATGGGGGTTAAAATGCTCACCTTCCTCGGCTACCGGGCCACTGGTTGTACCGAGGCCACCAAGGCCCTGGAGCTCATCATCGATGAACCAGGTGATTTTGACCTGGTGATCACCGACATGGCCATGCCGGTGATGAGCGGCTCGGAACTGGCCGGCCGGATCATGGAATGCTGCCCGGAAATGCCCATCATCCTCCTCACCGGCTATGTCAAGGACTGGGACGAAACCAAGGCCATGGATCACGGCTTCAAGGCATTTCTCGCCAAACCCCTGGGCCTGCAGAAGATGGCAGACACCATCCGCTCAGTGCTGGAACAATGGCAAAGGACAGGACCATGACCATAGCCACCAAGGCAACAATCTGGATGATGGTGATTCTTACCCTTATCTGCTCTGTTTTCCTGAGCCTCTTCATCAGACACGAACAGGAAGCTCTGGAGCAGAACATTGCCAACCAACGCCAGAGCGCCATAATCCTGAGCCAGATCACCATCAGCAACATGCAAAAGAACTATAATTCCCGGATCAAGAGATTTCTTGATTACAAATCATCCACCACCAAGGATGACATCCTCCATGCCTTTAAGAAAAGGGACCGAAAACTCCTTCTCCAATTATGCCAGCCCTTTTTTACCCTTTTAAAAAAAGAAAACCCCAACTTCCAGACCATGAACTGGGTAAGCCCTGATAACCGCGCCTTTCTTCGGGTCCATCGTCCGGCAAAATTCGGCGATGAAATTACGGAGCTCAGGCCCGATGTAACCCTGGCCAATACCACCCGGCAACCAATCAGCGGCTTTATGACCGGCATAGTCTCCCCCCAGTACCGGGTCATTGAGCCGGTATTTTACCATGGCGAGTACCTGGGTATTCTCCAGTTCGGGATCAATGTCCGGACGATTCTCGAAGATATTCACCACCACCTTGAACTGGATCTGGCCCTGGCCATTAACAAAAATCAATTCAAGAGACTTAAAGTCGATAAGTTGAAAACCCTTGATTACGGTAAATACATCCTTTTTAATTCCAACCTGTCCCTTTACCGCCAGGCCAGAACCCTCGACTTGGAGCAGGATAACCAACAACACAAGATAAACGGTCGCTATTATTGCTTCTTTTCAGGAGAAAATCTCCTTGATTACCAGCAAAAACCCGTGGGCCAGCTCATTGCCGCCCTTGATATTACTAATACGGTAAAGAACACCAGGGCCCTCATCGTCCTGACCCTGCTCATCTCCATTTCCACCCTTTTCGCCAGCTGGCTGGTTCTGCGTATCAGTTTTAAAAAATTACTGGGTCAGATCGGCAGGCTCAACCAAGACCTGACAGCGGCAAATAAGGAGCTTCGCTGGGCCAAGGAGGCAGTGGACGAGAAGGTCCGGAAGCAGACAACTGAACTGATACAAATCAACAGCCAATTAGAAGAAGAAATTCACCAACGCAACCTGGTCACGGAAAAACAAGAAGAACTGGCCTGCCAATTAAGACATAGCCAGAAGCTGGAGGCCATTGGCACCATGGCCGGCGGCATTGCCCATGAATTTAATAATATGCTGACCGCCATTATCGGCAATGCCGAACTGGGCAAACTACAACTGAGCCCGGCCAACGACCAGGCGACCATTACCAGCTTAAACGAAATCCTCCGGGCCGGCGGCCGGGCCAGGGACCTAGTACAGCAGATTCTCACCTTCAGCCGGCACCGGGAGGAACATAAGATACCCCTCCAGCTCGGCCTCCTGATCAAGGAAAACATCAAATTCCTCCGCAGCTCAACCCCGGCGGCCATCAGAATTCACAGTGAGCTTACGGCCTGTGATTCCTATGTCCAGGCCGACCCCAGCCAGATCCATCAATTATTGATGAACCTCTGCAGCAACGCTATTGAGGCTATAGGGGAGAGCAAGGGCGAAATCAGAATCAGCCTGTCTAATTATACCTTGAGCCAGGGGGAAAAAGACTTCCTTACCCTGGAACCTGGTTATTATGTCAAAATAATTGTCCAGGATAACGGACCGGGAATGGACCCTCAGACCATGGAACGGATCTTTGACCCATTCTTCACCACCAAGACAATTGGCGAAGGCAGCGGCATGGGCCTGGCAGTGATCCATGGGATTATCGAAAACATGACCGGTGGGATCAGGGCAGACAGCAGCCCTGGCATGGGCACCACCTTTGAGGTTATTCTGCCCCGGCTGAAAACAGAACTTGGCCAGGACCTTGATCAAAACAACATTAGCTCCGGCAGCGAACGCATCCTGCTGGTGGATGATGAAGACGAACTTGCCCACCTGGGCAAAATGCTGCTCTCCACCCTGGGCTACCAGGTCAAGGCCATGACCGACCCCCAAGAGGCCCTGACCTTTTTCCGCCAGAACCCTGATGACTTCAACCTGGTTATTACTGACCAGAGTATGCCGGAAATGAGCGGCCTGGAAATGGCAGAGGAGATGCTGAAGATACGAGCTGACATTCCCGTCCTGATCTGTACCGGCTACAGCAAAGAGCTGACAGAAGAGAAAATCAGAGGCAGCATGGTCAAGGGAATGATCATGAAACCATTCAGCCTGCACGAGGTCAGCAGGATCATCCGCCAGACCCTGGACCAATAATCTAATTCAGCTAAGCCAGCTCATTGTGGGTGATCTCACCGGCCAAAACCGTCAACACCGCCTTACCCTGAAGGGTCTGATCAAGAAAGGGTGAATTAGAGCTCTTGGAGATAATTTCATCTTCAGAGTAGACAAACTCCAGATCAGGGTTAATAACTGCAAGATCTGCCTCTGCCCCGGGGGCAATGGTACCGCCGGCAACCCCGAGGATCCGGGCCGGATTAGTGGAAAGAAGACGAACCATGGCCAAAGGATCAAGCACCCCGCTCCGAACCAGATTAAGACTGAGGGGCACGGCTGTTTCCAGGCCGATTATGCCATTGGCAGCCTGATCAAATTCCAGGTCCTTTTCAATAACGCTATGGGGGGCATGGTCCGTGGCAATGGCATCAATAACCCCGTCTGCCAGACCTTCGATAATGGCGTCAACATCATCGGCAGTTCGCAGAGGCGGGTTCATCTTGGCCCTGGTGTCATACTCGCTGACCGCATCTTCGGTAAGGGAAAAATAATGGGGAGCTGTCTCGCAGGTTACCCTGATTCCCTGTTTTTTAGCCCGACGGATCAGGTCCACCGACTCCCTGGTACTGATATGGGCAATGTGAATCGGGCGTTCGGTGTATCCGGCAAGGGAAATATCACGGTAGATCATGATCTCTTCCGCCACCCGGGGAATGCCCCGAAGTCCGAGACGGGTTGATAATCCCCCTTCATTCATGGAGCCACTGCCACTGAGCCCCATCTCCTCGGAATGGGAGATAATGAGAAAATCGTAATTGGCACTGTACTCCAGGGCCCGGCGCATCAACTGGCTGTTAATAACCGGCAGGCCGTCATCAGACAGGGCCACCACCCCGGCATCTTTCATCTCGCCAAATTCCGCAAGCTCCGTTCCCTTGCTGCCCTTACTGATGGCTCCCAGGGGATAAACCCGGGCCGAGGCCTTCGCTGCCTGCTCGAGAATCAGGGCCGTTACCGCCCGGCAATCATTAACCGGCACAGTATTAGGCATACAGGCAACACCGGTAAAACCACCGGCCGCCGCTGCCCTGGTTCCGCTGACCACGGTTTCTTTATATTCCTGACCCGGCTCCCGCAGGTGCACATGCATATCAATAAGGCCAGGCACCAGCCATTTGCCGGTCAGATCATAAACCAGACACCCGGCCGGAGCAGCATCGGCTGCGGCAGAGCCAATTTCGGCAATTTTTCCGTCAACCACCAACAGGTCGCTGACCTTGTCCTGCCCGCTTGCCGGATTAAGAAGACGACCACCTGTAAATAAAATCGGCGACTTACTCATCGTCACCTCCCATAATAAGATAGAGCAGAGCCATGCGGATGGCGACGCCATTGGTTACCTGGTCCATGATGACCGAACGGGAACCATCAGCCAGGCCGGGGTCAAGCTCAACCCCCCTGTTCATCGGGCCGGGATGCATGATTATGGCATCCTCTCTGGCCAGGGCCAGCAAGTTCTGATCAACCCCGAAATAGGTGGCATACTCCCGCAGGGAGGGAATCACCGGGTCAAGTTGTCTCTCTTTCTGAATCCGCAACACCATTACCACATCGGCATCAGCCACTGCCTCTGCCGGATTGAGACATACCTGGGCTCCCATTTCGCTGACGCCACGGGGAATCATGGTGGCCGGCCCACTGACCGCAACTGTAGCTCCCATTTTGCTGAAGCCAATTATATTGGAATGAGCCACCCGGCTATGGGCAATATCACCAAGAATCGCCACCTTCAGCCCGGCCAGCTCCCCTTTCTTTTCCTGGACCGTCATCATATCAAGTAATGCCTGGCTGGGATGCTCATGAAAGCCATCGCCGGCATTAAGAACCGAGGCCCCGATATGTCTGGTCAATAATCTGGGAGCACCGGAAGAGGAATGGCGGATAATAATGGCGTCCGGGTTCATCGCCTCAAGGTTCCGGGCCGTATCGGTCAGGGTTTCACCCTTACGGGCACTGCTGGTGGAGGCCGAAATATTAAAGGTATCAGCGCTCATCCGTTTAGCAGCAATTTCAAAGGAGAGGCGGGTCCGGGTACTTGGCTCGAAGAAGAGGTTGATAACCGTTTTACCACGAAGGATGGGGACCTTTTTAATGGGCCGGTCGGAAATCTCCTTAAAAGATTCAGCCGTCCGCAGGATAAAGGCAATATCGTCAGGAGAAAGATCCTCCAGACCGAGAACATGCTTATGGATAAAACTATAGCTGCCTTCCATGCAAAACCTCAAGCAAGTGAAATGGCGTAACTAAAAGGCCAACAAAAGCTAATGGAGAATATCTCCCATTCGACCCCAGCGGGGTGAGAACTCTTCCCGGTTCCATGACCAGTAGATAATAAAGGCCTCCCCCTTAATATCCTTAAGATCAACAAAACCCCAGAAACGGCTGTCATGGCTGTTATCACGATTATCGCCCATGACAAAAAGGGAGTTGGGCGGCACGGTTACCGGCCCGTAATTATCCCTGGGCGAACGTCGGCCATCGATAATATCACGGGAGAGGTTTTGAGTGCCGGTCACGGCAAAAAGTTTATCGTTTATATAAACTTTTTTATCTTTTATCTCCACCCGATCACCGGCAATAGCAATGACCCTTTTAATAAAATCCTTGGAAGGGTCTTCCGGATACTTGAAAACGACAATATCCCGACGCTGAGGGTCTCCGATATCAACCCAGTTTTCACCGGTGAACGGGTTCTTGATTCCGTAGACAAATTTATTGACCAGGATATGGTCGCCGATAAGGAGGGTGGGCAACATGGAGCCGGAAGGGATCTTAAAGGCCTGAACAATAAAGGCCCTTATAAAAAGGGCCAGCAGAACAGCAACAATAATGGCCTCCAGGTACTCGCGAACCATTGATTTGTTGTTTTCTGTGGCCAAAAATTTGCTCCTGAATTTGATAGAGGGGTATAAATATTGCAGCCGATATCGCTACCCAAATCTTATTAAGATTAAACCATCCGCCAACAAAACACAAGGCGGTTTTTCGCCCGGGGAAGGAGTGGTTGACAAAAGATACCCATTTGTTCTTTAATTTAACTATGACTGAAAAAATTAATTCATTATTAAGGTCACTGACCCCGTTTTCATCCTCTTCCGAGCTGATTATCGGCCTTGATATCGGCTCATTTGCCATCAAGATCTGCGAGATGAACTCCAGTGGTGACAAGCTCAAGCTCCAGAGTCTCGGCAGCTGCCGGCTGCCCGGCGGAGTAATTGAAGATGGCGAATTGGCCGACCCGGAAACGGCGGCCGAGGCCATTAGTAGCCTGCTCAACAATCTGAAGATAAAAAACCGGAAAGTAGGCATCTCTGTTTCCGGCTATTCAGTAATTCTCAAAAAGATCAACCTGGCAGTTATGGGTGACACCGAACTGGAAGAGCACATCTATTCCGAGGCCGAGCAATACATCCCCTTTGATATTAATGATGTTTATCTGGACTTCCACAATCTCCATACCAATACCGAAACAGAAAGCCGAACCGATATCATGCTGGTAGCAGCCAAAAAAGAGGTGGTGGACGGTTATCTGCAGATGCTGGAAGACCTGAACCTCAAGCCGGTACTGGTGGATGTGGACGCCTTTGCCCTGGAAAACAGCTATGAGGTGAATTTCGGCTCAAATGAAAATATCACCCTGGTGGACATTGGTTCGGAAAAGATCAGTATCAATATCATAAGCCGGGGCTCCTCCCTCTTTGCCCGGGATGCAGCCATGGGTGGCCGGCACCTCACCGAAGAGATTCAGGTCCGCCTCGGCCTTGATTTTGACCTTGCCGAAAGACTTAAAACAGGGGAAGAAGAGGCCGGCGAACACCGGGAGGTCCTGGCGGAAATTATTAATGAAAACGCCATTACCTGGCTCATGGAGATCCAGAAAGCCCTGGATTTTCATCAGGCCAATTTCCCTGAATCCGCCCTGGATAAAATTGTTCTAAGCGGCGGTGGTGCCCGAATCAAAAACCTGGACCAGCTCCTGGCCCGGGAGACCGGCCTCAGGGTAGAGATTTTCAACCCCTTTACCACCTGCATGGTTGACCCTGGTCGAATTGACCAGAAATACCTGGACGATATCGCCCCGGAAATGGCAATTGCCATGGGACTGGCCAGTCGGCCGGCGCCCTTTTAATTTAAAGGACAGAGAATGATCCATATCAACCTGCTACCAGTCAGACAGATACTTCGGCGCCAGCGTGCCGGCAGGCAACTGGCCCTGCTGGTGGGGATATTGTTCATCCTCCTTGCCTCACTGGCCGGAGGCTACCTGGCTCTGGCCCAGCGCACCAGCGACCTGCACAGCGACATTGACCTCCTGAAAAAAAAACGAGCTTCCTATACTGCCATTCTCCGCCAGATTAAGACCATGGAGAAAGAGCAAAATGAGCTGGCAGCCAAGATCGACATCATTAAAAAACTAAAAACCAACTCCCAGCTGTCGGTGCGACTGCTGGATGAAATTGCCGATGCAGTCAAGGCTGACAGTATCTGGCTCACCAGCCTGAAGCAGGCTGACTCCTCTCTGCTTCTTGCCGGCATAGCCATGGACAATACCAGGCTGGCCGAGTTCATGGATACCCTTACTGCCTCTTCCTGTTTCTCCCGGGCTACTTTGGGCAGATCGGCCATGACCCAGGTGAGTGGTCATAAATTAAAATCATTTTCCATGACCCTTACCATCGACAATACCAGCCGGAAATGAGATAATTTAGATTATGAAAATCAACAGGCATAAAATAAGAAAGATTATCAACACCTTTCTTGAGCAAAGGGTCATTCCCCTGCCCCGGCAGCATAAACTCGCCATTGCCGGCCTGGTAATGGTCATTCCCTGCCTGGCCTTTTATTTTCTGATCTACGGCCCGAAAACAGGCAAAATCCAACAGCTCTCCACAACCAGGGCCAAATTGCAGACCGATATCAACAAGATCCGTAAAGCTGCCGATATGCTGGAGCAGCACCAGGCGGAAATGGCTGCCACCAGAGACCTTTTTGCCCAGGCCGCCAGGCTGCTGCCGGAAAAACAGGAAATCCCCTCCCTGCTCACTGCCATTTCCGACCATGGGATGAACTCCGGCCTTGAGTTTCTTTCCTTTGTTCCCCGGCCGGAAATTGCCCGGGATTTCTATGCCGAGATCCCGGTTGATATCAAGGTGAGAGGGCCGTATCACAATGTGGGTATATTCCTTGACCAGATCAGCAAATTGCCCCGAATCGTCACTGTGGCAAATATCAAGATGGGGGGCAGTGCGGAAGAAGGCGACGATATTATGCTCAACACCAGCTTCAACCTGCTTACTTATCGCTTCAGCCAGCAACCGGCTCCGGCAAAGGACGAAAAGAAAGGGAAATGAAACGCCTGTCTTACATACTCTGCCTCCTCTGCTGGCTGACACCTGCTGTTAGCCAGGGAGGCGATCAGCCGGCAAAAACCGGGGAGAGCCTTGATATCGAGGGCCTGCTGGATTTTTTCAATAAAAAGTCCAGCTTCCATTACCGGCGGGAAGGCCGAGCAGACCCGTTTAAACCCTTTATTACAGAGGCGGTCAGTAAAGGGGAGCAGGAGGTTCTCACCGGGCTTCGTCGTTTTGAACCAGGTCAGCTGACTCTGGTGGCCATTGTTTCCGGGGCAAAGAGCCCCACTGCCATGGTGGAAGATGCTCTGGGTAAGGGCTATATCGTCCGCCAGGGAGCCAGGATCGGCAAAAGCGGCCAGATCGAAGAGATTAAAAACGACCGCATTATTCTCAGACAACGCTACCGGACAGCCAGTGGCGGCACTAAATACCGCCTGATCAAAATGCTGCTGAAAAAAGAAGGAGAACAATAATATGTATCACTTCCTCGTCATTCTCCTAACCATAGCCCTGGCCAGTCCGGCCGACCTCTGCCAGGCCGGCAACGAGACAAATTCCACCGGCTTTATCATTGAAGAAATCAACTGGCAGCAACCGGAACAAAAACTGATAATCCAGGGCAATAAGCCGCCAGCCTATACGGTTTATGAACTCTTTGCCCCGAGAAGGGTTATTATTGATGTGGCAGGTGGCAGGCTGGGCAATGTTTCCCTGCCCATGACCCCGTCCAACAGCCCTGTCAGCCTTATCAAGGGAAGTCGCCCTGCCGACATCCAGCCAGAGATCATCCGGCTGGAGATTGCCCTTGACCCGGGCTTTACCTATGCCGAAGCAAACCAGGATAATAAGATTATCCTCACCTTTGACCCCCACAGTCAAAATAATACGACAGAGTTGCCACAGAAGGAGGCGACTTACCGGCCTGCGGTGGATACAGACACCCCCCTTGACCAGATACTGGCGACCTTAAGCCAGGCCCCGCCCCTCCAGGCTGAGGCCAAAAAACCCACCAGCCTTACCCCCCTGGGCCGCAAGAAAAAAATAAAAACAGCCAAAGAACCAGGGGCCTACAGCGGGTACCATGAAAAAAAGATATCCGTTGATTTCCATAAAATCGACCTGCACAATGTCTTCCGGCTCATGGGAGAAATCAGCGGCCGCAATATCGTTGTTGATGAAGGGGTGAAAGGCACCCTGACCCTCTCCCTCAAAGAGGTGCCCTGGGACTTTATCCTCGATATTATCCTCAACCTGAAAGACCTGGCCCGGGAAGAGCAATACAATACCATTGTCATCTCCCCTAAAGAGAAAAAATTCAAATGGCCGGACAAGAAGAAAGAAAAGAAATTAACCGTTAAAGAGGAAACCCTGGCAGTGGTTGAACGACTGGCAGTGAGCAGCCACCAGATCAAGGCCCGTAAAATTCTGCGGCAGGCCTCCACCCTGGAAAAGAATGGCAAATTCGCCCCTGCCCTGGCTCTTTACGAAAAGGCCTTTGAGCTGATGCCAACTGACGGCGCTCTGGCCGAAAAAATAACATCAGTCTGCCTCCTTCACCTCGGTCAATTCGCCAA
This sequence comes from uncultured Desulfobulbia bacterium, assembly GCA_964653055.1. GTDB lineage: Bacteria > Desulfobacterota > Desulfobulbia > Desulfobulbales > SURF-16 > CAZZCA01. The sequence goes on along the minus strand of CAZZCA010000006.1, from coordinate 50,058 downwards.
GGCCGCCCATTATGGCAAAATCGCCTGTCAACTGCTCATTGGCAACAACAGCAGGGTTGCCCTCCACACCGCCGTCAGTCTGGCCAATATGGAAAAACTGGCAGAGGCCCGGGATTATTTTGAACTGGCCACCAGCATTAATCGACCAGCCCGGCAGGCCCTGGCCGCCTACGCCGCCTTCTGCGAGCAGAATAAAAGCCATGAGATGGCCCTTAATCTATTAATCCGCTACGAATCTCTTTATGCCAGCTCCCTGGAAACCATGGTGAGCAAGGCTCGGATATACGATCTTACCGGCAATAAAGAATCGGCCAACCGTGAATACCGGGCCATTCTCCTGTCCGGCTACGATATCCCCGATGATCTGCAGACATATATCAACAATAGGCCCCAATAAGCCGGCACCTGCCGGTAAAGGATCTGCCCATGAACACAAAATTAATCTCCATCCTGAAAATAGGACCAAACTGGCATACCATGGCCGCCCTGTTTCTGGTTTTTCTGGTCAGTGCCTGCGCCAGATCAGGAGACCCTAATCTGGACAACAGCATGGCTGGTCAGGATTTCCTGGCAAAACACACCGGCAGCAGTCAACCAGCCGCTGCCAAGAAAACCGCCACCGATCGTCTGCCCCTTCGTTTTCAGCAACCCACCCTGCTCCTGGACCAGACCGAACCCCTGGGGCACCGTAGCGACCTGGTTATTCCGGTTGGTGCTGACATTTCCACCACCAGCGGCCCGGTTACCCTGCGGGAGATCATGAAGAAGCTGGCCCAATTAAAGAAAATGAACGTGAGCTGGGCAAGCGATGCCAATCAGGCAGCCCTGGTGGATGTGGATATCCGGGCGGAAGACGATTTCTTTGCCGCCATAGACAACCTGCTGCGGCAGCTGGATTATTTTTTCGAGACCAAAGACAATACCATCATCATCAAGCATAAGGAAACCAGGCGGTTCCATATCGCCATGCCCTTTATGGCGCCTTCTTTCAGCTCCGGGGTTGGTGGCGATGTCCTGGGGGGAACCGGTGGCACAGACCATGAAATGACCGGCACCATCCAGATAACCAATACCCAGGTAGACGAGAACTCCTTTGATATCTGGTCCAATATCCGTACCAACCTTGACCTGATCCTGGAGATCTGGAGCAGCCCGGAAAGCAATGACCAGGCAGGCGCTGAGGGTAGCCAGGAGGAAGACGAAGCAGCCACCCCGATAATTGTCCGCACCCCGGGCAAGGGGTATTATACCATTGACCGGCCCATCGGCCTGATCACGGTTACCGCTCCCCGCTCCCTGCTGTCCAAGGTAACCAGCTATGTGGAGAACCTGAAAAAAGAGCTCTACCGCCAGGTCTCCATTGAGGCCAAGATCGTTGAGGTTACTTTAAGCCATGACAATACCACCGGCATTGACTGGGAAAACCTGCTGCAGAATACGGGAAATGCCCTTAACTTCAGCCTGGACTTCCAGAAGCTTAACCCCCTGCACCACAGTACCGGTACCCAGAACAAATTTCTTACCCTCAATACCCATAATTTCGGCCTGGTTCTGGACGCCATTAAGGAACAGGGCCATGTTGAGGTCCTGGCCAATCCCAAAATAAGCGTGATGAACGGCCAGCCCGCCATGATCTCGGTGGGAGAGAATATGACCTATATCGATAAGGTTACCGCCAGCCAGGAAGAAGGGGTGGTAACCTACAGTATTGAAACTTCGTCGGTTATGTCCGGGCTGGGGATGGGGGTGATTGCCACCATTATGGACGACGACCAGGTGGTATTGACCCTGACCCCGGTGACATCCAAGGTCAAGACCCCTATTGACTATAAGACCTTCACCGGAACCGGGGGCAGCAGTGAGGTTGGCCTCCCCAAAGTGGCCATCCGGGAGATGACCACCATGGTGAGGATTAACAACGGCGAGATGCTGATTGTCGGCGGGCTCATTGACAGCAGCAATGATTACGCCGAAGCCAAGGTTGCCGGTCTTGGCGATCTAAAAGGGGTAGACAGATTATTCGGGCAGAAGGGAACCAATGCCTATCGCAAGGAGTTGATCATCCTGCTGCGACCGGTAATTCTGTAAACCGGCCTAATTTTCCTGGGGGTTCTGCTGACCTTCCTGCTGCTGACGCTGGGCGTTCTGATAAAGGGCCATGAAATTAACCGGCTCCATCAGGAAAGGCACAAAACCGCCATCAACCGATACCTGGCTGACAATCTGGCGGGTAAAGGGGAACATCAGAGTGGGGCAGTCCACCGCCAGGACGGCGTTAATATGTTCTTCCGGAACGTTCTTGATGACAAAAACTCCGGCATGCTCGATTTCAATCATGAAAAGGGTCTTGCTGTCTTCTTCATCACCGTTACGAACCTTGGCGTTAACCGTCAGCACCACTTCCCAGTGATCATTCTCCATCTTCTGGTTCTTCAGGCCCAGATTAACATCCACCTTGGGCTCATATTTGCCCATGAACACATCCGGGGCATTGGGGTTTTCAAAAGAAAGATCTTTCAGGTATAGCTTCTGTAAACGAAAAATAGGGGCCGGAGCCTGTTCACCGGTATTTTCTCCGGCTTCCTGCTGCTGTTCTTCAGTCATGATATTTCCCTCTTCATGGCAAAATTAACGATCAAATAAACCTCCAAAATCTACCACCTGCCCCCCTTGCCAGTCAACCATTTAAGCTTGCGCATAAACAGATTTACCATGGACAAAGCATTAACCCCCAAGGTGACTCTACTTCACCGGCCATGGAACTTCGCAACGGCTGTCCCTTGTCTCTGTGGGGCCAAACCTCCCTTAAAACTAAATGGCCAATCCCGGAACAAGGATATTAAAGACAGGGAGTGGGAAGCAGGCTACGAGAGGATCTGCTTGAGGAACATGCCGGTAAAGGAGTCTGCATTTGCTGCGATCTCCTCAGGGGTACCCCGGCCCACCACCTCACCACCACCATCACCACCCTCCGGACCAAGGTCAATGACATAATCGGCGCTTTTAATAACATCGAGATTATGCTCAATAACCACCACGGTATTACCCCCTTCCACCAAGCGGTCAAGGACATTGAGCAGGTATTTGATGTCCGCAGGATGAAGACCGGTGGTGGGTTCGTCAAGGATGTACAGGGTTCGGCCGGTGGATCTTTTCTGCAGCTCCCGGGCCAGCTTGATCCGCTGCGCCTCACCCCCGGACAGGGTAACCGACGATTGACCAAGGGATACATAGGAAAGCCCCACATCAACCATGGTCTGCAACCTGCGCTTAAGGATGGGAATATTTTTGAAAAAGGCCAGGGCCTCCTCCACGGTCATGGCCAGGATCTCGGCTATATTCTTTGTCTTATAGGTGATCTCCAGGGTCTCCCGGTTATACCTTCGCCCCTGACATGATTCACAGGTGACATAGATATCCGGCAGAAAATGCATGGCTATCTTGATCAGCCCCTCACCCTCACAGGCCTCGCAGCGGCCCCCTTTCAGGTTGAAGCTGAATCGACCCGGCTTATAACCCCGGGCCCGGGACTCGGGCAGGGCGGCCAGCAGCTCCCGCACCGGGGTCAAAACCCCGGTATAGGTGGCTGGATTGGAACGGGGGGTCCGACCAATTGGACTCTGGTCAATATCAATTACCTTGTCAACAAGGGCAAGCCCCTTGATCTTAACCGGTTTGACCGATGAAAAACGGCCATGCCCCAGGCCTTCCCGTACACCCCGGTACAGGCCTTCAATAACCAGGGAGCTCTTGCCGGAACCGGATACCCCGGTTACACAGGTCATGGCACCGCTGGGAAATGCCTCGGTAAGGTTCTTCAGGTTGTTGATGGTTACCCTGCTCACGGTCAACCATTTTTTCTTCGAACCGGGTCGTCGCCGGGCCGCAGGCAGGGGGATTTCCAGCCGACCGGAGAGATAACCACCGGTAATGGAGTTCTCATCCGCCACCAGTCCGGCCACCGGACCGCTGTATATTATCTGACCCCCATGGGTACCTGCCCCCGGGCCGATATCAAGAACATGGTCTGCCGCCAAAATAGTATCAGCATCATGCTCCACCACCATAACCGTATTACCAATATCCCTGAGGCTGATCAGGGTCTTGATCAGGCGGTCATTATCCCGGGGATGAAGGCCGATACTCGGCTCATCCAGAATATATAAGACCCCGGACAGCCGGGAACCGATCTGGGAAGCGAGCCTGATCCGCTGGGCCTCACCACCGGACAGGGTCATAGCCGTCCGGTCAAGGGAAAGATAACCCAGGCCCACATCAAGAAGAAAGGTAAGCCGGTCACTAACCTCCCTGATAATCCGGCCGGCGATTATCTCTTGCCGGCTGGTAAAATTAATTTTTTTCACCTCCGGCAGGAGGCGGGCAATGGGCACGGCGGTCAGTTCATGAATCGCCCACGAACCTACCCGCACCGCCAGAGCCTCTTTCTTCAGGCGGGCGCCATGACAACGGGAACAGGACTGTTCATTCATATAGGCCGAGAGCTCTTCCCTGATTGTCCCTGACTTGGTCTCGTGGTAGCGACGATCCAGGTGGGGAATGATCCCCTCAAAGGGCTTACGGGAGGTCTGGCTTCGACGGCGACGACGATATTGAAAATTAATGGACTCTGTGCCGGTACCCTTTAAAATCACCTTTTTCGCCCTGGCCGATAATTTCTTAAAAGGCAGGTCCAGGGAAAATTGATAATGATCCGCCAGTGCTGCCAATAATTGGCTGGAATAGGACCAGGGGGACCGATTCCGCCAGGGGGCAATGGCACCCTGGTTTAAGGAGAGCGACTTATCGGGAATAATCAGGTTCTGATCAAAAAAATGTCTGGTGCCCAGCCCTGCGCATTCCTCACAGGCCCCTTGCGGGTTATTAAAGGAAAAAAGCTGGGGTGACAGATCGATCAGACTTATCCCGCAAATACTGCAGGCAGCCCGCTCACTGAAAAGCTGCTCCTCGTCCAGGTCGGGGAAACCGGCCAATAAAAACCCCTCCGCCAGCTGGACCGCTGTTGCCACAGACTGGGCAATACGCTGGCGTGCCCCTTTTTTAATAATTACCCGGTCAACCACTGCCTCGATCCGGTGCCGATTATTGCGGGCCAGGTTGATCTCCTGGTCCAGGTCCATTATCTCGCCATCAATCCGAACCCGGACAAAACCGTCTCGGGTCAGGCGGTTTAACAGGTCCCGCTGTTCCCCTTTACGACCATCCACAAGAGGGGCATAGAGAATACACCTGGTGCCTTCCGGCCGGCTGAAGAGGCTGTCAACCATATCCTCCAAGGACTGGGGACTGATCTTTTCCCCGCAATCAGGGCAATACTGACAACCAACCCGGGCAAAAAGGAGTCGGAGATAATCATAAACCTCGGTTATGGTGCCCACGGTTGACCGGGGGTTGCGGCTGGTTGTCCGCTGCTCAATGGAAACCGCCGGGGAAAGACCCTCCAGCGAATCCACATCCGGTTTATCCATCTGGCCGAGGAATTGGCGGGCATAGGTGGAAAGAGACTCCACATAGCGGCGCTGACCCTCGGCATAAAGGGTATCAAAGGCCAGGCTTGATTTGCCGGAACCACTAAGCCCGGTAAAGACCACCAGTTTGTTCCGGGGCAGATCAACATCTATATTTTGCAGATTATGCATCCGGGCCCCCCGGATACGAATCTCTTTCGGTTCCATTCAATTAACCCCTGAACTCTAACTTATTTCTTCTAAGCCGGTTGTTCATGATTCTCCATCTCCACTGCCGCTAAAGCGGAGGCGAGCGGCAAAAAAACCGTCATGACCCAGAGAAGGCAGCATCTGGAAAAAACCATCTTCCCCAATCAACGAGCCGGCAGCAAGGGGCAGGGCAGGGGGCGCTTCCACCGCAAAAGCCGGGTGATCAGCCAGAAAACGGAACACCACTTGCTGATTTTCTTCCGGCTCGGTACTACAGGTGGCATAGACAAGAACCCCGTCTTTCTCCAGAAGAGATGCGGCAAGCCCCAGAAGCTCAAGTTGCAGCTTCTGATAACGGGCAAAGTCTTCTTCCTGCCGGTTCCAGCGAATATCAGGCTGCCGCCTGATCACCCCCAGGCCGGAACAGGGGGCATCCACCAGAATCCCGTTAAAAACACCGGTAGAATCCCGGGCAAAATCCGCCAGGGTGCCGGCAAATAAACCGGGTTCACAGCCAAGGCGGAGAGAATTCTCCTTTAATAATTCAAGCCGCCGCTCATTGGGCTCCACTGCGGTAATATTGCTGTCATCAGCCAGCATGGCCGCCAATTGCATGGTTTTGCCACCCAAACCGGCACAGGCATCGAGATAAGAACCAGGCCCGCAAGGGGCAAGCATCATGGTAATGAGCTGGGCCCCCTCATCCTGAACCGCAAACAGGCCACGGTCATAACCGGGCAGGTCTGAAATTCTTCCCTTAAAACCATGGACAACGATGGTATCCGGCAGGTAGTGGCCAGGGCTTGCCTCAAGCCCGCCACCTGTCAGCATCAACAGATATTCATCCCGGCCCATCTTCCGCCTGTTAACCCGTAATACCAGGGGCGGCCGGCTATTATTAAGACGACATATCTCCGCTGCCCGCTCCTTACCATAACGAGCCTGCCAGCGCTGAAAAAGCCAGTCCGGATGACTGTAGCGCTGGGCCGGGGATAGTTTTTTATCATCAAGCTGGCCCAGGGGATCAGCGCTTCTGGCAACATTTCGCAGCAAACCGTTAACAAAACTGATCAGCCACTTAGGTTGTCTTGCCTGACGCAGAGCCTTCACCGTCTCATTTACTGCAGCAGAATCCGGTATCCGCTCCATGAAACAGAGCTGGTAAAGGCCCAGCCGGAGAGCCTGGAGGGTAAGGTTCTTCATCTTGCCAATGGGGTGCCGGGAATAATGGGCCACCAGGGCATCAAGGAGCCGCTGCTGACGCAAAACCCCGTAAACCATGGCCATAACCAGCTGCCGGTCCCGGGGGGCAAGATCCTGGTTTTTTCCCAAGAACCGCTCCTGCGCCACATCAACTGGCTCAGCCTGGTCCTGACGCTTACAAAGAATACTGATGGCAAGGGCACGCAAATTAACCATCCAGACCCTCTCTGCCGTTTAATACGATAAGGGAACAGCCCCGGCCGGTCTGTTGGGCCCGGCGATAAGAAAACCAGTCGTTATTACAAGAGGTACATATTTTACTTATTTCGATATTTTCCTTCCTCAACCCGGCCCGGGTTAATTGATCCCGGCTCATTTTCCAGAAATCAAAATAATGGGGTCGCACCTGGTATTTATGCAGAACCTCGGGCAGCTCCCGGCGATAATTAATCATCTCTGCGCAGCAGGGCCCAAGGGAGGGGCTGATCCAGGCCCGGATATCCGCGTGCCTGGTTTTAAAATGATCCTGCATATGGTTAATGGTCCGGGAAATGATATTGGCAGCACTGCCCCGCCAGCCATTATGGACGGCAGCCACCACCTGCCGGCGATGATCGTAAAGAAGAACTCCCTGGCAGTCAGCCTGCTGGATCATCAGCCCAACCCCGGCCACATCTGTTACAAGGGCGTCAAAACCATCCAGCTCAAGATCAGCTTCCGGTTTTTGGCTAACCATATGGATAGCCGTGCCATGGACCTGGCGGGAAGAAACCAGCACCTCGGCTCCAAGGTCTTTTTTTACCAGGAGTCGATTTTTCCGAACCGCTGCCGGGTCATCTCCGACCCCGAAGCTGACATTTAAAGAATCCCAGGGCACCTGACTTACTCCGCCACCACGCCCGTAAAAGCAATATGAACATTTCACCGGCTACCGGCCTTCTACCATAATCAATTATTTTTAAGCCAACCCGCATAACATAAAAAAGGGAACGATTCCGCAATGGAACCATTCCCTTTTTACTCAATAATGCCATTAAAGTCCGGCATTATATGGCTGTTTTTTTCCTAAACGGCTTAGAAAAATGCCTCAAAGGTCAGATAGACATTATCCATCTTGTCAGTGGGGGCATAAAACTGGGCCGCCATAGGATCAACAGCCAGGTCATCGATCTTAACCGGCGCACCCAGCCACATACCACTGCCGGTGTACTCATATTTATAATGCTGCCAGCCAAGGCGCATAAAGGCCTTACCGTATTTGGAGATAGCCTCGCCCACCGGCAGGTCATAAATCATATACATCTCATAGACATGACCACGGGTGGCCAGCTTGGACTGGTACATGTCGTCATGACCCGGGGCAAAGGCCAGCCAGTTCTCGGAACCGTAATTATATTCCAGACCAAACTTCATCCCCAGATCATCGTGATCAAGGCGAAGTCCGGCATAAATGGAATGGCCGTCTTTATTGTCGGTATAGTCCGCATCCCACCAGCTGGACAGAAGGCCTGTACCTAATTCATCCTGACTGTCGGGATCAGTGCGACTCCAGCCCGCTGCCAGAAAATAATTAAGGTTTTCATGTTTATCCATGAAAACGGCACTGGTATGGAAGATATTACCCATATTCTCCCGATCGAGAAAACCATTGGCATAATCGGCTACATCAGGATTTCCATCCTGCAGGTCACCACTGGCAATAAAAGCCTGCTCAAGCGGGTTGGTAAAAGTCATCCCGTCCGGCACATTGAAGATCTCAAAGGCGCCAAAGGACTGGATATTAAGGAAACGATCACCCTTTTTATAAACATCCCAGTTGATGCCGGCAAAATCAGTGTCATTCAACCCGTCACCATTATCAGTGGGGCCGGAATCAAAACCACGACCATAACAGAAACGAACCCGGCCGGTTCCCCCCATTCCGAGAAGATCGGAATAGGCATAACCAAGGGAGAGCCCGTCAAAGGGGTAATCCATATAATTCACCGGGGTGGCCATCCGCTTATCGGCTCCCAGGCGAAGCTGGGCAGGAGGACCATCAGAGGTGGGCCGGCGGCCGATGGAAAACCACATGGGCAGGCCACCGATATTATTCCAGTTAACAAAGGCCCGGTCAACCCGGAGTACCGAATCACTGGGCTGACGGGTGGTTGCCCCGTCAAAACCGGTCATGGCGGAAGAGAGAAAGGAAGGACCACCCATCAGGGTATAATCAACCGGGTTATTCTGCATCCCCCAGGCCTTATACATGGCCAGCCGCCCCTTGAACTCTACATTCTCAGTGGCCTTAACCCGCATATTGAGGCGCATCCGATTGGTATATAGGGTGTCATTATCATAGGTCTCTGCCGTCTCAGGGGAAAAGCCCATCATACCAAACAGCATTCCCCGCTCTGCAGGGGTAAAACCTTTCATAACCCCAACTAAGGCCTGAGTGCGCTGGTCAGGAGACTGGAGAACCGCCCCAGGCTGAACACCACCACCAGCAAAATCATAAGCTGCAGGATCACCATATAAAACCGAGCCAATTATCTGATCAGCCCCCATTCTGGCAGCAATATTATGGGGTTCTCCACCCATGGGATTATCACCTCCCATAAAACCAAACAATAGGCCCCAGGCACCATTAGACTCGCCCATGGAACCTGCCTGATTAAAGACATTCTGAGTAGGGTCACCACCAAATGCAGTCCCCAGTGTCGCATTGGGATCAACAAACCAATTTACACCTTCAGACACTGTAGAGGCCTTATAATAAATGGGCACATCAGCGCTATTATAATCAGCCCTGGCCCGGAAATCGCCGGAGAACTTGAAGCGGGCAGCACTGTCCCAGGCCTCGGATTTCTCCTCCAACTCCTCAAAAGCCTCTTCCTGGTCCGCCTGCATACTCTTCATCTGGGACTTAAGGGCCTGTATCTGTTTTTCCAGCTGGTCAATCTTGGTGGCAAGATTTTCACCACCACCGGCGCCAGCCACTGACGGCAGGGCAATGAGCCCGGCCAGGGCCAAAACTGAAAGTTTCTTAACCATCTTCCTTTCTCCTTACAGATTATTAATTGATCCAACTGCTACAATGTAGTTTTTTAGTATTTACTTTATTGGTTTTATGTTGTCAAAAAAAATTATGCTAACTCTATCAAATAAATGACAATAAAGGCAAAATAAATTTGCCTTTTCATCCTCTGCATTCTTAATTTGCCTAAAAACAGCAAAATATGGTAGAAAGAACCTTTATTAATCCAAACACTTAAATAACATGTATTTTCAGGATATCATATTTGAATTAAGTCATTACTGGGCCGAACAGGGCTGCGTAATCCAGCAACCCTACGACCTCGAAGTGGGTGCCGGCACCTTTCATCCGGCCACCCTGCTCCGGGCCCTGGGGCCGAAACCGTGGAAGGCGGCCTATGTTCAGCCGTCCCGCCGGCCCACTGATGGCCGCTACGGAGAAAACCCCAACCGGCTCCAGCATTATTATCAATTCCAGGTGGTAATGAAACCGTCCCCGGCCAATCCCCAGGAACTCTACCTGGAGAGCCTGAAGCGTTTCGGCCTCAACCTGCTGGAACATGATATCCGTTTTGTGGAAGACGACTGGGAATCACCCACCCTGGGAGCCAGCGGCCTGGGCTGGGAGGTCTGGCTCGACGGCATGGAGATCACCCAGTTCACCTATTTCCAGCAGGCTGGCAGCCAGGAACTTGACCCCATTACCGTGGAAATCACCTACGGCCTGGAACGAATCGCCATGTACCTGCAGAAGGTCAACTCGGTCTACGACATTACCTGGAACGACGAGGTAAAATACGGCGATATCTTCCATCAGGCCGAGGTGGAATTCTCGGCCTTTAATTTTGAACACGCCAATGTGGACTTCCTTACCTCCTACTTCAATTCCTGTGAAGAAGAGGCCCTTAAACTACTGGAAAAAGACCTGGTGCTGCCGGCCTATGATTATTGCCTGAAATGCTCCCATACCTTCAACCTGCTTGACGCCAGAAAGGCCATCAGCGTGGCGGAAAGAACCAGGTATATCGGCAGGATAAGAAATATCGCCCGCCGGGTGGCCGAAAAAACTATCGGCACTGGAGAAGAATCTTCCTGACCTCGGTTTCAGTGGGGAAGAGATCTTTGGCCCTGTCTGCCCAGACATGGGCCTGTTCAAAACGATCCATGACCAGACAGGCCCGGGCCATGGCAAGAAGCAGGTCAAGCTCCCTGCCATACTTCACCGCTGCTGTTTCCAGGTGGGTAACCGCCTCCAGGCTATTCCCCTCCTCCTGCAAGAGAATCCCCAGTTTTTTATGGATCAACAGCTCATTGGGCTTTCTCTCCAGCACATGACGAAAACACTTGATTGCCAGATCGTTCAGGCCATTTTCTTCGGCCACAACCCCCACCCTGGTCATTAACTCAATATTTTCCTGATGATTACGGTAGAGAGAGGCCAGGACATCCCGGGCCTCGTCCTTTTGCTGCCGCTGCAACAGGATACATCCGTAATAATAAGAGCGCTGGGCGTCCCGGGGGCTGATGGCCATGGCCCGGCCGAAATGAACCATGGCCCGGTTAACCTGGCCCCGATTAAAATGGATCATGCCCAGATTATGGTGGGCACCGACATCAAGCTGGTTGAGGGAAACCGCTCCCTGGAAGGAGGCAAGGGCCTGATCAGGGCTGTCCAGCTTCAAATAAAGTCGTCCCTGTTCCCGCAGGGGACGGGATGATTCTAAGTTAGCGGCAATGGCAAGCTGGGTCTGGTCAATTGCTCCGACCAGATTACCCCGTTCCTCCTGCTCCCGGGCCAGCCGCAGATGCATGGTCATGGGATCAGGGTTCCAGGCCTTATGCCAGAGAGACTCAATCTTTCGTTCCAGGGAATCAGGTGAGCAGGGGATGGCAAGACAACCGTCAACATCATACTCCGCAGCCTCTGCCACCAGCTCCAGGCTGATTTCAGAGCTGACCAGCAGAAAAACAATGTCCCGGACAATCTTATCGTTGCGAACCCGTTGCAGGAGCTCAACCCCATCACCTTCTTCCATATCGGCTGCAGAGATAATGAAGTCAATGTCGCTCAACCCACGGCCCAGGTGCTTCCAGGCCTCATTGCCACTTTCCGCTTCAATAATTTCATCACCAAAGCCAATGAGCTTAAGCATGGAAATTATGGACTGGCGCATGGAATCATGGCCGCCGGCCACCAGAAAATGAAGGTCTCGCAGAGATTTCTTTTCCATAGAATTAACAGGTTACGACAAGGTAAATAAGGTTAATTACAACTCATCTTCCGACAATCCAAACTATTTACAAATGGCTTAATCGTAAATTTTGTTTTTTACAACATCGACTTCTTAATTATGCCAGCCAGCCATAAATGGCTATGTAAAAATTCGATATGCGAGGAGTCCAGCTTTGGGAAGGGCCGCGGCAATACAACAGGTATGCCGTGGCATCTGACCAAAGGTTACGACAAAGCAGATCGGATTTTTACGACGCCATTTTTACTCCCATTCGATGGTGCTGGGTGGCTTGGACGAAACATCAAAGACCACCCTGTTAACCCCCCGTACCTCGTTAATTATCCGGTTGGAAATGCGGCCCAGCAGGTCATAGGGCAGTTTTGACCAGTCTGCGGTCATGGCATCCACTGAATCAACCGAGCGCAGGGCAATGACATTTTCATAGGTTCGCTCGTCCCCCATTACCCCCACCGTCTGGATGGGAAGAAGCACGGCAAAGGACTGCCATACCTTACGGTAATAACCGGAATTCTTCATCTCTTCCAGTACAATGACATCTGCCTGGCGGAGAATATGGAGACGATCCCGGGTAACCTCTCCCATGATCCTGATCCCCAGACCGGGGCCGGGAAAGGGCTGGCGATAGATGGCCTCTTCCGGCAGGCCAAGCTCAAGGCCAAGCTCCCGAACCTCGTCTTTAAAGAGCTCCCGCAGGGGCTCAATCAGGTCAAGCTTCATCACCTCCGGCAGGCCACCGACATTATGATGAGATTTGATAACCGCCGCACCCCGGAAAGATACCGACTCAATGACATCGGGATAAAGGGTTCCCTGGGCCAGATACTGAACATCTCCAAGGCGGCCGGCCTCTTCCTCAAATATCTTGATAAAGCCGTAACCGATTCGTTTACGTTTCTCTTCCGGGTCAATAATCCCGTTAAGCTCGCCTAAGAAATAATCCTCCGCATCCACCTTGATAACCTCAAGCTGGGTCTTTTTCTGAAAAAACCGCATGAGGCTCTCGGTCTCGCCGGTACGCATCAGACCGTTATTAACATAGATACAGGTAAGCTGATCGCCAATGGCCCGGTGAACCAGGGCCGCGGTTACCGCTGAATCAACCCCGCCGGAAAGAGCGCAGATCACCTTATCGTCACCCACCTTGACCCTGATGGCCGCCACCGTGGTCTCGATAAAGGAATGCATGGTCCAGCTCGGCTCACAACCGCAGATACCGAAGATGAAATTACGCAGCACATCGTTACCAATAAGGGTATGGGCCACCTCCGGGTGAAACTGGACCCCTACCATGGGTTTTGTTTCGTGGCGAATGGCTGCCATGGGGGAGTGCTCACTCTCGCCTGAGGCGACAAAACCCTCCGGAGCAACCTCAATCCGGTCGCCGTGGCTCATCCAGACCTGATGGCGACTGTCGCCTGTTGTCAAACCGGCAAAGAGCCCTTCGGTAAAAAGAACCTGAAGATCAGATTTGCCAAACTCTCGCTTTTCCGCCCGCTCCACCCGACCGCCGAGCTGATGGGTCATGAGCTGAACGCCGTAACATATGCCCAGAATCGGAATATCCAGGTCAAAGATTCCAGGGTCGCTAAGAGGTGCGTCCTCGTCATAGACCGAAGCAGGACCACCGGAAAGGACAATGCCCATGGGCTTCATCTCTTTAATCCGCTCCAGCTCCAGGGTATAGGGGTGAATCTCACAATAAACCTTCTGTTCCCTGATCCGCCGGGCAATGAGCTGGGTGGTCTGGGAACCGAAATCCAAGATCAATATCTTTTCGCTATGTATATCCATTAATTAAATCAGCCCAGACGATAATTGGGCGCCTCCTTGGTAATAATCACATCATGAACATGGCTCTCTTTCAAACCGGCTGAACTAATCTGGACAAAACGGGCCTTTTTCTGCAGATCGGCAATGGTGGCCGCTCCCAGATAACCCATTCCGGAACGAAGACCGCCGATGAGCTGATAAACCGTATCACTCAAAGGACCCCGATAGGGAACCTTGCCCTCAATTCCTTCCGGTACATATTTGGCAGATGAGTCCACATCGTCCTGAAAATAACGGTCACTGCTGCCCTTTTTCATCGCACCCAGGGAGCCCATTCCCCGGTAGCCCTTATAGGTCCGGCCCTGATAGAGAAAGGTCTCTCCCGGGGTCTCGTCACAACCGGCAAAAAGACTGCCGATCATAATAACATCAGCGCCAATACCGATGGCCTTGCAAAGGTCACCGGAATACTTAATGCCGCCATCACCGATAATCGGCACCCCGTGCCGGGCAGCCACCTGTTTACAGTCATAGATAGCGGTGATCTGGGGCACACCTACCCCGGCAACTATTCTGGTGGTACAGATGGAACCAGGACCAACCCCCACCTTGACACAATCCGCCCCGGCCTTGATCAGGGCCTCACACCCTTCACCAGTGGCCACATTACCGGCAATGACCTGAAGATCGGGAAAGGTGGCCTTTACAGTCTTTAAGGTCTCAAGGATGTTTCGGGAATGACCATGGGCCGAATCAAGAACCACCACATCCACCCCGGCATTAACCAGGAGCTCAAGGTCCGCCATGTCAGTACCCACCCCGATGGCGGCACCCACCCGCAGACGACCCAGGGAGTCCTTGGCCGCATTAGGGTATTTCTTCACCTTTTCAATATCCTTGATGGTAATCAGACCCTGTAATTCACCCTTATTGCCCACCACCAGCAGTTTTTCAATCCGGTGTTCATGGAGCAGGGCCTTGGACTGCTCCAGGGTAATCCCCGGCCTGGCGGTTACCAGGTTCTTGCTGGTCATCACCTCGTCCACCCGCAGGTCAAGGTCAGAAACAAAACGCAGATCACGGTTGGTAACAATGCCCACCAGCCTGCTTCCTGTCAGCACCGGCACCCCGGAGATCCGGTAAGAGCGCATAATCTCCTTAACCTCACCCACCGTCTGCTTATCAGTAACCGTCACCGGGTCAACAATCATCCCGGATTCTGATTTCTTGACTTTTTCCACCTGAATCGCCTGATCGGCAATACTCATGTTTTTATGAATTATGCCGATCCCACCCTCCCGGGCCATGGTGATAGCCGTTCTATGCTCGGTCACCGTATCCATGGCAGCGCTGACCATGGGAATATTCAGCGAAATCTCCCGGGTAAGGCTGGTGCCAAGGGAAACATCAGAGGGCAGAACCTCAGATTCCTGGGGCACCAGGAGCAGATCGTCAAAGGTATAGGCTTCTTTTAATAGATTGTCTGGCAACATTAAATTCCTCCTTGGGGATTAGCCGACATCAATCAAATTCACCGGTTTATTTCCAGTCAGGCCGGAGATAAAGCTCGGTCAATTGTTTTCTGTCCACCGGAGAGGGTGCATCGGTGAGGGGACAGGTTGCTTTCTGGGTCTTGGGAAAAGCAATAACATCACGAATTGAATCCCGACCGGTAAGGATCATCATCAGGCGGTCAAGACCAAAAGCCAGTCCGCCATGGGGCGGCGCTCCCAGCTCCAGGGCCTTGAGGAGAAAATCAAATTTATCAGCAGCCTCTTCGTCACTGATCCCCTGGGCCTTGAAAACCCGTTCCTGAATATCTTTCTGGTGGATACGGATACTGCCGCCACCGATCTCAACCCCGTTAAGAACCAGATCATAAGCCCGGCTGCGAATTTTGCCGGGATCGGATTCCAGCAACTCCAGGTCTTCTTCAAAGGGGGCTGTAAAAGGGTGATGAACCGCGGTATGACGACGCTGGTCATGATCATACTCAAGCAGGGGAAAATCAGTGATCCACATAAAACTAAAGGTTCCCTCTTCGATCAGAGCCAGGCGACGGGCCAGTTCCAGGCGAAGTTCAGCCAGAGCCTGATGAACAATACTGGAACTATCCGCAACGAAAAAGAGCAGGTCACCCTCTTCCGCCCCCAGGGTTGCAGCCATATCAGCCCTTTCCTCGTCAGTGAAAAACTTGGCAATGGGGGACTGCCATTCCCCGTCCTCCTTAACCTTAACCCAGGCCAGACCACGAGCCCCGAAATTACCTACATAATCGGTGAGATCATCAAGGTCCTTCCGGGAAAAACCGGCACAGCCCTTGGCATTAATACTCTTAACCATTCCACCTTTTTCCACCACCGAGCGAAATACCTTGAAGCCACAATCACGAACAACCCCGGTAAGGTTGATAAGCTCCAGGCCGAAACGAACATCAGGCCGGTCACAGCCAAAGCGTTCCATGGCCTCGTCATAGGTCATGTGCGGAAAAGGCTGCTCCAGCTCTATGTCTTTGGTCTCTTTAAAAACCGTTTTGATCAGCCCTTCCGCCACCTGATAGATATCTTCCTCTTTGACAAAGGATAGCTCCATATCTATCTGGGTAAACTCCGGCTGCCGATCGGCTCTCAGGTCCTCGTCCCGGAAACATCTGACAATCTGATAATAGCGATCCATTCCCGCCACCATCAGCAACTGCTTGAATAATTGGGGAGACTGGGGCAGGGCGTAAAACTTGCCGGCATTAACCCGGCTTGCCACCAGATAATCACGGGCCCCTTCCGGGGTGGAACGGGTCAGCACCGGGGTCTCAACCTCAAGAAATTCCTGGGAATTAAGATAGGTCCGAATCGCCTGGCATGCCTTGTGGCGCATAATAAGATTTTCCGCCATTGCCGGCCGCCGCAGATCAAGATAACGATAGGTCAGGCGGAGATTATCAGAGACATCACTGTCCTCGTCCAGGGGGAATGGCGGGGTCTTGCTGATATTGAGAATACGCAGTTCATTGACCATGACCTCGACATCTCCGGTCTGGAGATTAGAGTTACGCATGCCGTCCGGTCTGCTGCTCACCGTGCCGCGCACCGCAATGACCCATTCACTCCGCAGGCCATGGGCCTTGGCATGGACCTCGGCATTAAGCTCAGGATTGAAAACGACCTGGGTCAGGCCCCGCCGGTCACGGAGATCAATAAAAATTACCCCACCATGATCCCGGCGCCGGAGAACCCAGCCCATCAGCACCACTTCTTCACCAAGATTATCCAAGCACAATTCATTACATGAATGTGTGCGTTGCAGCTCCCCCATGGATTCCATAGGTTCTCCTCTTAAACAAAATTATAGATTAATTATTCAACCGATCAACAAGATGCCGGGCCCAGTCACCTGCCTGGCGATTTACAGCCACTCCTTCCTGCTCCCGGGTGGACATATTTCTAAGCATAGACTCGTTATTTGCCAACTCGTCTTCTCCAAGGATAAGAACATAGCGGGCCCGGGCCCTACCGGCCTGTTTCATCTGGTTTTTCAAACTGCGATTCATAATATCCATCTGCACCGTCTTCCCAAGGCAGCGAAGCTCATGGGTCAGGGCATAGGCAATATCCTGGGCCTCGGAACCGAGGGCGGCGATAAAAAGATCCGGGCTGACAGTATTCCGGGCATCCTGACCGTCAGCAAGAAGCAGGGCCAGTCGTTCAATACCCATGGCAAATCCTATTCCCGGCAGGTCCGGACCACCCAGCTGTTTAACCAGGCCATCATAACGACCACCGGCACCAACTGCACTCTGGGCCCCGAGATCGCTGGTAAGGAACTCGAAGGTGGTCCTGGTGTAATAGTCAAGACCACGAACCATAAAAGAATTGACCTTATACGGCACCTTGAGCAGCTCCAGCCCCTGGCGAACCAGGGCAAAATGATCGGTACAGCCTCCACAGAGATGGTCAAGAATCGATGGAGCCTTCTCATATTGGCGCTGACAATCTTCGTTCTTGCAGTCAAGGACCCGCAGGGGGTTGGTCTGGCGACGACGCTGACAATCTTCACAGACATCTTCCGACTTATCGAGAAAATCCAGCAGGCTCTGATTAAACTGGGGCCGACAGGATGGACAGCCAAGGGAATTAATCTCCAGGCTGACCTTCAGGCCCAGCTCTTCAAGAATCAACCAGGCCATGGCCATAAGCTCGGCGTCCAACCGGGGATGATCAGTCCCCAGCACCTCAACACTCATCTGGTGAAACTGACGCAGCCTGCCTTTCTGGGGCCGTTCATGGCGAAACATGGGGCCAATGGTAAATAGACGCTGAACCGGTTTTATGGTTTGCAGGCTATGCTCAACAAAGGCCCGCAGCACCGGGGCTGTCCCCTCCGGCCGCATGGTCAGAGACGAACCATTGCGATCAGCAAAGGTATACATCTCTTTTTCGACAATATCAGTAGTCTCGCCGATGGAGCGGGTAAATAATTTGGTCTTTTCCAGAACCGGGACCTTGATCTCGGTAAAATCAAACCGCTGAAAAACCGAGCGGGCAGTCTCTTCAATAAACTGCCACTGCTCAACCTCTCCGGGTAAAATATCCTTGAAACCTTTTAAAGCCTTAACTGCCAATGGTTTTCTCCAATCATCTCCATTAGAGACTCAATGTTAATTTCCTGCCACAATAAACAACAACCAGCACAAGCAAACCACAATGACACCAGAACAAAATAAGCACCAAGTCACTTATGCCGTTCCAGAAATTGTTATCGTCAAAGGTGCCAGTTTATCGCCACCTTGCTCTGCCGCCAGAAAAACAAAAAAGAATAGCTGAAACACCACGGCAAGTCAAGGGAATACCACGAAAAAGCCCTTCAGTTCCCGGCCGGAAAAAGACAGCGATGATCCTCGGAAAGGCAGCGGTCCATAATTACCCGCACCCCGGCCTTCCGGGCAAGATTCGCAGCTTCTTCATTAACAATTCCCTGCTGCATCCAGACCACCCCGGACCCGACCGCAATGGCCTGTTTGACCACTGGCACAACATCTTCGGAGCGACGAAAGATATCCACCAGGTCAACCTTTTCAGGAATAGAGGCAAGGTCAGGGTAGCAGGTCTGGCCCAGAATAGAGCTCTGGCCCGGATTAACCGGAATAATTCGATATCCGGCCTTTAAGAGATAGGAGGCCACCTGGTGGCTTGGCCGCACCGGTTTGGGCGACAAACCAACCACAGCAATAACCCTGCAATATCTGAGAATCTTCCGTATTTCTGCAAAATCAATCATCGCGGCAACACTCGACAAATTGGCATCTTAAAAAATTATTCAACAATTTATTGCTCTATCCCACCGGGGAAATTACACTTGGGTGATAATAAAACCGGGAGGAAAACAATGTGTCAAATGAGTGTATCCATTGAAGGTGATAAAGGCGAAATAAAAATGGAAAATGTCACCTTTCTAGAACAGAACAATGACGATGTCATCGTTTCCACCATGTTTGAAGCGCCCCAAACCATTGCCAACGCCTATGTTGCCAAAATAGACTTTCTCGGGGGACAGGTCACCCTGGCACCCCTAAACGGAGAATAAAATGACCCACGATCAGTTAGACAAATTAAGAATTCTGCTGCCCCACTGGATCGAACACAGCCACAGTCATCAGGCTGAATTCGACAAATGGCAGGATGTCTGCAAAGACCAGGGGGCAGGGGAAGCGGCGGAGCAGATCGACAAGGCCCTTAAGGCCATGAAAGAGGCAGATCACGCCCTGGGTCATGCCCTGGAACTACTTGGGGGAGCAAAAGAAGGCCACCATCATCACCACCATCATTAACCTGGTTGTTTGGAAAACAGGGGCAGGGCGGAAACCTCATGAAAAGAGTTCACATGGTATGCCGCCTTCAGTTCCGGATTTTTAAAGGCGATAAGGTCCATACCGGCACTGGCGGCATGTTCCTGGTCGATGATCGAATCCCCAATATAAATCGCTTCCTCAACCCGACGCCCGTAATGATCGAGAATCTCCAGAAGCGCGTCCGGGTGGGGCTTGGGTCTGGGTGAGTTCATTGCCGTCATCACCTTGGGGAAATAATCGGAAAGGTTAAACATGGCAAGAATCGACTCCATGGTATTGGTTCGGTTGGTGCTGATGGCCAGCTCGTAATCATCAAGCAGAAAATTGAGGAAATCAACAAGTCCATCTTCCATGTTCATGTAACGGAGGAAGGGCTGGTAATCAACCTCCTGGCGATACTCATCAGCCCTGGGGATGTCTTCCGGATATTTACGCAGAATATAACGAACCGAATCCATGACATTATGGATATGAACGTAATCAACTTCCTTTTCGGTCATGGGTGGACGACCCATGGCCTCAAGGATATGATTATAATACATCCTGTTGGCGTCTTTGGAGTCAAACATCACCCCGTCGCAATCAAAAATTACAAGCTTTATCCGATTCATTTCATTACCTTTAAGAAAATTTTCACCCGGAAAATATGAGTAAATGTAGCGGAATTATTTAAAAAAAACAATGTCATACACTACTGATTTTCTCATTATAGGCAGCGGAATTTCCGGCCTTTCCTATGCCCTGAAGGCGGCCCGGCTGGGCAAAGTTACCATTATCACAAAAAAAGCCAAGGTTGATACCGCAACCAACCTGGCCCAGGGGGGAATTGCCGCTGTCCTGTCAGACGATGATTCCTTTGACCTCCACATTCAAGACACTCTCACCGCCGGGGCCGGGCTCTGCCACCAGGATGTGGTCAAACTGGTGGTGGAAAACGGTCCCCGCCGGATCAAAGAATTAATCGACCTGGGGGTATCATTTACCGGCAGCAGCCAGGGTTCATCCCATCTTGACCTGGGCCGGGAGGGCGGCCATTCCGCCCGCCGCATCGCCCATGCCAAGGATCTTACCGGAAAAGAGATCGAAAACAGCCTTTTACAGCAGGTGGGCAACAACCCCAATATCACGGTTCTGGAAAACCACCTGGCGGTTGACCTGCTCATCGCCTCCCAGGCCGGTATTTCTCCGGATTCTTCCGGCCGGGACCGCTGTCTCGGTGCCTTTGTCCTTGACCGGGAAGATAATTCCATTAACCCCTATCTGGCCCGAACCACTGTTCTCTGTTCCGGTGGTACCGGCAAGGTTTATCTGTACACCACCAACCCGGACATTGCCACCGGTGACGGAATCGCCATGGCCCACCGGGCCGGAGCTCAAGTTGCCAATCTGGAATTTGTCCAGTTTCACCCCACCTGCCTCTATCATCCCCAAACCAAAAACTTTCTGATCTCTGAAGCCGTCCGCGGTGAAGGTGGCAAGCTGGTTAACCGGCACGGTGAAACCTTTATGGACAAATATGACCCCAGGGGCTCGCTCGCCACCAGGGATACCGTGGCTCGAGCCATTGACACTGAGATGAAGGCCAGTGGTGATGACTCGGTCTTTCTGGATATTAGTCACCGGTCTGCTGATTTTATCAGGAACAGATTTCCCAATATTTATAAAACCTGTCTCTCCCTGGGGATGGATATCACCCGGGAACCAATCCCTGTGGTGCCGGCAGCCCACTATATGTGCGGTGGGGTAGTAACCGATATCATGGGCCGAACCAACCTGGCCAACCTCTATGCCTTTGGTGAAACAGCCTGTACCGGGTTGCATGGCGGTAACCGGCTGGCCAGTAATTCCCTCCTGGAGGCCGTGGTTTTTGCCCACCAGGCCTTTTGTCAATGCCGGAAAGACTGGCCCAGGATATCCCGGACTCCCTTTATTGAACCACCGCCCTGGTCCTCCGGCCGGGCCGAAAGAATTGAAGAATGTGTTCTGATCAGCCATAACTGGGACCAGATCAGAAGATTGATGTGGAATTATGTGGGGATTGTCCGCTCTGAAAAAAGACTCAACCTGGTTCAGAAAAAAATGGCCATCATCCACCAGGAGATCCGGGAACATTACCGCGATTACCTGCTTACCCCGGACCTGATTGAACTGCGCAATATCGCACTGGTGGCAGACCTGATTATTAAATGCGCCCTTACCCGCAAGGAATCACGGGGCCTTCATTACACCGTGGACTACCCTGAAACCGACGATGCCAATTGGGGCCATGATACGGTTCTTTAAGCTGAGGGGGCTTAAGCCCGGGCCAGGGTAAAAACATCCACCCCACCTGCCCCAGCCCCCCTCAAAACCCGGGCACATTCGTTCACCGTGGTTCCGGTGGTAAAAACATCGTCAACCAATAAAACCTTTTTACCGGCCAAATCCGGCCCATTAACCCTGAACGCACCTTTCAAATTCCGCCGCCGCTCTCCCCCGCTCAAACCAGTCTGGGGCCTGGTGGCATTAACCCGCTCCAGGATATCTGTTCTTATTTCAAAACAGGCAAACAACAACCGGGCCAGCCAGAGGGCCTGGTTAAATCCGCGCTGCCGCAAACGGGAGACATGAAGAGGAACCGCTATCACCAGGTCCGGCTGATCAAGCTCATGCCACGGCCCTACCTCTGCCCACAGCCGGCTAAAAGTTGTCCTGCCCGCCGTCAACCGGCTGTATTTTAAGGCCTGGATCATCTTCGCTCCAATATTTTCATAGACCAGAAGTGACCTGGCCCGGGAAAATTTCCAGCTGTCCTGCAGACAGATACCGCAAAGGCGATTTCCCCCGGTTCCGGTAATAAACACCTGGCCGCAACGAGGACATAAGGGCTCCCGACAGAAGCGAAGATCTTCGTAACAGGCCGAACACAAAAGAAAAGAAGATGACAGGGGCGCACCAGCGCAACCAAGGCAACGGGGGGGAAAACAGAGGTCCCTGAGGGCGGTTACAAAAAAACTTTTTTTATCAATTTTCTTCAAACCAGACTCCCGGGACCAGGATAACTATAACAAAACAGGATAACATGAGGATTTAATATAAGGCCTGGTGGTATTATCTTTTAATGCTGAACCCTATGATTAATAGTAGGGTTCATTGTATCAAATAATTCAAAACAGGATTTTTACAATGCTCATCAACAACAAACATTATCGTACCATCTGGCCCGACCCTGAAAACCAGGAGATCATCCAGATCATCGACCAGCGTCACCTTCCCCACAGGTTTATTATAGAGGATCTTGCCGAAGTTAACGACTTTGCCCTGGCAATTTCCGAGATGCATGTCCGGGGCGCCGGCCTCATCGGGGCAACTGCCGGCTTTGCCATGTTCCGGGCAAGCCTTGCCGCCTCAACTAAAAACTTTGATTCTGACATCCAGAAATATGCCGATCAGATCCGCTCAACCAGACCAACTGCCAAAAACCTTTCCTGGGCCATAGACCGTCAATTAACAGCCATGGCCGGGGCAGAATCAATTAATGACAAAATTAAAACATCTTTTGCCACAGCCTGCGCCATTGCTGACGAGGACGCCAGCTTCTGTAAAAAAATCGGCCAGCACGGTCTTGAGCTGATCAAAAAAATATCAGAGAGCAAAAACGGAAAACCGGTAAATATCCTTACCCACTGTAATGCCGGCTGGCTGGCCTTTGTTGATTACGGATCCGCCACCGCCCCTGTTTATGCCGCCCACCATGCAGGGGTTAAGGTTCATGTCTGGGTGGATGAAACCAGACCATGGCTGCAGGGGGCCAAATTAACCACCTGGGAGCTTAAAGAGGAAGGGGTAGCACACACCCTTATTTCGGATAATACCGGCGGCCACCTGATGCAGCACGGTAAGGTTGACCTGGTAATTGTCGGCACCGATCGCACCACTTTTACCGGAGATGTGGCCAATAAAATAGGAACCTACCTGAAAGCCCTGGCCGCCTTTGACAATAAAATTCCCTTTTATGTAGCTCTGCCCTCTTCAACCTTTGACTGGCAGATTGAAGATGGCCTTACCATCCCCATCGAACAGAGATCAGCGGAAGAGGTCTTGAAGATATCGGGAATAACCGATGACAATCGACTGGAAACCGTCCAGATTTCTCCGGACCATACCAATGCGGCAAATTACGGGTTTGATGTAACCCCTGCCCGCCTGATAAGCGGTCTGATCACGGAAAGAGGGGTGGTTGCCCCCAATAGAGATGCCATTCTTGATATGTTTCCCGAAAAAAAGGGAGTCAATTCAGGCCAAGAGACTTAAAAATAGTATTGTGAAACAGGGGCCGGTAATCTTTTATCTTATTATTTTTCCGACCCCCAAGAACCCGGTTGGTCAGTAG
Source organism: uncultured Desulfobulbia bacterium (assembly GCA_964653055.1). Classification (GTDB taxonomy): domain Bacteria; phylum Desulfobacterota; class Desulfobulbia; order Desulfobulbales; family SURF-16; genus CAZZCA01. The sequence goes on along the minus strand of CAZZCA010000006.1, from coordinate 25,923 downwards.
AACCATTACCAGTTCCCTGGTGGGGTCTATCCAGAAAGAGGTTCCGGTAAAACCGAGATGACCCACACTTTTTTCACTTAGGTAATCACCAGCTGAAGAATAACCAGCAGAGGGGGTATCAAATCCAAGGGCCCAACTGCTGCCCTTTACCATGTCTTGCCGCTGCCAGAACTCAGCCAGCAGGTTCCCATCGATAAAGGGATGGGTTTTCCGCCCCTTCACCATATCGAGAAGATACGCACAAAGGCCCATAACTGCCGTTACCGGAGCAAACAACCCGGCCTGACCACTTACCCCTCCAATTGCCCTGGTGTTGTCATCATGAACCTCTCCGGCCAATTCTTTATCCTGCCACAGACACCTGCCTGTTACCAGAAAATCATGATCATCCCCTGGTGGGTTGAATAATATTTTATCAGCATAACCAATGGGCTCCATTACCTTTTTACGGATAAACCTATCAAGAGCCATCTCTCCAAATTTTTCCACAACCATTGCCAGCAGAATAAAACCAATGTCACTGTAAATTTCTTTTTCACCCGCACTGGCCAGTGGTTTTTCCGAAACAACCATATCAAACAAGGCCTCTTTTCTTTCGTTAAGGGGCAGGTAAATGAGTTTTTTATAATAATCAGCATGGGCTGGCAGGCCTGAACAATGATTTAAAAGATGAGATATTTTAATTTTTTTATGGGCAGGGTTAGATGATACTAAAAGATCACCCAGAAAATCATTCAGGCTTATCCTTTTTTCCGTAATCAAATTTATAATTGCCAGGGTGGTGGCCAGGGGCTTAGTAAGAGATGCCAGGTCTATCAGAGTATATTTATCTATTTTTGCGCCAGCAGGGCCGTTTTTTCCCTTATTTTTATTTATATTATGCCAGAGGCCATTTTCATACCTGGATACCCCGGCACATACCCCGGAAAAAACATCATTATTTATTCCATGGACAAGTAAAGAATCCAGGTCTTCAACAAAGCCTGGTTCAAAGGAAAAATTTTCTTTTTTTTCTGACACTTACAGAGCCTTTTAATGTTGATTATCTTATTGTTTTTTTTTTCTTTTTAAAGTATTCTTGCTACTTGATATTAGGTTGAAAATATCATTTTTAACACATGTTTTAAAAACCCGTTGTTATAAACCTGTTGAAAACAGAAAAAACCAACTAAACAAGAAATTAAGAACATACATCTGTCTAAAAAAAACAGAATCATATCAGATAGTTATATTACTTATAAACAAACTAACAGCTTTAATAAAAATAAAAAGAAGATAAAAAAATAATTTATTAAAAAAATCTTAAAACACAGAAGGTATTTTTATGTCTATTATTCTTAACGTAAGCAGAGATGAAATACTGTCCGTTCTCGCCTCCGTGCAAAATGTTACCTCCAAGACAGGTACATTGGCTATTTTAAATAATATTCACATTGAGACCTTAAATGATTCTATTCAGATTACAGCTACTGATCTGGAAATAGGCATAAGAAAAACCATTCCTTCCGAGATAATTTCTCCCGGTAAGATAACCATCCCCTCCAAGAAGCTTTTTGAAATTTTAAGAGAATCTTCATCAGATGAAATTCATTTTGAGGTTCAGGAAAATAACTGGATAAAGATTACCACCGGAGCCAGCGATTATAATCTGGCTGGTATGGTAAGCGAAGAATTTCCTTCTTTTCCTGTTTACGATGAAGATAATTTAACTTCTTTTCCAGCAAACGATTTAAAAGATATTATTAATAAAACAATTTTTTCTATTGCTTCCAATAAAGAGAGTAATTTTACATTAACGGGAATTTTGATAGAAAAATTAGAAGATTCTACCATAAGAATGGTTTCTTCAGATGGTCATCGTTTATCTCTTATGGAAAAAAAGATAGATAAAGAACTTAACCTTTTCCAGATAAGTAAGAATACTCTTATTCCTCGAAATGGTTCCCAGGAAATTAAAAAATTCTGTGAGGGTAAAGAAGAAATAAACCTTGGTTTTATGGAAAAACTGATGGTTTTGGCAGATAATCAAGATATTCTTGTTATTCGTCTGATGAACGGTGAATTTCCTGATTTTAATAATCTGTTAAATATTATTGATAAAGATAACTCCATTGAAATAGAAAGAGTTCTATTATTGAACTCCATGCGGAGAATGAATCTGTTTACCGAAGAAAAGTATAATGTGGTTAAATGGGAGATGGGTAACAATAAACTTACTTTAACATCCCAGAGTTTAGATATAGGTAATGCCAGAGAAGAACTGGATATTGATTACCAGGGTGATCCCATGACCATGGGTTTTAATGGTAAGTATTTTGTTGAAACCATGCAGGCATTAAGCACTGATAAATTAAGAGTTCATATTAATGGTTTGGGAAAACCATGTATGGTCTGTTCCGATGACGAGCCAGGGTTTATAAGTATAATTATGCCCATGGAGCTTTAAATAAAATATTAGTTCATTTAGTTCATTTTTATTACGGGGGTTTATAATTTTGACCGAAACCAATAACGATTATGGTGCCGAACAGATCAAAGTACTATCAGGTCTGGAAGGGGTAAGAAAACGCCCTGCCATGTATATCGGCAATACCGCTGAAGGAGGTCTACATCACCTTGTCTATGAGGTGGTTGATAATTCCATCGATGAAGCCCTGGCAGGTCATTGCTCTCTCATAAAAGTAACAATCCATCAGGATAATTCCATTACAGTTGAAGATAACGGTCGGGGTATTCCTGTTGATCTACATCCAGCGGAAAATGTGTCAGCCCTTGAACTTGTTATGTGTACCCTCCATGCCGGCGGTAAATTTGACAAATCAACCTATAAGGTTTCCGGCGGTTTACACGGAGTTGGTGTTTCGGTTGTCAACGCTTTAAGTGCATGGACCAAAGCCGAGGTAAAGCGTGACGGCAGGGTTTATCAACAGATTTACAAATACGGCATTAAAGATGGTGACATTAAAGATATAGGTGAAACCACCTTAAGTGGTACCACTGTTACCTTTATGCCAGACCCGGATATCTTTACCGAAACCACGGTATATAAATACGATATTATCCGTCGTCGTCTGAAAGAATTATCCTTTTTGAACAGAGGGATTAAGATTGTTTTAAAAGATGATCGAAGCGGTGCCGAAGATGAGTTTCACTATAAGGGCGGGATTGTCTCTTATGTGGAGTATCTTAACCGGAAAAGAAACCCGGTTAATCTCCAGCCCATCTTTTTTGAAGGGGAGATGAATAATGTCCAGGTTGAGGTAGCTTTTCAATATTATGATGGCTTTTCAGAGCGTCTTTTTTCCTTTGTCAACAATATCCACACTGTTGAGGGTGGAACCCATGTAACCGGTTTTCGCGGGGCATTGACCAAATGTATCAATCGATATGCCAGTGATGATATTGTTCCGAAAAACCTGCGGACCAAAATGGGCGGTGACGATGTTCGGGAAGGGATTACCTGTGTTATTTCGGTAAGGGTTCCTGAACCTCAGTTTGAAGGGCAGACCAAAACCAAACTCGGTAACAGTGAAGTTAGAACCATTGTCGAGTCAATATGTAACGAGAAACTAACTGCCTATCTGGAGCAGAATCCCCAGGAGGCCCGTAAGATTCTGGCCAAGGCTGTGGATGCTGCCCGTGCCCGGGATGCTGCCAGGCGTGCCAAGGAGCTCACCAGGAAAAAGGGGTCAGGTCTTGACCTGTTAATGGCTGGCAAGCTTGCCGAATGTCAAAGTAAAAAGGCTGAAGATAGGGAATTATTTCTGGTTGAGGGTGACTCGGCTGGTGGTAGTGCCAAACAGGGTCGGGACAGAGCATATCAGGCCATTCTTCCCCTGCGCGGTAAGATCCTTAACGTGGAAAAGGCAAGGTTTGACAAGATCCTGAGTTCGGAAGAGATTAAACAGATCATTGCCGCCCTGGGAACCGGTATCGGCCGGGATGATTTTGACCTGGAAAAATTAAGGTATCACAAGATCATTATCATGACCGATGCCGATGTGGATGGAGCCCATATCAGGACCCTTCTTCTCACCTTTTTTTACCGGCAGATGCCAGCACTTGTTGAAAAAGGTCATATTTACATTGCCCAACCCCCTCTGTACAGACTTGGTCGGGGTAAAAAAGAGATATTCTTCGGTGATGATGATGAGCTAAACACCTATCTTTTTCAACAGGCATCAGAGCGTTTTGCCATTATGGTCGGGGACAATAAAGAGCCCATTGCCCAGGGCGAAGTAATAAAAATTCTTCAGCAATTATCTGCCTACAAGAGAATTGTTGATTATATGCAGCGGATCAATATCTGGGAGGACATGCTCTTTTTCCTTCTGGAAGAGGGTATTTCTTCAGCTGACCAGTTTATGGATGAAGACATGGTTGCCGGTTTGCGGGATAAACTGCAAACCCCGGACCTTATCCTCGGTCAATTACGGCCCTGTCGGTGGAAGGCAAGTTGTTATGAGTTTGATGCCGCCATTAAAGACAAGGCCCACATGTTTGTTACTGTTGGTCCCCAGATCCCTCTGATTGCTGAATACCGGTCAGCCATGTCTCTGTTTGCCAAGGTTCGTGACCTGCTCACCATAAAATTTACCATAATTATCGCTGACAAGGAGATTGAGGTTGATAACTGGGTGGATCTGCTGACCCAGGTGAGGTCAGAGTCTTTTAAGGGGAGCAGCCTTCAGCGTTATAAAGGTCTTGGTGAGATGAACCCTGAGCAGTTATGGGAAACCACCATGAACCCTGAACCCAGAACCCTGCTTAAGGTAACAATTGATGACGGGGAAGGGGCTGATGATATTTTTACTACCCTGATGGGGGATAAGGTTGAACCAAGGCGTGAGTTTATTACCAACCATGCCCTGGAAGTTTCTGACCTTGATATTTAGTGACTTATGCCGTTCCAGAAAGATTATCGTTATGACTCACCTGGCATTAGGCTATTACAGCGGGTTAACCACGGAAAAAGCCAATAAAGAAGAAAAATATGACGGAAGAAAAAGAAAATAAAGAGCCGGTTATCTCCATAGAGAAAGAGCTGCGTAAGTCGTACCTTGATTACGCCATGAGTGTTATTATCGGTCGGGCTTTACCCGATGTTCGGGACGGCTTGAAACCGGTTCACCGCCGTGCCCTGTTTGCCATGCGGGAGCTCAGCAATTATCATAATAGGCCCCACCTTAAAAGTGCCCGTATCGTTGGTGATGTTATCGGTAAATACCACCCCCATGGTGATACTGCGGCCTATGATACCATTGTCCGGATGGCCCAGGACTTTTCTCTGCGTTATCCCCTGGTGGACGGTCAGGGTAACTTCGGTTCAATTGACGGTGATTCCCCGGCGGCCATGCGTTATACCGAGGCCCGGATGACCAAGCTTGACCAGGAGATTATTGCTGACCTGGACAAGGATACGGTGGATTTCGTTCCGACATACGACAACTCTCTTATCGAGCCTCTTGTTTTTCCCACCAAGATACCAAACCTTCTGATTAATGGCTCTTCCGGTATTGCCGTTGGGATGGCAACCAATATCCCCCCCCACAACCTAACCGAGGTGATGAACGGCCTTATTGCCATGATCGATAACCCAAATATCACGGTTAACGATCTGGCTCAACATATCACGGGACCTGATTTCCCCACCGGCGCCTTTATCTGTGGACGGGCCGGGATAAGGTCGTCTTATGAGACCGGTCGTGGTTCGATTCTGCAACGGGCCAGGACCCATGTTGAGACAAAGAAGAAATCCGGTCGTGAGACCATTGTAGTAACCGAGATACCCTACCAGCAGAATAAGGCCAGGCTGGTGGAGAAAATCGCCCTTCTGGTGAAGGAAAAAAGAATAGAGTCCATCTCAGAGATCCGGGACGAATCAGATCGGCACGGGATGAGGATTGTCCTTGATCTTAAAAAGGACGAGATGGCCGAGGTGGTCTTGAATCAGCTCTACAAGATGACCCCGCTCCAGAAAAGCTTTGGCGTTATTTTCTTAAGCATTGTCAATAATAAGCCGGAGATTCTTAATCTTAAGCAGATTCTGGAAAATTTTCTACTTCACCGTAAAACCGTGGTTTATCGCCGAACCGCTTATGATCTGCGGAAGGCAGAGGCCCGGGCTCATATCCTGGAGGGGCTGAAAATAGCTCTGGATAACCTGGATGAGGTTGTGGATCTTATTAAAAAATCACCAACTCCGGCTGCGGCCAGGCAGGGATTGCGGGAAACTTTTAGTTTGTCAGAGATTCAGGCCCAATCGATTCTGGACATGCGCCTGCAGAAATTAACCGGCCTTGAGCGTGACAAGATCCTTAACGAATTTGCTGAGCTGACAAAAAAAATAGCCTGGCTGAAAGAGGTTTTAGCCGACGAGAAACTGGTAATGGATATTATCCGGGACGAGTTTCAGGAGATTCTTGAGCAATATGGTGATGATCGGCGTACGGAAATAATTGAGGCACCGGAAGAGATTCTGCCAGAAGACCTTATCCAGCAGGAAGAGATGGTGGTAACGGTTACCCATGCCGGTTATATCAAACGTAACTCTGTTGACCTGTATCGTTCCCAGCGACATGGGGGTAAGGGGGTTAAGGGGGCCAGTGCCACAGGTGAAGATGTGGTTACCAGCCTCTACCTTGCCTCCACCCACGATACCTTCCTCTTTTTCTCCAATATCGGCAAGGTCTTCTGGCGTAAGGTCTATGAGCTGCCTCTTTCTGGTCGGACCGCTAAGGGCAAGGCCCTGGTCAACCTTCTCCAGATGAATGAAGACGAGAGTCCGGCTGCTATTTTGCCGGTTAGTGATTTTTCCTGTGAGGGTGCATGTTATATCATGATGGTTACCAGGCTGGGACGGGTTAAAAAGACGGTGTTGTCTGAATTTGTCCGCCCCCTGCGCAAGGGTAAAATTGCCCTGAGCCTCAGGGATGATGACGAGATTATTTCAGCCGCAATTACCAGTGGCGACAACGATGTTCTTCTTGTTTCCCATAAGGGGATGGCAGTACGGTTTTCCGAAGAGGATATTCGGGCCATGGGCCGAACGGCCAGTGGAGTCAGGGGAATCAGGTTGGCTGATGATGACCGGGTGGTTGGCTCGGTGGTAATCGACAGCGATAAGTCTATCCTGGTGGTTACGGAAAACGGTTTTGGCAAGCGCAGTCCGGTTGCCGACTACAGGGCGATCAGAAGGGGCGGCAAGGGTGTTTATGCCATTAAGCCCAGTGAGCGGAACGGTAATGTGGTTGGTGCCTGCCAGGTTACCGATGAAGATGAGGTTATGCTGGTTACTGATGGTGGTAAGATTATCCGGATGAAGATGGAAAAAGTGCGGATTATCGGTCGTAATACCCAGGGGGTCAAGCTCTTCAACCTGGCGGAAGGTGAAAAGGTGGTTGCTGTTGCAGTGGTTCCGGAATCCGAGGTGGAAGGGTCTGATCTGGAAGGGGCTGATCTGGAAGAGGCTGAGCGGCAGGAGCCTGATCAGGGACAAGAAAAAACAGAAAATGAATAAAGATGTTGCGGTTATAGGAGCTGGTAGTTGGGGTACCGCCCTGGCCAAGGTTCTGGGCGATAAGGGCTATGATGTACGTCTTTGGGCCCATCGGCCGGAACATGCCGCAGAGATCAGTTCTGGGGAAAATAAATTATATCTTCCCGGTTTTACCCTTCCATCAACTATTCAGGCCAGCAGTGACCTTGCTCACACCGTTCGGGGCGCCATCTTTGTTATCATGGTGGTACCTTCCCATGTCTTTCGTTCGGTTTTTTCCCGCTTATTACCCATGTTGGATGACGGGGCCGTGGTGGTTTCGGCATCCAAGGGTATTGAAAATGAAAGCCTGATGACCATGAGCCAGGTCATGGAGGACGAGCTGACTAAAAGTGGCAGGAATGCAGCTGTCGGGGTTCTGGCCGGACCGAGTTTTGCCCGGGAGGTGGCAGACGGTATTCCCACGGCAGTAACTGTGGCTGCCAGCAACAAAGAGACGGCAGCTGCCATCCAGGAAATATTTTTTACTGAAAAATTCAGGGTCTATACCAGTACTGACCTTATAGGCCAGGAGCTGGGGGCTGCTTTGAAAAATATCATCGCCATTGCCGCCGGTATCTCTGACGGCCTTGGCTACGGGACCAATACCAGAGCGGCCCTTATTACCCGGGGCCTGGCCGAGATTACCCGGCTGGGGGTGAAGATGGGGGCAGATCCTCTTACTTTTTCCGGCCTGGGGGGGATGGGTGATCTGGTTCTCACCTGTACCGGTGACTTAAGTCGTAACCGCACCGTTGGCCTGGAGCTGGGTCGGGGCAAGAGACTGGCCCTGATTCTTGAAGAAATGGCCATGGTGGCAGAGGGGGTTAAGACCACTCGCTCTGCCTGGAAACTGGCCCGGCGGGAAGGGGTGGAGATGCCCATTCTGGCCCAGATTTACCAGGTTCTCTATGAAGATAAACCTTGCCATGAGGCGGTGATGTCTCTGCTTACCCGGGATCAGGGTGAGGAGCTGGTTCTATGATGGACTCTGTTGACGGGATGGCGGTAATCGGGATTCTCCGTGGGGTTGAACCTTCATTTTTCCCCGATTTGATGGCAGCTTCCTATGCCGGTGGACTGCGGGCCCTGGAGGTTACCATGAACACCCGGGGTGCAGAAGATATGGTGGCGGATAATCTTGCCATGGTTCCGGATGGTTGTCGTCTGGGGATGGGTACCATCCGGAATATTATCGAGGCCCGGGCCGCAGTGGAGGCCGGAGCCATGTTTCTTGTTTCCCCCAATATGGATCCGGAGGTCATTGATTTTGGCCGGAGCAGAGAGGTTCCGGTTATTGCCGGTGCCATGACCCCCACCGAGGTTTACCAGGCGTGGTCGGCCGGGGCATCCATGGTAAAGGTCTTCCCTTGTCCCGGTCCTGGCTATATTAAAGATCTTCTCGGTCCTTTTGACCATATTCCCCTGGTGGCGGTGGGAGGGGTAAATGACGGAAATGTCAAAGAGTTTTTTGTTGCCGGGGCGCAAGCGGTTGGGGTTGGTTCCTCCCTCTTTGGCCATGACGCCCTTATTACCCGTGACCCCGAACAGGTGGAAAAAAATGTAAAAATATTTGTTGATCTTTGCCAACAGGTAAAAAATGGGTTATAAGATCACGCTTAAACTTTTTATTAGAGGGCATTTTTTTATAATGCCCATTGTCTGCTTGGAGAAAAACAATGTTTAGACCGGAAATTAAGGTAATTGACTGCACTGTCCGTGATGGCGGATTGATGAATAAATGGCAGTTTGAAGATGACTTTGTCCGCAAGGTTTATAATTCTTTAACTGAAGCTGGCATCGATTATATGGAGATCGGCTATCTCAGTTCGGAAAGTGCCTTTGATCGTAATGAGTACGGTCCCTGGCGTTTTTGTGCGGAAGCTGATCTGCAGCGGATTATCGGTGACGGTGAAAAGAAGATCAAATTATCCGCCATGGCCGATATTGGCCGGATTGATTTTGATGACATCCCCTTTCGTTCAGAAAGTTCCCTTGATATGATTCGGGTGGCCTGTTATGTCCACCAGATCGATACTGCCATTGCCCTGGCCCATCACTGTATGGATAAAGGTTATGAGGTTACCATCAACCTGATGGCTGTTTCCACCGTTGGCCTGCGGGATCTGGAAGAAGGCCTGGAAGATCTGGCCCAGAGTCGGGTCCCAATCATCTACCTTGTCGATAGTTTCGGTGCCTTTTATTCGGAAGATATCGAGATGCTGGCGGCCAAATACATGGAAAGGCTGCCGGACAAGATTATCGGTATCCATGCCCATAACAACCAGCAGCTGGCCTTTGCCAATACCATTGCCTCCATTATCGCCGGGATTAATTATCTTGACGGTACCCTGTACGGGATTGGCCGGGGTGCTGGTAATTGTCCCCTGGAGCTTCTTATTTCTTTCCTGAAGAACCCTAAATTCAAGGTTCGTCCTCTTCTTGATGCTATTGAGCAGGAGATCTTCCCCTGGGCCAAGAAGATTGACTGGGGCTATCATATCCCCTATATGGTTACCGGTGTAATGAACCAGCATCCCCGGGCCGGTATGGCCCAGATGGAGTCGGATGAGAAAGAAAAGATCGTTGATTTCTACGACAAGATCGTAACGGTTGATCTTATTTGATGATTCCCACTTATGCGGCCTGCCTCCAGTTTGATGTTGCCCTGGGGGCAGGTACGGATAATCTTGCTCTGGTTAAAGATTTTATATCAGGCCAAAAACCGCCGGCCGGTGGTCTGATTGTCCTGCCGGAATTATTCTATGCCGGTTTTGCTTACCCCTCCCTGGCCGATCAGGCCGCAGTAACCCCATCTGTTTTAACTGAACTTGTTGATCTTGCCGCAACCTTTGAGATAATTATTGCCGGCAGCCTGATGGAACGGCTGGGGGATGATTATTATAATACCATGTATTATTGTGGTGCTGATGGGGTAATGGGCGCCTATCGCAAGCAGCGTCTCTTTGCTCCCATGGATGAAGATCGTTATTTCCGTCCCGGTGATGATCCCAGGCCGGTAAAAACCACCATGGGTTTAATGGCCTCTCTTGTCTGTTTTGATCTTCGTTTTCCTCAATTGGCCGGTGTCCAGGTTGGAGCCGGAGCCCCTTTATTGGCGGTCTGTGGCCAATGGCCGAAGGCCCGTATTGACCATTGGCGGATCCTGCTTCGGGCGCGGGCCATTGAGAACCAGGTTTTTGTGGTTGCCTGTAATCGTTGCGGTGAAAGTGCCGGGATATTATTTGGCGGAAGTTCAATGATAATTGCCCCGGACGGCGAGGTGCTGGCAGAGGCAGGTGACGGGCAGCAATGGCTGGTGGCTGACCTTGATCCGGAGCGGCTCAGCCTGGTTCGCTCTCTTTTTACCACGGTTTTACCGGATCCGGTTTAATCGTCAGCTCAAATTTCGGCTAAGTCAGCCAGACCCATCTCTTCGAGGAAATGGCAGAGTCTGTCCCTGGTGCAATTAATGGATGTCGGTTGCCCCTGGGCCATATCTTCTCTTTCTTTGATCAGGAATGTTTTTAGGTTGTCAGCTATTTCCAGCCTGACCTCTTCATAATCAAAGTCTTCGTTAATACAGTATAATTTCAGGCGGTCCCAATTGCAGATGGCCCGTTCCATGCCCCGATAAAGACTTTTATCACGGTTAGCCGGGGTGAGGTCCCGTTGGATGATGGTACGGTAGCGGTGACAGACCGCCTTTTTCAGGGTGAGCAGCTCAGGCTGGTTTAATTGGATTTGTGGTCCTTCCTCATCCTGGCAGAGGAAATACAGTGTGCTGTGATAGGCCACTTCCGGCATTTCGCCGGATTCTTTGATGATTAGAATTTCGTCTGCCAGATAATCTTCTATATTCATTATTTTTTTGTCCGGGGCTGATCAAAGTTTAATAATTGATCCTGCAATTAACATTGATGGTTTTATTTTTCAATACTTCCAACTTTCCACTCCCTGCTTTTTACTGTGCCTTAACTCGCATCAGAAAACAGGGGGGGGGTAAAATGTGCTAAAGGTTTTTGGGTCTTGTTCCGATGAAAGAAGATAAGTCCGGAATAGGTCCCATGGACGGGGTCTTGCCGGTTTAATGGAGATGATTTATGGGTAAGATGATAAATGCTTTTTTGCTGCTGGTGCTGATTACGGCAACCGTGGTTTTAGTCGATGGCCTCCATAATTGGAGTATGGCTGGCCAAACAGCCGTGCCGGTGGCGAAGGTTCAGGAGGCGGATGCCGTGACCATGGTTCAGGGTATTTCCCAATTGGCCGATGATCTGATCGGGGCCATGACCGAACCGGATCTCCTCATCGGTGATATGGCCGCTGGGATCCTGGTAACCACCTTTGTTGATGTTAATAAATTTTCCCGGACCTCCACCTTTGGTCGCTACCTAACTGAGCAGATGATCAACGAGCTTCAGGAACGGGGCATGAAGGTGGTTGATATCCGTAAGGCCACCAGTATCACGGTGCAGGGTGGCCGCGGGGTCTTCGGCCTGTCCCGGCAGCTGTCAGAGATTAATAATGAGGCGGCAGCAGCGGCCTTATTAACCGGAACCTATCTTCAGGCTGGCGGCGATATTCTGGTGAATGCCAGGATTATTGATAATGCCACCTCAACTGTGGTTGCTGGAACAACCTTTGTTTTTCCCTTGACCAGAACCCTTGAGCAGATGCTGGCTGATGCGGCTTCTCTTCGTACCGAAGAAAGAGGTGTTCTTTATATGAAGCAATTGGCAGATAGGGGATTATAAAATTAATATGGAGAATATCATGAGAAAATTGGCATTATGCTGTTGCTGGCTGATTATTGCCGGCTGCTGTGGTTCGGGGAACCAGGCAGGAGCCATTGACTCCTCTCTGTCGATGCCGAATCAGGTTGAAGAGGCGCCATCCCCTGAGCCAGCTCGCAGCGAGCGCCATGGCCCTTGTCACGGTTGTCGGCATGTTGACAGTGAAGGGATGTTATCGGCCCTTTCCCTTGAAGTAGCGGCCAAGGTTGCCAGTCACCTGCGGGACAGCGATCGGGACGGTTTGGGCCGGGTGGCTGTGGTTGGCGCTGTTCCCTTATCTGACCTGAAACGGGAAACGGAATTTGGCCGGATAATGGGTGAGTATCTCCTGACGGACCTGGCTGATCAGGGGCTGAAGGTGACGGAGCTCCGCCTTGGTAAACAGATTACCGTTCTGGCCCAGACCGGAGAGTTTATCCTTTCCCGGAATGTCGGCGAACTTGCCAATATTGCCCAGGCTGTTGATTATGTGGTGGTTTCAACCTTCAGCAATACCAGGAAATCATTGATTGTTCAGGGTCGTCTGGTGAACTTGGCCAACGGCCTGATTGAAACATCGTGGCGTTACAGCATGCCCCTTAACCGGGAGCTGCGGACTCTGTTCATGGCCCCGGAAAAGCCCTTCATCATTCAGGTAAAGGGTAATTAGGCAGAATCGTTATGGCAGAAGAAAAACACTTGCCTCCGGAATCAAATTCAGCGGTTGGCCCTGCCGACCCTGAGGTTGAAGGTGCCATGGGTGGTCCCAATGGCGAGCCGGCGGTTGAAATAGGTGTCAGTGATATTGGTGTGGATGAGCTTGATCAGTCTTCCATTGATGCCCTTTTTGCGGGTGATGATGATTCTGCTGCTGATCAGGAAGATAAGGAAGAGGCTGGTGCTGAGGAGGCTTCCCGGCCGGATGCGGAACCTGAAGAAACGGAAAAACCTGAAAAGGCAGATGATGACCAGCAGGATGGTGAGCAGCAAGCCGGGGAAGATGGCTCTGAGGCTGCCGAAACAGAGGACATTGATCAGGGTTTGCCAACAGCCGACAGCAAAGAGATGGAGGCAGAGCATGACCAGGACGATATTGATCAGATTTTTGCCAGCCTTAATGATGATAATGAGCCATTTATCCCGGATATGGAGTTTGCCGAGGAGGTCGGGGAAGAGGAAATAAGCGAGCTGCCTGACCTTGATCTGCAAAAGGAAGACCCCCGGGACCTGGCTGACTTTGACCAGGAGGATGATCTGGCCAGTGAGCCGGTGGCAGCACCGGTTGAGTCAGCATGCCGAAAGCCTTCACCTGTTCTCCTGCTTACCGCCGCGGCCTGTCTGTTGCTGCTGGTTATCTTTTTTATCGGCTTGGTCTATCTGGTCAAAAAGAACGATGTACCCCCGACGCCTCCCCCTCTGCCCGCTGCCCCAGAAGTGGCTGTTAATGCCACTATTGCTAATTTCATCCCCCAGGTTAAAGATATTAACCTTACCATGCCTGCTGGCGGTGGTGAGGTGCAGGTTGTCTTCAATGCCCTTGATAAAGATAATGATGTCATAATATTTAAGGTTAGCGAGCCCCCGGCTCATGGGCGTCTGTCCGGCAAGATGCCGGCCTTGACCTATCTGCCTAATAATAATTTCCCGGGGAAAGACGTTTTCACCTATATGGCTTTTGACGGCAGGGATCATAGTGTAGCGGCCAGGGTGATTATCCGGGGTCCGGATCTTACCCGAAAGCCTGCACCCCCTGTTGCTAGCCTGCAGCCTCGTTTCATTGCCCCGAAGGTTCCGAGAGTAGCTGCCATGGATATGGTTATAGATGGTAAAAGTACGACTCCGGTGATAATTGATCCGGTTGTTATCTGGCAGATGGCAAACCAGTTGGCTGTGCCTTCCCGCTTGACCTTGAAGGTGGAAGACTTAGCCCTCCGCGGGCAATTAAAGGCAGGTGCTGACGGGCGATATATCTATGGACCGGATCCGTATTTCCGGGGGCAGGAGGTTATTAATTATCGGTTGAAAAGTGGGGGGATAAGCTCCCCGTCTGCCCGGATTGTTTTGAATTTTGTCTCAGGTCATCCCGGCCCCAGGCTCAAGGTTTCAACCCTGGCGCCCTCTTTGCTGGTGGGGGAAACGGTGTTACTGGACGCACGCCAGACCAGGGGCGAGGCAGGAGCGGAGCTGCATTTCAGCTGGCAGCAATTAACCGGGCCAGATGTGGTTTTCAAGCAACTTAGTGAGGACGGTAGTCTGGTGTCCTTTGTGGTGCCCTCGGCCTATCTGCGGACAGGGCAGGATCGCCTTGTCTTCAGGGTAGAGGTGGTTGATGTCTTTGGTAAAAAGGATTCCCGGGAGCTCAGTACCCGCATCATCTCCCGCCGAACCTCCCCACTCTGGCGCCTTGCGCCTTAGGCGTGTTTTTTTACCAGCGGTCCTTAATGGCCCTCACCGCCTCAGGGTAATTATCCGCCCCGAAAACAGCAGAACCGGCCACAAAGATATTGGCTCCGGCCCCGGCAATCTCAGCAATGGTTTTGGGGCTGACCCCGCCATCGATCTCAATCCCGGTATTTAACCCCCGTTCATCAATCATCTTTTTCAGGGTTCTTGTCTTATCCAGAGTAGAAGGGATAAAGGATTGACCGCCAAAGCCCGGATTAACGCTCATCAGCATAACCAGATCCAGGTCGTCGAGGATGTGATCAAGGCTGCTTAAAGGGGTGGCCGGGTTCAGGACTGCCCCTGCCTTTTTGCCCAGCTTCTTTACCTGGCTGATGGTACGGTGAAGATGGGTACAGGCCTCGACATGGACAGTTATCCAGTCGGCCCCGGCCTCGGCAAAATTCTCCAGGTAGAGATCGGGATTTTCAATCATCAGGTGGACATCCAGGGGCAGGTCTGTGATTTTTTTAACCGCATCCACCACCAGGGGGCCGATGGTTATATTGGGGACAAAATGGCCGTCCATGACATCGATATGAATAATATCGGCCCCGGCCTCCGTGACGGCTGTTATTTCTTCCCCCAGGCGGGCAAAATCAGCGGATAAGATTGATGGTGCCAGCATCTTTTCCTGCATCTTAATTCTCCTTACTATCTTGATTATTATTTGCTCCCACCGTGACCATAATATGGTGATCCGGCTGGATAAATTTGCGGGCTGCGGCCATGATGTCAGCAGGGCTGATGGCCAAGATTGCCTTTTCGTAATCATTGCCATGGTTCTGGCCCAGGCCGTAAGTTTCGTTTAGGCCTATCTCCATGGCTTGGGCCCCGTGACTCTGCAGCCCCATTTCATAATGACTGACCAGAAGGTTTCTGGCTCTTTCCAGCTCTGCTGGCCCAACCTCTTCTTTCTGCAGGCGGATTAGCTCCTGCCACAGGGCCTTGATCGCTGCTTCTTTTTTGTTCGGGCTGGTTCCGATATAGACCCCGAGCGAGCCGGTGTCAAGACCGAAAAGAGTAAAGGCAGACAGGCTGTAGGCCAGGCTTTCCTTATCCCGCAGCTGGCTGAACAAACGACCGCTCTGACCGCTGAGGATGCTTTCCAGCACCTCCAGGGGAAAACGGTCGTTACTGGTGAGCTTGGTGCCGAGAAATCCGATGATAATATGGGTCTGGTTTTTGTCCCGGTCCAAATTGATCATTTCCGGCTCAGCCGGTGGCACTGGCGGGAGAAATTTTTCATTTTCCCCTGGTTGGGCTGTCGGCCAGGCAGTAAATGATGATTCCACCAATTGGCGTACCTGTTTTGCTTCCACATCGCCGCTGACCACCAGCACCAGCTTTTCCGGCTGGGCATGCTGCTGGTAGATTTCTTTTAAATCTGCAACCTGGATAGAGGCCAACGACTCTGGCCTGCCGCCGGCATTAAGGCCGTAAGGGTGCTCAACAAAGAGCAGGCGGTTGAATTCACGAAAGGCAAGAGCCGGCAGGTTGTCTTCCTGCAGTTTTAACTGGGCCAGTAATTCCGGCCTGATTTTTTCGGCCTCTTCCTGGCTGAAAGCCGGCTTTAGGAGAATGTCTCGGACCAGGTCCAGCCCCGGTTCGAGGAAGCGGGCGAGAAAGTCCGCCTTGAGGCCGAAGGTGTTTTTGCCGTTAAAGCCGTTAATTGAACCGGCCATATCGGCAATTTCAGCGGCAAGTTCGGGGGCGGTTAATTTGTCGGTCCCGGTGGGTAGTAGCTCGCTGATAAAGGCGAAGGCCCCGTTATTCTCCAGGGTTTCACTGCGCAGGCCCCCGGGGAAGATAGCGCGGATGGCAGCGGTGGGTACTTCGTGATCTTCCCGTACCAGCAGGGTGATTCCGTTGCCCAGCTTAAAGCGGTGGACATTTTGGAGGTATGAAGGGTTTACCAGTGATTCCGGCACCTGTTGCCGGGCCGTTTCTTCAGCCCTGTTGATTATCTCTTCAAGGTCAACTTTGGCCAGGCTGGTCTCCTGCTGCCGGGGAACCAGGCTGCCGGCGGTAAGGGCAGTGGGTAGAAAATATTTATTTGCCACCCGGATGATGTCTTCCCGGTTGACCCCCCGGATCCGCTCAAGATAGGAGTCTTCTCTGGGGTCGCCGCTGATGAACTCAAAAGACCCCAGTACCCTGGCCTGGCCCTCAATCTGTTCCAGGTTGAAAATAAAGTCAGACTCCACATTTCGTTTGACCCGGGCCAGCTCCCGATCACTGACCTCCAGGTATTTCAGCTTATAGATTTCGGTAAGGATGGATTCCAGGGCCGGGTTCAGATCATCAGCCTCCAGGGTGGCGGTTATCTCCAGCAGGCCGGGATAACGGGGGGTAAAGGCCGAGCAGCTTATCCGGTAAACCAGCTGCTGTTCGTTCCGGAGCCGCTGGTAGAGCCTGGATGTCTCACCCTGGCCGAGAACGGTGGCAATTACATCAAGAACCGGGGTGTCCGGATGGTCAAAGGGGGTAATGGGCAGGGCCAGGGCCAGGTGGCTCTGCCCGATATCTTCCTTAAGGTTGAAGAGACGGATTTGTGTCTGAGCCGGCTCCCGGGGCAGGTCGGGTTTGTCCATGCCGGCTGGAGTCAGGTGGCCGAATAATTTTTCGCCCTGGGCGAGTAATTCATGGAAACGGATATTACCCACTGCCACAATGGTCATATTTTCCGGATGATAATGCTTGGCCATATAGTCCAGGATGTCCTGACGGCTGAAACCGGTGATGCTCTCTTCGGTGCCGATAATAGGCAGGCGGTAGGGGTGATTCTGGAAGGAATTGCTCATTAGCTCCTGAAAGAGCTTGGAGCTGGCCCGGTCGTTACGCATAAAGAGTTCTTCTAAAACCACCTTTTTTTCCCGTTCAAGTTCCTCCGGGTCAAATGAGGAGTGGAGAACGGAATCAGCCAGGATATCCAGGGCAGTCGGCCAGTGACGGGCAGACAGGGTGGCGTGATAAACCGTATATTCAAAGGAGGTATAGGCATTGATCCGCCCACCCAGGCCCTCGATGACCTGAGCCAGTTCACCCGGACCCCGGCTTGGGGTACCCTTGAAGATCATGTGTTCAATCAGGTGGGTGATCCCCCCTTCGTCACGGTCTTCATAGATGGAACCGGCCTTGACCCAGATCTGGACCGTGGCCACCTTGGAGTCGGGGATCTCTTTGCCGATGACGGTGAGGCCGTTGGTCAGTTTTTCTTTGTAGAGACGGGGGGCCAGTTCCTTGGCTTGCAGGCTATGTGTTGTCATTAGAAGTATGATGGTCAGGATGATGTTTAATGGTTTCATTGCAGGTCGGCTGGTTAGGGTGATTTTCGAAAAAACAAAACAAGGGCAACTCCAATCATTAGGCTGCTTAGGATCTGGCCGCGGCTGAGCCAGCCGGCCAGGAGCCCGATATGCTGGTCCGGCTCCCGGAAATTTTCCACCAGGAAGCGAAAGATACCGTAAAGAAGGAGAAATGTGGCAAAAATTCGGCCATCCGGCCAATTATTTTTGACCTGTATTTTGCGCAGGGGCCAGAGAATGGCAAAGAGCAGAAAACCTTCCAGGCCGGCCTCATAAAGCTGGGAGGGGTGGCGGCTTTCCGGTCCGCCTCCGGGGAAGACCATGGCCCAGGGGACATCACTTACCCGGCCGTAAAGTTCGCCGTTAATAAAATTGCCGATCCGGCCCAGGCCGAGCCCGATGGGAACGGTGGCAGTGTAGCAGTCGGCAGTGGCCGGCAAATTCAGCCTATGGCGCCGGCAGAAGATGATACCGCTGACAACCACCCCCAGCAGACCGCCATGGAAGGACATGCCCCCCTGCCAGGTGGCGAGAATCTCCAGAGGATGGTGCAGGTAATAGGTGGGGTTATAGAAAAGGACATAACCCAGCCTACCCCCTGCGATCAGGCCCAGGAGCAGGGCGAAATTAAGATTGTCGAAACAGGGGGCAAGCCGGTCAAGTTTGAAGGTTTTGATCTGGTGGTGCACCAGCAGGTAGCTGGCGGAAAAGCCCAGGAGATACATCAGGCCGTACCAGTGGATTTTCACCGGACCCAGGCTTAATAAAACCGGGTCGATTTCAGGGAAAGACAACATCATGTTTTATTACCTTGAAGAAAGGGCAAATGTCAATAAAGCTGTCAATTGAGGTTGACTTGGCTGAAAGCCATCGCTTACATTGAACCAGCAGGGTTTAATGGTGATTAAGGTAAAATTGCAGGGGTTGCTATGAACGAGAAGGCATTACAGCAGGAATTACAGACCAGGGTCAAAAAGAACCTGGCTCCTTTGTTTGAGCGTTATCAGCTTGATACCGGCAATCTGGAGGATATTCTCAAGTGGAAGCCCATTGTCCTGATCATCGGTAATTATTCATCCGGTAAATCAACCCTGATCAATGAGCTTCTCGGCCGGGAACTGCAGCGCACCGGTCAGGCCCCCACCGATGATTCCTTTACCGTTATTACCGCCGGTGGCGGTGACGAGATCCGGGAGATCCCCGGTGCTACCCTGGTGAGCGATGAACAGCTTCCTTTCACTCGTTTCAGGGAATATGGTGACCGTTTTATCTCCCATTTCTGCATGAAACAGCTGCCGGCTCTTTTTCTGGCCAATATGGCTATTATCGACAGCCCCGGCATGCTTGATTCGGTGACGGAAAAGGACCGGGGTTATGATTATATGTCGGTGCTGGGTGAGTTTGCCCGCATGGCTGATCTGGTGGTGTTGATGTTTGACCCCCATAAGGCCGGCACCATCAAGGAGACCTATACCGCCATCAGATCGACCCTGCCGGAAACCTCTGGTGAGGACCGGATTGTTTTTGTCATGAGCCGGATTGACGAATGCGACAATATGAGCGACCTGGTTCGTTCCTATGGCACCCTGTGCTGGAACCTGTCCCAGATGACCGGCCGGAAGGACATTCCCCATATCTATATGACCTATTCCCCGGCCATGGGTGAAGCCAAGGAAGCCCTGGACGCCTGGGACGGGGAACGGCAGCAGGTCAAGGACAAGATTCTAAACGCCCCGGCCTTTCGGATTAACCACATCCTTGAAGATATTGACCGCCAGACCCACGAACTGGAGATGGTCTGTGCTGCCATGACTGCCTTTGCCCGCAAAGGTCGGCAGATCCTGGGTTCCCATCTCAAGGTCGGCCTGGTGCTGACCCTGGCTGCTTTTTTTGTCAGCGGTCCACTGCTCAAGGTTCTTGTCGGCTTTCCGGAAGAGCCCTTAATGGCCGCTCTGATTGGTGGTCAGGTTTCCCTTGCCCACCTGCCCTTGCCGGCCACTGCGGCCGGCCTGGTTGTTTTTCTGGTCTGGCTCTGGTTTAGCCGGATAAGTTTCCCTGGTTTGCGGCGCAGGTGCCGGCGGCAGATGCATACCCTGGTAGAGCTTGAAACCGAGTACCAGAATAATCTCTGGCGCAAGGTGGAAGGACGGGTGGCCAATCTTCTCGATAAGGCCGGGATCCGGGAATTATGGGCCGGTCATACCCGGAACCTGAGCCGGATCAGGCGTTTTCTCGCCCGGGACATGAAGTCCTATTATAATAAGCTCAACTCCTGAACTGCCTGATCTACCAGATCCGCCACCAGGATTTCCTGGTGTTTTCCTTGATGGATGATTCCGGGCTCAGTGCTGTTTCGATCGGGTCGGCCTCATAGCCCTTGGTCCCGCTGAAATTGCAGCGCTGAATGGTGGCACCGGTCAGATTGGCCTGGTGGAGGATGGCATCGGCAAAATTTACCTTGACCAGGTAGCTGTCAGTGAGATCGGCTTTAGTTAGGTTGGCGTCCTGGCAATTGGCCCAATGGAGATTGGCCCCCTTGAGGTCAGCTCCCGCCAGGTTGGCCCCGGCAAGCCGGCTGTCGATCAGTCGGGCCTTGGCAAGATTAGCCCTGGTCAGAACGGCCCCTTTCAGGTCAGCCCCCTCCAGGTCACTTTCCTTTAAATTGGCGCCGGCAAGATTAGCTCCTTTCAGGATGCAGCCCTTGAGATCGGCTCCGGTCAGGTTGGCCCCGGTGAGCGTAGCTTTTTTCAGGTTATAGCCGCTGAGGTTTTTGCCGGCCAGGTTGCAGCCGTTGCATTCTTTTTCCTGGAGCAGGTGAATGATCAGGGGGTCAGTGGGGGGGGATGGTTCATCTTTTTGTTTGGCCCAGGCCGGCATAATTTCCTGCAGCCAGCCACCACCGTCGTCTTTGGCTTCTTTTTCCTCTTTTTCCTCTTTTCCCGGTTTTTCCTCTTCGCTGCTCCAGTGGGGGATTATTTTGTCGTACCAGCGACCTTTCTCCTGGTCTGGTTCAGCCTTGGCCTCAACCGGGACGGCATCATCTTCATCCTGGCTGAAATCGGGAATTATTTTATTATACCAGCTTGATTTTTCTTCTTCGGTGGCGGCCGCGGATGAAGCAGCCAGGGTAAAGGAGGTGTCCAGCCCGCCGTCTGTCCGGAAAAGGCCGTACCCTTCTCCCAGCTCCAGCACCGAGTAACAGACCGGGTCATCGGCCCCCCATTTCTGGTAATAGAGGCAGAGCCTGTCCCCCTTGACCTGCCAGGAACCACCGGTTTGATGACCGGCGTTATTTTTGCCCTGTAGCGATCCGTCCGGCCTGAAGCTCACATCGGCCTTATCCGCCTTATCCCAGCTGGTAAAGCGTGCGGTCTGGTCATTAATAATTTTTTTAATGGCCGGACCGGAGAGGCGATTGGCCCTGTTTTCCAGGGCGTCTTCCAGCTGTAGTCGGCCGCCGCAATTGCAGAGGGTGGTTGTGAATATTATAATTAGCAGGAAATTACGTAATAAAATGGGCATGCTGCCGCTCCTTATTATTGATTTATAATCAAGGCAAAAATACCACCGCCATCCTGGCTCGTCAATAGGGTTGGCTCTGGGTTGGCTGACAGTTCAGGATAATGGTGGCAGATTAATTCGCTGATGACTATAATGAAATATTAATTTTGTCATAGTTAATCTTTTTCTAAATTAGGGCTTGTCATGGTTAAATCATTTCTTCGCCAATTTATATTGGCCTTGGTATTAATTTTCGGCCTGGCTTTTGCCTGTCAGGCCTATCAGGTTAAGTCGGTTAAAATCTCCATTATGCCCTTTGAGCATCAGGGTGAGGGTTTTGCCGGCCTTGGTGAAAACCTGCCCATGATGTTGGCTGGGCGTCTTGCTGCTGTTGGCGGGATCCAGGTTGTGACCGGGGCCAGAGATGTGGCGGATGAGGATGATATGCGCCGCTTATTTGACCGGCTCAAGGTGGATTACCTGGTGGCTGGAACCGTATTGGCTGAAGGTGATGGCCTTCGGATCGTGGTCCAGCTCATTGATGGAGAGGGCGATAATAAAAAAACACCTATTATTGCAGTGGCAGCGGATGAAGCTGGGGTGATGGCTGCGGTAAGGCTCCTTGTTGCCGGGATAAGCGCCCAGACCATGCCTTCGGAACCCGACCCTGGCCCCGGGGTGGCTATCATGGACCATAATGCTCACCCGGATAAGCGTTTCTCCCGTCGGGGCGGGGCCGGGCCCCTTGCCCTGACTGACCTGGAAGAGCTGGTGGATAACGCCTATTCCTCCCAGGTTCTGCGTCACGAGCTCCAGGCCATGGACGCCGGTGATCTTAACGGTGACGGTACGGTGGAGGTGGTTGTTGCCAGCAGCACCATGGTTCGGGTTTATTCTTATAACGAGACCCGCTGGCTGCACCTCCTGGCGGAAGAAGAACTGCCTTCCGGGCTTGTCCCCAATTGGCTGGAGCTGGCCGACCTTGACGGTAATGGTCAGGCCGAGATCTATATCAGTGGCTCTGATGATGATACCCCCCGGGCAACGGCTATGGTTTTGGCCGGGAAGGCCCTGCAAACGATTTTTAAGCACCAGGGTCATTATATTCGCCCCCTGGCCCTGCCTGGCTCAGGCCCGGTTTTGGTTGGTCAGCCGGCAGGTCGGGACCTCATGCCTGAGGCCGGCGCCCTTTTCCGGATGAAGGTTGAAGATGGCTCCCTGGTCAAGGGTAAGCCCCTGGCCCTTCCTTTTAATCTCTATGACTTGACCTTTGCCGACCTTGACGGTGACGGCAGAGAGGAAATTATCTGCCTGGATAAGGGTCTGCTTACTGTGGCTGCCGCAAGTGGCGAGCGGCTCTGGTCGGCTGACGAAACCGTGGTTGGCGGATATCGTTATTTTGGTTCAGCAGAACTGGACCTTGATATCAAAAAACCGCGTCGTTATATCCCGCCCAGAATTGCAGTGGCTGACCTTAACGGAGACGGTCATCTTGAGATCATTATTGCCAGCAACCTTCTTGGCGGCCCAAGGATGATGCCGGGGCTTCGCAGTTTCAAGGGCGGTCTGCTCCAGGCCTATAGCTGGCAGAACGATAATCTTGTCAAGCTCTGGCAATTGCCCAATTCCTGGGGGGAAAAGGGGCTGGTGGTTGATCTTGCCATCCTGCCTGAGCCCTCCGGCAGGCCCCGCCTGTATGTCGGTGGTGAACTGAGTCGCAGCTGGCTCAGCTTTCTTCCTTCCCGCTCAGCCATCCAGATCTACGACCTGAAGTAATTTTTATCATAAAGAAGCTGGGAAATCGCTTATTTTTAGCTAATTTGCGGGGTTTCTGGGGGGAAATCGAAAAAAACCTTGACAACCCCCCTGACCCTGTGATTAAGGATATTAAAGTTGGGTGAAGTGCTGGCTGTCGCGGTGATGGTACGGTGCTGAGCCTTTTATTTGCCGATTGACCATTCCGGTCGTAATCCAAGGGGGATTTGGGACTGGTAACGGCGTCGGCTGACAATCATTCTTTAAGGAGGAATGAGAGATGAAAAAATATATTTCTACTGCTTTGGCCCTGGCCATGGTTGGTGCTATGGCTGCAAGTGCCAGCGCTGCTGAAGTAACCATTGGTGGTGACATGCGTGTTCGTGGTATCGATCAGGCTGATTACAGAAACGATAACGCTTCTTATGATCAGCGTGTTCGTCTGACCGTTAAAGCTGCAGCTGCCGGCGGTGCTTCTGTTAATCTGCGTTTCCGTACAGATGGCAACAATGGTATGTGGAATGGTGGTGCTAACACTGGTGCTGCTGATAACGGCATGTACACTGATTATGCCTATATCACCGTTCCCGTTGGTTCGGTAACCATTAATGCCGGTCGTCAGATGGACGCTTTCGGTCATCGTCTCCGGACCTTTGAAGATGCCGTTGATCGTCTGGCCTTCTCCACCAAGATGGGTGATGTTGATGTAACTGCCTATGCTGACAAAACAGCTGAAGACACTGTAAATAACGATGATGATGATGCCTACGGTGTTGTTCTTGAGACCAAGGTGGCTGGTGCTGATGTAGCTCTTGAGCTGGTTCGTGATATTGATGATGCAGCTGATACAGAAGATTCCACCATCGGTCTGATGGTTAACACCGATGTTGCTGGTGTTGCTGTGAATTCTGAGATTGCTTACACTGACCCTGACACTCCGGCTGCTGGTCAGGAAAATCCCATGGGTATCATGGTTTCCGGTGCCACCAAGATGGGTGCCATCGATGCTAAACTGCTTGTTGCTGTAACTGAAGATGGTTTTGTAATGGATAACCATTTCCATCCCACCGAGCAGTATGGTACCGCATACCCCATCGCTCGTGATCAGCTGGGTGCGGATGGTGATTCTGTTCTTATCGCCGCCTCTGCCAGTTATAAAGTATCTGACAAGATGACTGTTGGTGCTACTCTTGCTAACACCGAGGTTGATATGGCTGGTAGCAATGACGGTACTATCTTTGAGCTCGACGGTTCCCTGAAGTACAAAATCGCTGACAACGTATCTTACAGTGCCAGTGTAATGTTCTGTGACTCTGATGATATGGGTTTTGCTGATGATAGTTTCAGCGGTATGGTTCACACCCTGAATATCTCTTTCTAAGTTAGAGATATTTTTTAGCAGTTTAGTAACACCATAAAAAAAGCCCTGCCTTCTGGTGGGGCTTTTTTTTATGCATCATGCGGGGTCAAATCTTTATCCTTGACACTTTGCCTCTATTTCCTTGATCAATATTGAAATGGCCTTATCTGAAATGGTCTTTTTTCTTAAACGAGTTCTGTGGACGCTGACAGTGCTGTAGTCTATTTTCATTATTTCCCCTATTTCTCGATTTGTTAAGCCTCCTATCCTGTAAAGTATATCCATGGCTATTTGGCGAATAAGACCTGCACGGGTTAAAATTTCTTTTTGTGTGAGATTAGTTGTTTCAGAAATTACGGTTAAGATTTTCTCTTGAGCCTGATATTTGAAGATTTGGCCTATAGCTGGTCTTTCCCGATCCCGGTGTTTGGTGATCTTGTTTTTTGTTTGATTGATGAAATTAGCTGTTCCAAGAAGGCTATGCCCAATGGCGTTGTCCAAAATGGCAGTTTGGCTGGTTAGGTCAAGAGTAATTTGTTTTTTGTAGGCAATTCGACCTGTGGAGTTGTCACCTCCAAATTCATTAAGGATGTAACCATAATTGATCATGGACTTTCGGTTTGATGGGTTCAAATATTCACCAAGACTGCTCCAGGGATAGGTGAAAAGGTGCTTGATCTGGTTTTTTAATGGCTGATCTTTTATTCTTTGTGTTCTGGCGGGATTTAAGTGGATGTACCTTGATAGCCTTGAGAGGTATGTTTCTTTTTCTACTAGAATGCTTTTAAATCTTCCTTGATAAAGATGCCCGCATCGTTTGTATTTGCGGTTGAAAAAGGAAGTGTAGGTGATATTGAAATAGCGCATAAAGTCGGAGAGATTGCCAGCAGGTGTTTCCAGGAGAAAGTGGAAATGGTTGTCCATCAGTACGTAGCAATGGAGAATTATATTATAATTTTGTTGACCTTGAGAAAGAATCTTAAGGAATTGTTGTCTATCATGATCGCTTGCAAAAATGTCTTTGCGTTCGTTGCCGCGATGGGTGACATGATAGACTGCGCCTGGATATTGAATTCGAAGGGATCTGGCCATAATTTCATGATGAATGGATGAAAGATTTCTGTCAAGGTGTCAAAGATAAAGATTTGACCCCTTGGGGGAGGGAAGACCCCTTGGGGGAGGGAATAAGATTGGGGGAATAAAAAAAGGGCCTGGGAGATGACTCCCAAGCCCTTTGTGCTGTCT
>CAZZCA010000005.1:0-101915 GCA_964653055.1 uncultured Desulfobulbia bacterium | reverse complement strand
GAAACAAGGCGTAAGTCATCTGGGATTTTTCCGAGTTTGATTTTTTGATCACATGAGTATGGGGGGTCAAATCTTTATCCTTGACACTTTAGGTAATCGCCCAAAATCGCCGAACAAAACTCTCAACTCGGAACAAAAGGAGCAGTGCTTTGTTGGCATTAAATAAGTTGGCTGTTTCAGTTGCCATTAACGAATCCCAGTTATCCTTTTGTCCGGTTAGCTTGGCGTTGGGGTTCTTGATTGATTTTGTACATGAAAAATTGAATTGCAGAAAAACGATTTATCTCATGAAATATCCCGTTTTCTGATGTGACCTTTGCGGTTGCAATTCGAGAAGTATGTGGTTACAGTCTGACTATGATAAAAAGTTTTATTCATAAAGGGTTAGAGAAATTCTTCACGACAGGAAGTAAGGCTGGCATTCAAGCTCGTCATGAAAAAAGAATTTGGTTAATTTTGGCCCAATTGAATCAAGCCAAAATCGTCGAAGATATGAACATTCCAACTCTTGCCTTGCATAAATTAAAGGGCAGCAGAAAAGGAATTTGGGCTGTCACAGTTCAGGCAAATTGGCGTATTACATTTCGCTTTATTGAAGGTGATGCCGAAATTGTGAATTATGAAGACTACCACTAAAATATCATGAGGAGGGCTAAAAATATGAGAATGCACAATCCCCCACATCCTGGTGAAATATTAAAAGGGTTATGGCTAGCCCCAATGGATATCAGTATTACTGATGCTGCCAAATCTATAGGGGTCAGTCGCAAAACATTATCAAAGATTATCAATAAAAAAGGCAATATAACACCAGAAATGGCTGTGCGCTTATCCATAGCCCTTGGGAGTAGCCCTGAAAGCTGGATGGGACATCAAGTAGCATACGACTTATGGAAAGTTGAGCAACATAGGGAAGAGTTGAATGTTCAGCCAATGTGGAAAATAAATGAATTGGTCGGTCATTCAATTTGACACAAATGGGCCTAATTGCTCATATATGAATACGGTGACAAGCTACCCCAACCATCACATTGGTTGACCCGCAGATCGCATCCTATCTTTCGTGTAGATTCAAATTAATGCTCTTGTCAAGTTAAGCGTTAAACCCACAGCGGGCAACTGATGTTGACCGTTAGGCGTTCAAAACGTCCAGCGTTTAGCATATTTCATTAAACAGGACATGGAGAAAATGAAATAAAAAAAGCAATGTTGATATGTGGTTCATTGTTAATCGCCATGAGTGTTGGTTCTGTTTCAGCCGATCAATGGGTAAATGGCTATATGAAAAGAGACGGAACCATTTTGGGGGAGGATCACTTCGAGTTTTTCCTATCCTGAGCTAGCATATGAGCCTGACGAGGATGATATCAGCGAAGTCCTGTATTACGCTTAATTTCACGACTTATTGTGGATTTGTTGGCCATTATTAGCGTGGCGATCTGATTTTGTTTATGTCCTACTTTCTTTAATGCATAAATCTGGTATCTTTGGTTTTCAGTAAGCTGAGAGTACCCCATGTAGCACACCTTTTTCTTGGTCGTAAAAGAAATACCTGTGTTGCCACAGCTTGCCATTTCCACCAACTTGAGAAAGTTGCACTTACAACTTGAATTCACCATTATTTAATTAAGATGCAAGCTATAATTATCAATTGTCAGACTATGATCATATGCAGACAGAAGAGGAATATAATCTAAGAAGAAAGCGTCGGACCAGAATTATTATTCTGGTGGCCCTTGTTCTTCTTATTGGGTTGACCTGCCTTGAGAGCATGGTTTTCAACCTTGATGTGGTACCATTTCCGGTGACTGGTAATGTTCTGGTTTTTGTTCTGATTAATTTCAATGTTCTTCTTCTGCTCCTCATTGTTTTTCTCGTTCTTCGTAACCTTGTTCAGCTGGTATTTGAGCGTAAGCGAAAGGTTCTCGGGACCAGGCTGCGGACCAAGCTGGTAATTTCCTTTGTCTCTCTGTCATTGATCCCCACGGCCCTTTTATTTTTCATATCTCTTCAATTTGTTTCAACCAGCATGGATTATTGGTTCAATATCAATGTAGAACGGTCTCTGTTGGAATCATTGAAGATTGCCAAGGGGGTTTATCAGGACGAACGCCTTGAGGTTAATAGACTGGGTTACACAACGGCACGGCAGCTTGAAATGAAGAGGTATCGTTTGTTCACCGAGGCCTATCTTGATCTTTTTCTGGGCGATATTCTGGAGAGCCATAAACTGGCAGGACTTGAGATATTTACTCCCCAGCGGGTGGCTAAGGTTCAGGTCTTCAGTGCGGAGATTGCTGATCCGAATCTGCTGCCGGCCATCCCACCTGAGATCCTCCGTAAGGCCCTGGCCGGTGAGGTTAACCATACTACCATTCAAACCATACCCGGGGGTGAGCTTCTGCGCGGGGTTACTCCGGTGGTAATCGGTGATGATGCCAAGGTTCGCCATGCCCTGGTGACCTCTATTCTTATTCCAAGCAGCCGGTTGGATAGTATGCAGCAGATTTCAAGTGGTCTTGAAGGCTACAGGCAGCTCATGCTACTTAAACAGCCCATCAAGACCAGCTTATTGGTTATGCTTCTCATTGTTACTCTGCTCATTGTTTTTTGTGCTGTCTGGTTTGGATTTTATGTTGCCCGGGGCCTTACGGTACCCATTGCTAAACTGGCAGACGCCACTCGTCGTGTTGCAGGTGGTGAGCTTGATCTTGTTCTGGAAAAGGAATCAGGGGACGAGATGGGTACCCTGGTTGAGTCTTTTAATCAGATGACCCGTGATCTACTGCTCAGTCGTGAGAGTTTAAGTGAGTCTAATCAGGAACTGGATAACAGGCGCCGATATACCGAGACTATTCTGCAGAATGTTGCAGCCGGGGTAATTTCCCTTGATGCCCGGGGTCATATTGTAACCATTAATCGTTTTGCCGAAGAACTGCTCCATATAGACAGAGGGTCTTTCGTTGGTCAGGATT
The DNA here is from genome assembly GCA_964653055.1 of uncultured Desulfobulbia bacterium. Lineage (GTDB taxonomy): Bacteria > Desulfobacterota > Desulfobulbia > Desulfobulbales > SURF-16 > CAZZCA01. Next base: position 98,940 of record CAZZCA010000005.1, on the reverse strand, counting down.
ATCGCCGGGCACTTCATCCGGATCACCGCCAGATTCTTGATCAGTTTTATCAGGATCTGGCAATATCCAGCCGAAATTTTGTTGAGCGTCCTCTTCGAATTATGGCGGGTGACGAGCTTTTTTCACTGCGTGTCAGTATGTCCGGCCTTTTTGATGACCAGGGCAATGATTTAGGTGTTGTGCTGGTCTTTGCTGATCTGACCGAACTGGAGAAGGCCCAGCGTATGGCAGCCTGGCGTGAAGTTGCCCGTCGCATAGCCCATGAGGTGAAAAACCCTCTTACCCCTATTCAATTATCAGCCCAGCGTCTGCGCAAACGTTATCTTGACCAGCTTGATGACGGGGGTGAGGTTTTTGATCTTTGTACCAGAACTATTATCAACCAGGTTGATGAGCTCAAACGCCTTGTGGGTGAATTTTCCAGCTTTGCCAGGATGCCGGCGGTACAGAAGGGGAATAATGATCTTGTTGAGATGGTTAATGAAACATTTGTTTTATACCGGGAGGGTCATGCCGGTGTCTCTTTTAATTTTACCTGCAACCCGGAAGTACCCATGTTTTCCTTTGACCTTAAACAGATGAAAAGGGTATTAATTAATCTTCTTGATAATGCTGTAGCTGCGGTGTCTGAAAAGGGCAGGGTGGATGTGGAGATAGCCCTTGACCCGAAACGGGATATAGTCATTCTTGAGGTCCGGGATGATGGCCCCGGGGTAAGCGATGAGGAAAAGGCCAGGCTTTTTGAACCTTATTTCTCCACCAAGAAAACAGGTACCGGTTTGGGGCTGGCCATTGCCAGCACTATTGTCTCTGATCATGATGGCTATATCAGGGTTCGTGATAATGAACCAGGTGGCGCTCGTTTCATTGTTGAACTGCCCTTGCCCCGTCCTGATCAGGCATAAAATCTAAAATTGGATAATTAACTGGAATAATGGGAAAAAAGATACTCATAGTCGATGATGAGGTCAGTATCAGGGAATCCTTGGCCGGAATCCTTAGTGATGAGGGGTTTGAGCCCATTGCGGTTGAATCTGCGGAGCTTGCTCTGTCTGTGCTTGCCGAGGAGAAAATTTCCCTGGTTCTTCTTGATATATGGATGCCTGCAATGGATGGGATGACTGCTCTTCCCCGAATCAAAGAGCTCTATCCTCGCTTGCCGGTGATTATGATCTCCGGGCATGGCACCATTGAAACAGCGGTCAAAGCCACAAGAATGGGGGCATATGATTTTATTGAAAAACCACCTTCCTATGACAAGATCATCCTTGCCATCAACAATGCCCTGCATCTTTTTGACCTTGAACAGGAAAATATAATTCTCAAGGGATTGGCCCCACATCGACCGTCTTTTTCCGGAATCTCTCAGGTCATTACCGGCCTGCAGGAACAGCTTAAGGTGGTAGCACCCACAGAGGCATGGGTCTTGATTCTGGGTGAACATGGTACTGGCAAGGAGCTGGCTGCCCATATGATCCATCAATTATCGACAACCGCGGATCGACCCATGGTGGAGGTCAATTGTGCAGCCATCCCGGAGGAGTTGATTGAATCGGAATTATTTGGCCATGAGAAAGGAGCTTTTACCGGGGCAAATGAAGACAAGATAGGTAAATTTGATCAAGCGGATGGCTCCATTCTCTTTTTGGACGAGATTGGTGACATGAGTCTTAAGGCCCAGGCCAAGGTGCTGCGTATCCTCCAGGAGCAGAAATTTGAAAGGGTGGGTGGTTCAAAGACCATGCAGGTGGATGTCCGGGTTCTGGCGGCCACCAATAAGGATCTGGAAAAAGAGATTGAAGAGGGGAATTTTCGGGCAGATCTCTTCTGGAGGCTTAATGTAGTTCCGGTCCATCTCCCACCTTTGCGTGAGCGATTAGATGATCTGCCGGCCCTGGTAAATGATTTGACCAGTAATTTTGCCGGTAAGGGCCTGGGAGCCAAGGAATTTTCCCCAGAGGCCATGGAGATCCTGCAGAAACATTCATGGCCAGGCAATGTCCGGGAGCTTCGTAACCTGATTGAGCGTCTTACCATAATGGTACCGCAACCGGTTATCACTGCTGACATTGTGACCACTTTTCTTCCTGTCGGTGCAATTTGCGATGATGCTGAATACCTTGAGCTTGATCTGTCATTGTTTGATGGTAATTTTAAGGAAGCACGCAGGGGTTTTGAAAAAATGTTTATTGAAAACGGTCTCCGCCGGAATAATGGTAATATTTCACGAACTGCGGAACACATTGGCATGGAGAGGAGTCATCTCCATAAGAAAATTAAAACCCTGGGTATTGAATATTAAGTAAAGGTGAAGAGTTCACCTGCGATAATAAGGAGAAAAAGATGATATTTCCCGAATATAGGCCCCGCCGGATGCGGCGTAATCCCCAGATGCGTTCTTTGATCAGAGAGAACAGGTTGTCTCCGGAGCAATTTATCTATCCATTATTTGTTCTACCGGGCAAGGGTGTACGGGAGCAGATTCCGTCTATGCCAGGAGTCTTTCGCCTGTCAGTTGATCAATTGGCGGCAGAGGCCAGGGAACTTGTTTCTTTGGGGATTAACCATGTTATTCTTTTTGGTTTGCCAGAGAAAAAGGATTCAGCCGGTTCCGGGGCCCATGCCGGTGACGGGATTATCCAGAGAGCGATTAAGGAATTGAAAAACAAGGCTCCGCAGCTCATGGTGTCAACTGATGTATGTCTTTGCGAATATACCAGCCATGGTCATTGCGGGATTTTGGTTAATAATGAGGTGGATAACGATGCTACCCTGGAAATCCTCGGTCAGATTGCCCTTTCCCATGCCCGGGCCGGGGCCGATATCGTTGCTCCTTCCGACATGATGGACGGGCGGGTGGCTGAAATACGGGGGGCCCTGGATGAGAATAATTTCAGTCATATCCCCATTATGTCCTATGCGGTTAAATATGCCTCTGCCTTTTACGGCCCTTTTCGGGATGCTGCTGACTGTGCTCCGCAGGAAGGTGATCGGGCAGGATATCAGATGGACCCGGCCAATAGCCGTGAAGCCATGCGGGAGGCAACCCTTGATGTTGATGAAGGTGCGGATATCCTGATGGTTAAACCGGCAGTTGCCTACCTGGATATTATCAGTCGTCTGCGGGAGGAGTTTGATCTGCCGGTGGCGGCCTATCATGTCAGTGGGGAGTATGCCATGATCAAGGCAGCGGCAGCCAATGGCTGGATTGATGGTGATCGGGTTATGGCCGAGACTTTGCTGTCCATCCACCGTGCTGGCGCTGATATTATCATTACTTATGGTGCCAAGGAAATGGCCCGGCTCTTAAATTCCTGATCAGGGGTTCTGCCTGAAGAGAACAAGGTCACCATTGGCGGCCGGCCGGCCACTTAGGTCCTGAATGTGGTCGGCCACCACCGGGCATTTAATGGTAAGGAGAAAATAGATTGGCCCTGGAGTTTCGGACAGGGTCTCGAAATTTCCCTGACCCTTGCTGATGATAATATCAGCACGGGCAAATTCATCTTGCAGGGTTTCTGAACATTGGCCCAGGGGGGTTCCCGGGCAATTGGTTCCATTGCCGATTACCCTGCATACCTGCTCAATTCCGCATTGTTTTGCATCTACCAGCAGGGCATCATTGATTATTGGTCCATCCTTGACCACCATGGTCGTCCGGGCTGGCAATTGTTCAAGTACCAGCCGGTCAAATGCTATCTCACCGCAATTATCAGCCAGATAAAGAATCCTTTCTGCATTTTTCAGGTCCTCGGTGAGCAGGTGATAATCATTAAGGGCAAGCTCAGATTCCAGACAATTATTAATGGCCTTATCAGCATCGAATGATTGGCGGGAGCCGTAATCAATAATATTGCCGGCAATGGCAAACATAATTGCCGCCAGCAATGGATCGCCCTGGCCCTTGATGACCTCAGGCAGGTCTTTGCAGATGGCAAGGGCCATTTTGTTGCTTTCCTGCTTGATCACGCGGTAAGGGTCAGGGCAGTTGCTTAATTTTGCGATGAGGTTGTACACAGGCACTGAGTTTTCCGGAGGGCTGAGCCGGTGATCCAGGGTTGGCAGCAGGCGAGAGACTGCATTTAAGATCGAAAGTTGTAATTTCGGATCCTTTGTTGCCAGTCTGGCGGTATGCAGGGTCTGCCGCAGAAGACAGGGCAGACATTCAAGTGCGGTTTTCATTTGGTTTATTTTGTTTTGTCAGCAGGTAGTCTGTTCTGACATTGGCAAGAGAGGCAAAGATGTTATTCCTGATATCCGGCTCTTTGCGGTAGATCTCAGTGAGCATATTACGAATATGATTTCTTCGGGATTTCTCTTCCATGGGGCAGGTGGCGGTTATTGCCTTAAGTGTAAAAGTGGTGGCCAGGTTATGTATCTGGTTTTTGTCGAGAAAAGCCAGTGGTCTGATCAGTTTCAGGGCTCCTTCAAACAGAGGTTGACAGGGAACCATGGTGCTCAGGTTGCCGCCATAAAAGAGGTTAATGAAAAAGGTTTCAATGATGTCGTCTTTGTGGTGACCAAAGGCGAGTTTGTTACATTTGTAACGGCGGGCCAGGTCAAAGAGTATGTTCCTTCGTTTGCGGGCACATGAGAAGCAAATGTTTTTTGTAGCTGCTTCCTGGAGCTCCGGCCCGATTGTTGTTGTCTCAATATGAAGGTCCAGGCCTAGGTTGCTGAGTTCCTCTTTTATTTCGCAATGGTCAGTATTGGCAAAGCCTGCGTCAATATGGACGGCAATTAAGTCGTAGGGAAATGGGGTCTTTTCCTGCCAGAGGCGCATTACCCTGGCAAGAACCATGCTGTCAATGCCGCCGGAGATGGCAAGCATTACCCGATCATTGGCCTTGAGCATCCCATAGGTATGCATGGCCTGGCCGATAAGGCGATTCTCTTTTTGTGGAATCATTTATCGGTTATTGCGGGGGCAGGTCTAATCGGTGAGAAAGATGCATTGATCCAGCTCGGCTGCAAGTCCGTCAGCAAGTAGTTCTTCGGCGGTGAGCCAACGGAAACCACGGGCGGAAGCTTTGGTGAAGGAGAAGAGATTTGCCGATAAGGGCTGTTGGGTTTCGTCGAAGATCCCGGAACAGAGAGTTTTGCCACTTTCAACATGGATTAATTGGTATTGGAAGGCAACAGAGGCCGGGGTGGTGGCTGAGTAAGTTTTGCCATCACGCTGATGGAAACGATTTATATCTGCCGACAAAACACTGTCACTGCCGGTCTGTCTGCCGATAAAGCGGACTGCCTCATGGCTTGAGCCGCTGAAATCGCCAAGGTAGGATTCTGCCTGATCTTCATCGATGATATTGATATTTTTTTTGCCAGCCAGCTGGGCGGTGATCTCGGTTGTAAGGACACTGGCACCTTTAGCCAGGTTCGAGTCTCCTGGGGCAATACCTATGGGCATAATGGCAATTTTGTCCACAACGATAGATGGCCTGTGGGCAGTTTCGGCAACCTGGCTTTCTGAGCAGGAAACAAGTGTAAGGGCCAGGGTCAGGTAAAGGGCTGGATTCTTTAGTTTCACTATTTTTCCTTTTTTATTAAAGTATTCCCTTGGACGACAGGGTCTGAGCCACTCGGGGATTAATGGTGCTTGCCTGATCAAGGCAGCGGCCCAGTCCTTTAAAGATGGCTTCCAGGATATGATGAGTGTTGTGGCCGTAAGAGACTTCCACGTGCAGGGTCATGCCGCCATGGTTAACCAGGGCCCTTAAAAACTCCAGGCAGAGGGCAGTGTCAAAATCACCTACCTTGGGGTCAAGGGGAACGATATCAAAATGAAGGTAGGGCCGGTTGGAAAGATCCACTGTGACCTTGGCCAGGGTCTCATCCATTGGCAGGGAGCATTGCCCGTAACGGTTAATACCTTTAAATCCTGCCAATGCATCATGAAATGCCTGGCCCAGGCAGATTCCAATATCTTCAACTGTATGATGTGCGTCTATTTCCAGGTCGCCATCAGCTTCAAGGCTAAGGTCGAAGAAACCATGGACCGCAAATAGAGTCAGCATATGATCAAGGAAAGGAACCCCGCTATTTATAGCTGTCTTGCCGTTACCGTCTATATATAATGATAGCGCGATATCGGTTTCATTGGTTTTACGGTTTATGGTGGCCTGGCGGCTGGTCTCTGGACTCATATTGATCTCCGGAGGTTGATTCATGAGCAAGGGCAGCATGTATCTTTAAAATATGTCGCCACCTGCTCCAAGGGTCAGATATTTAATGAAAAATATGTTAGAATAATTGTTTATAACAATCTTATGTGAATGGAGGCAACCAGTAATTTTGGTGCTTAAAAAACGCTTAATTTTTTATTGACAAGGTCGGCCCGAACCGGTTATATACCTAAATTCCTTAACACAATAACAGCGCGGGAATAACTCAGTGGTAGAGTGCAACCTTGCCAAGGTTGAAGTCGCGAGTTCAAATCTCGTTTCCCGCTCCAGTTTCAAGGTTCGAACCTGTTTCGAACCTTTTTTTGTCCATAGGCAGGCTTTGATAAGCCGTTTATTATATTTAGAGGATTTTGTTATGAAGACATACTTGACACCGGTTAAAGAGATTGAGCGTAAATGGCTGCTAGTTGATGCACAGAGCCTGGTGCTTGGTCGGCTGGCCTCGGAAGTAGCAACCAGACTCCGTGGCAAACATAAGGCTAATTTCTCGACATTCCAGGATGTCGGTGATTATGTAATTGTGGTTAATGCCGATAAGGTTCGTTTGACTGGTAAAAAGATGGAAGACAAGAAATATTACCGTCATTCCGGTTATATCGGTAGCATCAAGGAACGTACTGCCGCCGAGATTATGGAAAAAAATCCGGAAGAGCTGGTTTATCTTGCGGTTAAGGGTATGCTTCCCAAAAACTCACTGGGCCGTTCCCAGCTGAAGAAACTTAAAGTCTATGCCGGTACTGACCATCCCCACGAGGCTCAGGTGCCGGAGACTTTGTCCTTATAGTTAGATTCCATCGCCTTAAGGTGGATTATTTGAATAAATCGGAGATAATCGATGGCTGAACAGAAATTTTACGCTACTGGAAAAAGAAAAACTGCAATTGCCAGGGTCTGGTTAAAGCCAGGCAAGGGTGAAGTGCAGGTTAATAAGCTTAAGTTTGAAGATTATTTTGGTGGGGCCATTGATAAAAATAATGCCTTAAAACCATTTAACCTGACTGAAACAGATGACACCTATGATGTCTATGCCACCATGACCGGCGGCGGGAAAAATGCCCAGTCTGAGGCCCTTCGTTATGGTATTGCCAAGGCTCTGCTCGAGGTGAACCCAGACTTCCGAAGTCCCTTGAAAAGGGCAGGGCTGTTAACCAGGGATGCCAGGGTTAAAGAGCGGAAGAAGTATGGTCAGAAAGGTGCTCGTGCAAGGTTCCAGTTCTCCAAGCGTTAAAAACTACTTCATCTTGCCAGCAAGATGCTATAAGGAGGAAAGCGCCAATCTGGCTATTGCTTTCCTCCTTTTTTTGTGCTTTTTTTATGAAGTTTAAATATTAAGATGGGTAATTATGCAGCCCTTGGTAGGCGTTGTCTTGGGTTGTGGCATTTAAAACAAATTTACCTTGGTCATCAGGGGTTGAATCTATGATTAGAGCCGCAATAATTGGTGCTTCGGGTTATACCGGAGTTGAGTTGACCAGGATTTTGAGCAGACACCCGGAAGTTGAATTAACCGTAGCTACCTCCCGTCAATATGCCGGTCAAAAATTAAGCACAGTCTATCCCACCCTTCGCGGAATCACCGATATTGTCTGTGAAGATGTTGTGCCGGATAAAATGGTTGATCGGGCTGATGTTTTTTTCACTGCCGTGCCCCATCAGACAGCCATGGCAATTGTCCCTGTTTTTCTTGAGGCGGGCAGGAAGGTTGTTGATCTTAGCGCAGATTTCAGGATTGATGATCATCTTGTTTATGAAAAATGGTATCAGGCCCATTCGGCCAGGAGGTATCTGGCAGAGGCGGTTTATGGCTTGCCTGAGCTCTATCGTGACCGGGTAGCTTCTGCCAGGCTCATTGCCAACCCCGGTTGCTATCCCACCAGTATTATTCTAGGCCTGGCTCCTCTACTTAAGGCCGGGGTAATTGATCCGGCAAGTATTATTGCTGATTCCAAATCCGGAACTTCCGGGGCTGGTCGCAGCCTCGCCCAGGGAACGCTTTTTTGTGAGGTTACCGACGGTTTTCGTGCATATAAGGTTGGCGATCATCGCCATACTCCAGAAATAGAGCAGGAACTGGCTAAGCTTGCTGGAGTTTCTTTTAATATTTCATTTACCCCGCATCTCCTACCTGTTTCCAGGGGTATACTCAGTACTGTTTATGCGAAATTGGTCAGGGAGATAAGTCAGCAGGAGATTGGGGACCTTTATCACCAGGCCTATAAGAATGAAAATTTTGTCCGTCTTGTTTCCGAGGGTGCAATGCCAGCAACTCAATATGTTCGTGGAAGTAATTATTGTGATATTGGGTTTAAGGTTGATCCGCGGACAGGGCGCATTGTGGTGGTGTCGGCCATTGATAACCTGGTCAAGGGCGCTGCCGGCCAGGCTGTGCAGAATTTGAATATTATGAGTGGGCTGCCGGAAAATACTGGCCTTGAAATTGTCCCCCTCTTCCCTTAATTTTATTAAGGATTTATTCAGGTGCATCGGATCAGACTCCATATTGGATTTGATGGCAGTGACTTTGCCGGCTGGCAACGTCAGGATAATGCCAGGACCATCCAGGGCGAGATTGAAAAGTGTCTGGGGACCATAACTGGAAGTCCGGTTGCTGTACATGGGGTTGGCCGGACTGATGCAGGAGTCCATGCCCGGGGGATGGTTGCTCATTTTGATATTGAGTCCCGCATGCCGGTGGCTGCGTTTGAACGGGGTTTAAACAGTATGCTCTCTCCGGCCATCAGGATAAAGGCGGCTGTAGAGGTTTCCACCTCGTTTCATGCCCGTTATAGCTCGGTTTCCAAGGTTTATAGTTATTGTTTCAGTGTTGCGGCAGTTATGGAACCTGTTCGTCGTCTTTATTGTGCCCAGGCACCAGGCCTTGATCATTGGTCTGAAATGAATGAATGTCTGGATTTGCTGCCTGGCGAGCATGACTTTACAGCCTTTGAGGCTACTGGTTCCCGGGATAGAAGCAGGAAGAAGGGGCGGGGGGGATACCGTCGGATACTCAGGGCCGTGCTTGAGCCAAGTCCTTATTATGAGCAGGAATATATTATCTGGCTCCAGGGGGATGGTTTTCTCAGGAAGATGGTCCGTAATATCGCTGGTACTGTTTTCCAGGTTGGCCGGGGTAAAATGACTGTGGAAGACTTTGCTGAACTTTTTGTTCATAAGGATAGAAAATTTGCAGGTCCCACTGCACCTGCCTGTGGTCTTTTTTTGGAAAAAGTGTATTATGATCATGATGCTTGAACGTAAATAATTATGTGTCTTTCTGTGGGGATGATAGCATGGTTAGTATTTGGGCGAAATATTCGCAGTTTCGGCATGTTGGCTTCTGTAGTTAATGGATCGGATTAGGTATTTTAGATTAAGAATTATGCTGGTGCAGGGAGACGTATCAGCTGTAAAAAGGTGTAATCATGGGAGAAAATAAAATAGCTTTAGCTGAAAGAATGCTGCAGATCAAACCTTCACCTACTCTGGCGGTAAATGCCAAGGCCAAGGCGATGAAGGCAGCAGGAGCGGATATCCTGAATTTCAGTGTTGGTGAGCCTGATTTCGACACCCCTGACCATGTCTGTGACGCTGGCAAGGCAGCCATTGATGATAGATTTACCAGATACACTGCTGTTCCTGGTATCCCCGAGCTCCGAGAGGCAATTGTTCAGCGTTTTGCTGAAGACAAGGGCTGGAATTATGAGCCGGATCAGGTTCAGGTTTGTTGTGGCGGTAAACATGGCCTTTATAATATGGCCCAGGTTCTCTTCGGACCGGGTGATGAGGTTCTGGTGCCAACACCTTATTGGGTATCTTATCCTCCCATTATCAGATTGGCTGGGGCAACTCCGGTTCTGGTTCCTCTTTCTGAGCAGGACGATTTTGACCTGACCCGGGAAGAACTGGTTAAGCATACTACTGCCAGGACCAGGGGTATTATTTTAAACAGCCCGTCAAATCCCACTGGCGCAATTTTTTCCAATAAGGCCCTTGAGGTTGTGGCGGAGATGGCTAAGGCCAATAATTGGGTTGTTATCTCTGATGATATCTATGACACCATTGTTTACGATGAGGGACCTCTGCCCCATATCCTTAATGTAGCTCCCGAGCTCCAGGATCAGACGGTGGTTCTCAATGGCGTTTCCAAGTCATTTGCCATGACCGGTTGGCGAATCGGCTATTCACTTGGGCCGCAGCATATAATTGCCGCCATGAACAAGATACAAAGTCAGTCCACTTCCAACCCGTCATCAGTTGCCCAGAAGGCTGCTCTTGCCGCTGTAAGTGGCCCCCAGGATTTCCCTCTGATGATGAAGGAGGCCTTTATTCCCAGGCTTAAGTTTATCATTGATGAATTAACCGCCATGCCTGACATCAGTTGTGTGATGCCCAGTGGTGCCTTTTATGTTTTTCCGAATTTTTCAGCCTATTACGGTCGCAATTTCAATGGAAAAACCATTGACGGCTCAGTGGCCATGTCTGAGTATCTGCTTGAGGAGAGTGAGTTGGCTACGGTTCCGGGGATGGCCTTTGGTGCTGATGAGTTTGTTCGTTTTTCTTTTGCCGCCTCAATGGAATCAATCAAAGAGGGAATGGATCGCCTGCGCCGGGCCCTTGCCCAATTGGCTTAATTAAAGGCAAAAAATGCTGAGCTGTAAGATTCATCTTTTGCTTGTGGCCTGTCTGGTCAGACCTGTGAAAAGTATTTCCTGTGCTTGAGCAGGTCTGGGCTGGCAAAGATGGGGTGAAGGCTGGTTTTATTTATGGGCAGTGCTAAGTGCCCAGGTCCATTGATCAAGATCCCGAATCCGGGAAACAGTTTTGCTCCCGTTTTGGGTATAGCATTGAAAAACCCAGATCGACCCTTTGCCGAGAAATACCTTGATCAGGCCAAGGCTAGGGTGCTTGTACCATCCTTCTTTATAATTACCTTCCATTATCGGCTTGATCTCCTCTGATATTGCCACCTTCCGCATTAGCAGTTAATTATTGTTTATTTTACCGAAGCTATCTGTCTGCTGCCAGTTTTTTTTAATTGCCCAAGTTTGATGATAAGCGTACCATGGATTTATGATTAAAAAATATTTCAGGTTATTACTGCCCCTTAAGCAAAAACTCTGGAATGGCTATTTTTTGAACCAGGGGAATATTTAGATGAAACTCCGCCTTATTCTTCTTGTTTTATCCCTCCTTGCCTTTCTGTCTGCAACCATTGGTGGTTATTTTTATTACACCTCATTGAAAAAGGCAGTTCTGGTTGAAGCGGAGAGCGGCTCAGCGGCCAGGCTGGATTCCATCAGCAGGAATATAAGCTCCCTTCTGACTGAAAATGTCAAGCCTGCTAGGCTTCTTGCCGGCAGTAAAGAGCTGGCTCGTTTATTAGCAGAAGGTGGTCGGGAAAACCAAAAAGAGGTTGACAGGGTTCTTGATCATTTTAAGGAGAGTCTTGAGGCGGATGTATGCTACCTCATGGACGCCCGTGGTCTGACAGTGGCCTCCAGTAACAGGCAGGCTGCAGATAGCTTTGTTGGCAAGGATTTTAGTTTCCGCCCTTATTTTAAAGAAGCGGTTATTGGCCAGCCCGCCTCTTACCTGGCTCTGGGGGTAACTTCCGGCAAGAGGGGCGGGTATTATAGCTATCCGGTCTTTGCCCCCGGGGTTGTCAACCCCATGGGGGTGGCTGTGGTCAAGGCATCCATTGAGCAGGTGGAGAAGGAACTTGCCCTGGTGCCGGGTGAAAAGCTGTTGGTAATTGATCCGGATGGAATTGTTTTTATTACCAATCATCGCCCATGGCTCTACCGTTCGTTTCATGCCCTGGATAAGGAGCATGTTGAATATCTCAGGTCATCTCGTCAATTTGGATCTGGCCCCTGGCCCAGAATAGATCTGCGCCGGACCGCTCATAATCAGGCCATTGACCAGGAAAAGATTAATTATGTAATGTACAGCAGCTCTCTTAAGAATTATTCCGGCTGGCAGGTTATCTATCTGCGTGAGCTTAACCGAATTTATCGTTCGGTTTCAGCACCTTTTGTCAAAATTGCCGGATCCCTTGTTTTCAGTCTTTGTTTATTGGTGGGGCTTGCCGTGTTTTTTCTGTATCGTCAGGCTACGGCAGAGCTCTTAAAACGCCATAAGGCTGAAGATGATCTCCGTCAGAGTGAATTGCGTTATCGTTCTCTCTATCATGATACCCCGGCCATGCTTCATTCCATTGATCCCCAGGGACGCCTGTTAAGTGTCAGTGATTACTGGCTTGATGTGATGGGTTATGATCGGAAGGATGTAATTGGCTGTAAAATTGTTGATTATTATACGGCTCAGTCCAAAAAAATTGCCGAAGAAGAGGTTATCCCCCGTTTTTTCCGGGAAGGGTTCTGCCGGGATATTTCTCACCGGCTGGTTAAAAAAGATGGCAGTGAAATTGATGTCTTATTGTCTGCCACCGGTGTTCGTGATGATGATGGTAGGATTGTCAGGTCTCTTGCGGTTTCAGTTGATGTAACTGAGCGCAGAAGGGCTGAGCAGATGCTTCATCGTACCAAAGAGGCTCTGGCCAGTTATTCCCGGGACCTTGAACAACAGGTTCATGCCCGTACCTTGGAGATTGAGAAAGCCCGGGACCAGTTGCGCCGTCTGTCGGCCAGGATGATGACCAGTCAGGAGCAGGAACGGGCTGCCCTTGCCCGGGAATTGCATGATGAGCTGGGGCAGGTTCTTACAGCTTTACGCATTGATGGGGTATGGCTCCATCATCGTCTCAGTGATCAGGATTACGAGGCTGCTGAGCGGGCCAGGACCATGACCATGATGGTGGATGACACCATTGATGAAGTTCGCAGCCTGGCTTTCCGGCTGCGCCCCGGAGTTCTGGATGATCTTGGACTGAAAGAGGCACTCGAGCTCTATACCGCTGACTGGGAACGGAGGGTGGATATTGTTGCTGATTTCCAGTGTGAATGCCGGGTAGTGGTCAGTGGCGGGATTGCCACTGCTGCCTATCGTATTGCCCAGGAGGCCTTGACTAATGTTGCCCGCCATGCCGGAGCCTCCCATGTTGAGATCAAGCTCAAGGCGGACGAGGATAAGCTTGTCCTTTCGATAATTGATGATGGTTGCGGGTTTGTCGTAGGTGATATTGTCGATGTCAGTGGCCTTGGCCTGACCGGCATGAAGGAAAGGGCCTCACTGGTGAATGGCCAGATTGAGGTTATTTCCGAGCCGGATAAAGGCACAACAATTAAATTCATGGTGGATTCACCAGAAGGGGGTGTAGGTGATTAGGGTCTTATTGGCTGATGATCATTCCATTGTCCGGGCTGGGCTGCGTCGGGTGATCGAGGACACCACCGACATCGAGGTAGTCGCTGAGGCAGAAAGCGGTAGGGACGCCCTGCGTCTTTGTCAGTCTGAGGATGTTGATGTTGCGGTTTTGGATATATCCATGCCAGGTCTTGACGGGTTGGAAGTGGCTGCCCGATTATGTGAACAATTCAAGGAAGATCTGCCGGTGATAATCCTTACCATGCATGAAGAGAGTCAGTATGTGGTTCGGGCAGTGGAAATTGGAGCCATGGCTTATATTACCAAGCGGTCTGCCCCTGAGCAATTAGTTGACGCTATCCGGAAGGTCAGCAGGGGTGAACATTATTTTACCGCCGGCGCTGCCGAAGCCATGGCCCTTCATATTGCAAAAGGGCAGGAGGAAGATAGTTCTCCCCTGGACCAGTTGACCAGCCGGGAGCTTCAGGTTGCCAGACAATTGGCCATGGGTCATAATAATCGCGAAATTGCCGATCTTTACGGACTTAGTGTTAAAACCATTGATACCTATCGACTGCGTATCTTAAAGAAGCTTGACCTGCGCAATAATGCCGATCTTTCCCGTTTTGCTATCCAGCATAAACTCATTGATCCATAAGAAAATTTCTTACCCCAAAATCAGAAATGCTCGTCTTGCCTGCCCTCTGCTTAATATATTAATTTAAAAATTTACAGAGTAGGTGGCCCTTACCTGACATTCTGCAGCAAGGGCATGAGCAGTGACTGCCAGCTTGTCTAATAACCAGCAGACAGTCATAATAATTTTTTTCTTAGGAGAGGGTTTATGAAGAATTTATTTAACAAAACCGTTAAGGGACTGGTTGCCGTTGGTGTTTCTGCGGCCCTGGTCGCTGGCACTGCTGCCATCAGCATGGCTTCCAGCAAGCCGATCAAGATTCGTTTCTCCCATGTAACTTCTAAAAACACCCCCAAAGGCAAGGCCGCTGACATGTTTGCTGCCCTTGTCAATGAGCGCTTGAAGGGCAAGGTAGAGGTCCAGATTTTCCCTAACAGCCAGCTCTATACGGATAAGAAAGTACTGGACGCTTTAAGTTCAGGTAGTGTGGAGATGGCTGCTCCTTCCACCGCCAAGTTTACCTCCTGGGTTCCCCAGCTTCAGCTTTTTGATCTCCCGTTTCTCTTTAAAAACAAAGAGGTTCTGTATAAAACCATGGATGGTGAGGTAGGTGCTTCCATGTATAAGCTTCTTGGCAAGAAAAATATGCTTGGTCTTGCCATGTGGGATAATGGTTTTAAGCAGATCGGTAATAATATCCGTGAAATAAGAAAACCTGCCGATGCCGGTGGTATCAAGTATCGGATCATGTCTTCCAAGGTGTTGGAGGCTCAGTTCAAGGCAGTTGGTGGCAGTCCGCTCATCATGCCTTTCTCCGAGGTTTATTCAGCCCTGGAACAGGGTGTAATCGATGGTCAGGAGAATACATGGTCAAATATCTATACAAAGAAATTTAATGAGGTCCAGAAATATATCACCGAGACCAACCATGGTTATCTCGGTTATATGGTTGTAACCAATGCCCAGTTCTGGGCTCATCTGCCTGCTGATGTTCGGGCAGAGCTTGAAGACATCATGGAAGAAGTTACTGCCTGGATCCGGGTTAATGCCTATAAGATCAACCAGGATAATAAGGACAAGGTTGTTGCTGCCGGTACTTCCATGGTTACTGAGTTGACTGAGGCTGAAAAAGATGCCTTCCGCAAGGCCTTCAAGCCGGTTCATGATCAGTTCCGTAATGTTATTGGCGGAAAATACATTGATGCGGTAAATAAGATTAATGCTGAAATTTAAGTTTATTTAATTCAGCCAACCAGAGCGGGGAGGGCAGGATAGCTGCTTCTCCCCGTATTTGTATTTATCAGCAAGGTGATTACTGATGCAGACTGCAACAAACCCGGAAAATAACAGGAGCTTCATTGATCGAATTGAAGAAGTTGCCATTTCTGTTTTCCTCGGAGTTGCCATTATCCTGGTATTTGCCCAGGTCGTGGCCCGTTATGCCTTTGATACCGGGATATCATGGGCCCCGGAACTGGTGGAGTATCTTTTTCTCTGGTCGGTTATGATCGGTGCTTCATATGGGGTAAAACAGGGAGTTCATCTGGGGGTGGATGTCCTGGTGGCTAAATTGCCTGAAACAACTCGGCGTCAGGCTACCCTGCTGGCTATATTGATTTCTCTCAGTTTTACCATGGGTATGGCCTATCTCTCAGTCTTTTATGTGTATGAGGCCTATAAAATGGAGCTGATAACAGTTGACCTCCAGATACCACAATGGATTCCTCATTTGGCTCTGCCCCTGGGTTTTGCCATGATATCCATTCGTTTTATACAAGTTGGCTGGCGGGTTATGAGTGGACGTCAGGATAAAATTGCCCAGAGCGGTGAAGCCGCCAGTGAGTTGAGGGACTAGATTTATGGAAGCCGGTGTAATATTTACAGTACTTGCAGTTTTTCTGTTGTTGGGGGTGCCCATTGCCATTTGTCTGGGCCTGTCGGCGGCAGTATATCTTCTGTTGTTTTTTAATATTCCGGAATGGGTCAGTGCCACTACAGTATTTGCAGGTATTCTGCCCAATAAGTTTTCTGCCACCATGGAGCATTTTACCCTGATGGCTATACCATTTTTTATTGTCAGTTCTAATTTTCTGTCAACCGGTGGTGTTGCCAGGCGGATTATTCGTTTTGCCAATGCCCTGGTGGGCTGGCTCCACGGTGGTCTGGCCATGGCCGGGATCCTGGCCTGTATCATGTTTGCTGCGGTTTCCGGTTCCAGTCCAGCCACTGTGGTGGCAATTGGCTCGATAATGATTCCTGGGATGGTTGAGGCCCGTTATTCCCAACGTTTTGCCGTTGGTTCCATTGCCACGGCTGGTAGTCTGGGAATTCTGATCCCACCTTCCATTGTCATGATTGTTTATGCAGTGGCAACTGAACAGTCGGTTGGCAAGATGTTTATTGCCGGTATTGTTCCCGGCCTGCTCCTTGGGGCTATGCTCCTGGTGACCACCTGGATAGCTGCTGTCCGTCATGATATGCCCCGACAGCCACGCCCTGAGCTCAAAGAGGTGGTGGATTCTTTTCTGGATGCCTCCTGGGGTCTGTTCCTGGTGGTTTTGATCATTGGCGGGATCTATGGCGGCATTTTTACCCCCACCGAAGCCGCGGCGGTGGCAGCGGTTTATTCAGCCTTTATCTCACTTTTCATTTATCGTGATATGGGTCTCTCTGACATCCCCAAAGTCATGCTGGAGTCGGCCAAGATGACCGCCATGCTCCTATTTATTATCGCTTGTGCCATGATATTTGCCCATGTGTTGACCATGGAGAGGATCCCTCAGAGTATTGCTGAATGGCTTGTTGCCCAGAATATGTCATGGTGGATGTTCCTTCTCATGGTTAATGTTATTCTCTGGTTTGCCGGTGATTTCATGGAGCCGTCTTCGATTATTCTGATTCTGGCTCCCATCTTCTTCCCCATTGCAGTGGCCCTTGGCATTGATCCCATTCATTTCGGTATTGTCATGACCCTTAATATGGAGGTGGGGATGATTACCCCGCCGGTGGGTTTGAATCTCTATGTGGCATCAGGTCTCAGTGGACTTTCCCTGGAAGAGGTAACCAAGGCGTCTCTGCCCTGGATGGTGGTGATGATAGCGGCTTTGATTCTGGTGACCTATATTCCTGCTATTTCCCTTACTCTGGTTAACCTTCTTTATTAATTGGCAGATGAAAAAAGACCAGCAACAAAGAGCTATGACCTCCATCAGCAAAAAAATAATAATGGCTTGTTCCGGGATAATTCTTTCCCTGTTCATAATTGTCCATGCCCTGGGCAATACCTCTATTATGCTGGGCAGGTCTTGTTTTGAATCATACGCATCCTCACTCCATGACCTTGGGTTTGCGTTGGTCCTGGTTGAACTGGTTCTTGCCGTTTTTTTTGTATTTCATGTGTTGACTGGCCTAAATCTCTGGTGGGAGAATGGTCGGGCCAGGCAGATGCGGTATCAGGTTGATGCCTCAGCCGGAGGACGCACAGCTGGATCGCGAACCATGCCTTATACTGGCCTGCTTCTTCTTGGCTTTATTCTTTATCATGTTTTTGCCTTTTATCTTATTGACAGTAACGGGGTTGTTGATCTGTTGAGGATAGAACTAACTACATTGCCGGGGGTTGTTTTTTATCTGGCAGCGATAATCGCTCTTTTCCTTCACCTAAGTCATGGCCTGACAAGTATCTGGCAAAGTCTGGGGCTGGATTTTATCCTCAGAATTCTGCCGGTGAATTTGATTTTGATGGTCTTTCTAATCTTAATAACTATGATTTTTCTGGGGATAATCGGCTATGCCCTGCTGGCCGATGGATTTCTTCTGTAAGGGTTTAAAATGAATCTTGATGCAAAGATACCCCAGGGCCCCCTGGCTGAGAAATGGGATCGACATCGACTAAATACCCCATTGGTCAGCCCGGCTAATCGTCGCAAATATAAGATAATCGTTGTCGGTTCTGGCCTTGCCGGGGCCTCAGCAGCTGCGACTCTTGGTGAACAGGGTTATCAGGTAGAGGTTTTCACCATCCACGACAGCCCTCGTCGTGCTCATTCCATTGCTGCCCAGGGCGGGATAAATGCGGCAAAGAATTATGTTAATGACGGGGATTCCATCTTCCGCCTCTTTTACGATACTATTAAGGGCGGTGATTTCCGGGCTCGGGAGGCCAATGTCTATCGATTAGCCCAGGTAAGTAATAATATTATTGATCAATGTGTGGCCCAGGGTATTCCGTTTGCCCGGGAGTATGGTGGCACTCTGGCTAATCGTTCATTTGGCGGTGCCCAGGTTTCCCGGACTTTTTATGCCAGGGGTCAGACCGGTCAGCAATTATTGCTTGGTGCCTATGGAAGCCTGATGCGTCAGGTTAGTGCCGGTCAGGTCAAGATGAACTGTCGTCAGGAGATGATGGAGCTGGTTATTGATCAGGATCGGGCCTGTGGCATCATAAGCCGGGATCTTATTACCGGTGAGCTTACTCCCCATGCAGCCCATGCGGTGGTTATGGCAACGGGTGGTTATGGCAATGTTTTTTATCTGTCCACCAATGCGATGAACTCTAATGTTACTGCTGCCTGGCGGGCTTATAAAAAAGGTGCTGCCTTTGCCAACCCATGTTTTGTCCAGATTCATCCCACCTGTATTCCGGTTCATGGCAGTTATCAGTCCAAACTGACCCTGATGAGTGAGAGTCTCCGTAATGATGGCAGGGTCTGGGTCCCTAAAAACAAAGATGATGAACGATTGCCCCACCGGATCCCTGAGGAGGATCGTGATTATTATCTGGAGAGGAAATATCCTTCTTTCGGCAACCTTGTTCCCCGTGATGTGGCATCCCGTAATGCCAAGGAACAATGTGACCGGGATAAGGGGGTAGGGGATTCCGGTCTTGCTGTTTATCTTGATTTTGCTGATGCCATTAAGCGTGATGGTCTTGATTTCATCATCAAGAAATACGGCAATCTCTTCCATATGTATGAAAAGATCACCGCGGATAATCCTGCCAGAACCCCCATGAAGATCTACCCGGCGGTGCATTACACCATGGGTGGTTTATGGGTTGATTATAATCTTATGAGCAATGTTTCCGGTCTTTTTGTCCTTGGTGAAGCGAATTTTTCTGACCATGGAGCCAATCGTCTGGGTGCCAGTGCTCTGATGCAGGGCCTTGCTGACGGCTATTTTATTCTGCCTAATACCATTAATGGCTATCTTGCGGATATGGGCAGTGACAGTCTGTTGGCAGGGGAAGATCAACCTTTCATGATTGCTCGTAATGATGCGGCCACCAGGATTAACCGTCTTCTTGCCGGGGCAGGCAAGAGGACGGTTGATGATTTCCATTGGCAACTTGGCCAGTTACTCTGGGATAATTGCGGGATGGCCCGAACCAAAGAAGGATTGAAAAAAGCCCTAAGTTCAATTCCAGCCATCAGGGAGGAATTTTGGGAAAATGTTCTGGTTCCCGGTGATGGTGCTAGTCTTAACCAGTCTCTGGAAAAGGCCGGCAGGGTTGCAGATTATCTTGAATTTGCCGAGTTAATGGTCCGGGACGCTCTTGCCCGTATCGAGTCCTGTGGTTGTCATTTTCGGGAGGAAAGTCAGACAGATGACCAGGAGGCCCTTCGTGATGATGAAAATTTTGCTCATGTTGCCGTCTGGCAGCATCAGGGTCGGGGTAAAAACCCTGCCATGCATAAAGAAGACCTTGAATTTGCCGAAGTAACACCTAAGAGCAGGAGTTATAAATAATATGAGCTCCGAACAGAAAATAGCCCTTACCCTTAAGATATGGCGGCAGGCCGGACCGGAAGCTCCGGGTAAACTTGTGACCCATGAACTTTCCGGTATCTCCACGGATATGTCGTTTCTGGAGATGATTGATGTCTTAAATGAGCAATTAGCCCTTAAGGGAGAAGAACCGGTTGCCTTTGATCATGACTGTCGGGAAGGAATCTGCGGAATGTGCGGGGCGGTGGTGAATGGTCATCCCCATGGCCATGAAAAGGGAACAACCCTCTGTCAGCTCCATATGCGCCATTTTAAAGACGGCGATGTCCTGGTGATCGAGCCATTCCGCGCCCGGGCCTTTCCTTTGCTCAAGGACCTGGTGGTTAATCGCTCGGCATTTGACAGTATTATCCAGGCCGGTGGCTATGTCTCGATTAATACCGGCAGTGCACCGGAGGGAAATTCTCTTCTCATTGGTCAGCCTGTGGCGGAAGAGGCCATGGACGCAGCGGCCTGTATCGGTTGTGGTGCCTGTGTCGCCGCCTGCCCAAATGCGGCTGCCATGCTTTTTGCCGGGGCCAAGGTATCCCAATTGGCTCTGTTGCCCCAGGGGGACCCTGAACGCCGTGCCCGGGCTTTGTCCATGACCAGAACAATGGACAGCCTCGGTTTTGGTAGTTGCTCCAATGAGGGTGAATGTGAGGCCGCCTGCCCCAAGTCTATTTCTATTCGTCATATCGCCAGGCTGAACCGGGAATTTATCCGGGCAGCCTGCCAGGGTGATTGATCTTTTTCCAGCCAGATAAATTTTTTCCCGGAATATTTCTATGCTGACTTTTAATTATGACCGTTACGGTAATACCGAATCCATTGTCACAGATCGTAAAGGTATTGTTCTCCAGGGAAATAATTATACCAATAAAGGCACAGCCTTCAGCGAAGAGGAGCGGGATCTTCTCCAGTTAAATGGTGCTTTGCCTCCGGCTGTGCGGGCCATAGAGCAGCAGC
The DNA here is from genome assembly GCA_964653055.1 of uncultured Desulfobulbia bacterium. GTDB lineage: Bacteria > Desulfobacterota > Desulfobulbia > Desulfobulbales > SURF-16 > CAZZCA01. The sequence continues at coordinate 78,114 of CAZZCA010000005.1, read as the reverse complement.
TTGCCAATAATTCCTGCATGGTTGCAAGTAAAGCTGACGATATAGAAAGGTATATCTATATCCGTTCTCTTTTTGACCGTAATGTCACCCTGGCCCACGCCCTTATTGCCAGTGATATTGAACATTATATGCGGATTATCTACACCCCCACCGTGGGCCTTGCCTGTCAACGGTATTCCAATATTTTCCGACGGGCCAACGGAATCCATTTTTATCCTGGTAATATTGATCAGGCTGAAGAGATCCTGCGCCGATACTCCCATCGTGATATCCGAGTTGCGGTGGTAACGGACAATCAGGGGATCCTGGGTATTGGTGATCAGGGTGCCGGCGGTATTGCCATCTGTCTTGGCAAATTAATGCTCTATACCCAGGGTGCTGGTATTGCCCCTTGGCATTGTCTGCCTGTTTCCCTTGATGTGGGCACTGACAATCCGAGCCTGTTGGATGACCCTGATTATGTGGGCTGGCCTAAGCCTCGGTTAAAGGGTGAGGCCTATCTTGATTTTGTCCGGCAATTTGCCAGAGCATTTAAAGCGGTGTTCCCCAATGCTCTTTGCCAGTGGGAGGATTTTTCCAAACAGAACGCCTTTGCCATCCGAGACACCTATCTTCATGATCTCATCTCTTTTAACGATGATATTCAGGGAACTGGTGCCATTACCCTGGCGGCGATACTTACTGGCATGCGGATCAAAAATGAGAGATTGATTGATCAGGTTTTTCTGGTTCACGGGGCAGGGGCAGGTGGTGTCGGGATAGCAGAACAGATTGAAGCAGTCCTTATGGAAGATGGGTTAACTGGTGAAGAGGCGAGAGAACGTATCTACACCCTGGACAGTCGTGGTCTGGTAACCACTGACCGGCAGCTTGATCCGTATAAAGAGAAGTTTGCCCACGACCCCCAGAGGCTCTCCTGGTTTAAGGGTGATGGCGGTATTGCCAATGTTATTCGCCAGGCAGGGGTTACGGTACTTATTGGAACCTCGGGTCAGGCTGGCTGTTTCGACCGGGAAGTGGTGGCTGAGATGGTGGCGAATACCTCTCGTCCGTTGATTCTGCCCCTGAGTAATCCCACCAATTATAGTGAGGCGAAGCCCGCGGATATTATGAACTGGACCGATGGCAGGGCCCTGGTGGCAACTGGTAGCCCTTTTCCGGCTGTGGCTTGGCAGCAGGAGGAAAAAGTTGTTAGTCAATGTAATAATGTTTTTATCTTCCCGGGAGTGGGCCTGGGGATTCTGGTGGCTGGTGCCAGGGAAGTATTGCCTTCATTCTTTACAGCAGCAGCTCATGCTGTGTCTCAGGCGGTTGACGATGAGTCCCTTGGCCGGGGCGAGCTCCTGCCGGCGATTGCTGATCTTCGTAGGATAAGCACCATGGTTGCCAATGAAGTTGCCTGGACCGCTATCAGGGCAGATGTGGGTCATCTCTGCCCCTTTGCCAGTTTTCAGCATGGGAACAGTCGGGATAAACTGGCAGAGCTTATTGATGGGATGATGTGGAATCCCCGTTATCTGCCTCTAATGTCTCAGGGGTGATTTCCTCTTCTGGTCGACAGACGATGAGAATGGGCTTGCGACATTTGCGGGCCACTGTTTCAGCCAGGGAACCGAAGAATAATTTGGCAAAGATGTTTTTGCGCGAGGCTCCGATCACTACCAGATCGTGTTTATCGGACTCCTTGACAATGGTTTTCTGCCTGGCATCAGTGGGAATGATCTCAAAGCAAATTCGGGAGGCAATACTCACCTCTCTGCTCCAGACGGTTAATTGCCTGCTGGTCTTTTCCATTTCAGCAAGCGGGGAGCCGGAGGGCAGTAAAAAGAGAATGGTTATCTGGTGCTGGCCGATTCGAGACAGGGCCTGGATCACCGGACAGAGATCATAGACCTCCTGGATATCCACCACTGCCACAAGAATTTTTTCTGTATTTAATATTCCATACATGCGCAGAATAACCACCGGACAAGCCACATGGCGGGCCACGGTCTCAAGGATATGCTGGAAACCCTGGAAGGTGCCTTCAACCGGAAAGCCCAGAACCACTGCCCGGGCCTCATTGTACTCCACTGCTGATACCAGGGCCGAGGCCACATCGTCATAGTGGATAAGCTCCGTTTCCAGGTCATAGCCCAGATCTCCTGCCTCGTTTCTCTCAACTTCAAAAATTGCATTGACCGCAGCAATTGATTCTGGTTGATCACCGCTCGGTTCTAACACCCGTACTGACATGGGCAGTGATTTATAATGGTGGGCGAGCAGGGTGGCTATACGGGTCAGTCCGCGAATAGTGGCGGGGTTGGAGGCACCAAAGGCCACCACACCGTCTGCTTCCGGTGAGGGTATTAGTTTTTCCCAGATCCAGGGGACTACTTTAATCCCGTAGGAAACCTGATGCCAGATGTCGCAGCTCTTGTCATCCATTCCCTGACATTCGGTCCGGTTACCTTCTTCGGTTTCCTGGGCCTCCCCGGCCTTTTCCAGGGCGTAGCGGGCTGTAACAGGGCCAAATAATTCAGTCAAAAAAACAGTGGTCAGAACCACCGGGGTAATGATCAATGAATAGGTGGCAAGGTCTGGGTTGGCCTGGATGAGAAATATCAAACCAATGGCAACACCGGCCTGTGGGATCAGGGCAAGGCCAAGGTAGCGGCAAACCGGGGTGCTGGCCCGTGCAATCACTGCTCCCAGCCAGGCACCTCCCATTTTGCCGATAATTCTGAATAAGAAATAGATCAATCCTACCCAGCCGGCGGTTGTCAGTGAATTAATATTGAGATGAGCGCCGGCAAGGGTGAAAAAAAGAACATAAATGGGTGGTTCAAATGAATTGAGAGCACGGAACATCCGAACATCTCTGGTATCACGGTTAATAATCAGGCAGCCGGCAGCCATACCGGCCAGCAGGGGTGAAAGATGGAAATGGCGGCATAGCTCACCACAGAGCAGAAGGTAGGCCAGACCGGCAGTTAGTTTCTCTTCCTGTCGTTTAAGCCAGGGAAGAGAGATATCCATGAGCAATCCTGTAATAATGCCGGCCAGCAGGGAAAGGGATATTTCGGTAAGACCGGCAAGGACAGCATTGCCCATGGTGATATCGCTGGAGCCGGCAAGTTGTCCGGCAAGTGACAGGGACAGGCTGAAGATCATAATTGCCAGCCCGTCATCAATGGCAACCACTGCCATCAGGGTGGATGTCAGAGGGCCGGCAGCCCGAACTTCCCGCATTACATGTAAAAGTGAGGCCGGGGCGGTGGCCACGGCAATGGCGCCGAGTAAAATAGCAAGGATGAGAAAATTATGGAATTGCCAGTTTTGACAATCGGGAAGAAGTATGGGGGCCAGAAAGAGAAGTACCCCGGTAACCAGGGAAAAGGCGGCAATGGCCTGAAGAATAGCAATATAGCTGATGCTTTTGGCCTCTCGGCGCAGATGGCTGAGCTCGATGTGTTCACCGATACCAAAGGCAATAAGCATCAGGGCAATTTCGGTAAAATGTTCAAGGCGGGGGCCGATACTGGCACTGGAGATTATGGCAAAGCCACTGGGGCCGAGAACCAGTCCGGCAATGATATAGCCGGTTACTGACGGCATTTTGGCTTTCTGGACAATTTTGGCAGCGATCAGGCCCACGGCCAGTAATACGGCCAGGGCAAGAGTTGTGTTTTCCATAAGTAGAGTTTAGCGGGCAATATCATGCTTTGGCAATCAAAAAAAATTCCTACAAATCAGGTCAGGTCATAGGTGCAGGTATGGCCGCAATAATTGGTAAAGACAATTTTTTCTTTATCTTCCTGCTGGATATAGTCAGGGGTAAGGGGGATCTTGCCACCCCCTCCTGGCGCATCCACAGCATAGGTGGGCACCGCAAGTCCTGATGTGTGACCGATGAGTTCCCTCATGATCTGACGGCCTGAGCTAACCGAGGTGCGGAAATGGTTGGTGCCCCGGGTCATGTCGGTCTGGAAGAGGTAATAGGGCTTAACTCGGATTTTGAGAAGGTCGTGCATTAATTTTTTAATAATTACTGGTTGGTCATTTACTCCTTTAAGGAGAACGGTCTGGCAGCCAAGGGGTATGCCGGCATCTGCCAGTCGCTGGCAGGCTAAGCTGGACTCCGTGGTTATTTCCCAGGGGTGATTGAAATGGGTGTTGATGTATAAAGGGTGAAATTTTTTAAGGAGCTTTGCCAGTCTGGTGGTAATTCGCTGGGGCAGGGTGCAGAGTGCCCTTGTCCCCAGGCGGATGATCTCCACCGAGTCAATTGCCCTGAGTCTGGTAAGGATGTCTTCAAGCTGATCGTCAGCCAGCAGTAGCGGATCGCCGCCGGAGATCAAAACATCACGGACAGCAGGGGTCTTTTCGATATAGGCAATCCCGGCATCAATGGTTTTGGGGGTGATCTCCATGGCCCTGGTCCCCACTTTTCGTTTGCGGGTACAGAAACGGCAGTACATTGCGCATTGAGAGGTGACCAGGAATAAAACCCGGTCCGGATATTTATGGATCAGGTTAGGGGCTTTACTCAGATTCTCTTCATCTAAGGGGTCTTCATAACAGACCTGGTCGTCAGCTTCGATGATGGCAGGAACGGCCTGCTGCCAGATCGGGTCATTTATCTGGCGGATCAGGCTTAGATAATAGGGATTGATCCGCATGGGATATTTATTGATCAACTCGGTAAGGCCCTCATCTTCAGGGCGAAGATGGGGGGGGAGATCATCGGGGCGGGTTATGCTGTTTTTAAGAAGGCTCTGCCAACGCTGCATATTGGTTTTCAATTAATGGGTTCATAAAAATATATAAACCTTATGCTGTATTTACCCTAAAAATGCCAGTTGAATCTGCTAATTCTCCCTGATTGCAATTTATCTTTATTGACATGGCCATCAAGCTAAGGTATTTAATTAAATAATACAGTGAATGGTCGTTCATAATAACCTGGCTGTCCTGAATACTTTGAATTAAAGGAGAATGAAATGAATCGTAAAAAAATGATGTCTATTGCTGTGATAGCAGGCTTAATTGGCAGTGCCGGCCATGCCGTTGCTGTTGTTGATGAGCACGGAGAGATTGAAGGCCCTTTTAATAGCCCCATGGATGTTACCAATACCTGCCTTGAATGCCATGAGGCTGCTGCTACCCAGGTAATGGCCACCAGCCATTGGAAATGGGAAGTGGAGCAGGAGGTTAATGGTAAGGTTGTGAAACGGGGCAAGAAAAATGTCCTGAATAATTTCTGTATATCGATTAACAGCAACTGGCCTCGCTGTACCAGCTGTCATGTCGGTTATGGCTGGGAAGATGATTCCTTTGATTTTACTGATCAGTCCCGGGTTGATTGTCTTGTCTGTCATGATACCACCGGTACCTATAAGAAACCCGGGGCAGGGGCAGGAATGCCGGCAGGGTTTACCGGTAAGAAAAAAATGGACAAAAACCCGGTTAATCTTCTCAAGGTTGCCCAGAATGTCGGTCTTCCTTCCCGTGACAATTGTTTGAGCTGTCACGCTAACGGTGGCGGTGGTAATAATGTCAAACACGGTGATATTGATCAATCCCTGATCAAGCCTACTGCATCAGTTGATGTCCATATGGGTACCGATGGTCTTAACTTCAACTGTGGTGAGTGTCATAAGGCTGATGCACATAAAATCCCTGGTAATTCTCTTATTGTCTCTCCCGGCGGTAATACTCCGGTAGGCTGTGTTGATTGTCATGATGCGGCTCCTCATACGGAAGCCAGAATGTCAGGTGCCTTGAATATGCATACCGAGAAAGTGTCCTGTCAGACATGTCATATCCCGGAATTTGCTAAAGTTCATGGTACCAAGATGAGCTGGGACTGGTCCAAGGCCAAAAATCCCAAAGAGCTTGCCAAGGACCAGAGGGTGATTAAAGAGCATGGGCATAAGGTATATATCTTCAAAAAGGGCAAATTCACCTATGAGGATAATGTCGCTCCCTCCTATGCCTGGTTTAATGGGAAGGCAGGTGCTTATCAGATGGGTGATAAAATTGAGCCAGGTAAGGTAACTCTCCTTAATTACCCCTTAGGTGACCGCAGTGATGCATCTGCAAAGATTCATCCATTCAAGATCCATAAAGGTAATCAGATTTTCGATAAGAAAAATTCATACCTGATTACTCCCAAGGTCTTTGGTTTTAAAGGTGATAAAGACGCATTTTGGAAGAATTTTGATTGGAATAAGGCGGCAATTGCCGGGATGAATGCCTCCGGTCTTGAGTATAGCGGTGAGTATGATTTTACTCCCACAGAAACTTATTGGGCAATTAATCACATGGTAAGTCCGGCGGAAGATGCCTTGCGGTGCCTTAATTGTCACGGTGTTAAGGGGCGGATGAACTGGCAGGAACTTGGTTACGATATGGACCCCATGGAGGCCAGGAAGCGTAAATAATCTTTTTTCTTTCTGGATATTTAAGGTCGCTCCCTAGGGGGCGGCCTTTTTTATTGTTAATTAAAGGCGGCGGTGAACAATCTCCTGGTATAGTGGTGTTGCGGGTTGGCGATGATTTCGGCTGCCGGGCCGCTTTCCACAATACAGCCGTCTTTCATTACTGCGATCTGGTCAGCCAGGCTGCGCACTACCCGCAGGTCATGGGAGATAAAGACATAGGTGATCTGGTATTTTCCCTGCAGGTGGAGGAGGAGCTTTATGATCTGGTTCTGGATGGTGACATCCAGGGCACTGGTTGGTTCATCCAGGATTAAAAGCTCCGGGGTCAGGGCCATGGCCCGGGCAATGGCTATTCTCTGGCGCTGGCCTCCGGAAAATTCATGGGGATAGCGGTGGACCATTTCCGCCTCCAGGCCAACTTCTGTTAAATTCTGGGCTGCAAGCTCCATTCGTTCATGACGGCTATTGCCGATCTTATGGATCTTGAGACCCTCGCCGATTATCTGGCCGATGGTCATACGGGGGGAAAGAGAGGAGTACGGGTCCTGGAAGACCACCTGCATCTTTTTACGCAGGGGTTGCATCTGTTTGTTGTTAAGGTTGAGTAGTTCCGTGCCCTTGAATTTAATTGAACCGTGGCTCTGATTAAGGCGGAGGATGCTCATCCCCAGGGTGGTTTTTCCTGACCCTGATTCACCGATAATTGCACAGGTGGTTCCTTGGCTAATCGATAGGCTTACCCCGTCCACTGCCTTGACCACCTTTCTGCTTGGCTGAAAGATCCCTCCTGAGCTGCGGAAATGACAATGAAGGTCTCTGATGACGACCTGTTTAGGCCCGCCTGCCTCCAGGGTCTGTTTGGGGGCTGGAATACTGGCAAGGAGGCTTTTGGTATAGGGGTGGCTGGGGGCTTTGAAGATCCTGCTGGTTTCGCCGTTTTCGACAATATGGCCCTTATTCATGATATAGAGCTGGTCGGCTGATTTTTTTACCAGGTTGAGATCATGGGTAATCAGCCAGATGGCCATATTGAACTCTTCCTGCAGTTCCTTAAGCAGGGTGAGAATCTGGGCCTGAATGGTTACGTCAAGGGCAGTGGTTGGCTCATCGGCAATAAGAAGTCTGGGCCGGCATGATAGGGCCATGGCGATCATGGCCCGTTGGCGCTGGCCACCGGATAATTGGTGGGGAAAGCTGTTCATCTTCTCTTTCGGGTCCTGTATCCCGCACCTTTTGAGAAGGTAGATGGCCTCTTTTTCTATTTCTCCAGATTGCAGACGACGATGAAGACGCAGAGGTTCGGCAAGTTGCTTGCCAATGGTATAGACCGGGTTTAAAGAGGTCATGGGCTCCTGGAAGATCATGCTGATCTGATTACCCCGGACCTTTTCCAGCTCTTTGGGGTCAGCGCTGGTTAATTCTTTATCCCGGAAGATGATCTTACCGGTATGATGGAATGACTCCCTGGGCAGCAGACCAAGAACAGTTAGGGCCGTAACAGATTTACCTGACCCGGATTCTCCAACCAGGGCGACGGTCTGACCGGGGTCAATCTTCAGATTGACATTATTTAGGACCGGTTCTTCTCCATCGGCATTTATAAAGGCCCCGGAGAGATTTTTAATGGTAAGCATTATCTCTTCCTCGGGTCAAAGGTTTCCCGTAGGGCCTCCCCGATAAATATCAGGAGCACCAGGGTTCCTACCAGAACGGTGAAAGTACTTAAGGACAGCCACCAGGCATTGATGTTGGCCTTGCCCTGGGCCAGCAATTCACCGAGGCTGGGGGCAGGTGGTGGTACGCCGAGCCCGAGAAAATCAAGGCTTGTAAGGGCCAGAATAGCACCGGACATGCGAAAGGGGAGGAAGGTGATCACTGGGGTCATGCTGTTGGGCAGAAGGTGCCTGAACATGATGGTAATATTGTTAACCCCCAGAGCCCTGGCTGCGGTTACATAATCAAGGTTTCTGCTTTTGAGAAATTCGGCCCGGACATAATCGGACAGGCCCATCCAGCCAAAAAGAGAAAGCAGGGTCAGAAGAAGAACTACTCCTGGTTTAAAAAGAGAAGCAAAGATTATCAGAAGATAAAGCTCGGGCATGGCGCTCCATATTTCAATAAAGCGCTGACAGAAGAGATCTGTCCGTCCGCCGAAATAACCCTGGATTGAACCGGCAATAATGCCAAGGCCAGTACCAATAATGGTGAGAGCAAGACCAAAAAGGACAGAAAGGCGAAACCCGTAAATCAAGCGGGCCAGGACATCTCGGCCCCGATCATCGGTTCCCAGGTAATTATCCCCACTTGGTGGGGATGGAACCGGAACATCAAGATTATAATTTATGGATGAATAGGAATGGGGGTTTAAGGGGAACCAGGCTTGATTGCCGTTTGTAGTGATTTTACTCAGGATATAGGGGTCACGGTAGTCACATTCAGTGGCAAAATCGCCGCCAAAGGTGGTTTCTGGGTAATTTTTTATCAGGGGAAAGAAATATTCACCCTGGTAGTGAACCATGATAGGACGGTCGTTACTGACCAGCTCGGCCCCTGCGGCGAGAACAAAGAGCAGGGAGAAGATGATCAGGCTGATATAGCCGCGACGCAGCTTTTTGAATTTCTGCCAATGGCCTGTTTTTCTCCTGGACTTGTTAGCCATTGATTAGTCCACTTTGTCAAAAGTAATTCGGGGATCAACCAGAACATAGGATAGATCCGAGAGCAGGCGGGAGATTAATCCGATAATGGTAAAGAAATAGAGGGTGCCGAGAACCACTGGATAATCACGGTTCATAATTGATTCGTAGGCCAGTAGCCCCATACCGTCAAGGGAGAATATGGTCTCGATGAGTAAACTGCCGGTGAAAAAAGCGGTTATGAACGAACCGGGAAAGCCGGTGATGATCGGAATAATGGCGTTGCGAAATACATGACGGTACAGGACCTGATTTTCGCTCAAACCTTTGGCTCTTGCGGTTAAGACATATTGCTTGCGGATCTCTTCCAGAAATGAGTTTTTGGTAAGCATAGTCATAACTGCCAGGCTGCCCACGGCACTGGATATAATGGGAAGAACCATGTGCCAGAGATAATCGAGGATTTTGGCCATGGTGCCAAGTTCATTCCAATTGTCAGCGACCAGGCCCCGCAGGGGGAAGATGCTCCAGAAACTGCCGCCGCCAAAAAGAACAATGAGGAGGATGGCCAGGACAAAGCCGGGAATGGCGTAACCAACCAGGATGAAGGTGCTGGACAGGACATCGAAGCGGGAGCCGTCGCAGATGGCTTTTTTGATCCCCAGGGGGATACAAACCCCATAGACGATGATAAAAGACCACAGCCCAAGTGACATGGAAACAGGCAATTTGGATATGACCAGGTCAACCACAGTCCGATGATGGTAATAGGAATTGCCGAAATCAAAGACCAGGTAATTTTTCATCATGGTGATGAATCGTTCAGCTGGTGGTTGATCAAAACCGTAAAGGGCCCTGATCTGTTCGATTCGCTCCTGATCCAGGCCCTGACGGCCCTGATAAATAGTGCTGGTGGCTGCCGATGTCTCGCCCCCTTTACCGGTTCCTTCAATTTCCGCAATCATCCGCTCAACCGGGCCGCCGGGAACAAATTGGGTAATGGAAAAGGTGATGATCATGATCCCGAACAGGGTGGGGATCATTAATAAAAGGCGGCGGAGAATATAACGAACCATGGTCAGTTAACCTCCATATGCCACCAGGTCATGAGCAGGTCCATGGGGGAATAATAAAGAGGCAGGTTCTCGGGTTGACCGAAGACATTCCAATAGGTAAGACGATGCCGGTTGAGATACCAATTGGGAACCACATAATGATTATGCCAGAGCACCCGGTCCAGAGCCCGACAGGCGGTGATCAGGTCATCCTGGTTTTTGGCATAGATAATATGGTCAACCAGTTGATCAACCGCAGGGTCTTTGATGCCGATGCTGTTACGGGAGCCAGGTCGATCAGCAGCAGCCGAGGACCACATGTCACGCTGTTCATTTCCTGGTGACTGGGACTGACCAAAAACATCTACGGTCATGTCGAAGTCAAAATTCTGCATTCGTCTGATGTAAAGAGCAGGGTCAATGGTTCGATAGCTGGCCTTGATCCCGAGTATTTTCAGGTTACGGACATAATCAGCCATGACCCGTTCAAATGAAGGGGAGACCAGGAGAATCTCAAAGGTGAATTTATGATTGTTTTTATCCTGTAAAATGCCGTCTCTTACCTGCCAGCCCGCCTGGTTCAGCAGGCTGCGGGCATGGCGGAGATTGGCCCGCAGGGCAGCTGGACTGTCGGTTTTGACAGGTTTAAGCTCAGTGGTAAAAACTGCTGCCGGAATTATTTGTTGCAGGGGTTCAAGTAGCTGTAGTTCGGCCGGAGTGGGCAGGCCGGTGGCTGCCAGATAGGAGTTGCTGAAATAGGAATTGGTCTGGGTATATTGATCGAAAAAAAGAGTTTTGTTGGTCCTTGCAAAATCAAAGGCAAGGGCAAGGGCCTGACGGACAAGCCGGTTTTTGAACAGGGGTCTGCGGTTGTTCATGACAAATGCCTGCATCCCGGCATTATTATGATGGGGGAATGGCTTTTTGATGATCAGTCCCTGATCAAAACGGCTGCCTTTAAGATCCCGGGCCCATTGTTTGGCAATATTGATGGACATGAAGTCAAATTCGCGGGCCTTGAACGCCTCCACTGACACAATCTGATCCTTAAAATATTTAAAGGTTATGGTGTTAAAATTATGCATCCCCTTACGGCAATTGAGGTCGTGGCCCCAATAATCAGGGTTGCGCTCGTAGGTGATGTATTTGCCCTGTTTATAGTCTTTGACCAGGTAAGGTCCGGAGCCAATGGGTGCAATCATCTCCGGGCCGTTAAAAGGATGTTTCTGGTAAAAACTGCGGGAAAGAACCGGTAGCTGGGCTGCGATCATGTGGATTTCCCGGTTGGCCCGGGTAAAATGGAATCGAACGGTTAAAGAGTCGATAATCTCAGCCCGGTCTATGTCCTGGTAATAGGCAGCGTAAAATGGATGGGATTTATCGCTTTTTAAGGTTTCCAGGGAGAACTTAACGTCTTCACTGGTAATATTACTGCCATCTGAAAACCGGGCTGCCGGGTTGAGATGAAGGGTAATACTCTGACGATCCGGGGCAATTATTATGTTTCGGGCAATGAGACCGTAGGCGGCAAAAGGCTCATCAAGACTGCCCACTGCCAGGGTTTCAAAGATTAGTTCCTTAAGGCCGTCGGCTGCAGAACCTTTAAGGGTATAGGGGTTCATCTTGTCGAAGCTGCCCAGGCTGTGGAGGGTAAGCTTACCTCCCCGGGGGGCATTCGGATTGACATAGGAAAAATGGCTGAAGTCTTTTTCATACTTCATTTTCCCGTCAATGCTGATCCCATGGGCAGCTGGGGCAGGATCAATATGGATAAATAAAATGGTTGTAAAGATTAAAAATAGACCGAAGTCTTTGCAAAATCGTGACATGTGATTTCTTAAATTAGTCCGGCTTTCTGGTTAAATAATATTCAGCTGAAATTTTAGCTGTTCAATTATGGATAAAAATACCCCAAGATTAGAAAAAATTAAACCAAGGGAAAATGCTATGGGATATGGCTAAAAAAACATCTCTGTGTTAATTTATTTTGTTTGATGGTTCATTAATAAATGTAGATAAGATAATAAGGCACCCTACAATTGAAACGGAGGATAATCAATGGGTAAAACCATAGCCGAGAAGATCTTTGCGGCCCATCGCCGTGATAATCCCACCGGAGAAAATATAGTATTGGATCTGGATGTGGTCATGTGTCATGAAATCACCACCCCGATTGCGATAAATGACCTGCAGTCCCGGAATATGGACAAGGTTTTTGATCCTGATAAGATCAAGGTGGTCATTGACCATGTTACCCCGTCCAAAGATTCAAAAACCGCCACCCAGGCCAAAATTCTTCGTGACTGGGCCCGCCGCCACCAGATCAAAGATTTTTTTGATATCGGTGCAAATGGCGTATGTCACGCTCTTTTCCCGGAGAAGGGTTTTATCCGGCCTGGTTATACGGTGATCATGGGTGATTCCCATACCTGTACTCATGGCGCTTTTGGTGCCTTTGCCGCCGGGGTTGGCACCACGGATCTTGAGGTGGGAATTTTTAAGGGTGTCTGTTCCTTCAGGCTGCCGGAGACCATTAAGATAAATATTGTCGGTGAAATGGGTGATGGTATTTATGCCAAGGACGTTATTCTCAATATTATTAAGAAATTGACGGTGAACGGGGCAACAGACAAGGTTATGGAATTCCACGGTCCAGTGGTTGATGCCATGAGCATGGAGTCTCGGATGACCCTGTGCAATATGGCCATTGAGGCAGGTGGTACCTGTGGTATCTGTCTGCCGGATCAGGTTACTGCTGATTATCTCTGGCCTTTTATTCAGGATGATTATGGGAGCATTGAAGAGGCTGTGGAAGATTTCAGCAAATGGCATCCAGACGATGATTGTCAATATGCCGATGAATTAACCTTTGATGTATCTGACCTTGTTCCCCAGGTTACCTACGGCTTCAAGCCGGATGAGGTTAAGGACGTAAGCGATCTTGAGGGGACCCCCATTGATCAGATCTATATCGGTTCCTGTACCAATGGTCGGATCGAGGACCTGCGGGAAGGTGCCCGTGTTCTTCAGGGCCAGAAGCTGGCCGCCAATGTCCGGGGTGTTCTGTCGCCGGCTACACCAGCTGTTTACAGCCAGGCATTGGCTGAGGGTTTGATAGCCACCTATATGGCGGCAGGTTTTTGTGTAACCAATCCCACCTGTGGCGCCTGTCTGGGGATGAGTAACGGGGTTTTGGCTAAAGGTGAGGTCTGTGCTTCCACCACTAACCGTAATTTTAACGGACGAATGGGTAAAGGCGGTATGGTTCATCTGATGAGTCCCCTGGCTGCTGCTGCGGCAGGTGTTGCCGGTCATATCACTGATCCACGCAAGATGTTGAGGAAATAATTATGAAGACTTTTGGTGGTCCAGCCCTGTTTCTGGACAGAAGCGATATTAATACCGATGAGATTATTCCGGCCAAATACCTTACTGAGAACTCGAAAGAGGCTTTGGCCCCATTTGTTCTGGAAGATCTTACCCTTACGGGTTTTGATCCGGCCAAGGATGTTGACTCAGCTGCAGTGATTGTTACCAGGGCCAATTTTGGTTGTGGCTCTTCCCGTGAGCATGCGGTCTGGGTCTTTGAGGTCAATGGAATCAATGTGGTGATCGGCGAGAGTTTTGCCCGGATATTCCGCCAGAATATGTTTAATTGCGGAATGGTGGCCATTGAGCTTGCTCCTGCTGATATTGATCGTCTATTTGACCTGGGGAAAAAGGTTGATATTGAAATTGATCTGAAAGAGGAAAAGCTTGTTGCCAGGGGAGATGATGAGGTGGTTTGCAATTTCACCCTTAATGCATTTGACAGGGATCTGGTTATGGCCGGTGGCTGGCTTAATTATGCCGATCAGAAATATTGATAATGCTTGATCTTGCCGATATTAAGCAGATAATTCCCCATCGGCCACCTTTTCTGTGGCTTGATCGGGTGGTGGAACTCGGCCCTGAGCACCTTGTTGCTGAAAAGATGATTGAAAAGGATCTTCCTCTTTTTGCCGGTCATTATCCAGATCATCCCATTGTCCCGGGGGTGATCCTGTGCGAGGCTGTTTTCCAGGCCGGTGCGGTTTTTATCGGCAAGCGCCTGGCCGGGGAGCAGGATAATGATGGCCGATCAATCCCGGTTCTTACCCGAATTGTTAAAGCTGCCTTTAAAAGACAGGTCGGCCCTGGAGATTTGATCAGTCTGCAGGTGCAGCTTAAGGAAGAGGTTGGTTCGGTCTGGTTTATGAAAGGCAGGGTATTGGTTGACGACAAGGTGGCGGTTAAGGTTGAATTTGCTTGCACCCTCACCAGCTCCCAGGGGAAATAATGGGTTTTCTGGCATTGCAGGATAAGGTATTTATTGTTTTTGGGCTGGCCAATAAGAAATCAATTGCCTGTGCTATTGCCAGGGTCCTCAACACCGCCGGTGCTGAGGTGATCCATGTGGTTAGAAGCGAAGAGAGGAGACAGACCTGCAGCCGCCTTTTCCCGGACAGTAAAATCTTTATCTGTGATGTTGAGGATGAAGACCAGATTATATCTTTAAGAGAGCAGGTGGCGGCCTCCGGGGCCAAAGAACTTGCCGGCATTGTCCATTCCATTGCCTTTGCTAATTATTCTAAAGGCCTTCAGCCCTTTCATGCCACAGTTAAGAAAGATTTCCTCCAGGCTTTGGATATCTCCTGCTTTTCTCTTGTCAGTATAGCCAATCATTTTAAGGATATGCTGGCCCAGGATGCATCGGTGGTTACCATCTCTATTTCCGCAACCAGGATGGCGGCAGAAAATTATGGTTATATGGCCCCCATCAAGGCGGCTCTGGAATCGTCCATCTGTTTTCTAGCTAAGAGTTTTTCTGCATTTTCCCAGGTTCGCTTTAATGCGGTATGCCCTGGTCTTTTGAAAACCTCGGCTTCCGCCGGAATACCCGGATATATCGACTCTTATCTCTTTGCCGAAAAGGCCATTTTGCGGAAAAAGGCTTTGACCACTAAAGAGGCTGCCAATACAGCTGCCTTTCTTCTGTCGCCGTCTTCGTCTGGGATAAATGGTCAATGTCTGGTGGTGGATGCCGGAATGGGCCTTAATTATTTTGATGCGGAAATTGTCCGTGGGGCCCTGTCCTGATTATGCGTTATTCCCATGTCTGCCTTTATCCGCCTGCAGGTGAACTGCCCCCCCGGGTGGTGAGCTCCGTCGAGATTGAGGATAGACTCGCGCCCCTTTACCAGAGGCTCAAGCTGCCCCAGGGCAGGCTCGAGTTAATGAGCGGGATCAGAGAGCGGCGTTTCTGGGACGATGGTACCAGGCCAAGCCAGGGCGCGGCAATGGCAGGGACCAAGGCTCTGGCCCGGGCAGATTGTCGGCCGGATGAAATTGAATGTCTGATTTTCAGTTCAGTTTCCCGGGATATGATGGAGCCGGCCACTGCTGCCTTTGTCCATCGACAGCTTGGGCTGCCGGAAAAATGTCAGATATTTGACCTGTCCAACGCCTGTCTTGGTTTTTTGAACGGGATGATCATGCTGGCCAATATGATAGAGCTTGGTCAGGTTCGTAAGGGTCTGGTTGTTGCTGGTGAGACCGGAGAAGACCTGGTTGCCACCGCCATTAATTCCCTTAATGAAGACCTCTCATTGAACAGGAAAACCATTAAACCTGTTTTTGCCTCTCTTACCATTGGCTCAGGAGCAGTGGCCATGGTTTTGGGAGATCGCAGGGATGATGACAATGGCCATTATCTGCGGGCAGGCAGTTGTCGCACTGATACCTCCCAGAATCATCTTTGCCAGGGTGGGCAGGCTTCCAGTCAGGGTATTGTAATGGCAACCGATTCAGAAGAACTGCTCAAGCAGGGGGTGAAAACAGCAGCGGCCACCTGGCAGGATTTCTGCAAGGAGAGCGGATGGCAGGAAAATGATATAGACCATTATTTCTGTCATCAGGTGGGCCGGGCCCATGCTTTGCACCTGTTTGACACTCTGGCTCTTGACCCGGCAAAGAACTTTGAAACACTACCTTTTCTTGGCAATGCAGGTTCTGTGTCAGCACCGGTGACCATGGCCATTGCCCTTGAACAAGGGGTTCTGCAACCTGGTGAGCGTGCAGCCATGCTGGGGATCGGTTCCGGGATCAATTGCCTGATGCTGGCCCTTGACTGGTAAATTTAAAATTGCTCCCCATTGCGTATAATAAATTCTAATAATTTTATTGGTGTTATACCGCCTAATATTGTAAAAAAATATCATGAACAAAGAAGAACGGTCTAAAATTCTCCTGGTTGATGATGCACCCATTAATCTTGAGATTCTTAACGAATCACTTAAGGATGACTATGAAGTCATTTCCTGTGATAATGGTCCTGATGCCGTCCACCTGGCCTTAACGGCCTCCCAACCAGATATTATTCTTCTTGATATTATGATGCCTGGGATGAGTGGTTACGAGGTATGCCAGAAATTAAAGGATGATCCCCAGACAACTGATATCCCGATAATTTTCCTCACTGCCCTGGCGGAAGAGGAAAATGAGGAACGGGGTCTATCTCTTGGGGCAATTGATTATATAACTAAACCCTTTTCCATACCCATTGTTAAGGCCCGGGTCAAGACCCAGCTGGATCTTAAATCCAGTCGTGATCGGCTGGTCCGGAAATCAGCCCAGCTTGCTGATACCAATATTCAATTGGAGAAGGAAGTCATCGAGAGAAAAAAAATCGAAGAGATGCTTCGTGAGCATATCAATTTTCTCCAGGACATCGTTAAAAGCAATTCCTTTGTTGCGGCCTCCCGCGACGCCGGCAGCCAGCTTGATGAATAATTGATGGATTACCCATTTTCCACCCGCCGGTTTCAACTGGCTGACGGTCATTCTATTTCATACCTTGATCAGGGAACAGGACCGGTTATTGTCATGGTCCATGGTAATCCTACCTGGTCATATTATTATCGTAATCTTGTCAGGCGTCTCCAGAGCCATTTTCGCCTCATTGTCCCTGATCATCTTGGCTGTGGTTTTTCGGATAAACCCCAGGACTACCCATATACCCTTGCTAATCATATTGATAATCTCGATCAATTGCTGGCCCATCTCGGCATTGAGGGGCATGCCCTGGTTATTCATGACTGGGGTGGAGCCATTGGCATGGGTTATGCCGTGCGTCATCCCCGGCGCATTAAGGGGATAATGGTCTTAAATACTGCCGCCTTTATCAGTGACAGGATTCCGTTGCGGATCAGAATATGTCGCTGGCCCTTTATTGGTGCATTTCTGGTTCGGGGTCTTAATGTCTTTGCCTGGGGTGCGACAAAGATGGCGGTTAAGAATAAAATGGACTCGGATATTGCCCGTGATTATCTGGCCCCATATGACAATTGGGCAAATCGGGTGGCTGTCCACCGGTTTGTCCGTGATATTCCCCTGACCAGCAGTCATATATCCTGGGATGTTCTTGCTGAAATAGACCATAAGATTTCTTGTTTCTCCCAGACCCCCATGATGATTGCCTGGGGTGGCGGTGATTTTTGTTTTAATGATCATTTTTTCAAGCAATGGCGCCGGCGTTTTCCCCGGGCGGATTATCATTATCTTGAAAATGCCGGTCATTATATCCTTGAGGATGGGGCTGAGCTGGTTGAGCAATTGGCTGCTGATTTTTTCTCAAAGATATTTTCCTCGGCTAAATAATCATGGGTGCTAATATCGCTGACGCCCTGGCAGATGTTGCCCGTCGTTTCCCTGATAAGGCTGCGGTGATAGGGCCAGGTTCTCGTCAAATGACTTTCCAGAGCCTTTTTCATTTGACTGCCCAATATGCCAATACTCTGCGTGAGATGAAGGTGGGGAAGGGAAGCCGGGTAATGGTTATGGTCAAGCCATCAGCTGATTTTATTGCCCTTACCTTTGCCCTGTTTCGTCTTGGGGCGGTGGTGATCTTAATTGATCCGGGAATGGGGTACGCTAATTTGCGAAAATGTATCGCAGGTGTGGTCCCTGAGATATTTATCGGCATTACCAGAGCACATATATTCCGCAAGATGTTCCCACAAACCTTTGCCAGTGTCCGTTTGAGCCTTCTTGTTGCAAGTCATCTTGTTAGTTCCTTTAAGCGAAAAACAAGAACTGCCTCCATGCATATGCCTGCCTCGTCAACCATAGAATCTGACCTGGCGGCTATAATTTTTACCACTGGAAGCACCGGCCCTCCAAAGGGTGTTCAGTTCAGCCATGGAGTTTTTGCCGCTCAGCTTGATCTGATTAGTAATTATTATGACATTGGTTCCAGGGATTGTGATCAGCCTGCTTTCCCCTTGTTTGCCTTGTTTTCCATTGCCCTTGGAGCTACAGCGGTGATCCCGCAGATGAATGCGGCCAGGCCGGCAGCAGTTGATCCTCAAAAATTTATCAGGACTATTATTGATCATAAGGTTACCTATTCCTTTGGCTCGCCTGCCATCTGGAATGTGGTCAGCTCCTATTGCCTGGCCCGGGGAATCAAATTGCCTCTGAAAAAGGTATTGATGGCAGGTGCACCGGTATCCGGTGAATTGATTGAACGGGTGAGGAAGGTAATTGTAACAGGAGGCGAGATCCATACCCCCTACGGGGCAACAGAATCGTTGCCAGTGGCTTCCATTGAAGCCAGGGAGATAATGGATGATTGCTGGAACCATAGTCGCAAGGGGGCGGGGATATGTGTGGGCAGGGCCTTGCCCGGGGTAAAGATTGTCATGATTAACCCGGTGGAAGGGGAAATTGATAATTGGCAGAAGGTAAGTCAGCTGCCAGCTGGAGAGATTGGGGAGATCTGTGTCCAGGGTCCGGTTGTTACCCGTTATTATGATCATAATGATCATGAGAACAGGCTTGCCAAGATTATTGACGGTGAAAAATTCTGGCACCGGATCGGGGACATGGGTTCTCTGGATGATCAGGGTCGTTTATGGTTCTGCGGCCGTAAGGCCCACCGGGTGATTACTGCCAGGGAAATGATGTATACCATCCCCTGCGAGGCCATTATCAATGAGCATCCTCTGGTTCGCCGGTCTGCCCTGGTGGGGGTGGGTAAAGCCGGATCCCAGCTTCCGGTATTGGTGGTGGAATTAACCAGGAAGGTTGATGACCTCGGGGGCCTGCAGAAAGAATTAAGAACTCTTGCTCGCTCCTCTGAGCTTACAAAGTCTATTTGTCATTTTCTTGTTCATCCATCTTTCCCCGTGGATATACGTCATAACGCCAAGATCTTTCGGGAAAAACTTGCCCTCTGGGCTGAGCCTCTGATCAATAAGGGAGAGGGGAGGGTAGAGTGAAAAAGGTTGCAGTCACTGGTGGTGGCGGTTTTGTCGGTTCTGCCATTGTCCGTCAGCTCCTTGGCCGTGGTATTGAGACCATAATAATTAGTCGAGACCATTACCCTGAACTTGCTGAGCTCGGGGCTCGATGCTGCCGGGGTGATATTCGTGATGAATCTTTTCTGAATAAGGCATTTGTCGGCTGTGATACTGTCTTCCATGTGGCGGCTCTTGCCGGGATATGGGGCAGGTATAATGATTATTATTCAATAAATGTTACTGGCAGTAAAAACGTGGTGGCTGCCTGTCACTACAATCAAATTCCCCGTCTGATCTATACCAGTACCCCCAGTGTTGTTTTCAAGGGTGACAACCTGGTTGGGGCAGACGAGTCAGAACCATATGCCAGAAGCTTTCGTTGTCATTATGCTGCCACCAAGGCTATGGCAGAAGAAATGGTATTGGCTGCTAATTCCCCAGCCTTGATGACATGTGCTATCAGACCGCATCTGGTCTGGGGGCCGGGTGATACGAATCTCATCCCTCGTTTACTGGCCAGGGGCCGGGCCGGGCAATTACGCCAGGTTGGCGATGGCCGCAATATGGTTGATATCTCCTATATTGATAATGTTGGGGACGCTCATCTATTGGCAGCGGAAAATCTTGCCACCAGTGCTGAAGCAGCTGGCAAGGCCTATTTTATTTCCCAGGGGGAGCCGGTTAATTTATGGAATTGGATAAATGATCTCTTCAACCGTCTTGCTGTTAGGCCGGTAACAGCAAAGGTGTCATATCCCCTTGCCTATGGTGCCGGTGCCCTCTGTGAGGCAGCATATGGGCTCATGGGCCGGCAACAGGAGCCGAGGATGACCAGGTTTCTTGCCCAGCAGCTTGCCATGTCCCACTGGTATTCCATTGACCGGGCTCGCAGAGATTTTTCCTATAAGCCCAAGGTCTCTACCGCCGAGGGGATGGACAAGATGGTCGCCTGGTTGATCAGGCAGGAACAAGGGCGTCAATAAGTCCCCAGGACTGCAACTCCCGCTGGCCGATATAGGCCCCATATTCCTTGAGCAGGTTGATGGATTCCTGACCACAATTCGCCGGGAACCTTAGCCTTCTGATTTTATCAAGACCCATATTCTGGGTTAATTGCAGGGTTTTTATTGTGTTCAGAGATAGGGAGATAAGCCTTAAGCCGGCACTGGACCGACATTGCCGGCAGAGGAGACCGCAATGGGCCGGACTGAAATGGCTGACCCCTTCTGTTGATTTCCCGCAATTAATACAGGCATCAAGCTGAGGCCGATAGCCCAGTGTCTCGAACAGCTTCATCTGAAAAATAATGCTTACAGCCAGAGCTGGGTGACCTTCCTCCAGGACCGTAAGGGCCCAGAGGGTCAGGGTAAACAATTTAGTATCCGGATCGTGTTCCTGGGTCAGGTACCTGATGCTTTCACATACAAGCATTGCTGCTGCATATGCCCGGAAATTCTCTCTGATTCTGATAAGGGGATTTATCAGCTCTGCCCGGTCAAGGCGAAGGAGACTGCCTCGGCCTCCTGCTTCAGCTTCAATGGTCAAGTGGGAGCAGTATTCCAGTTTATTGACAAAACGTTTTTTGCTCTTTTTGGCGCCCTTGGCTATACAGGTTATTCGGCCATGATCAGGGGTGAGGAGATGGACGATCTTGTCAGATTCACCGTAGTCATTGATGTGGATGACCAGGGCCTGGCTATTGATGGTGGTCATGGGCTGTCAGATAAGGGTGAATTCCCTCCTGACCAGTAGAAATAGACCAATGCCACCAGCACCAGGATGGCAACGATTATGACAAGGACATCTTTGGAGAAAAAGGCAGATGCTGCCATTTGTTCACCGGAATATATCTCATGGGAGCTGCTTTCGTTTTCACCGGCTGCGACTCGTTCTTCATTGTAACGGTCAAGGATGTCGTCGGGGGCAAGGTCCAGGTGCGATGCGTAGAGTTTGATGAAGCCACGGGCAAAAACAGGGGCCGGCATTTTCCGGTAATCATCCTGTTCAATTGCACGAAGGGCGGCGATATGGATGCAGGTGTCTTCTGCAACCTCTTCAAGGCTGAGTTTCATTTCCAGGCGTCGGCGATGGAGAAGGTTGCCCACCGATCGTTTCTGGTCGTCAAGTGTTCCGGGGGTATCTTTTATTTCCTGCCGTTGCATTGGTTTGTCCTGTCTGGTTAGAGGGATTTCTCTATATATGATCGCTTACGTAAGTTTTCAACCCAGGAATTAAATTCTTCAGCTATCATGGTTTGCCGAAGGATGCCATTGATCTCCTGTCGAACCATGGCCAGGGGGGGCTTGACAATGCGGTCACCTTCTTTGATGGATACCAGCTTGAAGAATTGGAGACCGGAACCTCGCTGAATAATGGCACTGAGTTCACCCGGCTTAAGGCCTTTGATGGCATCCCACATGAATGGTGCAAGTTCTGTTTTTTTGAAGGAGCCGATATTGCCGCCGTCCTCTGCTGAGGGCAGGTTGGAATATTCATGGGCCAGTTGGCGGAAATTTTCTCCTTTGTCAATACGTTCCCTGATTGTTTTAATCTGGTTAAAGGCTGCATCCTTTGTCCCTGGTTTAACAGTAAGGCCAAATTGGAGAAGGTGATAGCCGTCTGCCAGGTCAATCATGAATTTATCTTGATAATACTCGTTTATCTGCTCATCAGTTATCACCATGCGTGAATGAATCTCATAGCCAATTAGTTTGGACTTAAGGATCTCACTGCGCACCGATTTGCGATAAAGTGATTCATTGGAACCGATCCTGGCCAGCTCAAGTCTGAATTTGGCCATGTTGATCTGGTTTTTGGCAAGAACGCCTTCGATGGCCAGGTTAACCTCTTCTTTACTGATAATGATATTGCGTTGCCTGCCCATCTGGGAAATAAGGAGCTGGTCAATCATACTGTCAAGGATCTCTTTACGGGCCTGGTCTCTGGCCTGGTCTTGTGCAGCCTGGTCCAGGGTCAGGCGAATTCTGTTCAGTACCGGAGCTGCCTCTTCATTTAATTCGGTCATGGTTATGACGTCATCATTGACAACAGCCACTACCCGGTCAACGATTTCAGCCGCATGGGACTGCCCGGTTAATAGAAAAAGGATAATTAAAAAACTAATGGTTCGATTCATATTTTTTATTATTACCTGGATCAAATTTAAATAAATGCCAGTTGTTACGGCCTGATGTTTATAAGAAAAAAATAATCATTTTTATTGATAAGCTACTCGCTTAAAGCCTGCAAGATTTTTTTCACCTTGACGAAAACCTCTGCTGTTGACTCCATTTCCGTCTTGATAATTAATCTCTGTTCAGGGGTGAATCTGGCGTTTGTTTTCTTGTTCTGGACCATGGCCATAATTTTCTGGGGGTCTACCGGGCTGTTGGGGTGAAAGGTGAAGGCAAGAACCCCCGGACCCTGGTCAACCTTGGTGATTTTCATCTTGCTGAGGCTGAGCTTGAGGATAATTATCTGGAAGAGGTTTTTGACTTCAGAGGGGAGGGGACCGAAGCGGTCTCGCAGTTCATCTTCCAGGTCGGTTACCATGTCGATATTGTCAATACTGGTTATTTTACGATAGCTGATATAGCGCTGGTCTGTACTTGTAATATATTTATCAGGAATAAAAGCCGGGACCTGGAGATTAAGCTCAGGTTCTATAATCTCTTCCTGGAGGTAATCTTCACCCTGGCTGGCCCTTTTCTTAAGATCTTCCACCGTTTTCTGCAGCAGGTCGAGATAAAGGTCGTAGCCAACGGCGGCGATATTGCCGCTCTGGGAGGTGCCGAGAATATTTCCCCCTCCCCGGATCTGAAGATCGCTCATGGCCAGTTTAAAACCACCACCCAATTCATTGTAATCCATCAGGGCCCGCAGACGCTGACGGGCATCTTTGGTCAAGCCGTCCACTGAAGGTACCAGTAGATAGGCAAAGGCCTGGACATTGCTTCGGCCAACTCTGCCCCGCAATTGATAAATTTCAGCCAGCCCGAAGCGATCGGCCCGGTCAATTATAATGGTGTTGGCCTCTGGAATATCAAGGCCTGATTCAATGATTGTGGTGCTGATCATGACATCTACCTGCCGGCGGCTGAAGCTGACCATGATGTCTTCTAGGGTACGGGCCGGCATCTGGCCGTGGGCAACTGATATCCTTGCCTGGGGTACAAGTTTCTGAATACGGCGGGCGGTCTCCTGGATAGAATGGACCCGGTTATGGACAAAAAACACCTGGCCCTTACGCTGAATCTCTCTGATGATGGCTTCTCTGATTACCAGATCGTCACTACGGGCAATAAAGGTTTTTACTGAACGCCGATGCCTGGGTGGTGAACTTATTACCGATAGATCACGGACCCCCAGAAGGGACAGCTGTAATGTGCGGGGAATGGGGGTTGCGGTCATGGTCATTACATCTACATTGTTTTTGAACCTCTTGATCTTTTCTTTGTGGCTGACCCCGAAGCGATGCTCCTCATCAATTATCAATAAGCCAAGTTTTTTGAAATTTACGTCTTTTGATAATAGACGATGGGTGCCTATGAGGATGTCTATCTTGCCATTTACGCAATCATTGATAATCTCTTTCTGTTCCCTGGCTGATCGAAAGCGATTAAGGCTGGCTACGCGAACTGGCAAGTCGGTAAGTCTTTCCTGAAAGGTGTTGACGTGTTGTTCGGCAAGAACAGTTGTGGGCACCAGGATGGCAACCTGGAACCCGTCCTCAACTACTTTGAAGGACCCCCGAATGGCCACCTCGGTTTTGCCGTAACCTACATCACCGCATATCAGCCGATCCATGGTCTGGGGTGATGTCAGATCATTAATAACATCGTTTATAGCCCGTTGCTGGCCAGCGGTTTCTTCAAACGGAAAGTTTTCCTCCATTAAATTATAGAGACTGGCCGGAGGACTGAATTGATAGCCTGTGGCGAGCTCACGGCGGGCATAGAGGTTTAAGAGGTCCTGGGCTACTTTCCAGACCGCCTCGCTTACCTTTTTCTTGATCTTCTCCCAGCTCTTGCCGCCTAATTTACCAACCCCGGGAGGTTGATCGCTGATGCCGTGATATTTGCTGATGGTGTTCAAACGGTCAACCGGAACAAATAATTTGTCATTGTCCTGGTAGGCAATCTCAATGAAATCACCGGCAATATTATTATTTACCAGATGTATAATTCCCTGAAAAATGCCAATCCCGTGGTTATTATGGACCACATATTCTCCGGGGTGCAGCTCTTCAAAGCGTATGGGTTCAGTCTTTTCCTCAAGCTCCTGCCTGGGGCGGAACACCTTCCTGTTGCCGATTAATTGATCAAGGGAAAGCAGATGGAAATTTTCGCTGAAAAGATCGAAGCCCTGGCTAAGGTTTCCAGGGAAAAAATGGATTTTGCCGGGGAGCATGGTTTCAGGTCTGATGGCCTGTTGACATAGTTCTGTCTTAAAACCGTGGCTGGTAAAGAAGTCGGCATATTGCCGGCAATTCCTGCTATTGCCACAGGTAAGGGCAATCAGATGCTTTTCAGTTAGCCATTGCTGGCAAATCTGGCTAAGGGCCGTAATAAGGCCCTCCCGGTTGCGGGCGAGTTCAAGCTCCTGCTTGATCAGGATGTGATTGCCGGTTTTGATATCAAAGGTAGATTGCGGCTCAAGATCAAGATTGGCAATCTCGTGCATGTTGATTTTTCTATGCTTTTGCAGTTGGTCTGCCAGCTCATCTTCGGTGAGGAAAAGCTCCCCGGGAGCCATGGCCGGCATTTTGCTGGCTGTTGCCTCGGTAAAATTGGCCTCAATTCGCTCCCTGGTAAGGTTTATCGATGTGGTTATCTGCAGAGGTTCATTGATAAATACAATGGTCTCCCGGGGGAGACAGGCAATGGGGGTGGCTAATTCGTCATAAAAAAGAGGTAGAAAAAACTCAATTCCCGGGAAGCGCTGCTCGTTTTTCAGCTTATCGTAAATCAGGTTGATTTCAGCATCATTGGCAGCGGAAAGTTTTTTTAACTGGTCATGGAAGTCTTTGCGGGGCACCGAGAAAATGGTGTCAGTAACCGGCAGAAGGACAGCTTCGTCAATTTCTTCAATTGAACGTTGGCTGATGGGGTCAAAATAACGGATTGATTCAATTGTATCGCAAAAAAAATCAAGCCGCAGCGGGGCTTCTTTGTTGTCGGTGCTGAAAGAGGGAGGGTAGATATCGATGATGCCGCCCCGCATGCTGAACTCGCCACTGTTCTGCACAAGTGATACGTGTTCGTAACCGGCCCGGATCAAGGTTCTGCGTAGTTCTTCCGGGTCTGTTTCTTCGCCGCTGATAATCAGCTCCGCCATTTCCTCAAGAATGGCAAGAGGTTGAATGCGGCGTAGCAATGCCTCGCAGGAGGCCAGCATAATAAAAGGTCCCTGTGCGTTTGCTGCCTGATAGATTGTGGCGATCCTGCTGGCAGTGGTATTTTTGTCTGGAGATAGCCTGGTATAGGGCGGGATCTCGTAGGCCGGGAAGACAAGAACAGGCAGATCGGTGAAGAGCTTCAGATCATTTGCTGCTGTGTGGAGCTGTTCTTCACTGGCAACAATGAAAAGAACGGGGTCCTTTGTTGATTCAGCCTGTCGAGCAGCCAAAAACAGACTGGAACTGCTGCTGAGCCCGGTTAAATTAATATCACATGGCTCAGCGTCTTTTAGATGTTTGTAAATTTCTTGCACTGAATCAATCGGGACAGCAGACTACATCTGCCCGCCAATGGTGAAATCCCACAGGCTCTGTTCTTCGTCATCAATGGGGTCGATATTATAACCCCATTCAAGACGCAAGGGGCCCATGGGGGACAGCCAGCGGAAACCAAAGCCAACGCTTTTACGCAGGTCCTTCATGGTCCAGTCGTCTTCAGCACTGTAAACGCAGCCGGTATCATAAAAGACTACCCCGGTAAGCCCCATATCTTCCAGCAGGGGGAAAATATACTCAAGGTTGACATAAGCCATTTTGTCGCCACCGACACGGTCACCAGTTGCAGGATCTATTGGGCTGATCTGACCACTTTCAAAGCCGCGCATGGAGTTAATGCCACCAAGGTAGAAATGCTCATAAATGGGGAGCTCACCACCAGTGTCCTGACGGACATAGCCAGCTGCACCTTTAACATGGAATACCGTGTCCCAGCGGTACGGGAAGTACCAGCTGCTGGTTCCTTCAATTTTGGTGTAGGCTGCATCGCCTCCAAGGAAACTGCCGGCTTTCTTCAGGCTGACCCGGTGCTTGGAACCTTTGTTCGGGTTATAAACATGGTTACGGGTATCCCTGGACAGGGTAATAGTGTAGGAATGAGTGGTTTCAATATCCATGGAGTCTATGATCTCCGTCGAGGCAGTGGCAAGGTCGACATCCTCCAGCTTGGTCTCGTCATAGCCGATGGTGCCGTAAAGACGCCACCTGTCCCAGAGCGGGTAGCCGAGGCGGAATGAAAAACCCTTTGAATTCTTGTCGTAATCATCATATTCACGATCCCAGTTAAAGATGTCAAAGCCAAAAAGGAGCTTTGAATCATTAAGGTGGGGTTCGGTGAAATTGATATTATAGCGGGTGTTGGCGCCGCCGAGATTGGCCTGGAGGGCCAGTTTCTGACCGCGTCCCAAGAAATTGTTCTGGCTGATTTCAGTCATGAACATGAAGCCGTCAAGAGAGCTGTAACCACCACCGATACTGAAGGTTCCGGTTGCCTTTTCCTTAACTGATACCACAACATCCATCAGGCCTTCTTCATGGGCTGGTTCCGGCTCAATATTGATGTCGGAAAAATAATTCAGACGCTGGAGTTTTTCACTACTCTTGCGTAGAGCTGCGGCATCGTAGATGTCCTGCTCACCGACTTTAATGGTCCTTCTGATAATTTTATCCCGGGTTCGGTTATTTCCCTTGATGATGATCCGGTTGATATGAACGAGGCTGCCCTTATTGGCGTCAAAATTTATATCGATTCTTTTTTCGGCCTCTTTTTTGGTAATCTGGGGGTTAACATCGGCAAAGGCGTAACCTCGAACAGCATAAAAATCGGTAAGAGCCATGACATCGTCCCGCAGGGTCTTGCGGTTGAAGAATTTCTCATTGCCGATATTGGTAAGGGCAAGCATCTCTGCCAGACTGGTTTCGATATCGCCAGTGATATTAATCAGGCCAACCCGATACCGATGTCCTTCGTCGATTTTAAAGGTAATATGGAGGCCATCCTTGTTTTTGCCGATGACCGGGTCTGCAACCCTGACATCAACAAAGCCCTTGTTCTGGTAAAAGGCGGCTATTCTGGCGGCATCCTGGTTAAGCATGCCCTGACGTAACATGCCGGCATCCGTAACCCAGGATAACCAGTTTTTGGTTGTGGTCATGAGGATCTTTTCAATAACAGAATCGCTGAAGCTCTTATTGCCCTGGATGTCAATACCGCGAACATAGGTTCTGTCACCTTCCTCAATCTGAAAGATAACTGTGACCTTATTATCTGCTGTCTCTTTGATTTCCGGCTCAACACGGCAATTATAAAAACCCTTTTCCCGATAAAGGTTCTTCAGGTTGCCAACGCTCTGCCGGATGAGGCCTGGATTGATAATGGTATTGGCCTCAACACTGAGCACATCGCGTAATTCTTCTACCTTGATGACATCTTCACCCTTGATCTGGACATTATCGATTACCTTTTTCTCGGTAACGACAAAGGTGACAATCTTGCCGTTATTGCTGTCATCTACCTTAATTCTGACATCATCAAAACAGCCCATCTTGAAGATGGTTTTCAGGTCGTGTCGTAATTGGCCGATATTATAATCGTCACCAGCACGATTATTAATATTGACCATGATGGCACCGGTATCGATTTTATGGTTACCGCTTATTTTAATATCAGCAATCCGCTGGCTGCGTGCGGTATAGGCCTTGATCCTGTTAAGACTGTCAATAATCAGCTCAGTGAGTTTGGTCTGGTCGTCGGTTTCAGTAAAGATCAGATGAGGGGATTCGTTGCCCACAAGATCAATCACCTGGATGTCAATGCTCAGGTTGCTGCCAAGCTGGCTGAGGGTACCCACTGCTACGTACTGGGTATCCGGGCTTTGGCTTAATTGCTGAAGGTCAACAAGGGCAGGGGGCCAATTGCCGCTATAATTTATTTTGCGGGTTGCCTCTGTCCGGCTGATCAAGAAATAATTTGCGCTGGCATCAGCAAAAATCCGGTCTGATTCCTGTTCAAGTTCTTTTGCCGTTTCTGAGCTGAAAATTTTTAAGGGAAGAATCAGGGTATTACTTGTTTTAAGCTCATTGGCAGTGGCAAAGGAAGCAGACAGGGTCAGAGCCAGGACAATGAGCAGCCAGTTAAGGCGCAGTGTATTAAGAAAATTCATAGGCTATGCTATCTCAATTCAGGTGGAATTGGGTGAAAATTATCGGTTAAATTTAATGATAAGATCATACTTTAATATCATTATTTAGCAAGGAAATGTGGGCAGTTGTTTGAATTTCTGCAGGGTAGATCAACTGCTTATTGGTTGAATCTGCTGGAGCTGACCCTGATCCAGGGTCAGGCATCGATCCATCTCACTGGCCAGTTTATGATTATGGGTAACCATAACCGTGGTAAGACCAAGGTCTCTGTTTAATTCCCGGACAAGGTCAAAGACCATTTCGCCGGTTTCCGGATCAAGGTTGCCGGTGGGTTCATCCGCCAGTAAAAGGTCGGGCTCCATGATAATTGCCCGGGCGATGGCCACCCTTTGCTGCTCGCCACCGGAGAGCTCGCCAATGCGATGATCCAGTCGTTTGCCGAGGCCAACCCGGGTTAGGAGGTCAATTGCATGTTGGCAAATTTTGTCTTTGTTGATATTGGCAATCAACCCGGGCATCATTGTGTTTTCCAGGGCGGTAAATTCAGGCAATAGGTGGTGGAATTGAAAGACAAAGCCGATGGTCTTGTTCCTGAATTTTGCCAATTGATCGTTGTTCAGGCTGAAGACATCCTGGTCTTTGAAATAGAATTTGCCATGGCAGGGACGGTCAAGGCCGCCGAGAAGGTGGAGAAGTGTGGATTTGCCGGTTCCGGAGGCCCCGATAATGGCCACGGTTTCACCTTCGGCCAGTTCCAGGTTCAGGTCGCTGAGAACCTTGATGGTACGGGAACCCTGCTGGTAATTTTTACTGATGCCCTGCAAGTGAAATTTGCCGGTCTTGTTAGAATTAACACCCATTAATAACGCAACGCCTCCACCGGTTCCACCCGTGATGCCTTCCATGATGGGTAGATAGTTGCAAGAAAAGTAATAATAACCGCCGAAAGGGCGACAATGCCCACGTCAAAGGCCAGCACTTTTACCGGCAGAGTTGACATGGGGTAGACGTCACTTGGCAGTTTGATGAACTGATATCGACTGAGCAGTTTGCATAGCCCCAAACCACCTATTACCCCTAAAACCATTCCAGAGCAACCGATTATCAATCCTTCATAGATGAAGATTCTCATGATGGATCCGGATGTGGCTCCCATTGATTTCAGGATGGCGATTTCCCTGGCTTTTTCCATAACCACCATTATCAGGGTGCTGATAATATTGAAGGCTGCCACCAGGACAATAAGGGCAAGGACGATGAACATGGCGGTTTTTTCAAGCTTCAGGGCAGAGAAGAGATTGTGATTCATCTTCATCCAGTCTTTGGTGATGTATGATGGGCCTGTCAGTTCAGCTAGTTCACCTGCAATAATGTCAGCCTGGTAAAGGTCTTGAATTTTGACCTCAAGACCATGGACCGCCGAGCCCAGACCGAGAAATTGCTGGGCCGTAGTCAGGGAAACATAGGCAAGGGACGAATCATACTCATACATGCCAGTATCGAAAATGGCAGCTACCCTGCAGGTTTTTATCTTGGGAATTACTCCCATGGGGGTCAGGGGTCCGGAGGGGGAGAGTAGTCGCAGAGAATCACCTGGGGCAGCCAGTAATTGCCGGGCCAGTTGCTTGCCGAGAACGATTCCCGGCAGATGTTTTTTGTCTTCTCCAGCCAGCCAGTTCAGGTCTCCGGCAATGATCTGGCCGGGCAGAGAGATAACGTCACCTGCACTTGTCGGGTCAAACCCCCGTAGGACAATACCGCTATTGGTATTTCCGCTGACCATTACCTGGGCGTAAATGTACGGGGTGGCGGATATTACCCGGGGGTGGTTGGTAACCTTCTTGATAAGCTGCTGGTGGTCATGGATCAACCCGCCTTTGTGCTGAACAATGATGTGGGAATTTACTCCGAGAATTTTGCTTCTCAGTTCCGAGGTGAAACCGGTCATCACTGCCAGAACTACAATCAGGGCCATTACCCCCACAGCCACCCCGGCCACGGAAATAAATGTTATCAGGGAAATGAACCCCTGTTTACGTTTGGCCTTGAGGTAACGCAGGCAGATGTCGGTTTCAAAACTCATATGGCCACTGAGGTTTTAGTCTTTTTCCGCTCGCAGATGGGGAAATAGAATAACGTCTCTGATGGAAGGCGAATCTGTTAGCAGCATAACCAGTCGGTCAATACCTATTCCCTGACCGGCTGCAGCCGGCATTCCGTATTCCAGGGCGCGGACAAAATCCCGGTCGAGATCCGGGAATATCTCCTCATCATCACCCCGTTCAGCGATCTGTTTTTCCAGTCGTTCTTTCTGGTCAATGGGGTCGGTGAGCTCACTAAAGGCGTTTGCTATTTCACGGCCGGTGATAAATAATTCAAAACGGTCGGTAACCTCTGGATTTTCTTCATTGCGCCTGGCAAGAGGAGATATCTCAGTTGGATAGGAGGTAATGAAGGTCGGATTAATCAGTTTTTCCTCCACCAGAAGTTCGAAGAGTTCGGTTTTCGCCTTGCCTGGCCCGGCGGTTTTTTCCAGATGGATTTCTTTATCTCTGGCAAGTTGAAAAACCTGGTCAGGATCGTCCAGGATGTTTTGGTCAATGCCGGCAATTTCCACCAGGGCCTCGTCCATGGTCAGGCGTTTCCAGGGGGGCGACAGGTCAACCTCATCACCCTGGTAATTGATTACCATGGAGCCGGTTACCTCAGACGCTATCCAGGAGACCATCTCTTCGGTGAGATTCATCAGGTCGTCATAGGTGGCATACGCCTGATAAAATTCAAGCATGGTAAATTCCGGATTATGACGGGTGGACAGACCCTCATTGCGGAAGTTGCGATTAATCTCAAAAACTTTTTCAAAACCACCCACCAGCAGCCTTTTCAGGTAAAGTTCCGGAGCAATCCGGAGGTAAAGGTCCATATCCAGGGCATTATGATGGGTTTTGAAAGGTTTGGCAGTGGCGCCACCGGCAATGGGTTGCATCATTGGTGTTTCTACTTCCATGAAACCACGGTTAATCAGGAAGTCACGTACCAGACGGATAATTTCCACCCTTTTTCTAAAGGTGTCACGAACCTCAGGGTTTACGATGAGATCAACATAGCGCTGCCGATATCTGGTTTCAACATCGGTAAGTCCGTGGAACTTCTCCGGCAGGGGGCGCAGGGATTTGGTTATTGGGTGGAATTTATTCACCTGCAGGGTAGCTTCACCGGTTTTGGTCCGAAACATGGTCCCTTCAAATCCGGCAATGTCACCAATATCAAGTTTCTTGAAGATAGCAAAGGCCTCGGGACCAACCTGGTCTTTTTTCAGGTAGAGCTGGATACGACCGGTTTCGTCCTGGATGTGCAGGAAGGCGGCTTTACCGAATTTCCGCATGGCAATTATTCTACCGGCAAGGGCCATGCTCCCTTCAACTAGAGGTGTGTCCGGATTGTCGTCAGCGGGGAGAGCGTCAGTAACATGGTGGGTGGGACGAAAATCATTGCTGTAGATATTGACACCCATCTCAGATAGTTCTTCGGCTTTTTTCCGGCGTTGTTGCAGTATCTGATTCAGTTCTTTCATGTATTTATAGTTTGTTATGGTTATTTATTGGCTGAATTTTTCCCGGAGTATCCGGGAAACTTCATTAGTTAATTCAAGAACACGGGTGGCAACTTCAGGTGAAAGAGATCCTGTTCCACAGCTCGGGGTAATCAGGCTCTGACGTAAGATGCCATTGATGTTATAATCTTCGCCAGTGAGCTGGCTTACCTGTTCCTGCCAGCGTTGGGCCAGTTTTTCTCCGGTTTCGTTAAGGATGTCTTCTTGCCGGGAAGTGGGTACAATCCCCCAGGCAATTATTCCGCCCCGTTTAAGAAAATTAATAATATCCTGCCGGCAGGCGATGAAGCGATCAAAGAAACTGTAAGCGTCAAAATTAATGATATCGATGTCTGAGTTCAATAGCAGGGGCCAGTCGGTATTGGCACATACATGGACACCGGCCAGGCCGCCGGCATTATGGATTGCATCGGTTAATTCTTTCAGGTCCTGGCTGATATCATCTCTGGAAACACTTATAAATGAAGATGAACCTATGCCGGCAAGGGCAGGTTCATCAATGAATAAAATTGGCTGATTACCATGGCTTCCGAGCATTTTTGTTTGCCATGCGGCTTTCATTGCCAGACCTTTAACCGTCATTTCCCTGATGGACTGATCATAATAGCCGGGCCGATCGTTCTGGTCTCTGAGCCCGGTTAGCTGAGTGAAAGGTCCGGTCATCTGCCCTTTTAAGGCCTTGATGTTGTCCTGGCTGCCAACTTGATCAAGAAGCAGGTACAGGCCCTGGGCCTTCGCACGGGAGACCTGGAAACGGGAATTGCCTAAAAGCTCAGGATTTTCACTAACAGCGAGATAGTCTTCGTAAAATGATAATTGGTCCTGGTCAAAATTGGCAGCGCTGGGATTAAAACTAACCTTGCCACCTTGGTTGTTGATAACTGGAATCCCTTCAATAAACTGGACCAGCATTCCTTCAGCTGCCTGGGATGGCAGTTGAGGCCATAGAGGGATGGCGGGTGTGTGGGTCAGGATAAGGTCTAATGCTTCCTGGTGGTCGAGCAAGGGAATGCTGCCAATGAGAGTAGGGTGGCCATTGGCAATGAATTTTTGTTTGTTGCTCATAGTCTTATGATGGGTTTTAAAACAGGAATATAATTATTAATAATAGTGAGTATTTATGCTGGGAAGAATTTTATTGTCTATCAAGTATCAAAATTATTGTCAATTTTATTCTTTAAGGCCCTATTGGGCTGGATATTGACCATAAATCAGTCATTATCTCGATAAGTTGGCTGTTTCGCTGTAGTGATGGGTTGACGGAAGGGGTAAAGTGAATTATTTTTACTAACTAAGCGAGAGTGGCGGAATTGGTAGACGCACTGGATTTAGGATCCAGCGCACTTGGTGTGTGGGGGTTCAAATCCCCCCTCTCGCACCACTTGCCTATTCATTTGATATCTAAAGGCGAAAAGTATTTTCCTGGTGATGCTGTTCAAGGATGTGCTTTTTGCCTTTTAACTTTTTAATAATGGTTAATATAGCCAGCACGATAAGGAAGGTCAGGTATGCAGGTCAATGTTGAAGATGTAGCATCGCTTACTAAATTGGTTAAGGTTGTTGTCCCCGAAGATGTGGTTGCAGGCAAGTTGGCTGAGTCTTTTAAAAAGCTCAAAGCTGATGTGTCCATTAAGGGTTTTCGTAAAGGTAAGGTTCCCCAGCAGATTATTGAAAAAAATTACGGGGAACAGGTAAGGGCCGAGGTGGGCGAGAAGCTTGTTCAGGACACATATTTTGATGCAGTTGAGAAGGCAAAGCTTGATGTGGTTGTTCACCCTGACATCCGCAGCCATAATTACGATGATGAAGGCACTTTTACCTATGAGGCGGAAGTAGCAATCAGACCGGAGATTGACCTTGATAACTATAAAGGCGTTGAGGTGGATCTGCCGATATTGGCCGCAAGTGATGAAGAGATCGATGAGCGCCTGGTTAACCTGCAGAAGGATCTTGCCCCTTTAAAGCCGGTTGAAGATCGCGGAGTTGAAAACAACGATGTCGTAGTTGTTGATTTCCAGGGATATGATAACGGCGAAGCCATGAAACAGGTTCAGGCAGAGAATTATTCCCTTGATATCGGCTCTGGCCGTAATGGCAAAGAGTTTGAAGAAGCATGTCTTGGCCTTAAGGTGGGTGAGGAAAGCAACAGAGAGATCGAATTTCCCGGTGATTTCCCAAACCCGGTACTGGCTGGCAAGAAGGTGGACTTCAAGATTAAAATAACCGACATCAAGGAAAGGTTGCTGGCAGACCTTGATGACGACTTTGCCAAGGATGTTGGCGAGGAGTTTGAAACCCTGGACGCTCTTCGTGAAGACATTGCCAAGAAAATTGTCAGTGAAAAGGAAAAAGGCAGAAATAACGAATTTACTGACAAGTTGATGATGAAAATCATTGAGAAGAACGAATTTGAGATCCCGGATCGTCTGGTGGCCTATGAGGTTAATGAGCAGATCAAGCAGCTTGAGGAGCAGCTCAAGCAGCAGGGTATGACCCTTGAGTCAGCCGGTATCAGCTATGACCAGCTTATCGAAGATTATAAAGAGTCGGCAACAGCCCGGGTGAAGGGTGACTTCATTATTAAGAAAGTTGCTGAGCTGGAAGAGATTAAGCTGGAAGACCAAGACATTGCAGATGGTTTTCAGCGGGTTTCCGATCAATATGGAATGCCGGTTGATGAGGTTAAGAAATATTTTGGCAGTCGTAATGACCTGCTGCCGTTTATGAACGAGCTCCTTAACGAAAAGGTCCTTGGCTTTCTCCGTGAACAGGCTGTGGTAACCGAGGTTGAAGTCGAAGAGGCGGATACAGGAGATAATGAATGAGCTTGATACCTGTTGTTGTTGAACAGAGTCCCCGGGGTGAACGGGCATATGATATTTATTCCCGCCTCCTCAAGGAAAGAATTATTTTTCTGGGGACAGCGGTTAATGACGAAATTGCCAATGTTATTATCGCCCAGCTCCTCTTTCTGGAAGCGGATGATCCTGATAAGGATATAACTTTTTATATTAATTCCCCTGGTGGTGTTGTTACAGCCGGGATGGCAATCTATGACACCATGAAATATATCAGGTGTGACATTGCCACACTTTGTATGGGTCAGGCCGCCAGCATGGGTGCATTTCTGCTATCTGCCGGCACCAAGGGTAAGCGTTATGCTCTGCCTAATTCCCGGATTCTTATCCATCAGCCACTTGGTGGCTATCAGGGGCAGGCCTCTGATATTGATATCCATGCCCGGGAAATTCTTCGTATGAGGGCGGATCTCAATCGCTTATTGGCTGATCACACCGGTCAACCCATGGATAAGATTGAGCTCGATACGGAAAGAGATTATTTTATGAGCGCAGCAGAGGCCAAGGATTATGGCCTGGTTGATCAGGTGTTGATCCAGCGGGAAAGCCTGGCTGAGGAGGGCGATAATGTCTGATAAGCAGTCGGAAATTGATATCATATGTTCGTTCTGCGGTAAGAGCCAGGATGAGGTGAAAAAACTCATTGCCGGGCCCAGTGTTTATATCTGCGATGAATGTATCGATCTCTGCAATGAGATTGTTTCTGAAGATCGGCTCCAGGATCTGGAAGAGGCTGTTGCTGGTGGCGTTCTTAAGCCCATTGAGATTAAAGAGCATCTCGACCAATATGTTATTGGACAGGATTTGGCTAAAAGAGTGCTGTCTGTCGCTGTCCATAATCATTATAAAAGGATCGAATCTCGATATGCCAATAAGGGTGAAGAGGTGGAGCTGCAGAAAAGTAATATTATTCTGATCGGTCCCACCGGCAGTGGTAAAACCTTGCTGGCCCAGACTCTGGCCCGGATTCTCAATGTTCCCTTTGCCATTGCCGATGCCACCACTTTGACTGAAGCTGGCTATGTGGGCGAAGATGTGGAAAATATCCTGGTTAATCTCCTTCAGGCGGCTGATCACGACGTGGACAGGGCCTGTCGGGGGATTGTCTATATTGACGAGATTGACAAGATCGCCCGCAAATCTGACAGTGCTTCCATTACCAGAGATGTCTCCGGTGAGGGGGTGCAGCAGGCCCTGCTTAAAATTGTAGAAGGTACGGTTGCCAGTGTTCCGCCCAAGGGTGGCCGTAAACATCCCCAGCAGGATTATGTTCGAATCGACACATCTAATATCCTCTTTATCTGTGGAGGCGCCTTTGTTGACCTGGATAAGGTTATCAAGAGGCGTTTCGGTACCAAGTCCATGGGCTTTGGGGCCAAGGTTGTGGGTAAGAGCAAGAAGAAGATGGGAGCGGTATTGGCAGAAGCCCAGCCCGAGGATCTTCTCCAGTATGGTCTTATCCCGGAATTGGTTGGTCGTTTGCCGGTTATCGCCACCATGGAAGAGCTGGAGGAGGAAGATCTGGTTCGTATCCTGCGTGAACCGAAGAATGCGCTGACGAAGCAATATGAGAAGCTTTTTGACTTTGACAATATTCGTCTTCGTTTTACCGAAGGGGCATTGAGCGCAATTGCTAAGGAGGCCCTTAAACGCAAATCAGGGGCCAGGGGATTACGTTCGGTTTTGGAAAAATCAATGCTGGACATTATGTATGATTTGCCATCTGAGCCTGATGTTAAGGAATGCGTTATCAGCGAGCAGGTGGTTACCAGTGGTGAGTATCCGGTGATCCTCTACAGGGGTGAAGGCAAGAAAAGCGCGTAGCGATAAGCTGTTCGCGTGAATGTCTAACTTGTAGCATTAACTAATATTGCAGGTGATTAATGTCTGAACCACTTCATATTTACCCCATGATGCCGTTAAGGGATCTTGTTTTATTCCCTCATATGGTAGCCCCTCTTGTTGTTGGCAGGGCCAAATCAATCAAGGCCCTGGAAGATGCCATGGCCAACCGCAAGAAGATCTTTCTGGTAACCCAGAAGGATTCTACGGTTGACGACCCTTCTGATGATGACCTGTATCAAACTGGAACCATTGCCTCTGTTCTTCAGTTATTGCGTTTGCCGGACGGGACCATCAAGGCCCTTGTTGAAGGAAAATTCAGGGGGAAAATTCAGGAAATTATTGAGCAGGAAGATTTTGCAGCGGTGCTTGCAGATGAATACCATGATGATGATTATGATAAGGAGCTTGCAACTGCCTATATCCGTGAGATTTCCACAAGTTTCAAGGAATATGCTGCCCGCAATAAAAAGGTCTCAAACGAGATCGTCAAATCTATTGCCAAGATAAATGACCCTGGTAAATTTGTTGATTTTCTTGCGGCCCATTTGCCGGTGGGCAGTGATA
Source organism: uncultured Desulfobulbia bacterium (assembly GCA_964653055.1). GTDB lineage: Bacteria > Desulfobacterota > Desulfobulbia > Desulfobulbales > SURF-16 > CAZZCA01. The sequence continues at coordinate 40,422 of CAZZCA010000005.1, read as the reverse complement.
AGAAACAGAATCTTCTTAACGCAGTTGCTCTTATCCCGCGGATGGAAGAGATACTTGCTCTGATTCACCATGAAAGCCAGATTGCCGGGCTCGAAGCCAAGATTCGAGGTAAGGTGAAGAAGAAACTGGATCAAACCCAGAAGAATTATTACCTGAACGAGCAGGTCAAGGTCATTAATAAAGAGATCGGTGGTGATAATGATCCTGATTCTGACATGGCAGAGCTGGAAAAGAAGATTTCTGTCAAGAAGATGGCTAAGAGCATCAAGGATAAATGCCATCGTGAATTGAAAAAATTAAAACAGATGTCCCCCATGTCGGCTGAGGCAACTGTTGTCCGCAATTATATTGATGCTATTCTGACATTACCCTGGCAGAAAAAAACCAAAAGTACGATCAATATTGACAAGGCTGAAGAGATTCTTAATGAGGACCATTTTGGCCTCAAGGTCCCTAAGGAGCGGATTTTAGAGTATCTGGCAGTTCAGACCCAGGTAAAGAAAATCAAGGGGCCAATCCTTTGCCTGGTAGGCCCTCCCGGCGTTGGTAAAACATCACTTTCCAAATCTGTGGCCCGGGCCATGGGCCGTAAATTTGTTCGGTTATCGCTGGGTGGGGTTCGTGATGAGGCTGAGATCCGCGGTCATCGTCGTACTTATATCGGAGCCATGCCCGGCAAGATCATTCAGTCACTGCAAAAGGCCAAGGTCAATAATCCGGTTTTCTGTCTGGATGAAATTGACAAGATGAGTATGGACTTTCGTGGTGATCCATCATCAGCCCTGCTTGAGGTTCTTGATCCGGAACAGAATAATGCATTTAATGATCATTATCTTGATCTTGATTATGACCTGTCGGACATCTTTTTCATTACCACTGCTAATAATTTGCCTGCTATCCCCCCCCCGTTGCGGGATCGGATGGAGGTGATTAAGCTGAGCGGCTATACTGAAGAAGATAAATTACAGATTGCCCAGGGGTTTCTAATCCCTAAGCAGCTTTCTGAAAATGGTTTCTCTGAGAGCGAGATTACTTTCTCGGCCAATGCCTTGCTTGATGTTATCCGACGCTATACGCGTGAAGCTGGGGTGCGTAACCTGGAAAGATCTATTGCTTCTCTTTGCCGCAAGGTTGCCCGGGATCGTCTGCAGAAAGACATTAAGCGCAATTACCGTATTGGGGCAACCTCAATTGCTAAATTTCTTGGTATACCCAAATTTCGCTTTGGTGAGACAGAGCTAAAGGATGAAATAGGTCTTGCCACTGGCCTTGCCTGGACCGAGGTTGGCGGTGAGTTGTTGCAGATTGAAACAGTTCTGATGCCGGGTAACGGCAAGTTGACCATTACCGGTAAATTAGGTGATGTTATGCAGGAGTCTGCCCGGGCCGCCATGAGTTATGTTCGGACCAGGGCCAGACGGCTTGGGTTGAACCCTGAATTCTACCAGAAAATAGATATCCATATCCATGTTCCGGAGGGTGCAATACCTAAAGATGGTCCATCTGCCGGGATTACCATGGCCACGTCCATGGTTTCGGCTCTCTTGCGATTGCCAGTTCGTAAGGACATCGCCATGACCGGGGAGATTACTCTGCGGGGCAGGGTGCTTCCCATCGGCGGTCTTACTGAAAAACTGCTGGCTGCCCGCAGGGGTAATGTCCGCCAGGTTATGATCCCCAAGGATAATAAGCATAATCTCCAGGAGATTCCGGCCAAAATTGCCAGAAGCCTTGATATTGAGCTGGTGGATAATATGGATGATGTACTGCAAAGGTCTTTGGTGGTTAAAGATGGTGAGAGTCTGTTTCAGGCCGTGACGGATGAAACTTTCTGTCTTGATCTGCCTGTATTGGCCGCCAGTACTGACCACCAGCCTCATCATTAAGCTTAGATTTAAGAATGGCTTGCAGGGGATAACAGTATCCAAGCGTGGTGTTGCGTTATCTCTTATTTTTCTTCAGTTAAGTGATGTTTTTTGATTGACTATAAAGTCTGATCTTGGTAAATATCTTTCAGCTTTGGGCGGGTAGCTCAGCTGGGAGAGCATCGGCCTTACAAGCCGAGGGTCACAGGTTCGAGCCCTGTTCCGCCCACCAGTTTTGGGGTCGTAGTTCAGTTTGGTTAGAACGCCGGCCTGTCACGCCGGAGGTCGCGAGTTCGAGTCTCGTCGGCCCCGCCAGTATTTCCAAGGGATTGCGGGTGACACGCAATCCTTTTTTTTTATGCCCTTTTGCCTGACTGACAGTATGCTTAACGCCTATGGGTTCAGGTTCAAGCTACGCTATTGTTCCCGTTGATTAAGTGCCTTTGTGATCCTTTTTGATATCATTAAAATTGCTGAAAAGGCTGAGCTCGCTTTGATGATATTTGTTCAGCAGAGTGGTGGGGGAGCTTAAGAATTCATCGGTAAGGTGCTGGGGGTCAAAATAGTCCTGGTTAAACTCTGAAATCAGATTGAGATGCTCCCATCTGGTTAGATAATATTCGATGATTTCCGGTAATCGTGTAAAGACTGTCTCTGTGGGAAAAGGGTCCTGGAAGCTGGAATTTGCCATCTTTTTGGAACTAAGCACCTGGCTCTGATAAAAATTTTCCAGAAACATCAATTCAGCCGGCATCCTGGCTTCAATTCCGATCCTGTTAAGCATCCGCAGTAATTTCTTCATAAAGCCTGCGCCCATGTTGGCAAAGGGTAAGGGTAAATAGAAATCATGGGGTTTTTTTAATTCCAGAAAACTTCTGACGGTTAAGATCAATTGGGCCAGAGAGACCGGGTTTGGATCAACAAAATTATAGACCTGACCACTAAACTCCTGGCGATTATTGAGGGCATGGTCGATAAAATACGGGATCTTCCTGGCATTGGTATAGGAATGGCAAGTGTTTTTTTGGGTGAAAAGTAGCGGCATGGATTGGTCGGCCACAGAGAACAGCATGCGGTGAAACCCTTGTATTTTATGATCATGCTTGCCGTAAACAACGGCCAGGCGGATGACGGTGTAGTCCAGGCCCTCATTCTCGGCTAAGTATCTGAGGGTCTTTTCGCACATCAGTTTTGATTTGGCATAATTGGTCAGCTCCGGACTTAAGGAGAGGACCTGCTCCTCGCTAATGTCCCAACCATTTGGCAGAACTGCAGCTGAGCTGATAAAGATATATGGAATGTTCAGGGCAATTGCTGCCTTTGCCAGGTTTACACTGCCAAGATAGTTGATCTCATAGGCCATTTTCGGGTCGCTATCAATGGCGGCAATGGCAGAATTAATGATAAAGTCAGGCTGGTAATAACGGAGATAATCCCGGATGTCTTTTGGGTTGCGGAGGCTAAGGCTTTTACTGTTTGGGGCAAGAATCTGGACATTGCAATTGCAGATCTTTCTGAAATAATATCCTGTGGCACCGCCGATTAATCCGGAACCACCGATTATAACTCCCACTTTCTCAGCTTGCTTATTGATCATTTTCCTCTCCTAATTTACCAATGGTCTTAGTCTTTTTCTACCACATGGCGGGGTGATGGTACAAGGAGGGTAGGCAATTTGCACAGCACAAGCACAGTAAGAGGATGGCTCTTCCAGTAACATGTCAGCTAAGGTGCTGGATTATCATTGCAGAAGATTACGTTGGAGGCAGGGAATAGATAGGTGAGGGGACATCTCGTATTTGTACTGGTGTAACTGGTTGAATAAATTGGAGCCACCTGGCGGAATTGAACCGCCGGCCTTCGGGTTACGAATCCGATGCTCTGCCAACTGAGCTAAGGTGGCTCTGGGATGATATTTTGTATCAGGAGAGGTCAGGAGTGTCAAGAAGGCATTATTATTGTTGCCATCTTTTGAGGTAGTTTTCATCGATGGCATGGGCCATAACCAAACTGGAAGAATCACCACTGGTCAGATTAACCATGGTTCCTGCCGGGCCATCCGGTGTTTTTTTGCCGAATCTGGCAACAATACTTGCTGCGTCCTCAATATCCTGTTGATTATCAGCATAGCGCAAGAGACCGGTTGGTCCCGGTCGATCAGTAATCTTCAGCAGAAAATCACTTTTTTGGGCCATCTTGGAGATAATATCGTTTTCCTGCTTGCGTCTGCCCACGGTTAGCCAGGCCCCATTATTCAGGCGGAATTGACGACCAGTAAGGAGAAAGGTGATGTCGCTTGGCTTGATCTGTTCCGGATCTTCCTTTTCCTGGTAAAGTGCTTTAATTCGGTGGCTTAGTATAGGGTCGGTTAAAACACAGCCGCCGGCAGGACTTGGAAAATCCTCGATACCCAGTTCTGCGGCAAGTTTAATCTGGGGTTGTCTGGTTCGGCCACTGAACGATGGCAGCAGGTCGCGGTTGACAATTCCGTCAAGTTCAGCCCTGGTGGGTTTCTGGCTGCCGGCACACAGGGGCCGGAGGAGTATTCCGTCACTTTTGCTGTCACGCTCAATTATCCGCAGAGTGTCCTTTCGCTGCGACATGGGACGCTGGCCGATTACCTCTCCTGAGATGATGAAAGAGGCGTTTAATTCATCCATCATGGCCATGGTCTCTTTAACCATCATTATCTTGCAGTCGATACAGGGGTTAAAGTTCTTGCCGTAGCCATGGGGTGGACTGGCCAGCATATTCATATATGAACGGGAAATATCCCTTACCATTACTTCGACATCAAATTTGTCTTTGATATAATCACTGTATCGTTCTTCCCGGCCAAGGAGGTTGTAGTCAAAGAAGGGGGTTATGAATTTGATTGCCCTGACCCTGATTCCTTGGTTTGCGATCACCCGGCAGGCGAGAATAGAATCAAGACCACCGGAAAAAAGGGCCAGGGCGCAGGGAGATGAAGTTTCGTCAATAGTTGTTGTCATATTTATTGGTTGCGATTTATTAATTCAGTGGCATAGGCCACGGTTTTGGCAGTGACTGAGTTGCCATCAAGCATCCGGGCCAGGGCTTCTATCTTCTGGTTGCCGGTAAGGAGGTTTATTGTGGAGACAGTTCGGTCATTATATATTTCTTTAGCCACCTGATAATGCTTGTTGGCGCAGGAGGCGATTTGAGGCAGATGGGTAATGCAGATAACCTGATGATGGTGGGCAAGTTCCTTAATCTTGCGGGCAACTGCCTCAGCCGCTTTGCCGCTGATTCCGGCATCAACTTCATCAAAAATAACGGTATCCACCATGTCCTGCCTGGACAGGATGCATTTTAAGGCAAGGAGCAGGCGGGAGAGTTCGCCGCCGGAGGCAATAGATGCGATGGGTTTAGCCGGCTCCCCGGGGTTGGCGGAAAAGACAAATTCTGCACGATCATAGCCGGTTCTTGTTAATTTCTCTTCCTTATGGAAATCGATATGAAAACCAGCCTGATCAAAACTAAGAGAAAGAAGTTCCTGGTTAATTTTTTTACTGATGTCCTGTGCGGTTTTTCCCCGTTTTTGGGATAATTTCCCTGCTTTGGTTGTCAATTGCTGCAGGAGCTTTTCCTCTTCTTGGGCCAGGGTGTTTAATTTCTGGTCAATTTCCTGAAATTGGCTAAGCTCGGCTGCGATCTGCTGGCCATGATTTATGACATCGGGCAGAGTGGGGCCGTATTTGCGCTTCAAGCCTTGCAGTAGGTGCAGACGGCTGAGAATCGAATCCAGTCGATGGGGGTCACTTGGCATCTGGGAAAGGTATGTCTGCAATTCTTCCGGTGGAGCTTCCAGCTGGTAACTTAAGGTTTCGACATTGTCTGCCAGGCTTGATAAGGAAGGGTCCAGGGCGGCCATTTCCATCATTTGCTTGCGTGATGCAGTCAATTCGTCTCTGGCCCTGGCAAGTGACTTGATAATGGTTTTGCCCAGGCGGAAAAGATCATCTGCTGATTTAAGGCGATTCCGCTCCTGCTCCAGGAGATTATCTTCACCTTCCTGGATTTTGGCATCGGTAATTTCCTGGAGCTGAAACTTGAGAAAATCTTTGCGCTGTTCCTTGTCAATTTCCAGTTGCTGGAGGTTGGCAAGTTCGGTGCGTATGGCGGCCCAGTGATCATGTATAGTGCTGAATTCATCACGGCTGCTGAGCAAATTACCCACTGTATCGACATAATCCAGATGGGATCTTGGGTTTAATAATTTTTGATGATCATGCTGGCTGGCCATGGAGAACAGGTCCTCAGCCATGCTGCGGGCAGTTTTCGCTGTGGCCAGGCTGCCGTTTAAGTAAAAACGGCTACGTCCTGTTTTAGCTACAATCCGTTTAATGATCAATTCATCTTCAATATCAAACCCCATTTCGGTCAGGGTCTCAATTATTTGTTGCTGGTCGCCGGTTAATTCGAATCTGGCCTCGATAAGGGCCTGGTCCGAGCCGGTACGTACCCAGCTGGCAGAACCTTTGCCCCCGGCAAGCAGAGAAAGAGATTGCAGAATAATTGATTTTCCGGCCCCAGTTTCACCGGTCATCACCGATAAGCCACTGGAAAAAGTCAGAGTCAGTTCATCAATGAGAGCCAGATTTTTTATGTAGAGTTCTCTAAGCATGGGGTGGGCTGGCTGGTAAATTGACGTTGACTTTCAACCTTGAATGACGGATAATTATTTTCATATTAATAAGTGATTATAAACACAAAACTATACTTTGCCACCCTCTATTGTCAATTTTCAAATTGCTTCTTTCATCATTTTTTCGCCTGTTGATTATCATGGTTGTCATGGCCTTGATTCTCCCTGCAGATCTGCGTCATTTCTCTTGTCTTGCAGACTCCCATGCCTTTACTGTTCGCCAGGAGCGTGAATATGGCCAGAAGATGCTCACCACGGTGCGTCAGCAATTTGATCTGATAGAAGAAATCGATATAGTTCAGTATATAAATGATCTTGGTCAGCAAATTCTGGCAGTAGCCGGCCCTCAATTCTTTCATTATCGATTCTATGTCATCGATAATAAGGATTTTAATGCCTTTGCTGCGCCATCCGGCCTTATCTTCATTCATTCCGGCATTATTGACGCCATGAAGACGGAAGGGGAGCTGGTTTCGGTTATGGCTCATGAATGCGGTCATGTAATGAGCAGGCATATCGCCCGTCGGCTGGCAAAATCAAAAAAAACATCAGCAGCAACCATGGCCATGGTTCTTGCCGGCATTGCTGTGGGTGGTGGCCCTTTGTCCCAGGCCCTGGTGACAGGTGGGGTAGCAACTGGTGCAGCCCTTGATCTTAAATTCAGCCGTCAGGATGAAGAAGAGGCTGATCGTATCGCATTTTCTTTAATGAATCAGTTGCACCGTGACCCTCACCACATGCTGTCCATGCTTACCACCATGTTTCGGGAGAACAGGCTGAGAACTATTATCCCACCCTATCTGTTGACCCATCCCCAGCCTGAAATGCGGATGGCGTATGTTGAGGATTTGATCAATATTAATCCTGAAATCAAATGGCCAGCTGCCGATAAATTTGCCTTTATGCGGATTAAAATGCGGATCGCTCAATTGGCTGGTGACCCCAGGATGTTAATGGGCCGTTACCGGAAAAAACTCCGTACCTTAACTGCTGGCGATGAGCGGATTATGGTTCGTTACGGTCTGGCTCTGACCAATTATGACCTTGGCTATTATAATAAGGCTATTGAACACCTGAAGTTTGTTATTGGGCATTACCCCATGAAGACAAATCTTGTCACTGATCTGGGCAGGGTCTATCTGGCTGCCGGTGACCTTAACCAGGCGATTTCCCTGTTTGAGGATGTAAGGAAAAAAGAGCCGGCCAATATCTATAACAGCCATCAGCTTGCCCTTGCCCTGATAGACAAGAATGATTTTGATCGGGGCCAAAAACTACTCCTGCAGATTTCCGGGCAATTACCTGAATTACCAGCCCCCTATCGTAATCTGGCCAGGCTAGCCAGCCGGCAGCAGGATATTGCCACCTCCCATTATTATCTTGGTCTTGCCCTGTATTATGAAGGTGAAACGGATAATAGTGGTCACCATCTGCAAAAAGCAAGGGAGTTATTGGCCGTCAATCATCATCTGCAGAAAGAGATTAATGATTTTCTGGCCAGGATTAATAAAGATAAATAGATATCTGTCTTGTGGTTGATGACTTATGAAGAGGGTTGTTACCAGCGAAAATAATCCAATCAGGTTATGGCTTGAGGATGTTGACGAGGGCACCATGAACCAGGCCAGGAACCTGGCTAATCTGCCTTTTATTTTCAAGCATATTGCCTTGATGCCTGATGCCCATCTTGGTTATGGGATGCCCATTGGCGGGGTAATGGCAACTGATGGGGTCATTATCCCTAATGCAGTGGGGGTGGATATCGGCTGCGGGATGGTTGCGGTGAAGACTTCCCTTGCCTCTATCAGCCATGCCAGTCTTAAGCAGATCATGACCGGGATCAGGAAGGCTATTCCCCTGGGGTTCAAGCATCATCGTCATGCCCAGGATGAGGAGCTGATGCCCAGACTCAGGCATGGCACCCTGTTAAAAGGCCTGCCGGTAATCAGCTCTCAGTATCGAAATGCTCGCAGCCAATTAGGAACCCTGGGAGGCGGTAATCACTTCCTTGAGATTCAGCAGGGCAGTGATGGACATGTCTGGCTTATGATCCATTCAGGTAGTCGTAATCTCGGTTTTAAGGTGGCCAATTATTATAACCGTCTTGCCGGTGAGCTTAATCGAAAATGGGGTTCCAAGATTTCGCCTAAATGGCAATTGTCTTTTTTGCCCCTGGATTCCGAGGCCGGGATAAATTACCAGCTGGAGATGAATTATTGTGTTGAATTCGCCTTGGCTAATCGTCAATTAATGATGGATCGGCTCCAGGAAGTTTTACATTCGACTGTCAGTGGTCCTGTTTTTTTCGAGCCAGGGATAAATATTGCCCATAATTATGCAGCCATGGAAAATCATTTTGGACAGGATGTCATGGTGCATCGTAAAGGGGCCACCCGGGCCATGTCGGGTGAGTTCGGAATTATTCCCGGCTCCCAGGGTACTCCCAGTTATATTGTTAAGGGTCTTGGTGAGGAAAACAGCTTTATGTCGTGTTCCCATGGGGCAGGGCGGAAGATGAGCCGCCGTCAGGCACGGCGGAGATTGGATCTTGGCTTTGAGCAGAAAAAGCTTGATCAACGGGAAATTATTCATGCCATCCGACACCGGGATGATCTGGACGAGGCCTCAGGAGCCTATAAGGATATTAACCAGGTAATAGATAATCAGCTTGATCTGGTGGAGGTTGTTGTTGAGCTTAAACCATTGGCTGTGATCAAGGGTTGACTTTGAGAATGTGTTGTGAGATCGTTTGGTCAATGATGCCAGGTTAAAGGAATTACATATTCGGCTATGAATCATTATAAACACCTGGCCACTAATCAGGCAAAGTCCCGATCAAAGATCAGGGCATTAAAAATCTAATTAATTATCCGGGTGTTATTATTCCCGAAATTATGTGTCAGAAAGTATGGGCGTTTATGCGATAGGTGATATTCAGGGGTGTTATGATCAGCTCATGCTGCTTCTTGGCAGAGTCGATTTTGAACCTAGCAGGGATCGTCTCTGGCTGGCCGGTGACCTGGTAAATCGGGGTCCTGATTCATTAAAGACCATTCGATTTATAAGGGGGCTTGGTGACAGGGCCATCACCGTTCTGGGTAACCACGATCTGCATCTTCTTGCTGTTGCTGCCGGTAAGAGACCTTTGCGGGATTCTGATACATTTGATGATGTCATCTCATCTCCTGATGGTGATGATCTGCTTAACTGGCTCCGACACCAGCCCCTGCTTCATCATGACCCCCAATTGGGGATGACTATGGTCCATGCAGGACTTGTCCCGCAATGGGATCTGACCCTGGCCATGGCATGTGCCCGGCAACTTGAAGAGGTTTTGCAAGGTGATAACTGGCAGGATTTTTTGGTTGAGATGTATGGCAATAAACCTGACTGTTGGTCTGCTTCATTAAGCGGCTGGTCGCGGCTTAGATTTATTACCAATGTTTTTACCCGTCTCAGGTTCTGTGACGAAAAGGGTAGATTGTTTTTAGGAGAAAATGGGCCTCCCGGCAGTCAGCAGCCAGGATGTATCCCATGGTTTGAGGTGGCAGATCGTCGAAGCCGGGGTATGAATATTATCTGTGGTCATTGGTCGACCCTGGGGCCTTATCAGGTTAAGGGGATCCATTGCCTGGACAGTGGCTGTGTCTGGGGAAGGTCGCTTACCGCCATGAATATAAAGAACGGGATGAAGATGACATCAATACCCTGTCAGCTCCCTATTTAACCTGATTCCGGGTGGCAAGCTGGCCGCAGGCCGCTGAGATATCCGCACCCCGACTGCTTCTGAGAAGCACTGTATATCCTGCCTGTCTGACAATGTCCTGAAATCGTTCCACCCTTGCCGCTGGTGGCTGGTGGTAGGGTTGGCCCGGTGCCTCATTACAGGGCAGGAGGTTGATCTTGCAGGGGATGTCCTGGAGAATTGCTGCCAGCTCCCGGGCATCCTTTTCAGAATCGTTTACCCCGTCGATGAGGATATACTCCATCATTATTCGTTTGCGTTTGGCCAGGGGGAATTTTCGGCAGGCATCCAGTAGAACGTCAAGAGGGTAAGTGTCGTTAACCGGCATCAGCTGGCTCCGTACCTTGTCGTTTGCCCCATGCAGACTAATGGCCAGATTCACCTTAACCTCATTGCCCAGTTCAATGATTTTAGGAGCCAGACCACAGGTTGAAACCGTGGTACGGCGTTCAGAAAAATTCAGCCCCTGCTCGTCCATGAGGATATTCAGGGCTTTGATCAGATTATTAAAATTAGCCAGTGGTTCTCCCATGCCCATGAAAACCAGGTTGTTGATCCTCTCTTTGCCCATAGCGACAATATCTTCATTAACCGCATAGACCTGATTCACTATTTCGGCTGGAGTTAAATTGCGGATAAAACCCATGGTGGCGGTGAGGCAAAACCGACAACCCATGGCGCAACCAACCTGGGCGGATACACAAAGGGTATTTCGGTCCTGCTCCGGAATCATGACACTTTCAATCATATGTCCATCATCAAGTTTGAAACCGTATTTAATGGTTCCGTCCCGGGAGACTTCCCGAACTGATGGTGTGAGATTACTGAAATAACATTGTTCAGCTAAAGAATGGCGCAGGTCTTTAGCTATATCTGTCATCTGCTGGAAATCACTGATGCCACGCCGATACAGCCAGGCAAATATCTGTTTGGCTCGGTAGGAAGAAAGGCCCTGACTGACGACAAAATCTTCAATCTCGGACCTGGTCATATCTTTAAGGTCAAAGGTGGGAGGCATGTTATTTGGGGGTATAGGATTTATGATGAAAAGCGTTTGAAGGCAAGGTCGATACCTTCCTCCAGGTCGCTGAGATTGATTGGTTTATAAAAGATGTGGTCAATCCCCAGTTTACGGCTATTTGAAATAAGTTCTTTATTTTTAACCGCCGTAACAATGATAAACGATGTTGATGAGCTTAGCTCCTTGAGTTTGGTTATCATTTCAAAACCGTTCAGCTCAGGCATCATCACGTCGGAGATGACAAGGTCATAGGGCAGGGCTGTAAACGCGGCAATGGCCGCAAATGGGTCAGAAAAATGTTCAATAAAATGATCAGTAACAGTGGACAGGATCATGGTCAGGCCCTGGGCAATCTCCGGCTCGTCATCAACGATCATTATTCTGAAATTATGCTGTTTGTTTACCATGACTCAATATAGCCCCATGTTCTCGTCAGCTCAACTTATTAAATTTCTTGCAGATCTCCTTTGGTTAGGGGTATTTAGATAATTATGTTAATAATAGTCCTTATTTAGATTTATCCAGGGCTAACCTCTAACCGGTTAATGGTCGCAGGCATGGAAAAGATTCTGATAATAAATGCTGACAGATCCGATGATATCAATGCTCTGCAGTTACACCTTGAGAGCTCTTACCAGGTGGATGCAGTTGATGGCTCACCTGCGGCCCTGGCCAGGATTGATAATGATCTGCCTGATCTGATCCTGATTGATGTGGCTTTAGCTGCCCTGAAGGATTATGCCCTGTGCCGGATATTGAAGGCTGCTGATTTTACCCGGGATATCCCGGTTATTTTAATCGCCAATGCAGATGACAACCATGACCGGACCCTTGGCCTTGATCAGGGCGCTGTTGATTATGTCACCCGTCCTTTTTCCCTTGACCTGGTCTCCGCCCGGATCAGATCTCATCTTGATTTGAAGATTCATCGTGACCATCTTGAGGATGAGCTGCAAAAAAGATACACCAAACTTCAAGATACTCTTCGTCTACTTGAAATTCAGAAAGAAAACCAATTCAGAAAGGCATCTTGTGAGCATACTGGTCGCCTGGCTGCCCTTGGTGAAATGGCAACGGCCATGGCCCATGAGGTCAGTCAGCCGTTAAATGTCATTTCCATTATTATTCAGGGATGGCAGATGCTGCAGCGCAAAGACTTGCTGGAGCAGGAGAAGATGCTTACTGATGTGCCAATTCTTCTGGAAAGTGTGGGAAGAATTACATCACTTATCGATCATGTCCGGACATTGGGTCATAGTTCCCAGGAGATGATTGACGCCGATATCATTTATGTCCTCCAGAACGCCTTAAGTTTTTGCCAGAAACAATTTTATAATCACGGGATTGAACTCGATGTTGATTATGGTCGTGAAAATTATCCCAATGTAAAAATCATCAAATCGGAGATGGAACAGGTTTTCTTGAACCTTTTGTCAAATGCTCGATATGCTTTGACAAATAAGGCTAAGCAGAATGATGACTTCAAGCCGGTGGTGCAGATTAAGGTCAGGGAAGAGGAAAACTGTCTTTTGATAGAGTTCAGTGATAATGGAGACGGGGTTGATAAATTAATTGCTGATAAGATCTTTGAACCATTTTTTACAACCAAGATCCCTGGCGAAGGAACTGGTTTGGGTCTGAGTCTCAGTCGGCAGATTGTTGATAAATTCCACGGCAGGATGGATTTGATCGATAGAGCGGGGGAGGGGGCTACCTTTCGGATCACCCTGCCAGTTAGTTTATAGGCGACGCATATTCTCCGGGGCCAGGGGGGTGACCCCGGCCAGGGCCAGGTCGATCTGGTCAATTATTTTTTGACGATCCCGGGGCAGTCTGCCACTGATGGGCAGGTAATTAGATGCATGGTTTGCCTGTATCTGGACTTTTTCTACCCTGACTCCGCTGACAATCTCTCTTAATTCATCCAGAATCTCTCTTTCATCAAGGGAGGTGAACCTGCCATTAATAAGGTCATTGTGGAGAGGGGTTCCGGGGATGATCATCAGGGTAAGGGCGGCAATCTGGTTGGCCTTTATCCGAGACAGAACCGTTGCGGTTTCCCGGGAATGGACTTTTGAAAGGCTGCGGCCACCGACTCCGAGGAGAATGGTTACGGACAGGAAAAGGCCGGCCTCTCTAACCAGCTTGCCAGCTTCAATCATCCGGGCCGAATCAGCACCTTTTCGAATTTGGGCCAATACCTGGTCAGATCCGCTCTCCAGTCCCATGTAAATACGATCAAGGCCGAGAGCCTTCAGCTCTTTAAGCTGGTCAAGAGATTTGCGCAGAATGCTTTTGGCATTGCCGTACAGGCGGATGCGGTGGACATGGGGTATTTTTTCCCTGATCTCGCAAAAGAGATCAACAAGACGCTGCTGGGGCAAAATTAAAGCGTCGCCGTCGGCAATAAAGAGGTTATGCTGACGGCGACAATAACGGCTGGCAAAAAGGATGTCCCTGGTGATTGTATCTTTATCTTTCAGGCGAAAAAGGACATCTTTATAGGCTCCACAAAAGGTGCATTTATTATGGGAGCAACCAATGGTTACCTGCAGGATAATAGAATTGGCCTCACTGGGAGGCCTGATAATATTGCCAACATAGTCCATTGGTTAATGGTGGGGCTTATTTATTGTTTTTCTCGAACTCCGCCATAAACTCTACCAGCTTTTCAACCCCTTCAGCCGGAAAGGCGTTGTAAATAGAGGCACGAATACCGCCAATGGAACGATGTCCTTTCAGACCATTCAGACCCTGGGCTGCGCCTTCGGCAATGAACTGCGCCTCCAGTTCGGCGGTGGGCATGTTGAATGTAATATTCATCATAGACCGGGATTCTTCACGGGCATGACCGCGGAAAAAATCACTGCTGTCAATGGCATTATAGATAAGATCCGCCTTTTGTCTGTTAATCTTTTCAATGGCCTCGATGCCGCCGTTTTTCTTCAGCCATTTGCAAACCAGGCCAATGGTATAAATGGTAAAACAGGGCGGGGTGTTAAACATTGAGTCCTTGTCGGCATGGGTCTTATAGCGGAACATTGTAGGCAAGGTGTCAGGGGCGCGATCAAGCAGGTCTTCCCTGATAATGACAACTGCAGCGCCGGCAGGGCCCATATTCTTCTGGGCACCGGCAAAAATTATTCCAAACTTGCTGACATCAATGGAGCGGGACATAATGTCTGAGCTCATATCGCAGACCAGTATCTTGTCTGTTTCGGGAATGCTTTCAAACTGAGTACCGTAAATGGTGTTATTAGAAACAAAATAAAGGTACTCTGCATCCTCAGGCACAGAATAATCGGAATCTGCCGGCACATGGTTAAAGCTGCTGTCTTCACTAGTGTAGGCAACATCGGCTTTTGCGATGATGTTTGCCTCTTTGATAGCTTTTTTTGACCAGGTGCCAGTATTAAGATAACAGCCGGTCTGGCCATTAGCCAGAAGGTTCATGGGAACCATGGCAAATTGGGTTGAGGCGCCGCCCTGCAAGAAAAGAATTTTGTAATTATCAGGTACCTTGAGTAGTTCCCTGATCAAAGCCGAGGTTTCATCGGCAACCGCCATAAACTCTTTACTGCGATGGCTCATCTCAATAAGGCCGATACCAATATCATTAAAATTAACAATATCAGCAGCTGCCTGGTTTAAAACTTCCTGGGGCAGAGTGGCCGGTCCTGGACTGAAATTATATATCCTGGCAGGCATGATTATCTCCTCAAAAATGTAAAATTTAATTTTATGATGTCAGCACTTTATTGCGAATTTTTTATATTAATGTAAAAACATGCCTATGTCACCGCAAAAACTTAAGCAAATTATTATTCTGGCAGGCCCTACAGCCATTGGTAAAACAGAACTATCCCTGGCCATGGCACATGATATCGGCTGCGAGATTGTTTCCATGGATTCCATGCAGATTTACAAGTATATGGACATCGGCACAGCCAAGCCAACCAGGGCTGAAAGGGCGCTTGTGCCGCATCATCTTGTTGATCATGTGGACCCGGCTGAAGATTACAGTGTTGCCCGCTTTATTGAAGAGGCAAATAAAGCGGTCTCGGCAATACTTGACAGGGGAAATGTCCCGCTTTTTGTTGGCGGTACCGGTTTATTCATGAAGGGTTTTGTTGAGGGAGTATTTGCAATCTGTCCGATCCCTGAAGACGTTAGGTCGAAAGTGCGCGTGGAAATTGCGGCTAAAGGCAATGCACGGGCACATGCAAGGCTGCAAGAGGTTGATCCAGAGTCTGCAGCCCGAATCCATGTGAACGACAGCCAGCGCCTTGCCAGGGGTCTTGAGGTTTTTGATGCATCTGGAACTCCCTGGAGTACTCATCTGAATCAGCAGGTGCGTAAAGAACCTGCTTATGAATTTCATAAAATTGGCCTCAGCCGACCTCGGGAGGAATTATATGAAAGGATTAACCTCCGGGTGGATATTATGGTTGATCAGGGAATTCTTGCTGAAACAGAAGGATTACTGACCATGGGTTATGGTGAGAACCTGAACTCCATGCAGTCAATCGGTTACCGCCATATGCTGAACTATATCAATAAGGTATGGAGATGGGACGAGGCGATTGAATTATTGGCCAGGGATACAAGACGATATGCTAAAAGGCAATTTACCTGGTTTAACAAGGACCATGACATAAGATGGTTTGATCCCGATGACATTAAATCCGTTTTAAGCTTTATACAGGGCAAAATTCGGTCCTGATAATTTTTACATCCATTTCCGGCCTTATAAGGTGCCCATATATTTTTTGCCTGTGACCACCTTTTTAAAGCTTACCTTTAAGTAGTTCTAGTGTCGCCCATCAGCCTGACTTTGCGGTATTGTTCAAAATATTACATAATATATATTATGCGACATTGCCAAATATGACAATTGTCCCCATGGCAGGAAAAGTTAAAATCCTGTATAAATTGTTTTGATTTTTTAAGGCCCCCTATTTCCCTTCCTTGTATGTTTGTGTTTGACGGAAGGGTTATATTGCATCTACGAAGATTGAAACCTGAATCATTTAACCGGAGTATATATGAAGCGCGATATCTATCAGGAACCACTTGTAAGCCGTTACACCAGCCTGGACATGCAGTTTATCTTTTCTGAGCAGAATAAATTTCAGACCTGGCGTCGGTGCTGGATCGCTCTTGCCGAGGCCCAGCATGAGCTTGGTCTTGATGGAATTGTTACCGCTGGCATGATTGAAGAGCTTAAAAGCTTTGCTGATGATATTAATTTCGATGTGGCAGCTGCCAAGGAAAAGGAGATCCGCCATGATGTTATGGCCCATGTCTTTGCTTATGGCCAGCAATGCCCAACGGCTGAACCCATAATCCATCTTGGGGCAACCTCTCAGTTTGTTGGCTGTAACGCGGATCTCATGATGCAGCGCGACGCTTTGGCTCTGATGAAAAAGTCATTGGTTAATGTTATTGCTAATCTTTCCAGGTTTTCAAAAGAATACAAAGGCTTGGCTACTCTGGGCTATACTCATTATCAGCCAGCCCAGCCCACCAGCGTTGGAAAGCGGAATACCCTTTATGTTCAGGACCTGTTGATTGATCTTGATTATATTGAACAACTCGAGGGTCAAATCCTGGCCCGTGGCGCCAAAGGTACAGTTGGTACCCAGGCTACCTTTATTGAGCTGTTTAAGGGGGATCATGAAAAGGTTCGTCAATTAGACGGTTTAGTGGCTGACAAATTAGGTTTTGACGAGGTTTTTCCAGTTACCGGTCAGACCTATACCCGCAAATTAGACATGAAAACAGCTGAAACTCTTGCTGGTATTGGTGCTTCCGCTCATAAATTCGCAGTTGATATGCGCCTCCTTTCTAATCTCAAGGTCCAGGAAGAGCCCTTTGCCAAGCAGCAGGTTGGCAGCTCTGCCATGGCTTATAAGCGAAACCCCATGCGCAGCGAGAGGATGACCGGACTTGCCCGCAAATTAATGGGTCTTCCCGCTGACTTTGCCGGCACTTACGCCAACCAGTGGTTTGAGCGCACCCTTGATGATTCTGCCATTCGGCGAATGGATATTCCCCAGGCCTTTTTGTTGACCGATGCTATCCTTAAGCTGTACCTTAATATTACGTCGGGAATGGTTGTTTATCCGAAACAAATTGAACGTCACCTTCTGCAGGAGCTACCCTTTATGTCCACTGAAAAGATATTAATGGAATGTGTGGAAAAAGGTAAGAGCAGGCAGGAAATGCATGAGGTGATCAAGGTCCATTCAGTAGCGGCTGGCTTGGTGGTTAAGCAGGAAGGAAAGGCAAATGACCTGCTTAATCGTCTTGGAGCTGATTCTAATATACCTTTTAATACCGAAGAGCTGATTAATATGATGGGTGATGGCAGCGAGTTCATCGGCCGGGCCAGTGAGCAGGTTGATGAGTTTATTGATGAGGTTGTTGAGCCACGCCTGGCTGCCAATAAGCATCTGATTGATGATGTTGATTCTGAACTTTCTGTATGATGTCTGCTGCTGCATTAGATCAGCTTTTTCTGCGTATAGATCCGGTTAAGATATCATTTCTTCGTTTTATTTTAGAAGGTTATGATGGCTTGGCTATTATGTCCACTATTGACCAGAAATCCGGGACAGTGGTACTCAGGTTCCCTGGTGATAATACCAGGGATATTTTTGCTCTTTTGACCTCTATTGCTGCTGGTTTGAAAAAATGAAGTCTAAAAACCTCTTTATAGAAACCTTTGGCTGTCAGATGAATGATCGTGATTCAGAGATCATGATTCAATTGCTGGCAGACTCTGGTTATATTCCATGCGCTGATGCTGAATCCAGCGATGCTATTATCGTAAACACCTGTACTATTCGTGCCAAGGCCGAGCAGAAGGCGTACAGCCTTCTTGGTTCATATCGACGTCTTAAAAGAGATAAACCCAACCTGATTATTGCTGTCACCGGCTGCCTTGCCCAACAGGAAGGGAAAAAGATGTTGAGCCGGATGCCACATATTGATCTGGTTGTTGGTCCCCGGGGCATTTATGACCTCCCTGCTTTGTTTGAAAAAAGGTCTGCCAGTAAAAAGGGCATTATCGCCACTGATCTTGCTGATTCTTTTACCATCCCACCTTTTTTGCCCGACCCTGGTCTGGGCCTTGGTTATAAGCGTTTTGTCACCATTATGCAGGGTTGTAATAATTTCTGTACATATTGTATTGTCCCCTTTACCCGTGGCCGTGAGATCAGTCGCCAACCTGACCATATTCTTGACGAAATAAGGCATTTGATTAAATCAGGTGTAAAAGAAATAACCCTTCTGGGCCAGAATGTTAATTCCTATGGCAATGATCAACCTGCCGATAAGCGTACTTCGTTTCCTCAGCTGTTAACCCTGGCTGCAGACATTGAAGGGCTTGAGCGTCTGCGCTTTACCACTTCCAACCCCAAGGACCTCTCCCCTGCCCTGATTTCCTGTTTTGACAGTATCGATATTCTATGTCCCCATTTTCATTTGCCCATGCAGTCCGGTTCCGACAAAATCCTTAAGAAGATGAATCGTAAATACGATATTGCTTCTTATCTTAATAAGGTAGGTGCCTTGCGCCAGGTGCGACCGGACATAGCTTTGACCACAGATATAATCGTCGGTTTTCCCGGTGAAACAGATAACGATTTCGCCCAGACCATGGAGGTGATGGAGAAAGTGCGTTTTAATAGCGCCTTTTCCTTTATGTATTCTGGAAGGCCTCCTGCCAGGTCATGTGAGTTTACTGACAATGTTGATGATGATGTTAAAAAGAAGAGACTTGCCATCTTCCAGCAGCGGCAACAGGAGATTACCCTGGAGTGTAATAATGATTATGTCGGACAGGTAATGGACATTATGATTGAAGGCCCAAGTAAAATTGCTGGACAATGGGCAGGACGAAGCGGTACAAATCATGTAGTTAATTTTGTCTCTGACCATAATTTCCTGGCTGGAGACATTGTTAAGGTGAAAATTGAAGAAGGTTGCCTTAATTCCCTGCGGAGCACCCTTCTTTAACCCGGGAATTAACAAATAGCTGACAAATCAGCCTGAGGATCTGCCATGATTGATCTCCATACCCATTGTTTTTTTAGTGACGGTGAACTTGTACCGGCCGAACATCTACGCCGGGTTGAGGTGCTTGGATATGAGGCAATTGCCATCACCGACCATGTCGATTCTTCCAATCTTGATTTTATTCTGCCGCGGATTATCAAGGTGGCAGCTGACTTGAATCAATACTCCCAGACCAAATTATTACCCGGGGTTGAACTCACCCATGTGCCACCGGCAATGGTTGGTGAATTGACCGATCAGGCCCGCAGTCTAGGAGCCCAAGTTGTTGTTGCCCATGGCGAGACCGTTGTTGAACCGGTGAAGAAAGGGACCAACAAAGCTGCTCTTGAGGCAGGAGTCGATGTTCTTGCCCATCCTGGTTTTATCACCATGGATGAGGCTCTGCTGGCGGCGGAGAAAGGAATTTTCCTTGAGCTGACAGGTCGCAAAGGTCATTGCCTGACCAATGGGCATGTTGCCAAAATGGCAATGGCTGCCGGGGCTAAAATGGCGGTTAATGCTGATGCCCATGGTCCTGCTGATTTTCTTGACGCTGAAATGGCGGAAATTGTTGCTTCAGGCGCTGGCCTCAGTTCGGAACGTTATCAGGTTATCCGTCAGGATATGAGTGATTTTGTTCTTGGCCTTTAAGAGAAACTAACCCGCTTGTTGGGGTTTTTCCCGGTTGTTGATGGCAATGACAACACAGGAAAAATCATCATTAAATGTTTCTGAACCGCAGTATTTCTGTAAATCCCGGACCAGGATTTCCATAATCATATCAGGTTCGTCCGCACAATGGTTCTGCACCATTTTGCTTAATTGCTCCCGGCCAAATTCTTTATTTATATTATTTGTTGCCTCAGTCACGCCATCTGAATAAAAAAGAAGCCGATCACCTGGTGCCAGATCTGTAGTTATGGTTTTAAATTTTTCACTTTCGGTTTCAATCCCCAGGGGCATATTGGGCCCTTCCAGGTACCGGCATTCATTCTTTGCTGCCTGGTAATGGATGGTTTTGGTATGGCCGCAGTCAATGAATTGCAATTGACCACGTTCCAGGTTGATCCTGCTGTAGCAAAGGGTTACAAATTTCTCCAGGGTATGGAGCTCTTCAATACAGGCATGATGCACATCCTGCAAAATATCTTCCAGGGCTGGCAGCTTTTCCTGGGCATTAAGGTTGTTTTTCTGGCTCACTGCTTTCAAGAAGAAATTCTTAATCCCCATGGTCACCATGGCAGACTGAACACCTTTGCCCATGACATCGCCAACCAGAATGTCAAGGCAGCCTGGTCCATAGGTGATAAATTCAAGCACATCGCCATCCAGATGTCCGGAAGGGATCGAAATAGCAGCAATATCGGCTCCATTCAGATTGCGCGGGGGTTTACTTTGCAGTAGGAGCTTTTCGATTTTCTGTTCCCATTGTTTCTCACGTCTGCGGGCCTGGATGAGTTCCTGGTGGGTGGCCATGAGCTTTTTGTTGGCAACTGAAAGCTCAGTTAATAATTTGCGACGCTCTTCCTGGGCCAGATAATGATTAACCGCATCTCTGATGGTAAGGCGAAACTGGATGGGCTCCAGGGGTTTACTGATAAAGCGGTAAATCTCGCCACTGTTCACAGCCTCGATGACCTGTTGCAGGTCCCGGATGGCACTTAACATTAGCCGAATTGATTCAGGATATTTTTTCTTGACAATATCAAGGAGTTGAAGACCGTCCATTTCCGGCATTCGCTGGTCTGTAACAATTATCTGGACAGCTTCTTTTGCCATCAGGTCAAGGGCCTCCCGACCGCTGCCGGCAAAGAGGACATTGTATTCCTCCCTGCTCAAAAAACGGCGAAGTGAGCTCAGGACGTTCTCTTCATCATCTACGAAAAGAACAGATATGTTTTTAGTGTTCAGCATCTATTTTTTCCTGCTGTTTGCGGTTAGGTCTCCTGTTCCTGATCTACTGTTAAAGCCATTCTTTGTCAAGTGTAGCAATTAATCGCCATTGGTGATTGGGAGCTGAATGTTAAAAACAGCGCCACCTTTTGGTGAATTCAAGACTGTAATCTTACCATTATGGCGATTGACAATAATGTCATATGAAATGCTCAGCCCAAGACCTGTCCCCTTCCCTACATCCTTGGTGGTATAAAATGGCTCAAATATCCGGGGCAGAATATCTTCAGCAATCCCAGGGCCGTTGTCACTGATCTCGCAATAAATATCATTTTCATCATACCAGCTGCGGACATTTATGACGCCAGGTTCATCCTGGTCAGATTCTGCCAGAGCCTGGGCTGAATTAACAATCAGGTTGAGAAATACCTGATTAAGTTGTTCAGGAAGGCACCTGGTCTGGGGCAGGTCGGCAAGGTCGAGGTTTAATTTGGCATGGTATTTATAGATATTGCGGGCAATGATCAGGGTGTCTTCCAGGCCTTTATTGATATCGAATAGAACCTTTTCATCATCCTGTCCAACATGGGAAAAATCGCGCATGGATGTAATTATCCGGGATATCCGCTTAAATCCTTCTTCAGACTCATTAAAGATATCTTTAAGGTCATCAACGATGAAATCGATTCGGAGTTCATCCTCTTTCTTTTTGATCCCGGCAATTTCCGTGCTGAAGGTGTCAGATTTTTCATTAACGAAATTGCGATAGATGGTCAACACCTCATTAAGGTCATTAACATCCTCCATGAGGGTGGCAAAATTAGTATGCACATAATTAATCGGGTTGTTCAGCTCATGGGCAATACCCGCTGCCAACTGGCCGATGGAGGCCATTTTCTCCTGCATTACCATCTGGGAATGCATTTCCTTGAGTTTCCGGGTGCGTTCCTGAACCCTGATTTCCAGAGTTTCGTTGGCCTGGCGCAGACTGTCTCTTGTCTTGATTAATTCCAGTTCCATATTTTTTCTTGCCGTAATATCTCGGCTCACCCCGATGAGGCCCAGGACATTGCCGGCAGTTGAACAAAAAGGTGTTTTAACTGTATCAAGCAACACCCGGCGTCCATCTGGATAACTAACCCATTCTTCAGATTGCACTGACTCGGCATCTGCCAGCACCTGACGGTCCTGGTCCTGGAAGCGAATGGCAGTATCGGTATTAAAAAAATCAAAATCATTCATGTCGTGGATCTGGTCTTCATTCTTTCCCAAAAAACTGGCAAATGCCTTGTTGCAGCCCTGGTAGATAGAATCCTGGTTTTTGTGGAATATCAGGTCCGGGATGGTATCTAAAATGCCGCTGATAAGGGATTTTTCATTGGCCAGGGCAATTTCAGTCTGTCGGCGCTGTTCTATTTCTTTTTTCAGTTCCTGGTTTACTGCGCTGATCTCAAGCTGTTTACGGGAGGATTCCGCCAGGCGGGCGCCAAGGACCTGGCTTCTGGTGGAATGGCGCAGGGTGATGAAAATAACAGTCATTACCACCACTCCAATCATCACCAGGGTAATGAGGAGGTTGACAGGGCCCTTGGGATTGATAACCCTGCTGACCTCAATAAAACGGATTAATTCGATATCCCATTCCGGCACCACGGCCTTAATGGCCAGAAGCTTATGGTTGAAACCGTTGCTTATGGTGGAAACAACAAGAAATCGATCCTGGGCAATATCAGAAAATTGATGAATCTCCCTTGATTCGTGAACCTTGTTAAAACCGCTTTTTGCCGGAGAAAATGAATATTCGACCTGGAAATCATGGGGATGATTGGCAAACGAAGGCTGATAGACCATTCCGGAGGGTGAGTTTATTGCGATGTAGTCCAGCTGATCAATAAAATTTGCCGGCTGGGATGTTGACAGGAATTGATTGTGGATAATAGAAAGATCAACCCAGCCGAGAAGATAGCCAACAGTTCTTGATCGTTGTCTTACCTGGCAGCCGACCAGCAGGTGGTTCGGATTATGGGGGTCTAAAAAAAGAGAGGGGCTTGTGCTTTTACGAATTTCTATTAAAGACTCTTCGCATTGGGCAGCGGGCTTCAGGCTGTTTGTGGTCTGATATTCTGCCAGAACAGATCCGTCAAGGTCGTATAAGATCAACCTGTTATAAATATTCTTTTTGTTAAGCAGGGTGGTTTCATTAAGGTGCTGAAATTGACGGACAATATTATTTAGGCTGCCTTTTAAGCCGTAGGCCAGTGACATGCCCAGGGCCTTATTGCTGAAATAGGCGTTAACTATCTTGCCGGTTGCCAGTTCTTCAAGGTCATTACGTCTTTCCACACAGAAATAGCCAACAGCCTCAGCTCGTCCCAGAATGTTCTGATGGATTCGGGAAAGGGCCTTATCCCGCATATTGGTCTGGGCAAGATAATTGGACAGAAGGAGATAACCAATAAAGAGGATGAGGGAGAATGCGGCAAGCCAGAATGAATACTGCCACCTGTTACGGGCTATAGCAGTTGATGATTGTTGCGGCATTTTCCCTCTTATTTAATTCCTGACATGGTGTTCTTTGTTAACGTATTAAAATTAATTACCAGGCGCATTGAAAAAATCAGGATAATAATCAAATACCATGGGGTAGTATTTTTCAATGAGCTGAATATAGCTGCCGTCCTTTAATATCCCCTGATAAAATTCATTAAAGGCCTTGCGTAATTCCGGACAATCTTTACGAAAACCTACCCCCATTCCCTGTTGTGGAGATATCGGCCCCACCACCAATACCTGTCCGGGCCATTTTTCCAGGGCAACCAGGGCATCTGGAACATCAAGAATAGCAGTATCAGCAGCATGATTAATAACAGCAGGAGCCAGCTCATTTAAACCACCGTCAAAGGATGATGGGCTTGCTCCTGTTTCCTTGATTTGATAAAGGGATGGATCAAGACAGGTGTTGGCTTTACCGAGAACAGTTCGACCTGCCAGCATTTTTTTGACCATGGCAATATCCTTGTTAATATCGCCAGTGGGTTTAATGGGCCTGATTCCGCTGGTCGGGGTGGTGATCAGCCAGATCTGGGTGGGGAAAGTGGGGATGGAGTAATCAAGAACCTTTTGTCGCCATGGCAGTATTGTTAGGCCATTGGCAATGAGGTCACCTTTAATGGGGGCATCACCGCTGATAATGACATTTTTCCCGTCCGGCTTAACCTGTTTGCCGGTAAGATCGTTAATAACGGTTTTCCAGGAGGTTTCGACAAATTCATACTTAACCCCGAGGTGTCGGGCAAACATCTGGATGAGTTCAGTTGACAGCCCGTCTCCGGCTCCGGTATTAAAATTGGCATATGATACACCAAGGTGCCGTAAGACTCCTCTTTCTTTAACTCCCTTCAGATCATCAGCTGCACTGACCGCTTGAACAAAAATGAACATAAAGGATAAGATTAGCAGGAAGGTCAGGTTCTTTTTCATGGGGTGCCTCCTTCTTGGGTGCTTATGAGGTTGTTATTGCTGGCAGATTGAAATTAAACTGCAGCAATACAGGAAATTTCTATGGCAGCGTTGCGGGGCAAGGCCGCAACCTCCATGGCCTGCCTGGCCGGTTTGTTCTGGTCGAAAAATTCACCATAGGTTTCATTCATGGCGGCAAAATCATTTATATCAGTCAGGTAAACCTCGGTTTTAATTACCTGTTCAAGGCTGCTGCCACTGGCAATCAGAATTTCCTTGATGTTGTTTAATACCCTTTTGGTCTGGGCCTGAATGTCGCCGGCAACCATCTCTCCATTTGCCGGGTCAAGGGGGATCTGACCAGAGACAAATAACATCTCCCCTGCCCTGACTGCCTGGGAATATGGACCAATGGCCGCCGGTGCCTTGTCAGTGGCAATTGCCTTAATTCCTGTAACCATTTCTCATAATCTCCTCATTGCATTTTAGCTTAAAGCTATCTTGTCAAATACGGCATGGGAATTTTTTCACAAGGGTTAAACAGTTTGAATCATTGACTCTTTCGTAAATAACATCGTCCATTATTTTCTTCATCAGAAATATGCCGTAGCCGGTTTCCGGATGATTATTAAGATCCGGCTGTTTAATTTTGTCAAAGGCAAAGGCATCGTTGTGGTCAATGATAATTATCTTGAGAAGTTGATCGTCAACTTCACATTCCAGGCGGATATCATTGTTCGCATTATCTTTGCCATAAATGATAGAGTTGGTGCAGGCCTCGCTTATGACAAGATCAAGAGAATAAATGAATTCCTGGTCACGTGATTCAGAGGGAAGTTTCTGGCAGATAATCTGGGCCAGGGTGGATCCAAAACCCTGACCTAATCTTATATATTTCAACGAAGCGGGAAATGAAAGAGCAAGCTTTTCCATATGAATCTTCCTTAAATATTTAGCTGATTGTTATTTATCTAAAGCTCTGAACCGCAGAATCGCTGTCTTCAAATATATCAAAAAGGCGATGCAGCCTGGTCAATTCAATTACATGTCTGGACGATTCGGTGAGACAGGCAAGACGAATATCGCCATTTTTTTCATCAAGCTTTCTTTTCCAGGTGACAAAGGCCCCAAGACCGCTACTGTCAATAAATTCAACTCGACTGAGATCCACCACGAAATGTTTGTGATCATGTTCAGTTAGAATGCGGATGGTATTGTTAAACTCTTCCACACTGACACTTTCCAGTCGTCCCACTAATTGCAGGATGATTATGTCATCAATGTTCTTGGCTATAATTTCCATATTGTCTTGCTCCTGACAAGAATTTTGTGCTTATGAGGGTGCCTGGAATTATTGTTTGAGACGATTTATTAATGCTTTTAATAATTTTACTATATCAGCGTTTAATGTACAGGGTTGATCAGCAAAATATCTATCCGTGATTTCCTGCTCTTCTCCCGGGCCATGGATTCCCATTGCTTCACTATAGGTAAAAACACCGGGTTGGTAATTATTAAAGTCTCTTAATAATGCACTGTTCCTGCTGTTGTCCCGAAGTAGCCTTGTGCCGATAATAGCTAGTTTGCCAGTGAAAACATGGAAAAGCAGAGGCAGTCGCTCAAGGGAGATTTTTTTATAAATCCGGCTGCCCATATCAGTGCCAACCGTGATCCAGGGAAGAACGACTGATCTTTTATTGTCGATATAGTAACGGTGTGATTGAAATTTTAGTCTTCCTCTAAAGGTCAAATATATTGATAAAAAGATAAATGGGATAAGCTGAACCAGGATAAGAATCAGGGCTAAGAGCAGGTGGGTTAATATGCAGGCTCCATTTTTGGCCATGGGCCGTGACTGTCCTTCTATTTCTGCCGGGGGCATATATTGTTTCTGGCTGGAAATGGTGTTGGCAAGGTTGATGATATCGCCGGGGTTGGATATGGGGGTGAGATTCAGTTTGAAATTTGAGCTGACCCGGGCGACCATGGGGCGTATATCATCATCAGGACAGTAAAGAATAGAGCCATTTGCGCAGGTTAATTCCACCCCATCCGGCTCGGCAAAACCCATGTGTGTAAAATCCATATCCTTGTCATAATGGATAAAATAACCCGGCAAGATCAACATCAATGATGAGGCCCGGCAAAATGGCATATTTTTGCTGATTATCTGGCTAACTGAATCATTGGCAAAAATATTGGAATACGAAAGAGAAGCACCGCGAAATAAGCCGGGAGAAAAATATTGTTCAATTTCAGGGTCAGGATCAGCCATGCAAATTCGAATGGCTCTGCTGCCGGCAAGTACGGCAAAATCAAGCAGGTACTCAAGAAAGGGCTTATTGTTTATCTTGGTCATCAGGGGCTGATCATCACCGGGACTTTGCCGGCAAAACCAGGGGAAATCAGCTTCCTGGATGATGATCAAGGTCCGCATAAGTTCAACCTGTATCTGAATGTGCCAATGCCTCAGCCACTGTGGGATAAATCGTAAAGATATCTTGAGCCCTTGTTATCTCAAATATCATTCTGGTCCGTGGGTTTAATGCTGCCAGCATGACATCACCGTCATTTTCCATGGCCCTGCGCAGGCAGGAAATGAAAACACCAAGACCGGAAGAGTCGATAAATTCCAAATCCTTGCAGTTAAATATGAAGTTATTGTTGTCAACAAGCCAGAGGTAAAAACTATTGCGCAGGTAATCGGCACTTAAGGCGTCCAGGCGGCCGTGGAGGCTGACAATAACAACTCCCTGTTCTGTCTGGCATTCAATTTTCATGGATAAATTTTCATTAAGCTCATAATCTCAATAAATGCTCACAGGTATATATTTTTAAATGATATTAGAAAATTATCATAAACACAAATCATTAAATTTACAGCAGAATCCTAATTGTTTACCTGTTTTATTTTCTGTGTTTATCCATCAATCAGATAAGGCAATATCTCTTAAGCAGAGCGGATTTGCCCTTGCCGATCCCCTTTATTTGCCGGAGCTCGGCAAAGCTGGAAAATCTTCCCTTTTTCAAGCGTAATTTGATTATCTCGGAGCTTAAATTTACTCCAATTCCTGGAATGGAGGAAAGGGTTTGGCGGTCGGCCAGGTTAATGGAAATCGGCAGGGAAAAGAGCGGCCTTAATTTTTGGGGGAAAGCATTGGCCGCAGGATACAGGTATGAGCCATATGGATCAACTTGGATTAATTTGCCGTTTGTCCCGTCTGCAGAATGCCAGTTAAACAGGACCTTTTGCACTTTTATCCGGTGCTGACCTTCAAAGAGCTGACCAGCAACCAGAGATGGCAGTAAAATTATAAGGCCAAAAAGGAAAAGAAGGGTCAAGGGGCCGGAGTCGGCCCTGCCCCGCTTATTTCTCATCCTTCATTAATTTATAGGTGATACTGTCAACTAGGGCCTGCCAGCTGGCCTCAAGAATGTCATGGGAGACACCAACAGTGCCCCATTCTGATTTCTGGTCACGGGATTCGATTAAAACCCGAACCCGGGCGCCTGTCCCATGCTCTGAGGTTAGTACCCTTACCCGGTAATCATCAAGCCACATATCGGCAAGTGAGGGATAGAATCTGGTCAGGGCCTTACGGAGTGCATTATCAAGGGCATTGACCGGCCCCTCGCCAAGTGCTGCGGTATGGACCATTTCACCCCCTACTTCAAGGCGAATGGTGGCCTCGGCCTGGGGTGGCTGGTCAACGGCTGTTTTCTGGTTGATAACCCGAAAACCCTTGAGGTCGAAATAATTGCGCTGGGTACCAAGGGCACGGCGCATTAGAAGCTCAAAAGAGGCCTCTGCACCCTCAAACTGAAAGCCTTCATTCTCCAGGCTTTTTAATTTGTTAAGGATAGATGTTACCACCGGGTCTTTGCTGTCCAGGTCAATGCCGCATTTGCGGGCCTTATGCAGGACATTGCTCCGGCCAGATTGGTCTGAAATCAGGATGCGGCGTGTATTACCAACCTTTTCAGGGACAATGTGCTCATAGGTCAAAGGGTTGCGTTTGACTGCGCTTACATGGATGCCGCCCTTATGGGCAAAGGCAGAATTGCCCACATAGGGTTGATAACGGTTATGGGGCAGATTGGCCAGCTCGTTAATATAACGGGAAGTCTCGCTGAGAAGATCAAGATTTTCAGCAGCAGCAATCTCATAATCTGTTTTCAGGGCCAGGGCCGGTATAATTGAGGTCAGGTTGGCATTACCGCATCTTTCCCCATAGCCGTTAATGGTACCCTGAATCTGGGTGGCCCCCATGGATACAGCCATCAGAGAATTGCCCACTGCGGTTTCAGAGTCGTTATGGGCATGGATGCCGAGTGGCACGTCATGACCGCCGTCAGCAATATGCTTTTTGATTATTCCCATTATCTCGGGGATTTCCGTGGGCAGAGTGCCGCCATTGGTGTCGCAGAGAACAAGGCACTGGGCACCACCGGCTATGGCCCGGTCAATGGTTGCCAGGGCATATTCCTGATTGTTTTTGAAACCGTCGAAGAAATGCTCGGCATCATAAAACAGGTAATCAACATGGGGTTTTAGAAATGCCAGGGAATCTTCAATTATGGTTAAATTGTCGGCAAGCTCGATCCGCAGGGCATCGGTAACATGGATATCCCAGGTCTTGCCGAAGATGGTGATTCCGTCAGCCTTGGCAGCGACCAGGGCCTGGAGGTTGGCATCATCAGCCGGGCTGTTTTTGAAATTTCGGGTACTGCCAAAGGCAATGGTTTTGGCGTGTTTAAGGTCGTAATTGCGAATATCCTCAAAATAGGCAGTTGCCTGGGGACTGGCTCCGGGCCAGCCGCCTTCGATGAAATCCACGGCCATGGCATCAAGCTTGAGACTTACTCGAATCTTATCTTCCACCGACAGGTTGAAGTTCTCGGCCTGGGTGCCATCACGCAGGGTAGTATCATATATAGTAAGACTGGCCATGGTTACTCCGCTGCCGGTTGGTTATTCTTGTCCAGCTCAAAGGCCTCATGGAGGGACCGGACGGCAAGTTCAGTGTATTTCTCGTCAATAACACAGGAAACCTTAATCTCCGAGGTACTGATCATCATGATATTGATGTTCTCTTTGGCCAGTATATCAAACATGGTGGTGGCGATGCCGGAATGATTGCGCATGCCCACTCCGACAATGGATATTTTGGCAATTTTCTCGTCGCCGCTGACATTTTCAGCACCAATTGCCTGGGCACTTGCCTTAACAATTTCCATGGCTCGATCATAATCGGTGCGGGGAACGGTAAAGGTCATGTCGGTCAGTTCGCCGGCCCGGGCGTTCTGGATGATCATATCAACAACAATACCGGCATCTGACACCGGGGTAAAGAGCCTGGAAGCTATTCCCGGAGTGTCCGGAACCTTGGTAACAGTAATACGCGCTTCATTTTTATTGTAGGTTACACCGGAAACCAGCATTGACTCCATTGATTCATCCTCCTCCACAACCCAGGTTCCTTCGTTCTCGGTAAAAGTTGAACGGACCTGGAGTGGCACTTTATATCTTTTGGCAAAACTGACCGAACGGATATCCAGGACTTTGGCTCCGAGACTGGCCAGTTCCAGCATTTCATCGTAAGTAATTTTATCTATTTTGCGGGCCTGGGCGCAGATGTTGGGGTCTGTGGTAAAAACACCTTCCACATCGGTGAAAATGTCACATTGGTCTGCCTTCAGGGCAGCAGCAAGGGCAACGGCAGTGGTATCGGAACCGCCTCGCCCCAGGGTGGTAAGGTCGCCATATTCGGTTACACCCTGAAAACCGGCCACAACAACAATTTTGCCGGCATCAAGATGGGATTTGATCAAGTCAGAATCAATGGATTCTATCCGGGCCCTGGTATGCATATTGTCAGTAACTATTTTTACCTGATCGCCAAGTAATGAAACTGCATCAAGACCAGCCTCTTTAACGGCCATGGCGAAGAGGGAGATAGTTACCTGCTCGCCGCTGGCCAGCAGGACATCCATTTCCCGGGGGTCTGGCATTTTCTGCACTTCATGGGCAAGTGATACAAAGCGATTGGTCTCACCGGACATGGCTGACAGCACGACAACCATCTGGTTACCCTGGCGCTGATAGCCCATAACCCTTTTGGCCACCGCCTTGATCTTGTCGGGGTCACCCACAGATGTTCCACCGAATTTTTGAACAATTAATGCCATTTACCACAAACTCCTTATTGATTTATTAGCCATTTACATTATCTGTAGAATAATTTTTCTTAATACCATGTTTTCCGGAACAGGACTATGGTTTTTTACACCGATTTCATGGCCTTGTCATACTCTAACCAGGCAGAAAGAATAGCTTTCTTGGCTGATTTGCATTAATCTGGTTTTTTTCAATATCTTGAACCTGAATTTTCAATTTATGATATCTCCCGAACCCTTTAATATTGTTCTGGTGGAGCCTGAAATTCCGCCCAATACCGGCAGTATTGCCAGGCTCTGTGGCGCTACTGATACGGTACTGCATCTCGTACATCCCCTGGGCTTTAATATAGATGAAAAAGCTGTTCGTCGGGCTGGCCTTGATTATTGGCAATTTGTCTCCATTGTTACCTGGGATTCCTTTGATCAATTCCTGAAGGCCCAGGATGAAAGACGTCTGTTTTTCTTTACCACCAAAGTTGCCGATTCCTATTACAAGGCAGAATTCATGCCTGGAGATTTTCTGGTTTTCGGTAAGGAGACCAAGGGGTTGCCGGAAGACATTCTGGAGCTCTACCATGACCGTTGCTATACCATTCCAATGTCAAACCCCAATATACGCAGTATCAATCTGGCCATGGCTTCAGCCATTGTACTCTATGAGGCTATTCGTCAGCAGGAGATACCTAACTTAAAAGGATGATGATTATGAATGAATTATTAAATCAGATCAGTAGTCTTGCCTGGGGCCCGGTTACCATTATCATGCTTGTGGGCACCGGTATCTTTATAACCTGGCTGGTGCGTGGCATTCAGGTGCGGCATTTTATTTACGGGGTTAAGCTGGTCAGTGGCAAATACGACAACCCTGAAGACAAGGGCGAGATTACCCATTTCCAGGCTCTGTCAGCGGCCTTGTCGGCCACCATTGGCACTGGCAATATCGCAGGAGTGGGCACGGCTGTGGCCCTGGGTGGCCCTGGTGCCATATTCTGGATGTGGGTTACCGCTTTTTTTGGAATGGGCCTGAAATATGGCGAATGTCTTCTTTCCTTAAAGTACCGGATCATCCATGAGGACGGATCAGTCAGTGCCGGGCCCATGTATTATCTGGAACAGGGCCTGGGCAGGAAATGGCTGGGTGTTCTCTTTGCCTTTTTTGCCGCCATTGCCTCTTTCGGCATTGGCAATATGGTTCAGGCAAACTCGGTAGCGGCACCGGTTTTTACCTATTTCGGCGTACCCAAGATCATCACCGGCCTGATTATCGGTGTTCTGGTATTTGCCGTGATCATCGGTGGAATCAAGCGAATTGGTCGGGTTGCCAGTCGCCTGGTGCCTTTTATGGCAATATTCTATGTGCTTGGTGCCCTGTTTGTAATTGGCGCAAATCTCGAGAGCCTGCCCTCGGCCTTTGCCCTGATTTTCCACGATGCCTTTACCGGCAGTGCTGCAACCGGTGGGTTTGCCGGTGCGGCAGTGGCCCAGGCAATTCGCTTTGGGGTTGCCCGGGGAGTTTTCTCCAATGAGGCAGGTCTTGGCAGTGCCCCCATTGCCCATGGAGCTGCCCAGACCAACGAACCTGTCCGGGAAGGCCTGGTGGCAATGTTGGGGCCGTTTATTGATACCATTGTTATCTGCACCATGACCGGGCTGGTGATTATCCTTACCGGTGCCTATGAGACAGGGCTCACCGGGGCTGATCTTACTGCCCTGGCTTTTAATCGTGGTCTGCCCGGCTGGGGTGGCTATATTGTTGCCTTCGGCATCATCGTCTTTGCCTTTTCCACTGCCATCAGCTGGTCTTATTACGGTGATCGTTCGGTGGAATATCTGGCTGGAGAAAGATGGGTAATGCCATATCGCTTATTGTATTGTATGTTGTTGCCGGTTGGCGCCGCAGTCCAGGTCAGCCTGGTGTGGACCATATCGGATATTTTTAATGCCTTGATGGCCTGGCCCAACCTGATAGGGCTTGTGTTCTTGAGCGGGGTCATTGTTCGCACAACTAAAGAATATTTTGCCGACCCTGATCGGATACAGCCTTAGTTTAGAAAATACATTAAATTTCAGGAGATAAATAATGAAGAAAATAGCAATTCTGGCCGGTGACGGAATCGGCCCTGAAGTAATGACCGAGGCGATGAAGGTACTGGCAGTTGTCCAGGAAAAGTTCTCTTTTGACCTTGAATATACCCATGCCGATGTTGGTGGTTGTGCCATTGATAACCATGGCGCCGCCCTGCCCCAGTCCACTCTTAATACCTGTGAAGAGAGTGATGCCATTCTCTTTGGCTCGGTGGGCGGCCCTAAATGGGAGAGCCTGCCCCCGGAAGAACAACCGGAAAGGGCTGCACTTCTCCCCTTGCGTAAGCATTTTGATCTGTTTTGTAATTTTCGTCCTTCCAAGGTCTTCCCTTCTCTTGCTGCGGCCTGTCCTTTGCGGGCTGATATTGTCGGAGATGGTTTTGATATTCTGGTGGTGCGTGAGCTGACCAGTGGTATCTATTTCGGGCAGCCCAAGGGCCGGGAAGGTAGCGGCCTGGACGAGAAAGCCTTTGACACCATGGTTTATACCCGGGGTGAGATTGAACGGATCAGCCGGATGGCCTTTGATGCCGCCATGGTCCGTGATAAGCGGGTAACATCCATTGACAAGGCCAATGTCCTTACCACCATGGTACTCTGGCGGGAAGTTGTGATGGAAGTTGCCAAAGATTATCCCGAGGTTGAGCTCAACCACCTCTATGTGGATAATGCCACTATGCAGCTGGTTAAATATCCCCAGCAATTTGATGTAATGCTTTGCGGTAATATGTTTGGCGATATCATCTCGGACGAATCAGCCATGCTTACCGGCTCCATGGGCCTTCTTGCCTCGGCCAGTCTTAATAAGAACAAATTCGGTCTTTATGAACCAGCCGGTGGCTCAGCCCCGGATATCGCCGGCCAGGGAATCGCCAACCCCATTGCCCAGATCCTCTCTGCGGCCATGATGCTTCGTTATTCCTTTGACCTGGAAGAAGCGGCATGCGCCATTGAAGATGCAGTATCCAAGACACTGGACCAGGGTATCCATACCCCGGATATTGCGATCGACCCGGCCAGGACAGTTAATACAGCGGCCATGGGCGATGCCATTATAGCCAATCTCTAATGCCTGATTCAGCCGTTGTCCTGGTGGAGCCCCAGGGGCCGCTGAATATCGGCTCGGTCTGTCGGGTTATGATGAACTTCGGGTTCACTGATCTTCGTTTGGTGAACCCGGAGGCAGACCATCTCTCCAAACCGGCCCGTGATATGGCGGTAAAGGCCGGTCATCTTCTTGATGATGCCCCTGTTTTTTCCGGCCTGGCAGATGCCATTGCCGATTGTCAGCTGGTAATTGGCACTACCTGTCGCCAGGGCAAGTATCGCGAGCTTAACCACCCGGCTGATCTCAGGCAATTATTGGGTAATTACCCGGCCAGTATTAATACAGCTTTTGTTTTTGGCCGGGAGGACAGTGGCCTTACCCTGGAAGAGCTTGATCTATGCCACCATTTTCTTACCATTCCCACCAATAGCTCCCTTACCTCCATGAATCTGGCTCAGGCTGTCAATATCTGCCTGTACGAGCTTGCCGGCATAGGCGATATGCCTTCTTGTGATGAGGGTGAATTTCCCCTGGCCGATAATCGAAAACTTGAAGAAATGTATAAGCATATACGGCAAAGCCTTTTTGCCTCTGGTTATCTTGATCCCCAGAACCCTGATCATATACTGAGAAGCTTTCGCCGAATTTTTGGCCGGGCCGGTTTGGATGAAAGGGAGGTAAGTATGATCCGGGGCCTGATGCGGCGGATTGAATGGCTTAATAATAATCAAAAAACTGATTAGAGATTAAAGCCTGAACCAGACAGATTTACTTCCAGGGCTATTTGGCTTTAATTGCGGTTAAAG
Source organism: uncultured Desulfobulbia bacterium (assembly GCA_964653055.1). GTDB lineage: Bacteria > Desulfobacterota > Desulfobulbia > Desulfobulbales > SURF-16 > CAZZCA01. The sequence goes on along the minus strand of CAZZCA010000005.1, from coordinate 5,587 downwards.
CCAGCCTGGCGGCTCTTGTACATGCTCCTGTGCCACCGAGTTTATGGCGGACCCAGGCCAGGCCGGTGAGCATTTCTCCCCTACCTTCAGCCCCGGGCCAGATCCTGGTCAAGGCCGCTGCTATATTTTCACCGGTTGCCTGATCTTGGAGGAGCTCGGGAACAACCTCTCTATCTGCCACCAGGTTGACTAAAGAGGCGAATTTCACCTTGACCAGGTGTCGGCCTATGGCGTAGGTGAGTGGGCTCAATTTATAGGAAACCACCATGGGCACATTGAGCAGGGCAAGCTCCAGGGTAACTGTACCAGAGGCGGCAATTACCAGGTCGGTGGCTGCCATAACATCGTAACGGTTCTCCTGGATTACCTTTATGGGCAGTTTTGTCTGGGCCAGACCGTTTTCCGCCAGGATCCCGGGATCAAGGCCTGGGGCCAAGGGCAGGACAAAAGATGTATCTGGATTTTTTTTGATCAATAATTCTGCTGACTCCAGCATTATGGGGAGCATGTTGCTGATTTCTTTACGACGGCTGCCCGGCAATAAACCAACCACTGTGCCAGTAAGAGCATGGGTATGGCGAAATTGTTCCCTGTCCGCATTTGACCCTACCGAATCAACCAGAGGGTGCCCCACATAATCAACATCCACCCCCCGCTCTTGATAAAAAGACCTTTCAAAAGGCAGAATGACCGCCATCCGGTTAATTAATTTTTTAATTGTCTTTACCCGACCGCTGCGCCAGGCCCAGACCTGAGGGCTGATAAAGTAAAAAATCGGGATACCCCTCTTCTTTGCCTTCCCGGCAAGGTTCAGATTGAAATCAGGATAATCGATGCAGATTAGAAGGTCTGGCTTCCTGTCTGCCATGGCGGCTAATAATTTTTGGCGGGACCGGCGGATAAGAGGGAAATGGCTGATAACCTCAAAAAGACCAACCACCGCCATCTCACTGGCATCCACCAGAACATCCATCCCCGCTTTTTTAAGATCGGTGCCACCCATACCGAAAAAAGACGCACCAGGAACTTCGGCCTGAATCGCTTCCAGTAATTGAGCCCCGTGATGATCACCGGAGGCCTCTCCTGCCAGAAGCATAATTTTGAGTTTATTGTGTTGAGTTGCCATTAAGTGGTCTTGGTGTTTTGCTGTTTGATCTCTTTGCTGATTCTAAGAGCGAGGGCCAGGGCGTCGCGCCCTGCCCTGCCGTCAACCCGAGGAGTTTTCCGGTCACGGATACGGCTGACAAAATGGCGCAGCTCATCTTCCAGGGCATCTTTGCCGCTGCAGTCGAAAGTTTTTGAACTTGTCACCGGCAGGCCGTCTTCCCCAAATTTTCCTTCAGTTTCAATGAGGGTAAGCTCTTTTGTGCCATAATCTACCCGGATTGAGCCCCCTGGCTGAAAAACCTGGAGCATGCGGATATTGGTATGTGATGCCCGGCTTGCCCGGATCTCGGCCCGGCAGCCATTGGCAAAAACAAGCTGAACCCCGGCAATGTCTGTTTCCCTGGTAATTATGGATGCCCCAAGAGGATGTACTTCCTCAAGGGGGGCATCAATCATGCTGAGGACAAGGTCGAGGTCGTGAATCATCAGGTCTGAGATCACATCAACATCAGCACCCCGGGGATTAAATTGATGGATTCGCTGGGATTCAATATAGAACGGTTCCGTCAGGTGCTCAGTCATGGCCACCACCGCCGGATTAAAACGCTCGAGATGGCCCACCTGTAAAATTCGTTTTTTGTCTGCGGCAATCTCAACAAGCTCATCAGCCTCATCAAGGGTAACGGTCATGGGCTTTTCCAGCATGACATCCACCCCGGCCTTTAGACAAGCCATGGCAGTTGTAAAATGATAGCGGGTGGGCACAACGACACTTACCCCGTCAACCAGGGGTAAGAGTTGGTGAAAATCAGTGAAGGAGCGAGTCTGGTAATCTTTGGCTGCTTCTGCTGATCTGGCTGAAGATATATCGGCAACGCCAACAAGCTCAACTCCTTCCATGGCCGCATATTTCTGGGCATGGTAATAGCCAAGATAGCCTACTCCGATAACCCCAATTTTGACTTTATTCATCTATTGCCCTCAGCTCTAAATCAGGAGGTTATCATCTTCTTTAGCATGACTGCGGCTGAAGCGTTCCGACCGCCATGGGTAAAAGGTAAAGAGAACAGAAACTGCCACGGTGAGCATCAGCCAGTCAACGCCGAACAGGATAAGGGCATCGGCGGAATATCCGCCATAGGCCTTGGCTAATTCGCCGGTTAGGGACTTGATAATCATAATGAGCAAAAGGGCCGGAGTGAGGTAGCGGACACAGATGTCCCAGATAGGGCTAAGGCCCTTGCCACCGCAGGAGTTCACATGGCTTCTTGCTACATGGGCCTTGAGGAGCCAGCCGACAACAAAGCACTCAAGAATGCCCCCCATGATCAGGCCGTAATTAGTAATGAAATGATCGGCAATGTCAAGCAGGTAGAGACCGGATCGGGTGGTGAAAATAATGGAACCTAAAAAACCCAGGAGACAGACTGCGCTGACCACTATTTTGCGGGACCAGGGGAATTTATCAGTGATGGAGCAGGTAAAGGCCTCCACCAGGGAGATTCCGGAGGAGAGCCCTGCGACAATGAGCACCAGGAAAAACATGGCACCAAAGACCTCCTGGCCGAAAGGAAGCTGGCGGATGGCCTCGGGATAGACAACAAAGGCCAGTTGGGGGCCGCCCTTTATCACCTCGCTAAACGCCACGCCTTTGCTGGCAGCCATGAAACCTACAATACCAAATACGGCAAAGCCGGCAATGAATGAATATAGGCAATTGATAATGGACATCCAGAGGGCGTTGCCGACAATGTCAGTCTTTTCAGGAAGGTAAGAGGCATAGGTGATCATGATGCCAAAGCCGAGAGAAAGGGTGAAAAATATCTGGCCAAAGGCGGCTATCCATACTGACCAGACCTCGGAGCTGTTGAAATGTTTAATGAGATTTATCTTGTCCCAGTCGGGTTTAAGGTAAAAATCGGTTATCCCGGCCATGGCCCCGTCCAGGCTCATGGTCCAGCCCACCAGAATCAGGGTGAGGAGGAAGAGAAAGGGCATGAAGATGGAGCATGCCTTTTCGATTCCATGGTTGACCTCACGATAGCAGATCATCCAGCAGACGAACCAGACAAAAAAGGTGGCAGATATTATGGGGATTCTGATTCCGCCGATATTAAAGGGCGAATCAGTAAGCTGGAGAAAAGAATTGAAGAAAAATCCCTGGGGATCTGCTCCCCAGCTGAGGTTGAATGAGAAAAAGAAATAATTTATACACCAACCGATGATAACGGCGTAATAAAGCATAATACCGAAAAGGGCAACCGTGGGCATCCACCAGCCGGCCCATTCCATTTTTTTATTAATCCGGGCAAAGGCCAGGGGGGATGCGCCTTTCTCCCGATGGCCCATGGTGTATTCCAGGATAATAAGAGGGATGCCGGCTAAAAGAAGAGCGACAAGATAGGGCACCAGAAAGGCACCGCCACCATGCTCAAAGGCCATATAGCTGAACCGCCAGATATTGCCCAGGCCCACTGCCGAGCCAATGGCCGCCAGCATAAAGCCAAGCTTACTGCCCCATAGGGCACGTTTTGTTGTCATTTTTGCGACCTTTAATGAAGGTTGTCTTATTTGTTTAATTGAGCCTTGTGTAAAGAGGGCAGTAAATAGTATAGCTAATTGATAAAATAATCATGAAACAATAACATAACATAATAAAGTAACAAGAAAAAATCTCCCCCTGCCGCACAGGTCGGATTGGGTCGATCAAACAAGCAAATACGATAAACACCTAATGGTAAACATGAAGAATAATAACGAGCTGGAGTTGCAAGGCAAACCGATATGCAAGAGGTGCGGAACCTGTTGCCGGCGAGGTGGCCCTGCCCTGCATTATGAGGATCAGGTTCTCCTTGACCGGGAAATAATCAAGCCGGAAAATCTGATAACTATCCGTCGTGCCGAATCGGCCTTAAACCCCATTAATAATCAAATTGAGGCGTCAGCTAAAGAATTTGTCAAAATAGCCGGCATAGCCGGAAGCTGGCAATGCTCTTTCTATCAGGAAGCCCCGCCCGCCTGTCTGATTCATCATGACAGGCCCCTGGAATGTCGTCTTCTGCAATGCCAGGATACCGGCCTCCTGGAAAAGGTGATTGGCCATAATTACCTGAACAGGAGCCGAATCATCCCTGATTCAAACCCTATCCTTGAAACCATTATTGCCCACGAAGAACTATGTTCATACAATGATGCTAACGAACTGGTAGGGCACCTGGAGCCCAGAAAAGATAATTCGGAAGTATGCGACGCCTTAAATAAGATAATTTTAAAAGACCTTTCCATCCGTAATCAGGCGGTTAGTCTTTATGATCTGACTATTGGGCTTGAGATGTTCTATTTTGGCCGCCCCATGTTTCAAACCATTCGCCATCCGACCATTATCATTAATAATATAGACGGGTATATCCAATTTGTCCAAACCAACCAGAATCAATAAAGATTAACCCTTGACTTTCAGGGTCAATCGAGTATTTTGTCTTCTTCTGGCGCGGGGTGGAGCAGTTCGGTAGCTCGTCGGGCTCATAACCCGAAGGTCAGAGGTTCAAATCCTCTCCCCGCTACCATTTGAAATTTCAAAGGCAGGCCTTATCGGGTCTGCCTTTTTTTTAGTAAATAATCCCAAAAAACATTTGACTAAATCAACTTATTAATACATATTTGTCCTAGCAAGATCATCAGTCAATAATTTTGATAGGACACCTAAAACTTGAACGTAGGGTAAAATTATGAAAAAATCTATTTCTTTAATTTTGATTGCGATAATGATAATTTTCAATTCAAGTGTTTTAGCAGAAACACCCGCTGCAACAGGTAGTGAAAGCGCTGCCGATGCTGCCGGTGCTGCCGGTGCTGGCGCAGGTGTCAGTGCAGCAACCATTGCTGCAGCTGTTGCAGCTGTTGCAGCTGTTGCTGCTGTTGCTTCCGGCTCAGATAGTTCTTCCAGCTCGTCCTCTGATGCATCAGATACAGACGGACATGGTCACGGACATGGTCACGGACATGGTCACGGACATGGTCACGGACATGGTCACGGACATTAATTTATAGATAACAAATTATAAGAGAATTATTTGTTGAATTTTCTTACTTTTAAATTTACCTAAAAAAAAAGCTGCGGAATCGCAGCTTTTTTTTTTAGGTTTTATTTTTTAGTTCTAAATTGGAGTACCTGATGGTCCAAAGATATCTATTTACTCTTTTGATAATCGTCACATTTCCCTTCACTTTTAGTGAAAAGGCAATAGCCTACGAAGATCTTGATATGAACCAGGGTATCTCACCTCAAATCCTTCAGGCCTTAAACAAACTGCCGGAAAGTACTCAAAAACAAATTTTAGCAGCAAAACCTTTACGGTATCAAGATTATCTTAAACCATATAGCAAACAAACAGAATTAACTGAAACATTTCCTCCCAACATTCCAGATCTTGACATACCCAGCAATGATTCTGCGCCTGTAGAAAAATATAGATTATTA
>CAZZCA010000004.1:0-109843 GCA_964653055.1 uncultured Desulfobulbia bacterium | reverse complement strand
TGGCTGGTGTTTTTTTGTTGTTATTCCGTGTTGTTATCTTGTGTTTTATAGTTTGACCACAAAGTTGGAATGACAAATGCAACATCTTATCATTGTTTACCAGGGACCGGTGTAGGGATAGTTGCTCTTCATCCTTGTCTTTTATCTCCTCTCCTATTGTTAAGTTAAGGTGTCCTGCCACCGGTTACCTGGTTTTTCTTAATTAATTTTTTGCACGAGGTTGTTTAATGAAGAAGATCAGGAAATTTAGAAAAGCCCCTTTTCTGGCCATGGCTGGGGCGGCATTGCTCATAACTGCCGGTTCGCTTCAGGCGGAGACAATTGGCGATAAATGTAATTATTGCCACGATGTCGCTAATTATGAACGGGAGCTCAAGGCATCAAGCCATGTTGTGGACAAGGATAAAAAGGTTATTGGCTGTGATCAATGCCATGTCCCTCACTTCGATCCCCTGGAATCATTTTTCAAGTCTTTTGGTAAAGACCGCAAATTGGTTAATGGCAAGGTGTTTCAGCCGGGAGAGTTAGATCGCCGCCGGATGCAGGATAATGCCCGTCGTTTTATCCCGGCGGATAAATGCCTGAAATGTCATGCGGATCTTACCAAAAACACCAAGGGTGAGAAGATCTCCGAGGTTGGTCGTCTCTGTCATGAGGCCTATGAAGGTAAAAACGGCAATACCAGAAGGACCTGTGCCGGTTGTCATATGAATATCGCTCATCTTCCTGACTGGGATCGGCGTCTGATGGTGATTAATGCAGATTTCAACGCAAAACTGCCGGTTTTGGTGAAGGAGGACCAGTAAGATGAAAAATATATTTACCATGGGCCGGTCTGTTACGGGTTTGGTTATTCTTGTGGCCATGATAATGGCAACCAATAAGACCATGGCCCAACAGCCTTATGAGTCCCGTAATATGATGGATACCGAGCTGACCTATAAGCCGGTGAAACACCTTAAGGCCCCGGATGATTCGGCTGACTGTTATGAATGTCATAAAAAGGCCACCCCTAAAATTGCCCAGGACTGGTTTGAGTCCAAGCACGGGGTTGTCCTGATGAAGTGCTTTGTCTGTCATGGCCAGCCCGACGGTCTGGGCTCGGTGCCGTGGATGGTGCAGCCGGATTTTCGCACTGTCTGTCGTAAATGCCATGAACCGGCGATGAAGATGATGCAGAATAAATATGGCATGGACGTGGATTGCGCCACCTGCCATAAATTCCACCATAATTCCCTTCATCATAAGGCCTATGGCAAATCAGCTTCGAAAAAACAATAGGACCCGGTTTAGTTGAATTTGCCTGGGCTTGAATGTAGGATGTAAATCTTAACCTGTGAGGAGAGACTGAGATGAAACTAAGTAGACGGGAAGTTCTGAAGACCACTGCGGCTTCAACTGCGATGATGGCTATTGGTGGCCCTATGTCACTGGCCCAGGCCAAGAGTGGCGATGTGGATAAATGGGTTAAGTCGGTTTGTCGTTTTTGCGGAACCGGCTGCGGGGTTATGGTGGGGATCAAAGACGGTAAATGTGTAACCGTTAAAGGTGATCCCAATAACCATAATGCTGGTTTCCTCTGTCTCAAGGGCGCCTTGATGCCCCCTGTTGTTTATGCCAAGGAAAGGGTTACCAAACCTTATATCCGGAAAAACGGCAAGCTGGTTCCGGCCAGCTGGGACGAGGCCATGAGTCTTGTTACCAAAAAATTCAAGGCAGCCATTAAAGAGGCTGGCCCCACTGCTGTTGGTTATTATGGATCAGGTCAGGCCCTCACTGAAGAGACCTATCTCGCCTCCAAGATTTTCAAGGCCGGGTTGGGCTGTAATAATGTTGAGGGTAATCCCCGTCTCTGTATGGCTTCGGCAGTTGGTGGTTATGTAACCAGCTTTGGCAAGGATGAGCCCTGCGGTAGTTACGATGATATTGACGCTGCCACCTGTTTTTTCCTTATCGGATCGAACATGTCGGAATGTCATCCCACGCTTTTTAAGCGGGTGGCGGCCCGCAAGCAGTCTGATCCCAATGTCAAGGTGATCGTGGTTGACCCCCGTAAAACCAATACAGCCAGGATCGCTGATGAGCATGTTTCTTTTAAGCCGGGTACTGACCTGGCTATCTTGAACGCCATGGCCTATGTCATTATTCAGGAGGAGATAGATAATTACCGGTTCCATTCCAAATATGTAACCTTCATGACCAATGATAAGAAGAAGGTTGGTTTTGAGGGTTATCTGAAGTTCCTCGAGGACTATACCCCTGATAAGGTTGCCAAGCTCTCCGGGGTGTCGGCTTCCCAGATTATTCGTATTGCCAAGATGTTTGCCGAGGCCGCAGCCACCACATCTTTCTGGTGTATGGGGCTTAACCAGCGGATCCGCGGGGTCTGGGCCAATAACCTGGTGAGTAATCTTCATCTTCTGACCGGCCATATCGGCAAATTGGGGGCCACCAATTTCTCTCTTACCGGTCAGCCCAATGCCTGTGGTGGTGTCCGCGATACCGGTGGTCTCTGTCATCTCCTGCCTGCCGGTCGTCTTATCAAGAAAGATAAGCATCGGGCCCATGTTGAGAAGCAATGGGGTCTGAAGCCGGGGACCATTAATCCTAAACCCGGCCTTCATACCATTGCCCTGTGGAACGCTTTTTCCGAGGCCAAGGTCAAGGCCATGTTTGTGCTTTGTACCAACCCGGCCCATTCCCTGCCCAACGCTAATATCTATCTGGAAGGGATGAAGCGTAAGGATAATTTCATGGTTTTGAGCGAGCCTTTTATGGACGCTGAGACTGTTAAGTATTGTGACGTTCTCCTGCCACCGGCCTTCTGGTGCGAGAAGCGTGGGGTTTACGGGTGTTCCGAGCGTCGATATGCCTATCTGGAGCAGTCCACTGAGCCTTTGGGCGAATGTCGGTCTGATTTTGATATTCTGATGGATTTTGCCAAGCGGATGAATGTTGACCCCAAGGTGATTCCCTATAAAAATGTAGATGATGTCTGGAACGAATGGCGAGAGGTTTCCAGTGAGACCCCGTATAATTTCAAGGGAATCACCCGTAAACGGCTGAAAAAAGAATCAGGGATTAAATGGCCCTGTCCCACTGAGGATCATCCCGGTACCAGGATCCGTTACGTCCGGGGCGAGGATCCTAATATTCCTCTTAATTACCCGAAGAAATATCATTTCTACGGTAAGCCGGACGGTCGGGCGGTTATCTGGATGCGGCCCTATAAGCCGGCAGCGGAAGAGCCTGATAAAGATTTCCCCATGGTTCTTACCACCGGTCGGGTAATTGATCACTGGCATACCGGAACCATGACCATGAAGGTTCCGGAGCTGCGCCGGTCATTCCCCAAGGCTTATGTCGAAATTAATCTTATGGATGCGAGGAAATACAGGATTAATAACGGTGATGATGTGCTGCTGGAAACCAAGCGGGACAAGATGGTATTCCAGGCCAAGGTAAGTGATGTCTGTCGGCCGGGTCTCGTTTTTGTTCCCTGGTACGATGCCAATCTGCTTATTAATAAACTTACCCTTAATGCCTTTGATAAAGGCTCCAAACAGCCTGAGTTCAAGATATGTGCTGTGCGGATCAAGAAGGCGTAACTGATGGCTATTACCGGGCTTCTGCTCCATACCCTTACTGAAAAGGCCAAAGATGTTGAGGCCGGGGTCACTGCTTTTGAAGGGATGACCTGTTACGGGATCCATGAGGATCAGTATGTGGTGGTGGTGGCAGAGGCCCCTTCCGATAAAATTGAAGAGGCGGTTCACCAGCTCGAAAAACTAGACGGGGTATTGGCGGTTTATACCACCTATCTTACGGTTGAGGATGAGATGGACGCAGATGGCAATCTTGAGACTAATTTGAGCCCTGGTTCCATGTTGAAGAAGAAAAAGAACCGTTCTAATTAATAAACTTTAAAAGGGCCCGATTATTTAAGATTGTTGATAATCGGGCTTTTTTGTCTGCGGGCCCTTTTTGGGTATATGCCCACAATGTAGGCTTTGTTTTCTGGTGGCCGGGGAAGGTTGACCATGCTGTTGAAAATTTTTTTGCGTCCACCGGGGGCCCGCAGTGAGGAGGAATTTTTATCCCGTTGCCTCCAATGCGGTCAATGTGCCCAGGTCTGTATCTTTGATTGTATCAAGATGCGGGTTGGCTTTAATCCGTTTATGGCCGGAACCCCGGAGATCAATCCGAAAGAAGCCCCCTGTCATCTCTGTATGCGCTGCAGTGCTATCTGTCCTTCTGACGCTCTCCATGATGTTGCCATTGAAGATGTGCGCATGGGTTTTGCCGAGCTCGATCGCAAGAAATGTTACACATGGCGTGAGTTTTTGCTCTGTCGCAGTTGCTATGAGCGTTGCCCCATTAAATGGCGGGCCATGGAGCTTGAGCGTGGTGAGTATCCGGTGATTACCGATCAATGTGCTGGTTGCGGTCTCTGTGAACATGTCTGCCCGGCCGATGCCATTGTTGTAACCCCCACCCGATTTGTTCGGGCTGAAAAAAATAAGCTGGAGGGGGATGAATGAAAAAACCTGGTCTTAAGGCAAGCCGGAGAACCCTCCAGATTCTTACCCTTATTGCCTTTATCATAATTCCCCTCTTGAATCGCAGTCGTTACAGCCTGGTTTACGGGAATTTTCTGTCATTTCATTTTTTTGGTATTCCCCTGGCAGATCCCCTGGCGGTTTTGCAGCTTAGCATTAAGAATTTATACCTGACCCTGGATAATGTCATCGGGGTGGCTATCCCCCTGGCTATTGCCTTTTGGGCTGGTACGGTTTTCTGCTCCTGGGTATGTCCGTATGGGTTTTTTTCTGAGCTGGTTAATAACTTAAGCCGTCGTGTTCTGCTCTGGCCCCGGATAGAGCTTATCCCCAGGGGGCGTAGCTTTTATGTGAAGCTTATAATTTTTATCGGGGGATTTGCTGGTTTTTTTGTGTTTTCCCTGACTCCGGTCTTAAATCAATTATCATTACCGGCCTGGTATGCCCGGTTTTTTCAGTATCTCTTTGGTCAGGATTATTTTTCCTATTCCATCTTCTTTCTGGCTGGTCTTCTTTTTCTCGAGTTTGTTGCTGGCCGTCGCTTTTGGTGTCAGTTTATCTGCCCCCAATCTGTACTTCTGGTTTTGGTAAAGCAATTTAACCCTAAGCGTTTACGGGTTGATTTCAGCCGGGATAAATGTATATGCAAGGCCGGTCATGAGCGCTGTGAAAAGGCCTGCAGCCTCCAGCTTCAACCCAGGGAAGCTGGTAAGGCCCGGGAGCTTGAATGTTGTAATTGTGGGGCCTGTGTGGTTGCCTGTGACCGGATGGGCAAGGCCCTTAAGTTTCATCGGGGTAAGGGAGGAGAGTGATGCGTAAATTATTGCTTTTATTGGTTATCTTTATCTTGTCAGGTTGCGGGGGTAACCCACTTACCGAGAATCCTCTGCTCCGGGGTAAGAAAATCAGCTGGAGCGGTAGTGAGGCCGCTTATTTTGAGTTTATTGTCGACGGAACTCTGATCTCTGTGGCTGGTTCTTACCCATTGGAGGGCTATAAGGGTCAGCAATGGGAATCGGTTGATGACAAGGGCTCTTTTAAGGTTATTCCGGATCCGGCTCGAGCCGAAAATTACCAGATTGCCCGGATGGACATGAATATTGCGGAAGGTGGTTCTTTTGTCTTTGAGTATTATGAGGGTGGGGTGAAAATTAAAGAAGACGATGCCCGGCAGATTGAGATTTATGAGGACCTTGCCGGTGATCATCGTAAAAAGGCGGTGAGCCTTGACAGCAGAGGTTATATCTTCCGTTATGCCCATGATACCTATATCATGGACCTAGCGATCAAAGATCCGGAGGGAATTGTCAAGAAGGTTATTTCCCGGGGTGACGGCATCAGTACCGAGGTAATGATGACCAATGCCCGGCAGTGGAATATCGAGCCCCTGGTGGAGATCAGTAAGGGGCGGATGCCGGTGTTACCTGTTGCGGTCTGGATGGAGATAATCTATTACGACGGGAAGCGGGAGAAACTGAGCCTGGAACTGGCCACCGTCAGCGATCGTTCCCGCCAGGTCTATGATGATGTCTGGTTTTAATTCCTGTTATTGGATCTTATGGGTTTCATCTTCGCTGAATAGATGCCGGGTACCCTGGTCGATCTCTTTATTGGCCAGCATCTGGCCGGCCTCTTCCATGGAGATGCCTAAAGTCTCGGCTAATTTCTTGATGTCGTAGAGGGGCTGGCCGTCTTCGGTATAGCCGATAACTTCAAGGTCTGGGAATTCTTTGCTGGTGGCGGTATATGAAGCCTGGCCAAGGATCTCTTTTATCTCGGGGGGGCCATAAAGCATCAACCATTCCACCGCCTCTGCCCAGGTTTTACTGTCCACGTCCTTGTTTGCCAGGACATCCAGGGCCATCTCCATGTTCCATTCTTCTTTCATGTTGGTCATTGTCACTTATGCCGTCCCTGGCCAATTTTACCGCCAAAGGTGTCAGATTTGGTTAATGATGATTTATTTTATAATAAGTTGAACCATTGGTATGGTAAGCTTCTCTATAAATCAAATCAAGTTTATATGGCGATGGCGTCGTAAAAATCTCCAATCTTCGTTGTTGCAACAGGTGTTCGGGTGCTCGACATACTTAAATGTATGCCTCCGCTCCCTCAAGCCTGTTGCTCCTTGAATATTGAATTTTTTACTTAGCCAATTGATGTTGTTGAAGTTCTCTAAAAGAGGTGACAGTGAATTATAAAATAAGATTGTTTTTTGCCTTCATAATTCTTTTTATCTTTATAAATCCGGCTTTGGCCGGCTCGGCTGAGCAGGTCCCTACCTATGATCTTAAGGTTTCTTTTGATGTGAACGATCATTCTCTGGCCGGTAAGGCCCGGGTGGATTTGCCGGCAGACCAGGGGCTTGTCCTCAGCCTGGGGATGGTGGAGTTTCTTTCCCTTGAATCAGCAGGGGAACCTGTTGATCTGAAGCCTGATGCCAATGGAACCCTGGAACTGCCGGCTGCTGAGGCTGCCCGACAATTTAATCTCAGCTTCAGGCGTCGCCTGGCTGAAGGAATCCGCTCATCTTCCCTGATCAATAATGACGGAATTGTTCTTCTTGATAAATGGTATCCCCTGCCGGCAAGTCCGGTTCGTTATTCATTAACCGCCTCTATTCCTGTAAATTTTTCTGCAATTGCCCCTTCGGATAAGATCGTGGTCAAAGAAACGGATCAGGGAAGGGAGGTAGCATTCTCTTTTGCACAGCCCTTGTCTTTTCTCCATTTTGTCGCCGGGCCCTATGTGGTGGAGGAGGAGAAATGGGGGGACGGTAAGGTGCTTCGTTCCTATTTTTTCCCCGAAGATCAGGACCTGGCGGACCATTATCGTCAACGGGCTCGCAGTTATCTTGATCGATATGAAAAATTACTCGGACCCTATCCCTATTCATCTTTTAATGTAGTGGAAAACCGGCTGCCCACCGGTTTTGCCATGCCTACCTTTACCCTTCTCGGCCAGCAGGTGGTGCGTCTGCCTTTTATCACCGAGACTTCCCTGGGCCATGAGGTTCTCCATAGCTGGTTCGGAAACGGGGTGGATGTTGATTCTGCCCATGGGAACTGGTGCGAGGGTTTAACCACTTGCCTGGCGGATCAGGCCTTTCGCGAGGATAAAGGGCTGGGGTCTGAATTTCGCAAGGGGCAATTGGTTAAATATGCCAGTCATGTTCCCCGGGATGAGGTGATGATTGTCACTGATTTTCGCAGTGCCGGCGGTCATGATGCGGCCAGCCAGAAGGGCCGGGCAATTGGCTATAATAAGGTGAGCATGATCTTTCATATGCTGCGTCGGGAGCTTGGGGATGAGTTTTTTTACCAGGGTCTGAAAGATTTCTATCAGGATAATCGCTACCAGGTTGCCTCCTGGCAGGACCTTGAACAGAGCTTCGTCCGTGCTGCCGGCCTGCCTCTGACCCATTTTTTTGGCCAATGGCTTGAGCGTTCCGACATAATTGATGTGGAGGTGGAGAATCTGGATCTGGTGGAGGATAAAGGGGTGATTACCCTGAAATTTGAACTGGTTCAGAAAACTGAGGAGCCGTACCAATTTAAGATGCCGCTCAAGGTAATGGTCGGGGATGCGCCTTTTAGCACTGAGATAGAGGTGAAGGAGGAGAGAACAGCGGTTTCTCTTGATTTTGCTGATTATCCCCGTCAGCTGCTCCTTGATGCTGATTATGACCTTATGCGTCAGCTTACTACCGGGGAACTGCCTCCGGTCTGGTCCCGCTTTCTGGGGGCAGAGAGGAAAATAGCAGTGATTGCTGATGGGGCAGAAGAAATTTTCGCATCCATGATCCCTATGCTAGAGAGGCTGGATTGCCGGCTGATGACTGAAACTGAGGTGGCTGAGGCAGAGAATCTGATCGATGAGCTGCAGGGAGCAGCCCTTCTTTTTCTGGGGGTTGATTCCCGGTTCTGCCGGTCGGTTTTTGCCAGACCTGATTTGCCGGAAACTGGTTTTACCCTGGATGTGCGCCATAATCCGCTGGCCAGCAGCCAGGTGGCAGTGTTGATTAAGGCGGCTGAAAAAGAGCAGGTGGAGGCAGTGGCCCATAAACTGCGTCATTACGGTAAATACGGGCATCTCTATTTTATTAATGGCCGTAATCGGGAAAAGGTGGTGCCCATATCAGATATGGGTCAGGTTTATGGACTTGATCGTCCCCCCCAGGGGATGGTGCTTGCGGCCAGACGAGATTTTTCCACGGTAATGGCAGATATTACTCCCAATAGGGTTGTCTATGTGGGGGAGAGCCATGTTGACCAGGCTGATCATTTCCTTCAGCTTCGGATTATCCGGGCCATCCATCAGGAGTATCCTGATCTGGCCATCGGGATGGAGATGTTCAATCGCAAAAATCAGGAGGCCCTGGACCTTTATGTCAAGGGAGAGATTGACGAGCGTCAGTTTATCCGTGACTCTTCCTATTTTGCCAATTGGGGTTATGATTACCGGCTGTACCGGGATATTCTGATCTTTGCCCGGGAGCAGGGGATTCCCCTGCTGGCCCTAAACCTGGATAAGGACATTGTCAGCAGGACTTTTCGCCAGGGAGGGGTTCTGGCCCTTGACCAGGAGAGCCGGGATGAATTGGTTAAGGAAAGGGACCTGGGAATGGAGGGCTATCGTCAGCGTCTGATCAAGGTCTTTGGTAACCATAGCGGCCCCCATTTTAGTGGGGAACGGATGGATGGCTTTGTCCAGGCTCAGGCCCTGTGGGACGAAACCATGGCCGAGACCATTGCTGATTATCTGCTGGCAAATCCGGATCGTAAGATGGTGGTTCTGGCCGGCAGTGGCCATGTTTTTAAAAATAACGGGATCCCGCCCCGGGTGGATCGGCGGTTACCGGTTAAGCAGGCAGTGGTCTTAAATGTCAAGGGCCAGGAAATGGACAGTGAAAACGCTGATTTTGCCTTTTTCTCATCACCGCGCCAGAAGCCCATGTCGCCTCTTCTCGGAGTGATACTGAAGGCTCGGGATGATATGGACGGGATGGAGATTACAGCCTTTTCCCGGGAGAGGCGCAGTGGTGCCCGGGAGGGAGGGCTTGAAAAGGGCGATATTATTGTCAGCGTGGACGGAGTCAGGGTCAAGGCGGTGGAAGATGTGAAGATTGCCCTTCTTTACCATAATTATGGTGATACCATCGAAGTCCGTATTGTCCGGCCCACCTTTCTTCTGCCTGATCCGGAACTGGGTTTCCAGGTTAAACTGTAAATCTCCTGGTTTTTCTTCCTCCTTACTGCTCATAGCGGCTCATCATAATAGTTGATGAGCTGCCGCCGGGAATGGAGCCGCCCCATCGCTGTCCCTTATCAGCTTCATTTTGCCATTGCTTGCTTTTTGGAAGTAGTGGCAAAAAGCTTCCCGGGAATAACCCGGAAACCTAAGCAAGTAATGTTTCGATTTTAGCGATGAGGCTTTCCATGTTCAGGGGTTTGGCCAGGAAGGTGGCTTCATCGTTCGGGATATTTTTGTCTGCTAATACCTCCCTGGTGGAGCCGCTGATAAAGAGGACGGGCAGGTCGGGTTTTTCTCGGGTTAAGGCTGCATAAACCTCCTGGCCGTCTTTCTTGGGCAGCATGACGTCAAGGATTACCATGTCGATGGCGTTCTGGTGCTGGTCAAAGAGGTTAACAGCTTTTTCACCATCAGCTGCTATTATGACATTGTAGCCCTTGTTCTGGAGATAGATCAGCAATGATTTGCGGATAAGCCAGTCATCATCCACCACCATAATGGTTTTGTTTAAGCTGGGGCGGGACTGGCTGATGGGTTCTTCTGTTATTTTGTCGTTACCCTGATGGACCGGGAAAAAGATACGGAAGGTGGTACCTTGGTTGATGGTACTGTCAATATCAATAAAGCCATTGTGTTCTTTGATGATATTATGGACGATGGAAAGACCAAGGCCGGTTCCTTTATTGTCAGCCTTGGTGGAATAAAAGGGCTCGAAGATGTTGTCCAGGTCTTCTTCTTTGATGCCGGAGCCGGTATCGGAAACAGCAAGAACCATATAATCGCCGGCAGGGATGTCGTTGTAACGGGTCTGTTCAGTTCTTGGCAGGGTAAGGGTAGTGGTAGTGAAGGTAAGGTCTCCGCCCTGGGGCATGGCATCCCGGCCGTTGGTTGCCAGGTTGATCAGGATCTGTTCGATCTGGTGATGATCGGCCAGAATCGGTTTACCTTTACTGGTAAGTGATTTTTTGAAATTGATCTCCCCGGGCAGCAGTACCTGGAGAATATTCTCGATATTGTTGATTATCGGTTTGAGTTTCGTCTCCTGCGGGTTGGTGGTGGGTTTGCGGCCGAAAAGCAGCATGTTGGATGTCAGGTTTTTGCCAAGTTTGGCGGCAATGGAGATATAATCAATATATTCATTGGTGGTTTCATCGTCTTTGGCAGCCTGCTCTTTGATTAACTGGGCCAGGGATGAGATGGAGGCCAGGACGTTATTAAAGTCATGGGCAACACCGCCGGCGAAATGACCGAGGCATTCAACCTTTTTGGCCTGGATCAGCTCTTCTTCAAGCTTTTTGTGTTCAGTGATGTCACGGTTACTGCCCCGGCGCCCCAGGAAATTACCGTCAACATAGATGGGGCTGCAGATATGGGACAGCCATTTAATCGTCCCGTCTTTGGTAATAATCCGGTACTCCATGTCTTCGTGGGTTTCTTCTTCAAAGTCAAGAAGATGGTTTTTAAACATTCCCCGGTCATCAGAGTGGATCATGTCAAACATCAGCTTGGGATTTTTGTTGAAATCCTGACGCGAGTAGCCGGTAACCCTTTTACATGACGGGGAGATGAAGGTCAGCTCTTTGTCCTGGTTGACCCAATACTCAAAATTATAGGCAAATTCAGAAACGATCCGGAATTTTTCCTCGTTTTCCAGGATGGCAGCCCGGAATTTTTTAAGACCGGCAAAGAACATAATAATGGGAACAGTTCCCAGGAGCCAGAGAAGGATGTGGCTGATGACGATGATCTGGCTGGCCTGGGTCGCCAGTTCTAGGTAGGGTCTCATGGGAACGGCAATACTCATCCCTCCTCTGATGTCGCCAATTTCATAGCCCTGGTGCTCATGGCAGCCCATACATCGTTCTTCGGTTATATAAGGTGAGATCAGGCGCATATAGGGGAAACCGGCGATGGAGGTAATCTCGTTGAGTTCACCCCGGCCATCCTCAAAACCGTACAGGGCCTCTCGTTCCCATTGGTCTGGTTCATTTAGGGGATTTAATGGATCCAGGCTGACTGTCCGGTTGAAAACCGCAAGTTCCGGAGACTGCATACTGAGGAGATAATAGGCCTGCTGGGTCATCTGAAAGGGGTTGATCATGGTCAGCTTGGTGCCGTTGACCCCGGTGATATCCCGATCAGTATTGACAATATAGGGGTTGGGTGGGTTGATATCGGTAACCTTGGCATAAACCCCGCCGTGCATACTGTTCCATCGTCGGTAGGCCAGATTATGCTGGAATATGGTTCGGGCCTCCACCACGGCTTTTTCATTGGTATCCCGGTAATTCTCATGGAGATTCCAGATGGCGGAAAGGATGACCAGCAGGGTCCAGGTGGCAAGCAGAGCAAAGAGATAGCGTTGGTCCCAAATCCGTTTTTCAAAGTTTCCGAAGATCATAAACCCACCTGTTGATGGTTAAATTGGCTTTAGTTTTCTGGGAATATCTGCCGATTTCTCGATTATATCATTTTGATAGATCTGTGCAAGGTTGCAGGGTGTTGGTGGGTAGTGTTTGATATTGTTTTGCTGTAGCGAGATTTTTTTGTTAAGATGGAATTTATGAAGAAAAAAATTATGATTATTGATGATGAGAAGCTGATTCTCTTAAGTCTCAGTGCAGCCCTTGCTGATAATGATCATGAAATTAACATCGCCGGTAATGGGACCAGTGCCCTGGCCCAGGTTGCTGACATGCCTGATTATGATGTCTATGTGGTTGATCTGACCCTTCCTGACATTAATGGCCTTGAGCTCATCGCCAGGCTCAGGGAAATTTCCCCCAATGCTTCTTTTATCGTCATGTCAGGGAGATATCCCGATCGCCTGGCATTGCTTGCTGAGGTCGGGAATGATTTTTCCTTTTGTCAGTTTATTCCCAAACCCTTTGATTTTACTCAAGCACGTCAGGTTATTGCAAATTTACTGGAGGAAGACCAATGACAGAAATTCGAAGCAGGAAACTGGATGTGAAGGCCTGTGCCCTGGCCTGTGCAATTATCTGGGGTCTGGGTTTGTTTTTACTAACCTGGTGGATCATCTATTTTGATGGGGCAACCGGAGAGGCCACTGTTATCGGCCGTCTGTACCGTGGTTATACTATAAGCCCAATGGGCAGTATGATTGGCCTTGCCTGGGCCTTTATTGATGGCCTGTTTGGCGGGATGGTGTTTGCCTGGCTTTATAATCGGTTAAGTCGCTGATGTTTTTTGTTGTTCTGGGGAGGCGTTCGTCATGGCTACCCATCTTTTTTGCACGTTGTTCTGAAAGGATTAACTGTAATTGGCCTGGTAGAATTGGCGGCGGGCCCGGCTGGATTTTTCCAGAACCTTGACCGGGTCGTGGTAGTCATAGACCCGTGGAGTTTTGTTTTCCTGGGGCCTGAGAATCCGGCCCATGACCTGGGTTAGCCGGCCGGAGAATTTAATGGGGGTGGTCATGAACAGGGAACTTAAACCGGCGCAGTCGAAACCTTCGCCAATGAGCTGAATGGTTGAGATCAGCACGTCAAGCTCACCTTCCTGGACCTGATGAACAATCCTTTCCCGAGTTTCTTTGGCCACCCCGCCGGTTAACAGGGCGGCATTGAGGCCTTTTTTTTCCAGGAGTCGCAGCAGGGTCAGACAATGGGCCACCCGGTCGGAAACCACCAGTGCGGTTCCCAGATGTTTTTTTATTTCTTCTGCTACATTTTCAGCGATCATCTCGTTTCTGTCCTCATCCGAGGTAAGGGCTTTCAATAATTTCTGGTAATCTCCCCTATAGCGGAAATTAAAAGAGGTCGGTTGCTCAATTATCTCCGGTTTTAGAACTGCTCCTACCTGGTTCAGCTCCTTTTGGGAAACCAGGTGGACAAGGTCGCCGGTGTACCAGTGAATTATTTCGGTGAGTCCATCCCGGCGAAAAGGGGTGGCGGTCAGCCCCAGCATGTATTGACAATCGAATTGGCGGATGATCTCGGTGAACATGGAGCTGGGGGTGCGATGGGCCTCGTCAATAATGATATGACCGAAAAGCCTGGGGAGTTCATTCAGGTGTTTGCGGACAGAATGAATAAGGCCGACGGTAACCGGAGCGGGCTGGTAATGCCCGTCACCGATCAGTCCGGCTTCCCGGTTGAGAAATTGTGATAATTGTTTATGCCATTGATGGAGAAGCTCTCTGGTATGGACCAGGATTAGGGCTGGTTGCTGGCGTCTGGCGATTATGGCGGTGGCCATAATGGTTTTACCGCTGCCGGTGGCAGCTTGCAGAACTCCGAAGTCCCGATTGAGTATGGCACCTGCTGCTTTCTCCTGGTATGGGCGTAATTTACCCTGGAAGATAAGGTCGACGGGATCAAGGGTGCGGCGGTCATCGATGATCTTCGGACTTAAGCCATGCTCATGGCAGATCTCCAGGGCCTGTCGGGCAAAGCCACGGGGGAATGTGAGATCAGGTCCGCTGGCAGTGAAGAAATATAATTTTCTCGGCAGGTTTTTGCCCACCCAGCGGCTGTATCGGACAGCGTCCTGGTATTTGGGATTGGCCAGGGTAAGTTTTTCTTTAAGATTTGCCACCAGTGCCGGCGGAGCCCCCTTCAGCAGGCATTGGCTGTTAACAATAATGGATATCTTGTTCATTTAGCCGGTGGGCTTGTCGTCTTTTGTTGAAGGATGGCAAAGACCTGATCCAGGGAGGCAAAATAATAGAGATAGGGGTTGTCGCTATCTCCTGCCTCATCGCCACTAATGGGCAGAGAGCTGTCAATCTTGACTTTTGCCAGGATTGACAGGCGGCCGTCTTTTTCATGCTGCCGGTGGAAGTCATCCGAACTGAGTTTGCCCTTTTGGTTATAGGCCCAATAGATTGTTTTGTCGTGAGCAATGGTTGTGGGTTCGTTCAGCTGGAAAAATAATTCACCCACCAGGTCTTGTACAGCCTTATGATTGACCGGTTTAAATTCCTGGTAGATGCTGATGACCCTCAAGCTCTTTTCTTCGATGGTGATGAAGAGGTTCTGGTCATGGAATTTGCTGACTCCCGGAAAATTAGTAACCGGCACCTTTTGGCGGGTTGCCAATTGTTGTTGTTTAGGGCTCAGCTTTTTCCCAAGGGTATAATCATTGCGGCTGATTGCCAGCTTCTCCCCCTGATCGAGAACCGTGTCCAGGGAGGTATCCGCCTGAACCTGAGGAGCACAAAGAACTAACAGACTGATGATAAGAGTGATAATTTTCATGGTCTTTTCATTAAAATTTATTGATTAAGTATTTTTAGAACATAACCCACTATGGTGGAAGAGACTAATATATTTTAAGGAGATTAGAGACTAAAATACCCCGGCTGCCAGAGGCTACCGGGGTATTTTTTCATCGATTGATCAGGAAATAGCTTATTGCTTATAGCGCATCCGGTTTTCCTCTTCAATCAGCTTCATGGTCTCTTTGCTGCCTCCGGTTTTGATCCAGAGATGCTCAGGACGATCCAGTAATTCCTGGATTATCTTTTTGTATTTCTCGCCCTGGCCAGCTTTGTCGGCCATTTTCTGAACCTTGGGCAGGAATTTATGATAGAAATGCCAGGCCACTTCATAGAGACCGTGCCAATGGGTATAGTCAGGCGCCTGCATGGCTGCGCCGTGACGTGCCCGACGACCTTCATGGTGCCAGATGTTGAACCAGATATAGCCGAGCTCATGCTGGAAGCCGGAGTTTTTCCAGATTCCGTCTTTTTTCAGCTCTTTGACAATGGCAACGCCGGGTTTGGCGAATTTGTCATTGTAAAGATTGACCACATCATCAAACTGCTGGTAGAAATTCTCGATCTTGCTGACCCCATGACAGGATTTGCAGGCTTCTTGCATATTGGCCCGCCGTTCTTTCCAGTTAAGAACCGAGGCGATCTGTTTTACGGCAACGATCTTTTTCAGTTTGCCGGGTTTGTCTGATTTGACATAGGTTTTGTATTTGGCCTTTGCTCCTACCAGGGGCGGAACTTCGCCAGGGATATCGGTAACGGTACCGTCAACAAAGGTTACCCTGTTAAGTTTGGCTGATACCGGTGGACGCAGGGTCCAGGATATCCGGTCACCAACATTATGGGTATTGGGGTTGATGGAGCCGTTAACCTTGACATAGGCACCCATATGACAGCTGGAACAGGTGGGGGCGAGGAAGTAATCTTTGCCCAGTACCCATTTGCCGTCTTTCATGATGTTCATGCTTTCAGTACCACCTTCCCGACGGGATGCGTAATAGGCAATACCATGTTTGGACTCTTCGTAGACCTCTTTCTGGGGATGATCCGGGCCAAGATGGCATTTGCCGCAGTTTTCAGGTTCACGGGCCATACTGGACTTAAAGGTATGTTTTGAATGACAGGCATTACAGGAGCCTTTGCTGCCGTCCAGGTTGATTCGGCCAATACCGGAGTTGGGCCAGGTGTTGTGGTCCATGATGGGGGCGCCGGTTTTCTTGGAGCGAAGGGGTTTCCCGAATTTGTCCCGCTCAATGGTAACCACCGAACCGTGACACTGCCAGCAGCCGGAGTTCATATTGCCCTTATTTGTGGGAGAGCCGCCAATTGTCTGGGCCAGCATATTGTCGAGAGATGCCATGATCTCACCGGCAGTTGCATGATGGGATGCCATCATCTCTTTTACCTCTACCTCATGGCAGCCTTTACAGTCATTGGGGGTAAGGATACTCTTAATGGTTGCCCCTTCATGCTCATAGGCCAGTTCTTCGTCCGGATTGGCGGCATGGCAGTTATAGCAGCCTACCTGACCGTCCTTGGCTGCGGCATGGGGTGAGGTCTCCCATTGGTGAACCAGTGATTTGTTTTCTTTGAGATGGCAACTGACGCATTTCTGGTTTATCTCTTTGTTTTTTGGGTCTTTGACATCAATGGACGCCTTGGTCAGGGCCAGGGCGTTGCCGGCGGTAAAGACACTTACCAATAAGGCACCGATGGCTATCTGGCGGAAACTCATCTTACTTCCTCCTGGGGTTAATTGAATACGTTGGCGATTTAGTTATTGGGTGTTTTTCATGAATTCTGCCAGCAGTGGCGGGGATGTGATCAGGCAGTAAACATTTGTTTTCAATTTATTGTCCTGGTCAGCGGCAAAGGTCTCTTTGCTGCTGAACTTGACGGTGGCGATTATGTCGAGCTCGCCGGTTTCTTTGGCAGCCAGATAGGTGGAATCGGCTATTTTCCCTTTTTCGCCATAGGCCCAGTAGATTAATTTGTCATGGGCGGTGGCGGTTGGTTCGCCGAAACGGTCGAGAAGATTGGTAATGGTGTTTTTGATTCCCTTATTGTCAACATCCTCCTGGCGCTGATAGATGGCAAGGATGGTATTGTTTTTCTCATCAGCTACGACAAAGACATCCTGGTCCTGGAATTTATAGGTACCTTTATAGGATGAATCAGCCATACGGTTAGCCTGGGATTTGTCGATCTGTTCTTTGTTAAGAATGCTGCCGATGGTGTATGGGCCAAAACCAAGCTTGAGCTCACGAATCTGCTCTTGCAGATTGCTTTCATGGCTTGCTGCAGTGACCTCATTGGTTCCTGATATAAAAGTCAGGCAGAAAAGGAAAAGATAGAACCCTGATCTTAAAGAAATTTGGAAAAATGATTGCATTTTATGCTCCGAAAAACCGGGTAGCCCCGTCAGAGGCCACCCGGTATTTAGATTGTTCTTACTGCTTGTAACGCTCAGCCTGCTCAGCTTCGATGGATTTCATCATGTCTGTGCCGAAGCCTTCTTTGCGCCATTTATGCTCGGGACGGTCGAGGACCTCGCCGACAACCTTCTGGTATTTGGCGAGCATGCCGTGTTCCTGGGCCAGATGCATCAGCTCGGGAAGGAACTTGAAGTAGAACTTCTCGGCAACATCGTACATACCGTGCCAATGGGTGTAATCCGGGGCAGACATGGCCGCACCGTGACGGGCCCGACGACCTTCGTGATGCCAGATTTCCCACCAGTACCAGCCAAGCTCGGTATGGAAGGTGGAGCCGTGGATCAGACCGTCTTTCTTGGCCATGCCGTACAGCATTTTGGTGGGTTTGGCAAATTTCTCGTTGTAGGTAACAACAAGAGCGTCAAACTGGGTGTAGAAGTTTTCAATCTGCTGTACACCGTGACAGGTTTTACATACTTCCTGCATATTACCACGACGCTCTTTCCAGCTGATTACCTCGGCAACCTCTTTCTCGGCTATAGTCTTTTTCATCTTGCCGTCTTTGACTACAAAGTCTTTGTAACGGGCGGTGGAGCCTGGACGGGGCGGAATGTCACCGGGAACGTCAGCAACAGTTCCGTCGTTGAATATAACCCGGTTCAGTTTAACGGAAACTTTGGGACGCAGGGTCCAGGAGATCCGGTCACCCACATTATGGGTGTTCTGACCAACAGCACCATTAGACTTAACATAGGCACCCATATGACAGGTGGAACAGGTGGGGGCGGTGTAGTAATCACGGCCCAGTACCCATTTGCCGTCTTTCATGATATTCATGCCGTTCTGGCCTGCACCACGGTCGGCAGAGTAATAGGCGATACCATGTTTGGACTCTTCGTAAACCTCTTTCTGGGGATGGTCAGGGCCGAGATGGCATTTGCCACAGTTCTCGGGCTGACGGGCAACAGAGGAACGGAAGCTGTGTTTGGAATGACAGGCCATACAGGAACCTTTGGTGCCGTCCGGGTTGAGACGGCCGATACCGGTGTTGGGCCAGGTCATGGGGTCAAGCATAACTGCCTTGTTCTGGTTGAGCATGGGTTTGCCGTTTTCGTCTTTCATGATGGTAACGACGGAACCGTGACACTGCCAGCAACCGTTGGCGGCGTCTGCCTTGTCTTCCATGGAGCAGATAATCTCACCGAGAACATTGTCGAGGGAGGCCATGATCTGGCCGGCGGTGGCATGATGGGAGTTGGTCATTTCCTTGGTCTCACGATCATGACAATAACCGCAGTCTTTGGGTGTGAGGATGGTCTTGATCAGGGCACCTTCGTGCTCGTAGGCCAGTTCGTCACCCTGGTCAGCGGCATGACAGTTATAGCAGCCGACCTGGCCGTCTTTGGCAGCGGCATGAGGGGAGTTTTCCCATTGCTTGACCATGGAGTTATTTTCCTTGAGATGACAATTGATACATTTGACATTCAAGGCCTTGGCGTCTTTGTCCTGGGTATTCATTGACTGCTGGGTGGTCGCAAATACGCTGCCAGCTGCGAATACACCAAGAATGGCCATTGATAGCCCTTTTTTCCAGTGTTTCATGAAGTTTCCTCCTTTGATTTTGGTTTGGCGCAGAGGCATTAGCTGCTGTGCCGCTTAATCATTTTTCCTTTGTTCTTCGAAAAGAGTTGCCGTTTTCGGTTTCTCTCCTGAATTCTAATTAATTCTTTCTTTGCTATCTTCCTGCCAGAAGGGGAATATCTTGCCCAGGATCCAGAGAAAGACCAGGGGCAGGGCCATAATGATGATGGCCGGCAGGATACCTTCTTTCTCCAGCCATTCCGGATGGAAATAGGTGGCGCCCCTTTCACTCTTACTCATGAGTTGACCGCCGATAACAACGTTCCAGCGCATGAGCAGAACCTGGATCAGGATCATGGATGAGACCAGGGGGGCGATAAAACGGATAATTGAATCCTTGACCTTGATCAGGTTGATTGTCGTCAGGATGAAAAAGGGGATCAGGGAGAAGATCATTACCTGGGCCACCCAGAATGAATTGTACAGCGGGCCCCATAACAAGGCCTCAAGGGTATGCCAGTGATGGGTAGCCATATAGCCGTGGGAAAAGATTTCCAGCATCTCAAAGACAAAATCGAAGATAAAAAATCCCCACAGGTATTTGAGGCAGGCCCGGATGCAGTCGGTGTCCACTTCTCTGCCGGTGAATTTCATGATTATGGTATAGGTAATCACGATTCCAGCGATTCCTGATACACAGGCAGACAGAAGAAAGATCACCGGCATCAGGGGTGTGGCCCATAGGGGGTTGGCCTTAACTCCACCGAAGATGAAACCGACATAGCCGTGGAGAATGCAGGCCATGGGGATACCGATGGCAGCAAGAAAGCTGATGATTTTATGGTCAAGTTTCAGGGCCTGTTCCGAGACATTGTCACTGCCGGCAGTAAGAATGTTATAGATGGGTTTAAGCAGGCCGCGGCTTTTTTTCTTCATTGCCACCAGGGTGGGTCGGTAGATAAAAAGGATCTCAAGAACCAGGACAATGGCATAAGCAAAATAGATGTAACCGAAACCGGCCATGGCTGAGGTCGGATTTGGGGTCAGCATCATATTAAAGTTACGCTCAGGGTGACCCAGGTGGTTGAGCAGGGGCATGGTGGCGCAGGCAAGAAAAGCCAGGGCAAAGACCAGGGAGAACCTGGCAATGGGCTTTAAGGCCTTGACATGGAAGACATGGTAAAGGGAGCTTACGATAAAGGCCCCGGCCACGATTCCTGTAATATACGGGTAAAGAACGATCATCAGGCTCCAGTGAACATGAAGATCGTTGGGGAAAACGAAATTAGTTAAAGCGGCGGCTCCGCCATGGGCTGGGCTCATTAGACCACCTCCCTTCTCAGGCCAACATAGTGGAGTGAGGGTTTATTCCCCATGTCCGGCTTGAGGACGGAAACAACATGGGGCTGATGTAAAATTTTATATACCTCGGAATTTTTGTCGTTGAGGTCACCGAATTTCCGGGCCTGAACAGGGCATACATTGACGCAGGCCGGCAGCAAGCCTTTACGGACCCGGTGGTAGCACCAGGTGCATTTGTCGGCTGTTTTGGTCTCTGGATGGATAAAGCGAACGGAATAGGGGCAGGCCTGGAGGCAGTAACCGCAACCCACGCATCTCTTTTGGTCTACCAGGACAAAGCCGTCTTGGGTCTGGTAGGTAGCTCCCACCGGACAGACCTGAACACAGGAGGGGTTCTCGCACATATTGCAGAGTTTGGGGACGAAGAAGGTGTCGCGGATGGCATGGGGAATGTCCTTGCGGGGTTTAGTGTAACCATCCAGGCCGCCGTTGGGGGAGTCCACATAGACATTGTCCTGGTCGTCCATGATATAGCGTTCTACCCAGGTCCGGTAATTGCCGTCCGGAACATTGTACTCGTTCTTGTCGGCAACACAGCAGGAGCCGCAGCCGATACAGCGGGTAATGTCTACAACAAAGGCAAAACGGCGACTGGTAAAAATGGTCTTTTCGTCCCGCATTCCTGGAATCTGTTCAGCTACTTCCTTGGCGCCGGCAGGGATAACCAATAGCAGGGAGCCGGCAATTGCGCCACTTGCGACCTTTTTGATAAAGGCACGACGGTCCCTGTTTATCTCTTTTTTAATAGAATCCATTATTTATTCTCCTCGCTGACACCCATAATTTCTTTGGCCTGACTTACGTACATGAGAGGTGCATGGACGTTATGGCACTGGTCACAATTATGATCCAGTCGGACCCGTTTTTCTTCCAGATGCTTGGGCATGGCGATCATCTTTATTGATTCTTCCGGGCGGGCCCGTATGATCTTATTGTGACAACGCAGGCACAGGGCATTGATCTCTTCTTTCTTTTTCACTGGCAGGGCTGCTGTCTTTTTGCCGTTTTCGATGTGGTCGGCAAAGGGGCCGTGGCAAAACTCACAGGAAACGGTCTTGTGGATTCCGGCAAGATGCATCTCTTTGATGTAAGGGTGGCAGGACAGGCAGGAGTCGTTGGTCATGTGCCGGGTTTCAAGGTTTAACTCGTCCTGGATGGCATCACCCCGGTAATGACCGAATTTGCCGAATGAATCAGGGATGACAAATCCTCTAATAATGATTCCCGCTAGTGCCGCCAGGATCAGAACCGCGAAGATTCTGACGACATGAGCATTGTGTTTTGATTTATACTCCGGTTTCACATGTTCCTCCGTATGCTTGACTTGTCATTGAGCCCGTTGTTACCTTCCGGTAACGGTAGGGTTCGTTGCAGTGTTACCGCGGGGTAACATCAGGGGCTGGTGATTGTCTTTTTCTGGGGCCCGCTGCTGCTGTTTCCCTTTGTCTTACCAGGTTTTGTCGGCAAGTGGTTTTGGTAATGACCTATGTTTAGAGCAAGGGGTATGCCAGTGGCTGAAAATGATGTGATTTTCAGGGGGAAGTTTTATCTTTTTATGAAGGGTAAACATAGATGGTTGCTGTAACCTATGGGAAAGATTATATTAATGTTGGTGTTTAACCTGAACCCGCATTGGCGGCGACTGTTACCGGAGGGGAAAGATGGCAAAGGATGGCAGGGGTTCCTGTTCTGAAACAAAGAAAGATCTGCTGCGGGCTATTCCCAAGGTTGATGAATTTCTTGGTTGGGTTGAGGGTGAGGTTCAGGCTCCGCTGGCCTTTGTTAAGGCTGTGGTTCGTGAACTTCTGGCCAGTGAGCGTGAGGCTATCCTCCGGGGGGATTGCCAAAGCGCCGATGCCCTTTGCCAGGATAATC
Source organism: uncultured Desulfobulbia bacterium (assembly GCA_964653055.1). Lineage (GTDB taxonomy): Bacteria > Desulfobacterota > Desulfobulbia > Desulfobulbales > SURF-16 > CAZZCA01. Next base: position 87,539 of record CAZZCA010000004.1, on the reverse strand, counting down.
TCCTTCATAAGTTTAAAAACGCCCTTATTGAAAAAATGAGGCCTAATTTCCGGACCGTTATTAACGGTACCGGGGTTATTATTCATACCAATATGGGTCGCTCTCTCCTGCCTCCCGAGGCCATGGAAGGGCTGGTTCGGGTTGGTGCCGGTTATTCCAATCTTGAATTTGATCTCGCCACCGGCAGGCGGGGCAGTCGTTATTCTTTGGTGGAGGAGATGCTCTGTCAGCTTACCGGGGCTGAGGCCGGGCTGGTGGTTAATAATAACGCAGCAGCTGTACTGCTGGTCCTTGATACTCTGGCTAAAGGTAAAGAGGTGGTTGTTTCTCGGGGTCAATTGGTGGAGATCGGTGGTTCTTTCCGGATACCTGAGGTCATGGAAAAAAGTGGGGCTGTGCTCCATGAAGTAGGGGCCACCAACAGGACCCATCTTAAGGATTATGAAGGGGCGATTAACGAAGAAACATCTTTATTGCTCAAGGTTCACATGAGTAATTACCGGATTATCGGTTTTACCAAGGAGGTTGCCACTGAAGATCTGGTCAGCCTCGGGGCTAGATATGGTCTGCCGGTGATGGATGATCTGGGAAGTGGCAGTTTGGTTGATCTTACCCGGTTTGGTCTGGAGAAGGAACCCACGGTGCAGGAAGTAGTGGGTGCCGGCGTTGATGTGGTAACCTTCAGTGGTGATAAGCTTCTGGGGGGACCCCAGGCTGGTTTAATTGTTGGTAAGCAGCGGATAATTGACAAGATTAAACAAAACCCCTTAAACCGTGCCCTGCGGATTGATAAATTTACCCTGGCCGGACTTGAAGCGGTTTTTCGTCTTTATCTGGAGGGGGAAGATGGCTTGATGCGGGTTCCCACTCTGGCGATGATGGCCATGGATCTGGCTGAGATTGAGCGCCGGGCCCGACGTCTTGCCAGGCGTCTGCGTAAACCCCTTGCCGATGAATGTGATGTCAAGGTGGTACAGGTTGAATCCCGGGTTGGTGGTGGTGCCATGCCGGAGCAGGGTCTGGAAAGTCGGGCAGTGTCAATCAGGCCCCATAAAATGAAATTGTCCCGGGTTGAGCGCTGCCTGCGGGAGGCAGATATCCCGGTGATCGGTCGGGTTGAAGACGATCAACTTCTCTTTGATATGCGGACAGTGGCTGATGGGGAAGTGGTGGTTCTGGCTGACACCGTTCTTGATCTCTTGCAACCTGCCCGTGGTTAAATCCATGTTGAATTCCCGCCCTCTGACTCTTTCCCTGCCCTTTGGCCAATTTGGCAAGGGGCTGGTTTCGGCGGATTTTCAATTATTGGCCCCGGAGTTCAGCGGGTTGATCATTGAAAACCTTTCCTGTGACTTGGTTCGTTTCGTTACCCATGGTGAGCTGGAAGATGTCCCGGCTGAGTTGCGGGATGGTCTTCAGCAGGTCTGGGTTGACCAGCGAGCTCGGCTGGAGGATGGGGGAAGACTTTTTCTGCCCATTTGGTCAGGTGATGAATTGACGGTGGTGGCAATTATGGATGATTGTTCCTCCGCCGTGACCCAGTCGTCAGGGTTGGGGTATCTTTCCCACTCTATTTCCCGTGAATTGTTATTGTTAAAAGAGGGGATGCTGGATCCTCTTACCGGCATGCTTGGCAGTAATGGTTTACTCCGGCGTTATCGTTCATTGCAGACAGACCAGGTTAAGGCAGGACAGGATGTTGCCCTGGTGCTGGTGGATTTTTGTCCCGGCAACCGGCGTAGTGGCCAGGTGTTTGAGGCCGTTAATCGCGCTGGGGCTTATCTGGAGGCCCTGGTGGGTCAGCTCGGGCCGGTATGTCATCTTGGTAGTGGCCTTTTTGCCCTGTTGTGGTGGGGTAGTAATGAAAAGGCAACCATTAAGCGGATTGACCTTGTCCGGCGCTGGCTGAAAAGGGAGAATTTCTCTCGGATTAGGGTGGGTATTGCCGTGGTTGATGGCAGCGAAGATTCCCTTTTGCCCGTTGATCACCTTGCCCGGACCTGGCAGGCCCTCGATATTGCCAGTGACCGGGGTCCTTTTGGTCTCTGCTCTTATAGTTCAATTGCCAATCGAGACGCTCATCCCCTTCAACCTCCTTCAGGTGAGGTAATGACTGCTCTCAGTCGTCTCTGGTACCGTAGCCCCCTTTTTGGCCTGGTTCTTCTCCACCACGACGAGGGGGATCCTGACGGACGTTTCCCTGCGGCGATCATTAAGGCCATTGGTGATGTTCCTTGTATTATTCTTAATGGAGCTGAGGTTTTTGTCTATTTGGAGGGCGCCGGGGAAGAGGCGGTTGAGGAATGGTGCTTGGTTACCGGAAAGAAATTGGCAGATCTTTCTCTTGATTGCTCCATGGGTGGGGCCGGTTACCCTTCCCATCATTTTCGTAAAAAAGATATGGCGGCAAATTGCCGTAAGGCTTTGCTTCATGCTGTTTATTATGGCTCGGGGTCTTTTGCTCTTTTTGATGCCATCAGTCTCAATATCAGTGGTGATATTTATTACAATGAAGGTGATCTGGTCCAGGCGGCCCGGGAGTATCGCCTGGCCCTTCGTCTGGAGCCGGAAAATTCTAATCTGAAAAACAGTCTCGGGGTGACCTATGCCAATATGAATCGTTACCGGCAGGCTGTGCCTCTTTTTCAGGCTGTTTTGGGTCGGGATGATAAGAATCTTATGGCTTTGTCCAATCTGGCCTTTGCCTGGCTGGCCCTCGGTGATTCCGGTCTTGCGCTTGATTATCTTGAAGGGGCCTGTGCAAACGATGAGGCTGGTTTTGACCTTTTGTTTCAGTTAGGGAAATTATATTGTCGGCATGGCCGTTATGTTGAGGCTGTAACGGTGTTGGGGCAGGTTGAGGCCATGGCCGGTGCTGATATTAGCCATGGCACGGTCTATCGATATTTTGGTGAGGCTTGTCTTGGTCTGGAGGAGGTTGATGCGGCCATGGGCTACCTGGAAAGGGCGGTTCGTTATAATTCCCGGGATGCTGCTGCTGTCAGTATGTTGGGTGAGGTTTATGCCCGGGCCGGCCAGGGACTGGAGGTAGCCCATGCCTTCTGCAGCCAGGCGGTTGATTTGGATCCGGCACTGGCTAAAGGCTGGCTGCGCTTGGCCATGGTTCAGGTGGATATGGATGACTGGTGGGGTGCAGTTGATTCTCTTCGCCAGGGGCTGAGTATTGATCGAAATGATGTGGCTATTGTTTTGCAGCTGGCTCTTTGTTATCGGCATCAGGGGCGTCGATCCCTGGCCTTGAAGATGTTAAAACGGGTTTTGCGTCTGCAGCCGGATCATTCCAAGGCCGGGCAGGTTCTGACTGAGATGATTAAAGAAGACTCTGAAGAGGATAAACCAGGTAGAGGGTGAGCGATGAAATTTCCCTGTGATAACGGTAATGGCGCGGAAAGGCAGCAATTCTGGCTTGATAATTTTGATGCTGGTGATTCCTGGCGGTTGTTTAAAATTATCTCTGAGTTTGTCGATGGTTTTGATTCCCTGGCCTCAATCTCCCGGCCGGCAGTATCAATCTTCGGCTCAGCTCGAACCAGTGAGGAAAGTCCCCATTACCAATTGGCCCGGGAAGTGGGACAACGACTGGGTGATGCCGGTTATGCCATTATGACCGGGGGTGGCCCTGGGATTATGGAGGCCGGGAACCGGGGGGCGGCAGAAGCTGATGCCCCTTCCATTGGGCTTAATATTGATCTGCCATTTGAACAGGAGGGTAATAAATATGTTAACCTTCCTCTGGAGTTTAAATATTTCTTTATCCGTAAGGTTATGCTGATTAAATATGCCATGGCCTTTATCTGTATGCCTGGAGGGTTTGGAACCTTGGACGAGATGTTTGAGGCCATTACTTTGATCCAGACCCAGCGGATCAAGTCTTTCCCTATTGTGCTGGTGGACAGTAATTATTGGGGCGGCCTGGTTGACTGGCTGCAGGGTCGGATGCTTGATTCCGGGTATATCCAGGAGGAGGATCTTGATATCTTCAAGGTGCTTGATACTGCTGATGAGGTTGTCCGTTATATCCGACGTACCGTAATCGTTTAATTGTCGTCTTCCCCATAAAGCAAAACTCCTTAGACCGATGGGGTCAGGCGAAAGTTGGTCTGGTTTGGTTTTGCTCCCCCCTTGTTTGTTTTCTGTTGCTCAATTCTTCCCTGAGCCTTTCCTTTATGTAGCTGTTTGTTTGTCAAGAGCGGGGTGTGCCCTGCTGATCTGCTGAGCCGCAAGGTGGCGTTGGCATCCTGGCTGACGGGCAGTGGCGATTTAGTCTTGTTTGCTGGGTTTGTTGGTTGGTCCCACTTTGACCCACCTTGGGTTGCCCGAGGTGTTTGTTGTTGAGTTTTTCCTTTAAAACAAAGAGTTGGTCTGACTCTGCCCGGGGATTGGGGCAACAAAAAAAGTGAAAAAAATGTTGCTCTGTCCTTTCTAACCCTGTATAAGTGTGTCGAAGTGGTGCAAAGTGGGCTATCGCGGTATTTGGTGGGCCCAGAGGGGAAGTGATGGTGGAAATGGCAGACAGACAGGGTGGCGGCAGGTTCCGTGGTCGTTCAGAACATGCTCTAGACGGTAAGGGAAGACTCAACATCCCTGCCCGTTTTCGGGATGTGCTCCTTGGTGATTATGACAACCAGCTCCTGATCACGCCACCCTGGCGTAAATGTCTTCGTATCTATCCTCTTCCTGAATGGGAAAAACAGGAAGCTTCCCTTATGGGTCTTGAACAGCAGCAGCCCCATGTTGCCAAAATTGTTCGTTATCTGGTGGGTGGTTCTGTTCAGTGTCAATTTGACCGGAATGGTCGTATTCTTCTTCCGGTTCATCTCCGAAATCAGCTTAATCTGCGTAAGGAAATAGTAATGAACGGTATGCTCACTTTTTTTGAAGTGTGGGACAAGGATACCTGGGAAGCAGAAAATATTATGTCTGAGCAGGATTTTGCCAATATTGATCAGACATTTAACAAGCTGGGGATGTTTTAAGGGGCGGAATGCAAGAGGTGGCTCAGCATTTACCGGTGATGGAGGAAGAGGTCGTCTCGCTGTTGGCTCCGGTTGATGGCGGGGTTTATGTGGATGGCAATCTCGGTTTGGGTGGTCATTCCGGGGCCATTCTGGCGGCAAGTAGTCCTGGAGGTCGGGTTATTGGCTTTGACTGGGACTCACAGGCCCTTGAGCTTGCCGGTAAACGATTAGCATCTTATGGCGAGAGATTGATCCCGGTCAGGCGAAATTTTGCCGATATGGCAGAGGTTCTCGCAACAATGGAGATTAACCGGGTTGACGGTATTCTTCTGGACCTTGGCCTTTCTTCATTGCAGCTTGATGTCAGTGGGCGGGGTTTTAGTTTCCAGGGAAGTGAGCCTTTAGATATGCGGATGGATCAGCGCCGGCCCATCACCGCTTCCCGGCTTCTGGCAACCTGTTCCCAGGAGGAGCTGGCGGATATATTTTTTTATTACGGGGAAGAGCGGCAGGCCCGTCGAATAGCTTCGTATATTGTTGAGGCCAGAGGACAGGAGGTTTTGCTCACCACAGATCAATTGGTGGCAATAGTTAAGCGGGCAGTGCCTAAAAGGTTTCAGCCCCGAAAGATCCATGTTGCCACCAGGGTTTTTCAGGCATTGCGAATAGCGGTTAATGGTGAGTTGGATAATTTGCAGAAGGTTTTAACAGAGGGCAGTCGGTTGTTGAAAGCCGGGGGACGTTTTGCTGTAATTTCGTTTCATTCTCTGGAGGACCGGTTGGTGAAGCGGGAATTTCGCAGGAACAGGGAGCTGGATGTTTTAACTACGAAACCGGTTAAAGCGACAGCGGCGGAAGTTAAGGGTAACCCCAGGGCCAGGAGTGCCTGTTTAAGGGTTGCCGAAAAAAGGAGAGGGGTTGATGATGCAGAATAGGCGTGTCGCAGGCAATGGCTGGAGTCTGGATCGGATATTGACGACAGGCTATGGTCGTCGCTCTAATTGGTTAACCCAGAGGGTGTCCGCTGTGGCTTGTAACTATCCCCTGTTTCGTCGTCAGCAGGCAGTGCGGAAATTGGAATTGTCAGCATCGTCCGGCTGGCTCTGGAAGGTAACTGGAATGATAGCAACTGCCGCCATGGTTGTCGGTATCGTAATTAGTTGCTGGTTCGGGATTTGTGTTCAAAATTCTCTGGAGGAGCTGGCTGGCAGCAATTTTAGTCAGCAGAACCATGTTGTTGTTAATAAAGAGCTTCGCCAGCAGCGGGATCAACTCCTGGCCAGGGATAATCTGCAGACCATGGCATCATTGAAGCTTGACCTGGTTGCCTCTGTTACTCGTAAGGCGGAGCCGGGTGTGGGGATGATCTTAAGACCATGATCTGATGGTCATTAACAGGGTTTGGCAGTTTTGCAGAGCTTGAAGTTAAGCTGCTGGATTTTATGCCACCTTGGTTAATTTCTGTGAGCCATGAAATCAGGAAGGGGAGATGGGCAGAATCGGCAACGGCTGGTCAAAGACCTCCATGGCAAGAAAACAGGATAAGGTCAGGACTGGCAAAATCCTGGCGGGAGTAGTTGTTCTGTTGCTGGTTGCCGTTTTTTTCTGGTTTGGTGTCCCATTGCCGGAGCCTGACCAAGACCTGGAAAAGACCATTGGGGGTGATCCAACCCGGTCAATATTACGGAAAGGAATTTATGACCGTAACCTTGAGCCTCTTGCCGTAAGTATTGAAAGCTTCTCGGTTTATGTCAAGCCCCGGGAATTTGCTGATATTTCTGAAACCAGCCGGCAACTTGCCGGTATTTTTGGTTATGGAGAAGAGACTCTTGTCGATCGCCTGAAGACGGAAAGGGGTTTTTATTGGCTTGCCCATTCTATTTCACCGGCCAAGGCGGCGGATCTTGCCGCTTTGGATCTTGAAGGTGTGTATCTTGCTCGCCGGGCTCATCGTTATCACCCTGGTGCTGGCACAGTCCCTGCGTTTATCGGTGAAGTGAAGGAGGGTCAGGGCTTAAGCGGAATAGAATTTTTGTATGACGATGTTTTAAGTGGTGAGGGCCAGGATCTTGTCCTGACCCTGGACCAGGATCTGCAGGATTTATTGAAAGGTAAATTGGCCCATTTGCTGAGCCAGGTTGAGGCGCCGGTGGCAAGTTATCCCGGGACAAGGGTCAGTGCCGTTGCAATTGACCCTAAGACTGGTGAGATTCTGGCATCTGCCATGTTTTCAGCAAGTGGCAGTGGCAATGAGCCTTTGTTGAGCCAGGGAGGGGCGGGCCTTTTCAGCCAGGAGATAAGGGCTGGATCCCTGGTTCCTCTTTTTCTGGAGGCGGCTTTACTTAACAGTGGTAGAAAATCATCAGGGCAAGATGGAGATTATGCTGCCAGGATAATGGTGCCGGCCGGCCGTAAGAAAAAACTTGGGCAGCTGTATGACCGTCAATGGCAGCAGACTTCAGGCGGACAGTATGTTTCTTCCTGGCTCCTGCAGCTTGCCGCCGGTATTAGCGAGGTAGAGGCAGCTGGGGATCATGTATTGTCGTCGATTGATAAGGCGGCTTTTGCCGCGGCTCTTGGTTTTACAGCGGACTGCGACATTGAGCGGGCAGGTGGCAGGTCGAATGATTCAAGGCCCTGGGCTGACAAACGATTTTTGGTGGATGAGGGGGCTGGGACCTCGTCTCTTCATCTGCTTGTTGCTGTATCCCGGTTATTTAATGGGGGCAGGGTGATAGCCCCACATCTGATCAGAGGGCTGGTTGATCAGGGTGGTAACTGGGAAAGACCTTTTGTTGATTTAGGTGGATCAAGTGTTTTTTCCCGGGATGAGAGTAATCGCTTTGCCGGTCTTATTCTTAATTATCTGGCTGAAGACGAATATCTGATGGTGGCGGAGATGGTATCTCCCCGGCGGGAGGATGAGCTGACAGCCGTTGCCCATGGCGGGGACGAAGTGCTGCTGGCCCCATCTGCTGTTATGGCGCCTACCCTCATTAAGCGGGAGCAGTCCGGATCATTTGACAGTATTTTACTTGCCATTGGGCCTCTGGCAGATTCAAAGCTGGCAATACTTGTCCGGGTGGAAAACGGGATTATGCCGTCTACAGGAGTTTCACCCATGAACGAGATGACCAGAGGTTATTTTGATCGCGCTCTTTCTTTGCTTGGTAAGCAGAAGAACAGGGCTGGCGGTGAGATTAAACACCTTGATCCGCAGGAAATGTTTGGCCGGTGGTTGGCTACGCGGGGAGACTCGATAACCCAAAGAGGTCCCGGGCTGGGTCAATCTTTTATTATGCCTGACCTCTATGGCTTAAGCCTGCGAAAGGCTCTGCGTCAATTGCAGGCCCTTGGTCTTAAGGTGTCGATTAATGGATCCGGCATGATTGTTGGTCAGCAACCAGCTGCCGGAGTCAGGGTTAAGGATGGGAGCTGCGTACTTACTGCCCGCCGGATGCAGGGCAGAAATGAACGCACCAGAAAGCTGAATCCGTAGGTTTGTTATATCGGGGCTGAGATGGTAAAAACGGCGGGGAAAAAATTGGGCAGGCTGCTGGCCGAAATTGGCATTGCTCCGGAAGCCAGTTGGGCTGATCTGTCGGTTTGCCAGTTAGCAGATGATTCCCGCCAGGTTGGACCGGATTGTCTCTTTATTGCAGTTAAAGGTGAAATTGCTGATGGCCATGATTTTATTGATGACGCCATCAGCCGCAATTGTGCGGCTGTTTTAGTTGACCGGCCGCCACAGGCTGAACTGGCGGTGCCGGTGATTCAAGTGACGGATACCCGTGCGGTGCTGGGTGAATTGGCTGCGGCTTTTTATGATTATCCGGCAGAGAAAATGAAGATTGTAGGCATTACCGGGACCAATGGCAAAACAACCACAACATATCTTCTGGAAGAGGTTGTTAATCATTGCGGTGGTAGCGCCGGGGTAATAGGGACGGTGTCAATTCGTTACGCCGACTTTGAGGAGGATTCGCACTTGACCACCCCCGGGGCTTTAGTTCTTCAGAAAATATTACGGGATATGGCAGACCACGGGGTAACCCATGTTATAATGGAGGTTTCATCCCATGCCCTGGTCCAGCAGCGAGTCAGGGGGATAATGTTTGATCTGGCGCTCTTTACCAATCTGAGCCGTGATCACCTGGATTTTCATCAGGATATGGCAGCATATTATGCTGCTAAAAAGGAATTGTTTACCGACTATCTTAAGGAGAAAGGAGTGGCTGTGGTGGTACTTGCCCAGGCTGCTGACGGTAAACATGGGGACAGGCATCAGCGGAATTGGGGAATGACGCTGGCAGATGATTTAGCAAGAGAAACTGTCTGTTCCGTTATCACCTGCGGTCTGGATCAGGGAATGATCCGGGCTGCAGGTTTTAACATGGGATTCCAGGGTATCCATGGCCGTCTTGTCACCCCCCAAGGTGAAATGATTCTTGCCAGTTCGTTGATCGGTGAATTTAATTTGCTGAATATCATCGGGGCAGTGGGGGTCGGTTTAGGCCTTGATTTCAGTTTGGAGGAAATTGGCCGGGGGGTAGCTGCTCTGAAAAATATACCGGGCCGGTTGGAGCGGGTAAGTCTTGACTTTGAGTCGACTCCCTCTGCTGCCCAGCTGGTTGTCTTTGTGGATTACGCCCATACACCGGCAGCATTAAGTGAGGTGCTGACCTGCGTGGCTAAATTACACCCCCGCCGGTTGATTCTGGTTTTTGGCTGTGGTGGAGATCGGGACAGGGGGAAAAGGGTTCAGATGGGTGAAGTTGCAGCCATGGCTGATTACCTGATCATCACTTCTGACAACCCCCGCAATGAGGATCCAGCTCAGATCCTGGCAGAGATTGAAGAGGGGATCAGCGGTATTCCCTGCTTAAACGACATTGACGAATGGGAGATGGCTAAAGGATATAAGGTGGTCCAGTCCCGGCGTCAGGCCATTAGTCAGGCGATCAGGGTTGCCGGCAGTGATGATGTGGTGTTGATATGCGGGAAGGGCCATGAAACTTATCAGCTCATTGGTGGGGATAGATTGTTTTTCGATGACCGGCAAGTGGCCCGGGAGGAGTTTGTCAGATTGTATCAGGCCGCTTAATCAGCGAATTAGACTTGGGAGATAAGGTGGGAGCAGGGCAGGGACAGTCAGTTGATAACGGGGTTTCCCCGGCTTTTGGTTACGGTTTTGCCACTCTACAGGATCCGGTCTGGACCCTTGATCATGTTTTAGCCGCCACAGGGGGTAAGTGTGTTGCCGGCAGGCCGGAGGTCAGGTTTCGGGCTGTTTCCACGGATAGCCGAACCATTGAGCCAGGGGATCTCTTTGTTGCCCTGGCCGGGGATAATTTTGATGCTCATGATTACCTGACAGCAGCAGTGGCCCGGGGCGCGGCTGGCCTGGTGGTGGAGCGACTTGAACAGGATTTTTCAGGGGCTGCAATTGTCCAGGTCGATGATTGTCTGAGGGCCCTTGGTGAGCTTGCCCGTTATCGACGTCGGCAGATTGCCGGGCTCAGGGTAATTGCCATTACCGGCAGTTCCGGTAAGACAACGGTTAAGGAGATGTGCGCTTCAATTATGGCAGAACAGGGGCCGGTCCTTAAGACCATGGGTAATTTTAATAATCTCGTTGGCCTGCCCCTGTCTCTTCTGCCGGTGGATTATCGTCATCAGACAGCAGTTCTTGAGATGGGGATGAACAGGCCCGGCGAGATCGCCAGGATGACCGAGATTGCTGAACCTGATATATGTTGTGTTTTAAATGTGCAGGCTGCCCATCTGGCTGGTTTGAAATCAGTGGCCGGAGTTGCCCGAGCCAAGGGGGAGCTGCTGGCAGGGAGCAGAAAAGAGGCTGTTTTCTGCATTAATGGTGATGATGAGCTGATCAGGGAGCTGGCATCCCACTTTGATCAGCGTCAGATAATTTATGGCTTTGGTCGAGGGGCCATGGTCAGGGCAACCCATGTTCGTAATTGCGGCAGTAAGGGAATGGCCTTTACCCTGCATATCGGTGATGAGAAGAGGCGTTTGCAATTAGCCTGTCTGGGTGAGCATAATGTGGTTAATGGCCTGGCGGCCGCTGCTCTGGCCCATGGGGCTGGTGCCGATATTGACCAGATAGGCCGTGGTCTGGAATCTTTCAGGCCATTTGCCCAGCGCCTGCAGCTTGTAGAGGTGGCAGGGCTGATGGTGGTTAATGATTGCTATAACGCCAATCCGGCCTCCATGGAAGCGGCGTTTGCCACGGTATCCGCCCTGCGTCAGCATAGATCAGTGGCAGTATTGGGAGATATGCTGGAGATGGGAGACGATGATGAGGCAGTTCATTTTAAGCTGGGTGAAGTGGTGGCTGGAGCCGGTTTTGATTATTTATTGGTATACGGTAGCAGGGCCGATTTTATTGCCCAGGGCGCTCTGGCGGCTGGCATGGACAAAAAGAGAATCAAATGGCCGGCAAGCAGGCTGGCTGCGGCAGAGATTCTTCATTCCCTGGCTGTGCGGGGTGAGCTCGGCAGCACGGACCCGGTCCTGATTAAAGGGTCCCGCGGCATGGGCATGGAGAAAATTATTACCTATTTGAAAACGGTTAATTCTGAATAATGTTATATCATCTATTATACCCCTTACATACCCTTTTGGGTGGATTCAATATCTTCCGCTATATCACCTTTCGCGGCATCGGGGCCATGGTTACTGGTTTTGTTTTGGTCCTGGTTCTGGCGCCCTGGTTTATTAATTTTTTAAAAAGCAGACAGGTCGGTCAGGTCGTCAGAGAGGATGGGCCGGAGTCTCATTTCTCTAAACAGGGGGTTCCCACCATGGGTGGGGTTCTTATCCTCTTTGTTCTCACCATTACCACCCTGCTCTGGGTTGACTTGACCAACAGCTTTGTCTGGCTCCTTCTGGGGGTAAGTCTCTGGTATGGCGCCATTGGCTCCCTGGATGATTATTATAAAATAAACAGGCAGAACTCCAAGGGCTTAAGTGCCAGGGGTAAATTGTTTCTTCAGTTGGCCGGGGTGGTTATTGTGGGACTGGTGCTGGTAAACCGGCCTGATTATGACACCACTCTCAGCCTGCCCTTTTTTAAAGAGATTCGTCCTGATCTGGGTTGGTATTACCTGCCCTTTATTGCCCTGGTGGTGGTGGGGGCCTCAAATGCGGTTAATCTCACCGATGGTCTGGATGGTCTGGCCACCGGCCCGACCGTTATCAGCAGTTCGGTATATCTTCTTTTTTCTTATCTGGCCGGCCATGCCGGTCTTGCCTCTTACCTGCAGATTCCCTATGTGGCAGGAGCCGGTGAGGTGGCGGTGTTCTGCGGGGCCCTTGCCGGGGCCAGTCTTGGTTTCCTCTGGTTCAATACCTTCCCGGCCCAGATGTTTATGGGGGATGTGGGCTCCCTGGCCATTGGCGGGGCACTTGGCACTGTGGCCATTATCATCAAACAGGAGATTCTGCTTGCTCTGGTGGGTGGAATCTTTGTGGTTGAGGCCCTGTCGGTGATTGTCCAGGTCTCATATTTTAAATTGTCAGGGGGAAAAAGGGTTTTCCTCATGGCCCCCTATCACCATCATTTTGAGAAAAAAGGCTGGCCCGAGCCCAAGGTGGTGGTCCGGTTCTGGATTGTCTCCATTATTTTGGGGTTAATGGCCCTGGCTACTTTGAAGATGCGTTAACCGGTGTGTTTATTTATGAAAAACCGAGGTGAACCTTGCCGGACTTGAAAGCTGATAACAGACATATACTGGCTGAGATGCAGGCAAGGCCGGAGGGAAAACGAGTGCTGGTGGTAGGCTGTGGCCGGTCGGGTCGTGCTGCTGCCCGTTTTCTTCATGGCCTCGGAGCCAAAGTATCGGTGACGGATTCTGTCTCTCTGGCAGATCTGGATCAGGATTTTGGCAGGTGGTTAATTAAAGAGAAGATATTTTTTGAAGGGGGCGGCCATAATTTAACCACCTTTATCAATCAGGATCTCATTGTGGTCAGCCCCGGGGTACCCCTTACCATGGCTGAGCTGGTTGAGGCTGGTGAGCATGGGGTTGCCATGGTGGGTGAACTTGGCCTTGCTGCATGCTGGTTTAACCGGCCGGTGATTGCGGTGACCGGGACCAATGGCAAGACCACGGTAACTTCCCTTATTGGTGATTTTTTTAAGGCAGCCGGGCGCTCTGTGTTTATTGGCGGCAATATCGGCATTCCTTTGAGTGAATATCTTCTCGGTAAAGAAAAGGCAGAGCTTGCTGTTTTAGAGGTAAGTAGTTTTCAGTTGGATACAGCAGGCCTGTTCCAGCCCCGGTTGGCTGTTTTGCTTAATATCAGTCCGGATCATCTTGATCGATATTCGTCCTATGGGGCCTATGGCGATGCCAAGATGGCGATCTTTGCCAACCAGCAGGCCGGCGATATGGCATTGCTCAATGGTGATGATCCGGAGGTTATGGCTCGTCTGTCCATGCTCAATAAACAGAGTATTGGTTTTTTTGGTGGCAGGCACGGATCGGCACCTTGCTGCTATTGGCAGGATGGGGCGGTTGTTTTTGATTATGAGGGTAATGGCCGGCAGGTTGAACGTTATGTTCTTCCAGACCACCTTGCCTCTTCCCCTAATCGGGAGAACTGCCAGGCAGCAATTATGGCGGCCAGGTCCTTGGGTTGTCCCATGGCGGCCATTGAGCAGGGCTTATGCGATTTTGTCTTGCCGGCTCACCGTCTGCGGAAGGTGGCAGATATCGGTCAGGTTGCCTATTATGACGATTCCAAGGCAACAAATATCGGGGCCCTGCAGGCGGCACTTGGCGGAATGACAAAACCGGTGATTTTGCTGGCCGGGGGGCGGGATAAGGGTGGAGATTACAGAGCCCTTGTCCCTCTGGTCAGGGGCAAGGTTAAACAATTATTGCTTTTTGGTGAGGCCCGGGAGGTTATGGCGTCGGCATTGAAGTCGGCTGCGCCTTTCGAGATGGTGGCAGATATGGTCGAGGCGGTTGCCAGGGCTGCGGTTCTTGCTGAGCCGGGGGACGCGGTTCTTCTTTCACCGGCCTGTGCCAGTTTTGATATGTTCAGTGGTTATGGCCAGCGGGGTGATGAGTTTTGTCGCCAGGTTGCCAGGATTCAGGAAAAATTCGGCAAATAATGTTTCGGCGGGTTTTTGATTTATGAAAAAAGTATGCTGTCGCTGTCGGCGGGAAAAAGAGGGTGATCTCTGGGTGAATAAAGCAGTCAGAGAGGATAATAAGATATCTTATGGTTTCTGCCCCTCCTGTTATCAGGACACTCTGGCTGAGATTGAACGAGCCTATGTGAGCCGGGTCCGGAGCAGGACGGCACTGGTGGTGGTGTAGATTATGCGCCTGCTTGTCTGTGGAGGAGGAACCGGCGGTCATCTGTTCCCGGGAATTGCGGTGGCAGACGCTGTGCTGGCAGCTGAAGACGGCTCGGAGGTGTATTTTGTCTGTACGGACAGACCCACGGATCGACGGGTGTTGTCGTCTTGTCCGTTTAAGGTCAGTCCCCTTGCCTGCGGCGGACTGAAGGGTAAATCTCCTTTTGCTCTGATTCGCAGTCTGTTTAAATTACCATGGGCCCTGATCCGCTCCATGGTCATGGTCTTTCGTTTCCGGCCAGATCTGGTTTTAGGGGTGGGGGGCTATGTTACCGGTCCGGTTTTGCTGGCGGCCAGGATGATGGGGGTCAAGACCTGTCTCCATGAACAGAATTCAGTACCGGGACTGGCTAACAGGATAGCTGGTCATTTTGTTGACCGGGTTTTTATAAGTTTTCCTGGCAGCAGTTCTTTTTTCCCGCCTGGTAAATGCCTGGTTACAGGAAATCCGGTGCGAAAGAAAATCCTGAAATTGGCTGCCAGCCAAAATGAATCGAAGGAAGAAAACGGTTTCACTCTTCTGGTTCTGGGTGGTAGTTTAGGGGCTCGCGTTTTAAATTCTCTGGTGCTGGATGCCCTCGGGGTATTAAATTCGCAATTGCCACCTGGCTTTAAGGTGATCCACCAGACCGGCCCTCTGGATGAAGATGGGGTCCGGGGAAATTATAATAGATATGGGATTGAGGCGGAGGTAAGGGGGTTTTTTGATGATATGGCGGCAATCTACCGGCAGGGCGACCTGGTGGTTGCCAGAGCAGGCGCCGGCACCCTTGCTGAACTGGCCATTGTCGGTAAACCAATGATTTTGGTCCCCTATCCCCATGCCGCTGATAATCATCAGGCTGTTAACGCCGGCTATCTGGTGCAGGGTGGTGCCGGTATTATGTTGAATCAGCAGGATTTAACCGGGGGAAAATTGGCCGGTGAGCTTGCCCGTCTGATCTTCAGCCAGGAGGACAGGATGAAAATGGCTAAATCAGCTCAGGGCCTGGCTCAGCCGGAGGCGGTGGAGATGATTGTTGAACAATGCCAGCGTCTGGCAGGGAATAAAAATGTATAAAAAGAATAAACACATCCATTTTGTCGGCATCGGCGGTATTGGCATGAGTGGAATTGCCGAGTTGCTTCTCAACCTGGGTTATCGGGTCAGTGGCTCGGATTTGCGGCAGACCCGGATTACAGACCGGCTTGCCAGCCTGGGTGGTATTATCCATCAGGGGCATCAGGCCCAGTGGATCGAGGGGGCTGAGGTGGTGGTGGTTTCGTCGGCCATTGGTAATGATAATCCGGAGGTGGTGGCAGCCGGGAAAAGGCATGTGCCGGTGGTGCCCAGGGCCGAGATGCTGGCTGAGCTCATGCGTTTGAAAAAATACGGTGTTGCCATTGCCGGCAGTCACGGTAAGACCTCTACCACTTCCCTGGTGAGCTGGGTTATGGCACAGGCCGGACTGGACCCCACGGTGGTTATTGGCGGGCAGGTTAATAGTCTGGGGACTAATGCCCGACTTGGTGACGGAGAGTTTCTGGTGGCAGAGGCAGATGAAAGTGACGGATCCTTTCTTCGTCTTGCGCCGGTGCTGGAGGTGGTTACCAATATTGATCTTGAGCATCTTGATTTTTATGCGTCCATTGATGAGATCAAGGAGGCTTTTCTGAAATTCATCAATAAGGTTCCTTTCTACGGGGCCGTTATCCTCTGTCTTGATGATGATAATATTGTCTCTCTGCTGCCCCGGATCAAGAAACGGGTTATTACCTATGGTTTTACTGCCCAGGCCGATCTCCACGCCCGTGGACTGCGTAATGAAGGGTTTGTCACCTTTTTTGAAGTCTGGATGGACCGTGAGCTGCTGGGGGAGGTCAGGATAAATTTCCCGGGTCGTCATAATGTTTTAAACAGTCTGGCGGCTATTGCTGCTGGGCTTGAGCTGGAAATTCCCTTTGCCTCAATTACTGGGGCTTTGGCAGAGTTTTCAGGGGTTGAGCGGCGGCTGCAGCTTAAAGGTGAGGCAGGTGATATTACGGTGATTGATGATTATGCTCATCATCCCACTGAGGTCAGGGCAACCCTCACCGCCATGCGTCGGGCCTGGTCTCATCGCCGGTTGGTGGTGATTTTCCAGCCCCACCGCTATAGCCGGACCAGTGGCCTGTTCAGGGAGTTCTGCGCATCATTTCATGAGGCGGATCTATTATTGCTGGCTCCAATCTATGCTGCCGGTGAGGAGCCCATAACCGGTATTGATTCTTCCGCCCTTGCTCACGGAATTAAGGAGCATGGCCAGAGGATGGTGGAGTCAGTAGATCGATTGGCTGATCTGGAAGATGCGGTGCTGCCCTTGCTTGAGCCTGGTGATGTTGTTATTACCCTGGGAGCCGGCAATATCTGGCAGAGTGGAGAGCGAATCTTGGCCCGCCTGGTGGGTGAGAGGCAATAAATGATTGATCGGCCCCATTGGCAGGCTGAACTGCAGCAGGAGCTTGGTTCTGGCTGGCAGGACAGGATCCAGTGGAACAGGGAACTGGCGGATTTTACCAGTTTTCGGATCGGCGGTCCGGCAGAGGCCCTTATTCAGCCCCAGGGGCCCGAGGAACTGGCTCAGCTGGTGCAGGTTCTGGGCCGGTTGGGGGTTCCCTGGCAGGTACTTGGCCGGGGCAGTAATGTTCTGGTGTCTGACGAAGGTGTTGTCGGGGCGGTTATAGTTTTTGCCCGGGATTTTGCCCGGTGTACGGTGCAGTCTGAGACAGACAGCTCTGTTATAGCCAGGGTGGAGGCCGGGCACAGCCTGGGAGCTCTGGTTAATTGGCATCTTGCCAATGGCCTCTGTGGTTTGGAGTTTGCCGTGGGAATACCAGGCAGTGTCGGTGGGGCGATTGTGATGAATGCCGGGGCCTGGGGAGAAGAGATTGCTGATTTGCTGGTGGAAGTGGGGATGATGGATCGGCATGGGGACTTGTTTCGATGTAATCGCCAAGAGATTGAATTTGGTTATCGCAGCTGGAATCAGCAAGGTGGCCAGGTGGTGGTGGATGGTGTTTTTCGCTTTGGTCGGGACCCAGACAGTCAGGCCCATAACCGGTGTCTGGACTTGCAGAAACGGAGAAAGCAGGCGCAACCCCAGGGGGTGGCCAATGCCGGGTCGGTTTTTAAAAACCCCCCAAACGGACCACCCGCCGGCCTCTTGATTGAAGAGGCCGGCCTGAAGGGCTTTATTGTCGGTGGTGCCATGGTATCCCAGGTTCATGCCAATTTCATTGTTAATACCGGCCGGGCCCGGGCTGCAGACGTTGTTGAGCTGATGGCGGAGGTCCAGACCAGGGTGGAGAAAAAGAGCGGGATCAGGCTGGAGCCGGAAATCAAGATTATGGGAAGGTCGGCGAGCGGGTGAAGAGGAAGAAGTGGCATCATCATAGCCGGGGTCGGCAGACGGTGAGACGGCAATGGCTGCTGGGCAGTGCTGTTTTTCTTGTCCTGGCGGCAGTTGCTGTAATGATCGCCATGATTGCTTATCGGGGTCTGAGTAATTCAATTTTCTTCCAGATCTCGGAACTTGAAATTTCCGGTTGTAAATATGTGGACTCAAAAACGATTACGGTTTTAAGCGGCCTGGATGTCCAGACCAATCTCTGGACAGTGCAGCCGGCGGCAATTGAAAAGGTGCTGGCTGGCGAGGATTGGGTGGCTGGTGCCCGGGTACGAAAAAAATGGCCGGGCCGGCTGGAGATTGTAGTTAAAGAGCGGGTGCCCCGGGCAAAGATTAATACGGAAGAAGGTCTTTATTATGTGGATCGAGGTGGTGTAGTTTTTGCCCCGATCCGACCCGGTGATGATTTTGATCTGCCCTTGATCACCGGACTTGAGCTGACTACCGGTCATTCGGCAGACGGGTTGGAGCAAGAGACCCTCGCCGACATGCTGGCCTTTATCCGATATGCTGCCTCCGGTAATGCGGCCCTTTCTGGTCTGGATATTTCGGAGCTCCATGGGGAAGAGGATGGCTCGGTGGTGATGTTCCCGGCGGAAAGGGCGTTTCCCGTTTATCTGGGCCGGGGTGAGATGTGGCGTAAATACTCGCGTTTGAGTAAGGTTTTGTCGTGGCTGTATCGTAATCGTGAATTTGAGAATACGGATTATATTGACATGAATTATATGAAAGACGGCAACCAGAGCGGGGCCGGGGGCCGGGTTCTGGTGGGTTTCCGTTCCTAGGGGTCTTGAGTGTCGGATAGGCCTGCAAGGTTTAGAGTTTAGAACTGAATCCAATATAGATTGGAACAGGGGAGAATATGGCACAGCAGGAAAGAGGCGAGTTGATAGTTGGTCTTGATATTGGCACAACCAAGATCTGTGCGGTGGTTGGTGAAATATTTGAGGATCGGATAGATGTTATCGGGGTGGGGGCCTCTCCCTCCGTTGGTCTGCGCAAGGGTGTAGTGGTTAATATCGAGAACACGGTAAATTCCATCCAGAAAGCGGTGAAGGCGGCAGAGTCCATGGCTGGCTGTGATATTTCATCGGTTTATGTGGGCATTGCCGGCAGTCATGTCACCGGGATTAACAGTGACGGTGTGATTGCGGTTAAGCATCGGGAGATCAGCCAGGACGATATTGACAAGGTGGTGGAGAACGCCCGGGCCATTCCTCTTAGTCAGGACCTGGAGGTTATCCATGTGTTGCCCCAGCAGTATAAGGTTGATGGCCAGGGGGGAATCCAGGATCCTCTGGGGATGACTGGAGTCAGGCTGGAGGCTGAGGTCCATGTGGTAACTGGTTCAGCAACTGCACTCCACAATATTATCAAGTGTTGTAATCGAGCCGGCCTGGCTGTGGATGATGTGGTTCTTGAGCCTATCGCCTCAGCAGAAGCGGTACTTACCAAGGAAGAGATGGAGCTCGGAGTTGCCTTGCTTGATATGGGAGGAGGAACTTCGGATCTGGCAGTTTTCTCTGATAATTGTATCAAAAAGACCTTTGTCCTGGGGATCGGCGGCCATAATCTGACCAATGATCTGGCCATTGGTCTGCGTACCCCTTTGCAGGAGGCGGAGAGGCTTAAGGAAAAATACGGGTCAGCTATCTCGGCGATGATTGACAAAGATCAGGCCATAGATGTGCCAAGTGTGGGTGGCCGTAAAGCCCGGAAGGTTTCCCAGCGGGTGATGGGCGAGATTCTTGAGGCCCGGGTGGAAGAGATGCTTACCCTGGTGAACCATGAACTGGTGGAGTCGGGAACCAGGGGGCTGGTTAATGCCGGACTGGTGCTCACCGGCGGTTCGGTTCTTTTGAGCCATATGGTTGATATGGCAGAACAGATTTTTGACCTGCCGGTGCGGATTGGATACCCCCGAAAAGTTGGTGGAATTACTGAAATGGTGGCAACTCCCCAGTGCGCCACCGGGGTTGGTTTGGTTGTCTACGGTAAAAAGAGAGAGGATAGCCCTCTTTACCATGATCGTCCTGCTTCAGCTTTAGGCAGTATTGCCCGGAAATTGCGTCATCTTTTTGGTGGCAGATTATAAATAATTTTCTTTAAAAAAAAGCAATGAAAGATGGTGGTTATAATTGTTGGAAATTGCTGATTATTCCTTGTTCGGAACAGGGATAATGTGTAGTATGCAAACTGTGTCAGTTTCAGGGTGGCTGGCAGGGCAAGTTTTGTTGCGGGGAGGCAATTATGGAGTTTAAAATGGCGGCTGATCAGTCGCGGGCCAAAATTAGAATTATCGGCATCGGTGGTGGTGGCGGTAATGCGATAAATACCATGGTGGAGAGTAGACTCCAAGGGGTGGAATTTATAGCGGCCAATACTGATCTGCAGGCTCTCGAGCATTCCCGGGCAGATGTCAAGGTGCAACTTGGTCCGGAAATATGCAAGGGTCTCGGGGCCGGAGCCAAACCGGAACGTGGCCGTGAGGCGGCGGAAGAAAGTCTTGCCGAAATCAAGGAGTTTCTTAAAGGCAGTGACATGGTTTTTGTTACTGCTGGTTTAGGTGGTGGTACAGGTACCGGTGGCGCACCGGTGGTGGCCAAGCTCAGTAAAGAGATGGGTGCCCTTACCGTCGGGGTGGTAACCAAGCCTTTTCTCTTTGAAGGTCGAGCCCGGATGAAGAATGCCGAGGCCGGTTGGGAAGAGTTGAAAAAGGAAGTTGATACCATTATTACCATCCCCAACGATCGTATTCTTTCTCTTACCCAGCGTAATACTAAATTCCTCGACGGAATGAAGATGGCAGATGGGGTTCTGGTCCAGGCAGTTAAGGGGATAACGGACCTGATTAATCTGCCCGGTTATATTAACCCTGATTTTGCCGATGTCCGGACAGTGATGAACGAGATGGGTCCTGCTCTGATGGGTGCTGGTGTTGCCACTGGGGATCGGCGGGCATCTGAGGCCGTGGATATGGCCATAGCCAGCCCACTGCTCCAGGATATCAGTATCGACGGGGCCAAAGGGGTATTGGTAAATATCTGTGCCAGTCAGGAGACCTTGAGCATGGCCGAGGTTACTGAGGCCACCAGTAAGATTTATGAAGAGGTTCATCAGGATGCCAATATCATTCTCGGGGTTATCTTTGATGAGACCCTCACTGAGGAGCTGCAGGTTACGGTAATTGCCACCGGGATCAGGGAAGAGAATAATATGGAGACCCTGCCGGAGAATGTAACCCAATTTGTCCAGGCAAGAAACGCCGCAGTTGATAAAGAACCTGCCGGTGGCAGTGAGAGTCGTTCCAGGCAGGCTCCGGAGGGTGGCCGAACCATGAGCGGTGTGCGTCGTCATCCATTTGTCGGTGGCAGCCTGGATGAGGATCTGCTGGATGAACCTACCTTTCTCCGTCGAAACGAAAATTAATGACGTTGTAAGAAGTCGCCCTGTGGTGTTGGGGCTGGCTCATAAGATAGTTATTGTCAGAGGTTCTCTGTTGAGTCAACGTGAAGCAATTACCTGAAATTGGTGCTATTCGCAAAAAATGGGGCGGTAAGCTTCCCATTGCCCTGCTCTATCCCAATACCTACCGACTGGGGATGTCCAACCTCGGTTTTCAGCTTGTTTATCATCTTTTAAATAAAGAATCTGACTTTGCCTGTGAACGGGTCTTTCTTCCTGATAGTGGTGATGATCGGCCTTTGTCTGTTGAGTCAGGTCGTCCCCTGTCTGATTTTCCGCTGATTCTCTGTTCGGTCAGTTTTGAGCAGGACTATGTCAACCTTCTGTCAATTCTCATTGCCGCCGGTATTGAACCCCGGGCCGGCCGGCGGGCTGAACAGGGCCCGCCAGGTCCCGGAACTCCCTTGATTCTTGGTGGCGGGGTTGCTACCTTTATCAACCCTGAGCCACTGGCTCCGGTTTTTGATTTGATTTATCTTGGTGAGGCGGAAGCCGGCCTTGTTTCTTTGATGGCTTCGGTCAATCAGTCCTGGCAGGCGGTTAGTCGCCGTCAGCTTCTATCCTCGCTGGCATCCCGGGCTGGATGTTATATTCCTTCCCTTTATGATCTGCAGTATGATCATGGGGGGATTTGCAAGATGGATCCGGTTGAAGAAGGTGTGCCGCCCCGGGTGGCCAGGGTGAGACTGAAGGGGACGGAACTTGCCGGTCATTCAAGGCTTCTTACCCCTGAAACGGAATTTTCCGATCTATTTCTTGCCGAATTGGGTCGCGGTTGTAGCCGGGGCTGTCGGTTTTGCGCTGCCGGTTTTGTTTACCGGCCTCCTCGCCTCTGGTCGGCTGAGGCTATTCTTAAAGCCCTGGCCGCCAGGCCGGAGGGTATCAAACGGGTTGGTCTGCTGGGGATGGAGATGGCCAGGGGAGAAGATCTGTCCCGGGTTGCCTCTTATCTGCTTGTTAATTCCTGTGCTCTTTCCTTTTCCTCGTTACGGGCAGACGCCATTACCCCGGAGCTTGCCCGGATTCTGAAGGAAAGTAAGATAAAGTCAGCAGCCATTGCCCCGGATGGTGGTTCTCCTCGCCTGCGTAAGGTAATCAATAAGGGGATAACTGAAGAGGATGTGCTGACTGCCGCCAGATTGTTGGTGGATGGCGGGGTGACAAATCTTAAACTCTATTTTATGATTGGTCTGCCTACTGAGACTGAGGAGGATCTTGACCAATTGGTTGAGCTTGCCCTCAGGGTCAGGGATGAGGTTGACCCTCTTGGTCGCCGGCGTGGCTATATGACAACTATAACCTTGAGCATTAATCCCTTTGTCCCCAAGGCCTGGACCCCGTTTCAGTTTTGTGCCTTTGCCGGGGTGAGTCGGTTGAAAAAGAAGATTAAGTATGTGCGTAAACAACTTAGCGGTGCGCATCATATTCGAATCAGGGCCGAGAAGCCGGATCATGGTTATTTTCAGGCAGTGCTGGCCAGGGGTGACCGGCGGCTTTTTAAATTATTATTGGCCATGGCTGGCAGCAGGCGTAATTGGCGACAGCTGGCAGCCGATCTTGATATTGATTTGAAGTCTTATATTAAGGAGCGCTCCCGGGATCAGATTTCCCCTTGGGATATAATTGATCAGGGAATTAGTCGGGATTATCTCTGGGCCGAGCATGAGCGGGCCCTGGCTGGCCGGAAAACGCCACCCTGTCAACCGGAAATTTGCAGTCGCTGCGGAGTATGTGATGGAAAAGGCTGAAAATTATGAACTGGCCAGGCTGAAACCTTTTCGACTGGTGAAGTTTTTTTCCTTTACCAGTCTGGCGGTTATTCTTCTGTCAGCTTTGGCTCTTACCTGGGTTATTTCCAATTACGCCACCAATATTCTCCTTGAGCGCAGTAGGTCCTATACCCTGGTGCTGGCTGAGAATCTTGGCGATCAGGTATTTCAGCAATTTGTCTTTCCCTTAAGTATCCAGGGTCGGGAAATTGCCCTGCAGGATCCCCGTCAGTTTAAAAAACTCGATTCCATTGTTAAGGCAGGGATCCAGGGAACCAATACCCATTCGGTTACCATCTTTTCGAAAAAGGATAATATTGTCTCTTATTCAACCAAACGGGACATTGTCGGGGTAAGTGGCCTGGGGGGCAAGGAGTATGAGCGGGCCCTTAAGGGGGAGACCAGCTCCCGCCTCTGGCGCAGCGGTACCATGCTCAATCTGGTGCCGGGGAACGAGCAGGTATCCTGTCGGCTGTCCACTACTATTCCTTTAATGAAGGGTGAGCCATTTTCCCGGGTGCCGGTGGTTATAGGGGTGATTGAGATTGTTCGTGATCTTTCTGATGATATGGTGGATATCCTGACACTGCAGGCAATGATTGCCCTTACCTCCATTGTGGTTATGGGCTTTCTTTTCCTGATTCTCCGCCTCATAGTCAGTCGGGCCGATCGGATCATGGAGGCTCGGGCTGCGGAAAGGAGGCAGCTGGAGGATAAATTGCATCAGGCTAAACGTCTGGCCTCCCTTGGTAAGATGGTGGCTTCAGTCTCCCATGAGATAAAGAATCCTCTGGGGATTATTGGCAGTACTGCTGAGATTCTGGGTAAGAGGATGGATGAGGTTGCCCCGGAAAACAGCAGGCTGGCAAAAATTATTGTCGATGAAACCGTCAGGTTGGATACCATTGTTCGTGAGTTTCTGGATTTTGCCCGGCCCCGTAAGCCTAAGCTCACCGATGTTTCACTTAACCAGGTGTTGACTAAAGTTAGCGCCTTTATCGAAGAGGGCCTGGCTGATCGGGGGGTTGGTATTAATCTTGACCTGACGGACCCCTTACCTGTGATTAAAGGTGATTTTGACCAGCTCTATCAGGTCTGGCTCAATATCCTGGTAAACAGTGATCAGGCTATGAAAGAGGGTGATGAAGTGACCATTACCACTGCCATTGGTGATGGTGGCCAGGTGGTAGTTAAAATAGCTGATACCGGCTGCGGGATGAGTTGGGAAGTTCAGGACCAGATCTTTACCCCGTTTTTTACCAGCAAGAACAGGGGTACCGGGCTGGGGCTGGCCATTGCCCGGAAGATTATTGAAAATCATAATGGTGAGATTGAGGTTGATAGCGAAGAAGGTGACGGTACAGTCTTTACCGTAGTCTTACCTAGAGCTGGGGCAGGGCGGTGAAAAAACCTCAACTGGGATATCTGCTTGACCGTCTTGCCCCCCGGGAAGAATTAATTCTCATGGTGCTGGCGGTTATTATCGGGGCTGGTACAGGTGGGGCGGCGGTTTGTTTTATTAAGCTCATTGTCTGGATCCAGAATTTTTCCTATGGCGGATTTCTTGGTGTCTTTCATGGTTCTGACGGGCTGGCTGTTTTGCTGGTGCCGGTGGCTGGTGCCCTGGTGGTGGGACCGATTATTGCCTGGTTTGCCTCAGAGGCCAAGGGGCATGGAGTGCCTGAGGTTATGCAGGCCCTGGTTCAGCGGGGAGGTAGGATAAGGCCCCGGGTTGCCATTGCCAAGATTCTGGCCTCGGCGCTCTGTATCGGTACTGGCGGCTCTGCCGGCCGGGAGGGACCCATTGTCCAGGTGGGTTCTACCCTGGGCTCGGCAGTGGGCCAATGGCTGCGACTTTCTGATGAAAGGATCAAAAATCTGGTGGCCTGTGGCGCAGCTGCCGGGATTGCCGCTACCTTTAATGCCCCCATTGCCGGGGTTGCCTTTGCCACCGAAGTTCTGCTTAGTGGCCTCAAGGTAAGGATGTTTGGGAATGTGGTTATCTCCGCGGTGGCGGCAAGTATTGTCAGTCAATTATTCCTCGGGGCCCGGCCGGCCTTTGATGTCCCTTCCTATGCCATGAATTCACCCTGGGAGATTGTTCTCTATCTTGGCCTTGGTCTGGGGGCGGCTTTTCTCGGCGTCTTTTTTATTCGCCTGTTAAATTTCTTTGAGGATATTTTTGAACATTGGAGTTTCCCTCAGGCTTTGAAGCCGGCGGTGGGGGCTTTCCTCCTTGGCGCCTGTGGTTTTATTTATCTGCAGTTTGCCGGTGGCCATGGTGATAGTTTTGTCCTGCCCCATATCTATGGTTCTGGCTTCCATTTTATTGAAGAGGTACTCCGGGGTGACCTTCCCTTTCTTCTTCTCTTTGTCCTGGTTTTTCTTAAGCCTCTGGCTACTTCCTTTACTTTGGGTTCTGGTAATTCCGGCGGTGTTTTCGCCCCGTCCCTCTTTACCGGAGCCATGTTCGGTGGTGCCTATGGGGTGCTGGCCTGCTTATATTTTCCTGAAATTGCCGGAGAGGTTGGGGCCTATGCCCTGGTGGGGATGGCTGCCGTCTTTGCGGCTGCTGCCCGGGCTCCCTTTACTGCCATGCTCATTGTCTTTGAAATGAGTAACGGCTACGACCTCATTCTTCCCCTGATGGCTGCAGCAATCTTCGCTACCTTTATAGCCGAGTGGCTTCATCCTGAATCAATCTATACCTTGAAGCTGAGTAAGCGTGGTGTCCGTTTTGCCCAGGGTCACGACCTTGATATCATGCAGGGGATTACGGTGGAAGAGGTGATGAATCACAACCCGGTTACTGTTCATCGTGATCAGCCCTTAAGTGAGGTTTTTGCCTCTTTTCAGGAAACTCATCTTCAGGGATTTCCGGTGATGGCCAATGATGAGGATCTTTATGGATTTTTGACCATTCAGGATATGGAGCGCCTTTTGGAGCAGGATACAACAATTAATCTTCAATTTGTCAGAGCCGTTGATGTGGCATCGTCACCGGCGATTACTGTTTACCCGGATGAGCCGATCTGGCAGGCCATTCGTAAGATGTCACCCCGGGATCTTGCCCGGTTGCCGGTTATTGCCCGCCATGGCCGCCATAAAATGGTGGGCTTGATCAGCCGCAGTGACATCCTTCGAGCCTATGATGTTGAGGCGATGCGTCATCGAAAAGGAGAAGGTTATGGGAAGAAAGGAGGAGCAGGGAGCTGATCCGGTTTTGTTGGCAGGTGGAGGCAGTGATACGGTCTGGTCCGATGTTTTTAAGGCGGTTCAGGATCCGATCATCATTGTTACCCCGGAAGGCCGGATAACTGAAGTCAATCCAGCGGCTGCTCAGGCCGCCCGTAAAACCAGGAAGGAGATTGTCGGTGAAGGAATCTGCCAGATAATACATGGTGGTCGCCTTCCCCATATTCAATGCCCCCTGGAAGAGTTTCTGCTCACCAAATCACGTCAGGTTCAGGAGACCAAATTGCCCGGTCTTTATGGGGATTATCTGCTGACCATCTCCCCTGTGCGTGATCCTGATGGTGAGGTTCGCCAGATCATGCTCATTGCCCGGGATCTGACCAGGGAAGAGGTGCGAAAGGTTGAGTCTATCCGGACAGCCCAGCTTGCTGCCATTGGAGAGCTTGCCGCCGGGGTTGCCCACGAGGTTAATAACCCTATCAATGGAATAATCAATTACGCCCAACTTCTGCTTGATGACTGCCAGGAGGAGACGGTTCAGTCTGATCTTCTCCAGCGTATTGTTAAGGAGGGAGAGCGGATATCTTCCATTATCTATGAGCTGCTCTCTTTCGCCCGGGAGGGAGATAACGATAAGGAGCGGGTCTGCCTTAATCAGATCGTCAATGACTGTCTGGCCCTGGTTCAGCACCAGCTCTCCAAGGACGGGATAGATGTTGCCACAGATTTCGCCCCTGATATTTGCCCCGTTGTCGGTAATGCCCGTCAGCTCAAGCAGGTCGTCTTCAATACTTTAAGCAATAGCCGATACGCCCTTAATCGTCGTTTTCCCGAGGTTGACCCGGAAAAGAAGATTGCTATCAGGTGTTTCAGGGTGGAGGTAGACGGGGTGGGCTATATCCGAACATCAATCAAGGACC
The DNA here is from genome assembly GCA_964653055.1 of uncultured Desulfobulbia bacterium. GTDB lineage: Bacteria > Desulfobacterota > Desulfobulbia > Desulfobulbales > SURF-16 > CAZZCA01. Next base: position 60,395 of record CAZZCA010000004.1, on the reverse strand, counting down.
TGGGCAGTGGTATCCCGCAGGGTATTCTCGACAAGCTCTTTGATCCTTTTTTTACCTCTAAGCCGCCGGGGGAAGGTACTGGTCTGGGTCTGAGTATCAGCCATGGCATTGTTCGTGATCACGGTGGAGTGATGCGGGTGGACAGCGTTCTGCATAAATATACCGAGATAACGGTGGACATCCCGGTAGACCCTGATGATTTTCAACAGAAAGATTGTTGCCGGTCCCTGGCAGGGGAGGAAAAATGACAATAGAAAATTCTGATGCCAGAATTCTGATCATTGACGATGAAGAAAGTATCAGGATGACCTTTCAGATGTTTCTTGCCCGGGAAGGCTATGAAACTGTGGTGACTGCTGCCACCATTGCTGAGGCTGAGTCGGTTCTGGGCCGTTATTCATTTGATTTGATTATTAGTGATATTGTCCTGGAGGGTGGTTCAGGAACTGATATCCTTCGCAAGGTCCGGCAGGCTGGGATTAATTGTCCGGTGGTAATGGTCACCGGTTTTCCTAATCTTGAATCAGCAGCTGAGGCGGTGAGGTTGGGGGCCTTTGACTATATCCCCAAGCCGGTTAATAAGGATGTTCTGCTTCGTTTTACCCGTCAGGCTCTTCGGCATTGGTTTCTGGAAAAGGAAAATGCTCGTTACCGTCGTTATCTCGAGGCAGTGTTTCGTTCGGTGCGGGATGCCATTATTGCAGTTGACAGGGACCTGAGGATTGTCCAGCTCAATGAGACGGCCTGGGGCTGGCTGGGGCTGGCCGAAGATGAGACCATGGCTGGTCGCAAATTAAAATCACTGGCTGGTGAACTTGGCCGGGTATTTTTTCATGATGCTCAACAGGTTCTCCAGAGCAGGCGTGAGGTTCGGGAACATCGGGTGGAATGCGATAGTGCTGGGGGTGAGCAGAGTATTTTCAGCCTTAATGCCTCTCCTCTTCAGGATGATGCAGGTCTGTTTCAGGGGGTGGTTCTGGTGGCCCGGGATATTTCGGTGACTGGTAGAATGGACCAGGGAAGTGGCCGGCGTAGTCGGTTTCATGGTTATGTTGATTCCAGTCTGGCCATGCAGGGGGTCTATAATCTTATTGAGAATGTGGGCAAGGTGGATACCTCTGTTCTCATTGTCGGGGAGTCGGGAACGGGTAAGGAGCTGGCGGCCCAGGCTCTTCATGCTGAAAGTGGCCGGTGTGATTTTCCCCTGGTTAAAGTGGATTGCGCAGCCATACCGGAAGAATTGCTGGAAAGTGAGCTTTTTGGTCACAAGAAGGGGGCCTTTACCGGCGCTGATCGGGACAGGGCCGGTCGTGTCATGCAGGCGGCAGGAGGTACGCTTTTTCTTGATGAGATTGGAGATATTTCTTCCCGCATGCAACTTCGATTATTGCGTTTTCTCCAGGAAAGAACCTTTTATCCGGTGGGGCGCGATATGCCGGTGCAGATTGATGTGCGGGTGGTGGCGGCCACTAATGCTGATCTGGCTCAAAAGGTCAAAGAGGGCGGTTTCCGTCAGGATCTCTATTATCGCTTGCGTGTAGTTGAAATTAAATTGCCGCCTCTGCGCCAGCGGCGGGAGGGGATTCCTTTATTGGTGAGTCATTTTCTGGTTCGTTTCCGGGAAAAATTCGACCGGGAGATTAATGGTATCTCGGATCAGGCCATGGCGGTTTTGAAGAATTATTCCTGGCCGGGTAATGTTAGAGAGCTGCAACATGTTATAGAGCGTGCCTGTGTTCTCTGTCAGGGCACGACCCTGGCCCTGGAGGATTTGCCGAAAGATGTTCAGGTTGGGTCATCGCCAATGGTTGGCTCTGGTGATGATTTTTTTGATTTACAGCATGGGGCAGGGGTTACGGGTCTGGAGGGGGTTGAGTTAATTGTTCATGCCCTGCGTCGGACCGGGGGTAATAAAGCCCGGGCTGCCCGTCTTCTTGGAATTAATCGAAGTACCTTGTATCGGCGAATAGCTCTGTATGGAATTAATATTGAGCAGGATAATTTATGACACGCTAAGCTGAAAGCGACAACTTTGTTGTTGTTTGCAACACAGTTGTCGCCACACTGTTGTTGCTTTGGTCTGTTGGTAAAGGTTTTTCAAACCCTCCTTTCGAAAAAAGAAAGGAGGGTTTTTTGTGGCCAACTAAATGATTTTACAGAGTTTTTCAAAGTGGCTGGCTTTCTGTGGTTGCGCTTATGGTACCCTGTGGCATCAGGTTTGCTCTAAGGATTAGGCAAAGAGGCAAATGTCGCGGTGTAAAGATTAAATAGCAAGGAGGATAAAAATGAAATCAACCCTGACAAGGACAGCAACCAGGACAGAGGCAAAACAGGCAACAGGTACTGAAACTGACAAGGTGGCAATAACCATTATGGCTGTAGCATCAGGTCTGGTGGGTGCATGGGTTGTGGCATGTCTGGCAGTTGCGGTTGTGGCCAGTGGCGGTCCTGTGGCGCTTATGGGTAGTTGGCTGAAAGCAATAACCGGCTGAAGTGGTTGAGCCTGGAATCATAAAGGAGGACACGATGGAAAATACAATTTTGACGAAAACAGATGATAGGTCAAAGGCTAAGGAAAGAGCAGGTGTTGAGGCTGAGGTTTCACGGGGGACCATGTATGCCATCGGGGTTACGGCAGCGATTATCGGTCTGTGGGGTATTGCCTGTTTTATCGGCGGGCTGGTGAGCAGTGGTGGGCCTTTTTCTCTGTTAAAAGGATGGGCCTTGGCAGTGACAGGTATCTAGGCATGGTCCTTTGGCATTGGGGTATGTGCTAACCAAATATATGGCAGGTGCAAATGAATAATCATGTCCGTAATATTCTTATCTCAGCAATTGGTATAGTTGGAGTTCTGGCCGGGACTGTAGTTTGGCAGGCTGAGCATAATCTGCCCTTGCGCAGTTTTGGCCAGTTTCAGCTGGATGTGGCTGATGGCTCTGTGCAGTCGCTTCTGGTGCAGGGGGTTGTGGTGAGGGTTACGGCTGCTGATGGTTTTCAGTATCAGGTGGTGGTTGCCGAGTCCATGGATCTGGTGTCAAACCTTGCTGGAACAGGAGTGGATGTCGAGTTTGCCAAAGATTACGGGCCAGTTGTCCAGCGAGGTATCCTGGTTGTGTTGCCGGTTCTGTTGCTTATCGGGGCGGCTTGGTTGTTTCAGTTGCGGCGCCAGCAATCCGGTGGCGGAGTCGGGGCTATGGAAAGAAGGATTAGTTTTAAGGCCCAGGATGAAAAAGTAAGTTTCCAGAATGTTGCAGGGATTCCCGAGGCCAAGGAAGAGCTGCTGGAGATTATTAATTTTCTTAAAAATCCTGAACCATACCGTAAGGTCGGTGCGGTGATCCCTCAGGGTATTCTCTTGCAGGGGCCGCCAGGTACCGGCAAGACTCTGCTGGCCCGGGCTACTGCTGGCGAGGCCGGGGTTCCTTTCTTTAATATAAGTGGCTCTGATTTTGTCGAGATGTTTGTCGGGGTTGGTGCCTCTAGGGTGCGGGAGCTTTTTGCCGAGGCCAAGAAAAATGCACCATGTATTGTTTTTATTGACGAGATTGATGCAGTTGGTATTTCCCGGGGGGGGAGTGGGTCTGATAGCGGTAACGATGAGCGCAGCCAGACCTTAAATGCCCTCTTGGTGGAGATGGATGGGTTCAGTCCCAAGGATACGGTGGTGGTTTTGGCGGCAACCAATCGGCCGGATATTCTGGATCCAGCCTTGCGTCGACCCGGTCGTTTTGATCGGCAGATCACTATTCTGCCCCCGGATGTAAAGGGGCGGGCCAGGATTCTTGAGGTCTGTGCCAGCCTGAAGCAGGTTGGACCAGACGTTTGTCTTGATCAGGTTGCCCAGAACACCCCGGGTTTTACCGGGGCTGAACTTGCCAACCTGGTTAATGAGGCTGCTCTGCTCGCTGCCCGCCAGGGTAAAGATACAATATCGTCCCTGGATTTTGAAGCAGCAAGGGATCGTATTCTCATGGGTGTTGAGCGTAAGGGACTGGTTATTTCCGAAAACGATCGGCGGACCATGGCCTTTCATGAGGCAGGGCACGCGATTATTGCGAGAAATACCCTGGAATCTGATCCGCTCCATAAAATTACCATTATTCCGCGGGGCCGGGCTCTGGGGCAGACCCAGCAGATCCCTCTCACCGATCGTCATGCTTATTCCAGGGTTTATCTTGAAGGAAGGATAATTACCCTCATGGGTGGACGGGCAGCGGAGGAGATTGTATTTCGCCAGCATACCACTGGCGCCCAGGATGATCTGCGCCAGGCAACAGAGATTGCTACCAGTATGATCTGTCTATGGGGGATGAGCGAAAAGGTTGGGCCTCGGGCTCTTGCTCTGGCAGATGATGGTTTTCTTCGGGGCCAGGACTCCATGCTGCCCACCAGCGAAGAAACTGCCAGGTTGGTGGACCAGGAGGTTAAGAGTCTGCTGGAGCATTGTTATCAGCAGGCTATTATTATTTTGACCAGGGAGAAATGTTTTATGGAGCATCTGGCTGAGATTCTCTTGCAGACAGAGACCCTGGATAATGAGGAGCTGGATATCATCTTTGATTGTTCCCAGAAAAAGCAGGCGGAAAAAGCCACAGCCAGTCAGAATAAACATCAGGACCATTGTGCGTCCTGTCCTGCTTCTGCCCATTGTTCCCGAAAATTTGCCGCTGATCCGGGTCAGGACGAGGTGGTAACGGAAGCGGCATGATTTCCTTACGACGAAAAACCTATTTTTCTCTGCTGGTGTTGGCCTTGCTCCTTGCTTTGGTTGTTTTATTAGGGTTGCGCCAATACCAGCTTGCTGGTCGTTATGAGCAGGTAATCAGTCAGAGTGAGAAGGTCTTGTTTCGGGCCCTTACCATCCGTGAGCATATTATTGAATCCCTGGTGACTAAAGATTGGTCTCGGGTCATCCTGGCCGCTGCCGGGCTTGAGCAGCTTAGTGCAGACCTTTCAAATCTTCTTGATAATGGCCTGATTCCTGGTGAATATAAATTGGCTTTGCTTGATCAGGTTGATCTGGTGGCTATTGGTCTGTTGGCGCGGAAGGTGGCAGTTGCTGAGGATAAAAACGGATTGGCATCTGAGCTTTTTCAGCGGATTCGGGAGCTGGACAGCCAGCTTCGTCGTTTTGACCGGGTGATTGTGGGGCAGATGAAAGATCGTCTTGTTCATTTTCAGGGGCTGATGATTGGTCTGCTGACGGCAATGGTTGGCCTGGTCAGTCTTGTTTTGCTTCTGCTCTATCAGAAAACGGTGTTGCCTCTGAGTTGTTTAAGAGATCAGGTGGTTGCCTGTGGTGAAAATTTTGACGGTGATTTTGACAGTGGAGATGGTAGCTGTCTGGAGATTGTTGAGATATGTCAGAGAATTAATTGTTTGTTGGCGGATGACGATGAAGGACCGGTGGCAGAAGAGCGGGTTAATACGGTGCGAAACAGGGCCAACGGTATCATTAATTATGCCCAACTTCTTTATGATGAGGGCAGGGAAGGCAATATGGCGGCTGATAAGCTGACCATATTGCGCAGTATCATCGATAGTGGTGAACAGATTGCCGTTATTTTGCGGCAGCAGCAAAGGGAGAGGGAGTAATTATGTCTGAGATGAATAATCGGCAGCAGGGTCCGGAAGACGATAAGGGTGGTTCCTGGGGCCATCTTATTACCAGTATATGGCGAACCCCGTTGGGGCTTTTGGGGGTTGCAGTGGTCACGGTCAGTGTAACACTGATGGTGATTGGCCTGGTAGTTGATTTTGCCGGCCTGGTTGACAACCCCTATTTCGGGGTGCTCTGTTATGTTCTGTTGCCCATGGGCATGGTTCTTGGTCTTTTACTATTGCCTCTTTCGGCCTATCTGAGGCGGCGGCATTGGTTCCGATCTAGTCTGGCTGCGGATGCCAGTCATCTGCAGATAAATCTCAGTAAGCCGCGTCACCGGAAATACCTTGTCGGTTTTACTGTGGTGGGGGTGATAAATATGAGTTTTCTGATGTTCATCGGTTATGAGGGTTATCACTTCACTGATTCCCCATATTTCTGTGGGATGGTATGTCATCAGGTCATGGAGCCGGAGTATGTGGCATATAAGAAGTCGCCCCATGCCAATGTTGCCTGTGTTGAATGTCATATCGGTCCCGGGGCCCAGTGGTATGTTAAGGCTAAGATTTCTGGAATGCACCAGCTGGCGGCGGTGCTGACTGGTGAATACAGCAGGCCGGTGCCGGCACCGGTGGAGCATCTGCGTCCGGCCAGGGATACCTGTGAGCAATGCCATTGGCCGGAGAAATTCCATGGCAAAAAGGTTAAGAGCTTTGTCAGCTTTTCTAATGATGATCAGCTTGATCCAGAGTTGCAGGAAATAGCTTTAAGGATCGGTGGCCATAATCCGGTAACTGATGCGGCGGAAGGTATTCACTGGCATGTTAGTCGTGATATTGAGATAGAGTATCGCCCCATTGATGAAAAACGGACCAGGATTGGCCAGGTTCGGGTAACCAGGGCAGATGGGTCTGTGGTCGATTATAATATTGATGGCGCCGAGGCAGAGGAAGCTGGTCCGTGGCGGACCATGGATTGTATTGACTGTCATAACCGTCCTACCCATATCTATGCTGAACTGGAAGAACGGGTTGATTTTGGTTTGCTCAGTACCAAAATTGACCCTAGGGTCCAGGGTATTCGGGAAGACTCCCTGGATGTCCTTGCCCGGGATTATGTCTCACGGGAGCAGGCAGAAGAAAAAATAGTGGCTGATCTCCTGGAATTACAGACCAGCCGCCATGGCAGTGAATTTGTCGGGAAGAATTATCGAAGTATTGCTGATGCCGGCAAATTTCTCCTGGAAACTTATCTGGACAATATCTGGCCGGCCATGAATATTGGGTGGGGCACCTATCGCAGTCATTTAGGTCATCAGAATGCGGATGACGGTTTTGGTTGTTTCCGCTGCCATGATGAGGAACATCAGGATGATAAGGGGGAGGTGATTTCCCAGGATTGCAGCATCTGTCATGATGAGCCGGAATAAGGGGCAAAAAAAGGGAGAGCCGATGGGCTCTCCCTTTTTTTATTTGTTGCGTTGGGCCAGATCTTCCTCCAGCCAGTCACGATCGGCTTTGAGTTCTTCGTAAGTTTTTTCAGCGTCTTTTTCCGCATCGGCCTGGCGCTCCTTGATCTGGCCAACCCGTTCCTGAACCTTCTCCTCTTTGACCTTGATCTCATCGGTGCCGAAGAGAGTGGAGGCCAGATAGCGGAAGGAGAACTTCATCAGGGCAACATCATCTTTTTTAATCTCGATCAGGGTCTCATCATCAACATCGTAGGTGTCAAGAAAGGAGCTGTTGAAGACAAAGTGGCGGAATTTGTCGGTATCAGTTGAGGCCATAAAGAACATCTTCTGGCCCCCTTCGCTCATATTGGCCTGGTGTCCGAATGATTTACGGCGCATGACAATTTCCATCCAGTCTTTATTCATCTCGTCACAGAGGTCAACCCCCTGGTCGGCCCGCCATTCACCGATTGTCCAGTCGGTTTTTTCTTCATGGCCCTTGCAGTGATCTTCCTTAACCACGAAGAAGAATTTGTCAGAACCCATTCCTTCTTCACCACCTTCGTGGAACTGAGCCATGCCTACCGGATAATAACGGCAGGCGGATGGGCGTTCCTGGTAGATGGTGCAGCCCTCATCAGTAACAAAGGGACAGCGACCGTTTTCGTCAAGGTGTATCTTGACTCCTGGTAGATCAGTCTTCTCGACAAAGGTGGGGGTGGTGAATCTGAGGAGAAATTCATCGGCTGAAAGATTAAGGTATGTGCGGAGCCTGAGGATGTCAAAGGGGGTAAGAATTATATTAATGTTACCGCAACAGGCGGTAAAGCAGCTGACCCCGGGATGGCAACGAAAATTGATCTTGCTGTCTAAGGTGTATTTTGTCGGGATGATATTGCTGGGATTGTTATCCTTGCCGAACATGGTTGATTTGTCGGTTGTTGTCATGGTAATACCTCATATTAAGTTGGCCTTGCCCGCCCGCCAGAGCAGTTGCAAGGGGCATGGTTTGATTGTTGATTAAAAATATTATGATGGAAGCAACACTAATCATCCCCCCCCGTGCTTGTCAAATCGAAAAATGGTCTTTATTGGACTTGTCTTTTTTGCTTGACTTTTATAGGGTGAAATTTTATAGAATATTTTCACATAAAAATGAGTGGTTCTTCATTTTTTCTGAATGATCCTTCAATTTGGTGAAAAATCCCAAATCTTGGGGTTTAAAAAAGTAAGAACATAGAAAAAGGCGATCCCTATTGATGGGGATCAAACATTTAATTAACTTTAGGAGGTATATTAATGCCAAGTTATGTAGATCCTCAAAAGTGTGACGGCTGCAAGGGTGGCGACAAAACTGCCTGCATGTACATCTGTCCCAATGACCTGATGGTCTTGAACAAGGAGGAGATGAAGGCTTACAATCAGGAGCCTGATGCCTGCTGGGAATGCTACTCATGCGTTAAGATTTGTCCCCAGGGCGCAATTGCTGTTCGTGGTTATGATGACTTCGTACCGATGGGTGGCCAGGTTCATCCAATGATGGGTACCAACGATATCATGTGGACTGTTAAGTTCCGGAACGGCAACATCAAACGTTTCAAGTTCCCGATTCGTACCACTGCTGAGGGTGCCGCCAATGCTTATGTTGGTGAGACTGGTGCTAACCTTGATGACGAATGCCTGCTGCTCGAGTCTGATCTTCCGACTCCCAAGTAAGTGTTGACCAAGGTGTAACCTAGAAAGAAAGAATTAAATTTGACATATTATAAGGAGATTGCAATATGGCATTACCGAATAAACCACTTGGCGAGCTCAATGCTGATCCGAATCCGGAAATCAAAGAGCATGAGTGCGATGTACTGATCGTTGGCGGTGGTATGTCTGCCTGTGGTACCGCTTTCGAGATTAAGAAATGGGCCCCGGCTGACATGAAAATCATCCTGGTTGACAAAGCATCCTTGGAGCGTTCTGGTGCTGTTGCTCAGGGTCTGTCCGCTATTAACACCTACATCGGTGAGAACCCCATTGAGAACTATGTAAAAATGGTTCGTAATGACCTGATGGGCGTTGTTCGCGAGGACCTGATCTATGATCTCGGTCGTCACGTTGATGAGTCTGTAAAGCTTTTTGAAGAATGGGGTCTGCCCATCTGGAAGAAAGATGCTGACGGCGAGAACCTTGACGGTGCCAAACCTGCCCCCACCCTGCGTGAAGGCGGAACCCCGGTTCGTACCGGTAAATGGCAGATCATGATCAATGGTGAGTCTTACAAGCGTATTGTAGCTGAGCCTGCAAAAACCGCTCTGGGTGAAGAGAATATCATGGAGCGTATCTTCATCGTTAAGATGCTGCTTGATAAAAACAAAGAGAATCAGATTGCTGGTGCAGTTGGTTTCTCTACCCGTGAAAACTGCGTTCATGTTTTCAAATGTAAAACCGCTATGGTTGCCTGCGGTGGTGCAGTAAACATCTTCCGTCCCCGGTCCACCGGTGAGGGTAAAGGTCGTGCCTGGTACCCCGTATGGAACGCTGGTTCCACCTACACCATGTGTGCCCAGGTTGGTGCTACCCTGACCATGATGGAAAATCGCTTCACCCCGGCCCGTTTTAAGGATGGTTATGGCCCGGTTGGTGCGTGGTTCCTTCTGTTCAAAGCAAAAGTACAGAACGGTCTTGGTGAGTTCTATGCCAATACTGATGCTGTAAAAGATGAGCTTGGCAAATTCATGCCTTATGGCGCGTCTGCTGTTACTCCCACCTGTCTTCGTAACCATCTGATGATCAACGAGCTGAAAGAAGGTCGTGGTCCTATCTATATGGCTACCGATGTTGCTCTGAATGCTTTCCTTGACGAGCGTCGTGAAGCTGGTATGGACGAGAAATCTGTGAAGAAATTCTGGAAACATCTCGAGTCTGAAGCTTGGGAAGATTTCCTTGACATGTCTGTTGGTCAGGCAGGTCTCTGGGCCGGTGCTAATGTAGAGCCTGAGAAAGTAGGTTCTGAGATTATGCCCACCGAACCCTACATGCTCGGTTCCCATTCAGGTTGTTGTGGTATCTGGACCTCCGGTCCGGATGAAGACTGGGTACCTTCAGTAGACGGTACTCGTGCCCATCAGTATAAATGGGGCTACAACCGGATGACCACTGTTGACGGTCTGTTCACTGCTGGTGATGGTGTTGGTGCTTCTGGTCATAAATTCTCCTCTGGTGCCCATGCTGAAGGTCGTATGTGTGCTAAGCAGATGGTTAAGTTCATCCGTGATAACCCAGATTTTACCCCTGAACTGTCTCAGACTGCTCAGGAGCTTGCTGATGAGATCTATGCTCCGGTTAAACTTTACCATGAGCATGTTGGTGCCAGTACTGCTGAGAATGTTAACCCCAACTACTGCAAACCTGCCGGTCTCATGATGCGTCTCATGAAAGCTACCGATGAGTATGGTGGTGGTGTTGCTACTTACTATATGACTTCCGGCAAGCTGCTCAATATCTGCCTCGATCTTCTCCGTCTTCTTCGTGAAGATGCCGCGAAGATGGCAGCTGGCGATCTTCATGAGCTGATGCGTGCCTGGGAGAACTACCACCGTATCTGGTGTGTAGAGTCCCATATCCGTCATATTGAATTCCGTCAGGAATCACGCTACCCGGGTTTCTATTACCGGTCTGACTTCCCGACTTGTGATGACGAGAACTGGAAGTGTTTTGTTAACTCTACTTTCGATCCTAAAACTTCCGAGTGGAAGTGTGAGAAAGTTGAGTGTATCAACATCGTTGAGACTGATCCCTGGATCTAATCCGGCATCAGCTGACACTTTGTTAGTATGATAAATCTCCAGGTATCCTTTATGGATGCCTGGAGATTTTTCTATGTAGTTTTTTCCTTTTTGATCCATTTGCTCTCTGAATAATTTGGTTGACTGAGTTGATTTGCCCGAAATTTTCTGGTAAATGAGTTGAGTTAATCAGGTGTATAAGAGGCATTTTAAATATTTTCTAACCCTAATTTTAGGAGGAGTGGCATGACAGAGCAGAGTGCATCAGGAGCAGTTCTGGTCGTTGGTGGTGGTATCAGCGGTTTAACTGCTGCCCTGGAAGCCGCAGAAGTGGGTAAGGATGTTTTTCTTGTAGAGAAAAACCCTTATCTGGGTGGACGCGTTGCCCAGCTTAACCAGTATTTTCCCAAACTGTGTCCCCCGTCTTGTGGACTGGAGATCAATTTCAAGCGTATCCGGAAAAACCGGAAGATCAGACTGTATACCATGACCGAGGTCAAGGCGGTATCCGGGTCTGCAGGTAGCTTTGAGGTAAGTTGTGTAACCTCACCCCGTTACGTCAACAACAATTGTACTTCCTGTGGCGATTGCGCTGAGGTCTGTACTGATGAGCGTGCTGATGAGTTTAACTTTGGCATGAGTACGACTAAGGCTATCTACAAGCCCCATGACATGGCTTTCCCGGATAAATATGTTCTGGATAAAGATGCCTGTAGCGCTGATGGTCTTGCAGCCATCAAAGATTCCTGCAAATATGATGCAGTGGATCTTGATATGGAGGCCAAGGAGTTTACCTTAAATGTAGATTCCATTGTCTGGGCCACCGGCTGGAACCCATATGACGCCGAGAAGATTGATAATCTTAAAACCAATTCTTCTGATGCTATTATCACTAATATGCAGATGGAAAGATTAGCGGCTCCCAACGGACCCACCGGCGGTCAGATTCTTCGCCCTGGAGATGATAAAGAACCTGAAAGTTTCGGTTTTGTTCAATGTGCCGGTTCCCGCGATGAAAATCATCTTGAGTACTGTTCTTATATCTGCTGTATGGCTAGCATGAAGCAGATCACCTATATCCGTGAGAGATATCCGGAAGCACCTATTTATGTCTTCTATATCGATCTCCGGACCCCTGGTAAATATGAGAAATTCCGCGAGAAGTTGATGGCGGATGAGAATACTCATTTTATCAAGGGTAAGGTTGCTGATATCATTGCCGAGGGTGATGGTGTTACTGTTGTTGCTGAAAATGCTGTTACCGGTGAAAAGGTCAATCAGCAGGTTGATCTCTGTGTACTTGCTACTGGTATGGAACCGGCTGCCAAGGCACAGGCTTCTGCTCTGGGTGTTGGGGTCGATGACAACGGTTTTATCATCAATAATCCTGAGGCTGGTATGATTTCTGCCGGTTGCGCCAAAAAGGCTGCTGATGTTGTTACCAGTACCCAGAGCGCCACCGCTGCTGCCTTAAAAGCAATTCAAGCTGGTAAGTAGGAGGGAATTCAATGGATAAGAAATACGGTGCTTATATCTGCACGGGGTGTGGCATTGGCGAGGCCCTTGATGTAGATGCTTTAGTAGAAGCCGCCAGCGAGAATGGCATGGAGGCAAAAACCAATGCTGCCCTATGTGGTGCTGCTGGCCGCGAGATGATTGAAGGCGACATTAATAACGACGGTGTGAATACCGTTGTTGTCTGTGCCTGTTCATCCCGAGTAATGCAGGAAGAGTTTAATTTTGGTGATGAGACCATTACCGTCCGCGGTAATATTCGTGAGCAAGCTGCCTGGTGTAAAGAACAGCCTACTGATGATAAAGATCAGGAAACCATTGATGAATTTACCAATGAAATGGCTACTGATTATATCCGGATGGCCTGTGTTCAGGCTCAGAAAACCGAAATGCCTGAGCCTTATCAGCTGGAAACGGTAAATAACCGGATTCTGGTCATGGGTGGTGGTCTGGCTGGTATTACAGCCGCCACTGAAGCATCCAAGGCAGGTTATGAGGTAACGATTGTTGAGAAGGCTGCTCAGCTCGGCGGCAAGGCCCTGGGTTGGACCAAGCAGTTCCCAACCAAGGCTCCTTATGCAGAACTGGAAGAGCCCACCATTGGTGCATTGGTTGCTGAGATTGAGGGTGATGCCAATATTACCATTAAAACCGGAACCGAGGTTGCCCGGATCGGTGGTGCTCCCGGTGAGTTCTCAGTTACCCTGAAGGCTGCTGGTACTGAGACTGAGTGGGATGCCCCTTTCAAGGTTGGTGTTGATGAGCAGGACAAGATTGACAAGGGTGAGATGGATGATCCCAATGCCAATTTTAAACCATATATGGAAGTTAATCCCGATGCTGACGACTACGGTTCGGTGATTCTGGCTACTGGCTGGGTTCCTGCCGATGTCAGTGAGTATGAGCATCTTGGTTATGCTGACAACGACAATGTTGTTACCAATGCCGAATTTGAGAAAATGGCCAAAGAAGGCAAGCTTGGTGGAGTTAATTCCGTTGCCTTTGTTCAGAGCCCCGGTGGTGAAGAACATGATATGGATTTTCCCTATACCAACTCTGTAACCTCCATGGTTGCCCTCAAGCAGGCCAAATACCTGCGGGAGAGCAATGCTGATGCCAAGGCCTATATCCTTTATCAGCATATGCGGACCCCGGGTCATATGGAGATGTTCTATAAAGGAATTCAGCAGGATGACGGTATCTTCCTGACCAAGGCAACTGTAACTCAGGTTGAGGCGGCAGGTGACGGCTGTCAGGTCGCTGCCAAGGATACTCTTCTTGGTGAAGATCTGAACCTTGATGTTGATCTGGTTGTTCTGGCTGCTGGCTTGGTACCTACTACTAAGGATGAGTCAACCATTAATCTGGCTTATCGTCAGGGTCCGGCTTTCCTTGATCTGGATCTCTTCGATGGCTATGCTGATTCTCATTTTATCTGTTTCCCCTATGAGACCAGAAGAACCGGTATCTATACCTGTGGTGGTGTCCGTAAGGCCATGACCATGGAGGAGACCATTGACGATGCCACCGGTGCTGCGCTCAAGGCCATTCAGGCCATGGAATGCGCTGACCGCGGTGTTGCTGTACATCCCCGCTCCGGTGATCAGACCTATCCCGACTTCTTCTTCCAGCGTTGTACCCAGTGTAAACGGTGTACTGAGGAATGTCCTTTCGGTGCCCTTGATGATGACGAGAAGGGTACTCCTAAACCTAACCCAACCCGCTGCCGGCGTTGCGGTACCTGTATGGGTGCGTGCCCCGAGCGGATTATCGGCTTTAAGGACTATAATGTCGACATGATCGGTTCCATGATCAAGGCGGTTGAGGTTCCGGATGACGATGATGATAAACTGCGGATCCTGGCTCTGGTTTGTGAAAATGACGCCATGCCAGCCCTTGATATGGCTGCCATGCGTAAGAATGCAATTAATCCTCTGGTCCGTTTTATTCCGGTTCGTTGTCTCGGCTCAGTGAATATGTCCTGGATCAAGGATGCTCTGTCCTCTGGTATGGACGGTGCCATTCTCCTTGGCTGTAGTTATGGTGATGATTACCAATGCCATTTTGTCAAGGGTAGTGAGATTGCTAGTAAGAGGATGGATAATATCGGTGAGACCCTTGGCCAGCTCGGCCTTGAGCCTGAGCGTTGTGCGGTTCGTCAGATTGCTATTACTGATTATGACAAGGTGCCTGCAATTCTTGATGAGTTTGTTGAAGAGATCCTCGAGCTTGGACCTAACCCATTCAAGGGCTTCTAGTATCATCAGCAAATCTGCTGCCGGGTAGTTTTGTTTGCTGGGCAGCAGATTTTCATTAATATAATGGGCGCCGGTATAATCGACGCTTTTGTTAAAAGTTGGAAAAGGAGTTGAAAGATGAAGGTAAGTCCTGATTTAGACTTCATTAAATACATGAAGAGTGCAGGCGGTGACACCCTGAAAAAGTGTTACCAATGCGCGACCTGTTCTGTTATGTGCCCCTTGGCCACTGATGAGAAGCCCTTTCCCCGGAAAGAGATGATCTGGGCCCAGTGGGGACTGAAAGACAAACTTGTTGCAGATCCTGATGTAATGCTTTGCCATCAATGTGGAGATTGTTCTGCCTATTGTCCGCGCGGCGCCAAACCAGGTGATGTTCTGGGCGCTATCAGGGCTTATGTTTATACCCATTATGGTTTTCCCTCAGGTCTGGCCAAGATGGTTGGTAACGGCAAGAATCTGCCCCTGACCATTGGCCTGCCTTCTATTATTGTGCTGGTTATGTGGTTTCTGTCAGGTGGAATGCACCTGCCCACTGCCGAGGCCCTTGCTGATCATGGCTTTGGTCATTTCTTCGGACATTGGGATTGGCCCTGGCTGACCAAGAATGTTGCCTTTATTGATCTGATTATGGTCCCGGCATTTGGTCTGGCAATGTACTCGTCGTATAAGGGTATATCCACCATGTGGAAGGCCATGGAAAAAGAGCATAATGTAACCACAGAGTATCGACCTTCGGTTAACCAGTTTGTTAAAGAATTCCTGGTGCCATCGGTTAAAGAGATTATTGCTCATAGCCGTTTTAAGGAATGTGGTGCTAATTCCGGTCGGGTCAAGGGCCATCTGCCCCTGGTTCTGTCTTTTATCGCCCTGTTCTTTGTTACTGCCTACAGTGCCTTTACCCAGGACGTTCTTGGAATTTTTTACCCGTCACTGCATGGACCTATGAGCCTGCTTAATCCGGTTAAAATACTGGCCAATGTCGGTGCTGTTGCTCTCATTGTCGGAGTCGGTATTCTCTGGGCTAATCGCTCAGCTGAAGAGGCGGAAGCGGGAACCAAGGGTACATATTACGATTGGTTTCTGATTTGTGAGATCATGGCTGTTGGTGTATCGGGCCTTGGTGCGGAACTTTTCCGCCTGCTCGGTATCCCTGCTCTTGCCTATTTTCTCTATTATGTCCATCTGGTTACAGTTTTGATGCTCTTTCTCTACATGCCTTATACCAAGTTTGCCCATATGGTATATCGGACATTTGCCATGGCATTTGAGAAATTTCGTGAAAGTTCTTTTGTGGTCAAGAATGATGCGTAATAGTTGATCGTAGACTTTTATTGACTTGCTCCCCACCAGGGAGCCAGTGGAAACAGGGACATGGGGAACCATGTCCCTGTTTTTTATTTGCTCATATACTGCATAGAAAAAGGTTGTATTTTTGGCGGGGAACGATTAACATCTCTTGATTTTCAGCTCAGGACAATTTAATTAATGTTGGTTGGGTGCTGGTGTAGCTCAATTGGTAGAGCAGCTGACTTGTAATCAGCAGGTTGCGGGTTCGAGTCCCATCGCCAGCTCCATATTAGAAGCCGGAAGCCAGAGGTCAGCAATGCTGACTTCTGACTTCTGTTTTTTGTGTTGGAGGGGTTCCCGAGTGGCCAAAGGGAACAGACTGTAAATCTGTCGGCGATGCCTTCGGAGGTTCGAATCCTCCCCCCTCCACCATTTTTTTTTGAGCAGTTGCGGGAATAGCTCAATTGGTAGAGCATCAGCCTTCCAAGCTGAGGGTTGCGGGTTCGAGACCCGTTTCCCGCTCCAATTTGAATGTTTTGCTTTCAGCTCCTTAGCTTTGGCGCTGAAGGTGTTTCTACGCTCACGTAGCTCAGCAGGTAGAGCACCTCCTTGGTAAGGAGGAGGTCACCGGTTCAAGTCCGGTCGTGAGCTCCATACCTTTTTTTTAAATGGCTATACCGGAGAGAAAGCTCTCCGGCAGACTTCGGCAGAGGAGAACGATTATGGCAAGAGAGAAATTTGAAAGGACAAAACCCCATGTCAATATCGGCACAATTGGCCATATTGATCATGGCAAGACAACTCTGACGGCAGCAATAACCACAGTTCTGGCCACCAAGGGATTAGCTGAGACCACCGATTTTGGTGAGATCGACAAGGCCCCTGAAGAGAAAGAGCGTGGAATTACCATTGCCACCGCCCATGTTGAGTACGAGACCGAAGGTCGTCATTACGCCCATGTAGATTGTCCGGGCCATGCTGACTATATCAAGAATATGATTACCGGTGCAGCGCAGATGGACGGTGCAATTTTGGTTGTAGGAGCCGATGATGGTCCCATGCCCCAGACCCGTGAGCATATCCTTCTTGCTCGTCAGGTAGGTGTGCCGGCCATAGTAATATTCCTTAACAAATGCGACATGGTTGATGATGAAGAGCTCATCGAACTGGTAGATATGGAACTTCGTGAGCTTCTTGACAAATATGAGTTCCCTGGCGACGATACACCCATCATTCAGGGTAGTGCGCTGAAGGCACTGGAGAATCCCAATGATGAGGATGCTTCCAAATGTATTTGGGAGCTGATGGAAGCGGTTGACTCATTTGTTCCCGAGCCGGAGCGTGATGTAGACAAGTCGTTCCTGATGCCGGTAGAGGATGTGTTTTCCATTTCCGGTCGTGGAACAGTAGCCACCGGCCGTATCGAGCGTGGTATTGTCACTGTTGGTGAAGAGATAGAGATTGTTGGTGTCAAAGACACCGCCACTACAACCGTAACCGGTGTTGAGATGTTCCGTAAGATTCTTGACGAAGGTCAGGCGGGTGACAATGTAGGTATCCTTCTTCGGGGTACCAAGCGTGAAGAGATCGAGCGCGGTCAGGTATTGGCCAAGCCCGGTTCCATTACCCCCCATGTAAAATTTAAGGCTGAGTGCTATATTCTGACTAAGGAAGAGGGTGGACGTCATACCCCGTTCTTTGATGGTTATCGTCCCCAGTTTTATTTCAGGACCACCGATGTAACCGGTGTTGTCAATCTTACCGAAGGCGTAGAGATGGTAATGCCCGGTGATAATGTAACCATCACCGGCAGTCTGATTACCCCGATTGCCATGGAAGATGGTCTTCGCTTCGCAATCCGCGAGGGTGGCCGTACCGTAGGCGCCGGTGTTATTAACGAGATTATTGAATAAAGAGGTACGGGTTCAAAGTTGATCCCGGCTTTTAACAGGATAGGTTATGAGAGATATAATAACTCTTGGCTGTACAGAGTGTAAGCAGCGTAATTACACCACCACCAAGAATAAAAGAAGTACACCCGATAAGCTTGAGCTTAAAAAATATTGTCGGTTCTGTCGAAGCCATACATTACATAAAGAGACTAGAAAGTAGCAAAGGTTAGGCCAGTAGCTCTAATTGGTAGAGCACCGGATTCCAAATCCGGGTGCTGGGGGTTCGAATCCCTCCTGGCCTGCCATACCAAGGACTTGAAAGCCAATGGCAGCCAAAAAAATAGCCCAGGGCAAGAAAAAATCATCAGCTGTACCGGTTGATCAACAATCCGTTTTTAATTTGACTCGGATCAAGGATTTTAATCGGGAGGTAAAGGCTGAATTTTACAAGATCGCCTGGCCTGAAAAAAAGCATACCATCGCTACAACCGGAGTTGTAGCTGTGCTGGTGATGCTGGTATCTCTATATCTTGGTGCTGTCGATCTTGTTCTCGGTAAGCTGATTGGCTTTATAATTAAATAATGCTTTAGCGCCACTGAATTGGCGGGAATAGATAATGGCAAGACACTGGTATATTTTACATACCTATTCAGGGTTTGAGGAAAAAGTTAAAACAACCCTGCAGGAGAGGATCAAGAAGGCTGGTCAGGAAGAGCTCTTTGGTGAGATTCTGGTTCCGGCTGAACAGGTCGTCGAGATGATTAAGGGTACCAGAAAGACTTCCACCAGGAAGTTCTTCCCTGGTTACATTCTGGTTAATGTTGATCTTAATGATCAGACTTGGCATACGGTTCGTGATACCCCCAAGGTAAGCGGCTTTGTTGGTGATGATCTCAATCCTGTGCCTTTGCTTGATGAAGAGGCCTCTAAGATAATTAACCGGATTAAGGATGGCGAGACCAAACCCAAGCTGAAGGTTCAGTATGAAGAAGGTGATGTAGTACGGGTTATTGACGGACCATTTTCTTCCTTCCAGGGTGTGGTTGAAACCGTTTTCCCGGATAAGGGGCGTGTTCGGGTCATGGTAAGTATATTTGGCAGGGAAACCCCGGTTGAGTTGGAATTTGTTCAGGTCAGTAAGTCCTGAATTTTTGATAAATAACGAATTTATTTCAGGAATAATTTGCGGAGTCAGTCATGGCAAAAAAAATAACAGGATATATCAAATTGCAGATCCCGGCGGGAAAGGCTAATCCTTCTCCCCCCGTAGGACCTGCCCTTGGTCAGCATGGTCTGAACATAATGGAGTTCTGTAAGGCATTTAATGCCAAGACACAGGATCAGGGAGATATGATTATCCCTGCGGTAATTACCATCTATGCTGACCGGTCATTTTCGTTTGTAACCAAAACACCGCCAGCTTCGGTTTTAATCTTCAAGGCTTTGAAGCTTGATAAGGGTTCAAGTAATCCTAAGGCTGAGAGGGTGGCAAAGATAACCATGGATCAGCTTAAGGAGATAGCCGAGATCAAGATGCCTGATCTTAATGCCTATGATATTGATGCTGCCATAAACATCGTCGCCGGTACCGCCAAGAGCTGCGGAATTACTGTTGTTGATTAATAATTTTCAGGTATGGCTCTTATGAAGATCCTGCCTATGTAATGATGATTAATTAGTACGAACCATCGGTGGAAAGGCAGGATTTTTCCACTAATTAAGAAGGAAGTAAAGATGGCAAAACATGGGAAAAATTATAATCAGGCTGCTGCCGAGTTAGATACGGAAGCAATGATTTCGCTGGCTGATGCCGTTGAGGCAATGATTAAGGGCAGTTACGCCAAGTATGATGAGTCGGTTGATATAGTAGTACGGCTTGGGGTTGACCCCCGTCATGCTGATCAGATGGTTCGGGGCACTCTGCAATTGCCTAATGGTACAGGTAAAACCGAGCGGGTTCTGGTTTTTGCCAAAGGTGAGAAAGTTCAGGAGGCCCTTGATGCCGGTGCTGACTATGCCGGTGGTGATGACCTGGTTGATAAAATCAAGGAAGGCTGGCTTGAGTTTGATCGAACCCTTGCTACCCCTGACATGATGGGAACTGTTGGTAAGATTGGTCGTGTTCTTGGCCCCCGTAGTCTGATGCCAAACGCCAAACTCGGTACTGTTACCTTTGATGTGGGCAAGGTCACCAAGGAGATCAAAGGCGGTAAAATTGATTTCAAGGTTGATAAGGCCGGTAATCTGCATACTATGGTTGGTAAGATTTCCTTTGGTGCTGCCAAGATCCAGGAAAATATTCTGGCCTTCGTTGATAAAATTGTGCAGCTTAAGCCCTCTTCTGCCAAAGGTATTTATATCAGAAATATCAGTATATCCAGTACTATGGGTCCGGGTTTCAAAATGGATCCCCTTGAGCTTCGTGCTCTTGTAAAATAGTTTTTTGCCGTTTGATAAACGGCTTGTTTTTCGATGTCGAAGACCGCGGGTACAATTTGTTTAATCACTAAGTGGCCTGCCTAGACAAAGTCATTACATATGGGTAAGAGATTTCATCACAGAACCTCTTAATTGTTCTGACCAAATCCCGTTAGTTGGGCATGTCTGTGGCAAGTCTCGAAGGTGATGAGCAGCCTGTACTCCTAACTTCAGTCGAATGTTTGACTCTCAGATAGATTAATAAAAGGAGGGAAAAAGATTGAATCGTGAGGAAAAAGCTGCGGTTGTTGAAGAGCTCAGTGCCACGCTCGATACTGCCAAAATTGCTATTATCGCTGATTACAAAGGGTTGACTGTATCTTCCCTGCAGGAATTGCGACGCGAATTAAAGGGCAGTAATGCCGAGATCCGCGTTACCAAGAATACCCTGCTGAGAAGAGCCATAAGCGGAACACCTTTTGAGGCAATTGATGAACACTTGCAAGGAACCACAGCACTTGCTGTATCCTTTGACGATCCCGTAGCACCGGCGAAAATTTTGTCTAATTTCGCTAAGGATCATGAACAGTTGGCTTTAAAGGGCGGAGTTCTTGACGGTAAGGTATTATCCGTTGATGATCTTACAGCCTTGGCTAAACTGCCTTCAAGAGAGGCACTTCTCGGCCAGACCCTTTCTGTCATGCAGGCCGTACCCACCGGCTTCGTTCGGGTACTCAGTGCTGTACCACAGAGCTTGGTTTATACTCTGCAGGCTATCAAGGATCAGAAAGAGCAGGCAACTAATTAATTTAAAACAATTAAGTATTGTAGATAACTACGCAATGTAATGATGGAGGAATTTTATCATGGCTGTAACTAAAGAAGATGTAATTGAATTTATCGCTAATATGAGTGTTCTTGAGCTTTCCGAGCTGGTTAAGGACATGGAAGAAAAATTTGGTGTTTCTGCTGCTGCCCCGGTTGCAGTAGCTGCTGGACCTGCTGCTGGTGGAGATGCCGGTGCTGCTGCTGAAGAGAAAACAGAGTTTGATGCTGTTCTTACTTCAGCTGGTGACAAGAAAATTGCTGTTATCAAGGAAGTTCGTGCCATTACTTCTCTTGGCCTGAAAGAAGCTAAGGCTCTGGTTGAGTCTGCTCCTGCTCCTATTAAAGAGGGAGTCAGCAAGGAAGAGGCGGAAGAGATCAAAGGGAAGATTGAGGCCGCCGGCGGCGCTGCTGAGGTAAAATAGGCAGATCTCATTTTTTTTGATACCGCTTCCGCCTGCTTGTTTGAGGCAGAAGCGGCCGACGCAATATAACGCTGCGGGGCAGATTGACCCGGTAGCGTTTATTGCGTTTATTACAGGCTTATAGATATCACATGGTGCCAGAGTCGCGGCTGATGCTTGAATAATCGGTTTGTGATGTCGGTACAGATCATGATAAGTCTGTTATACGGCGGTGAATTTTTGCCCCACCTATGGTAACGGCAGACTCTAATAATTGACGAGGACATTGCTGAATGAAAGCGAACAGGATAGTCAGAAAGAATTTTGCCCGGGTTGATGAGATTATTGAGAAACCCCATCTCATCGACATGCAGCGTTTATCGTATGAGAATTTTCTGCAGATTGATGTTGATCCCGATGAAAGGGAGGATTTCGGCCTGCAGATGGTCTATAACTCTGTTTTTCCCATTGAGGATTTCAACGGGGTGTGTTCTCTCGAGTTTGTCCGTTATACATTTGGTGAACCGAAATATACGGTGTCTGAATGTATTGAGCGGGGGATGACCTATGAGGTTCCTGTCAAGATTACAGTCAGGCTGGTCACCTATGATGTTGATCCTGATACTGAAGTTAAGAGTGTCCGTGATATCAAGGAGCAGTCTGTTTTTCTCGGCTCCATAGCCCTGATGACCAAGACCGGTGTATTTGTGGTAAACGGCACTGAAAGGGTTATTGTCAGTCAGCTCCAGCGTTCGCCGGGTCTCTTCTATGCCCATGACGACGGCAAGACCCATTCTTCCGGCAAACTGCTTTATTCAGCGCGGATTATCCCTGTGCGTGGTTCCTGGGTTGATATGGAATTTGACGCCAAAGACGTTCTCCATGTGCGTATTGATCGGCGCCGTAAATTTCCAGTTTCCACTTTGCTTAAGGCCTTGGGTCATACAGGACCTGAGCTTCTTCGATATTATTACGGAATTGAAAATATTCGTTTTACCAAAACAAAGGTGTTTCGAGCCTTCGATTCTGAGATGATGGTAGGTGAGCGTGCTCCCCATGACCTTATTGATAAGAAGTCTGGTGAGGTTCTTGCCAAAAAGAATCGTAAGATCGGTAAGGCTCTGGCCAAGCGGTTGGAAGAGGCTGGGATTAGCGAATTTACTGTTGATGCCGAGAGCATTGTGGGTAAATTTTTGGCTGATGATGTGGTTGACAGTAAAACCGGTGAGGTTCTGGCCCCATGTAATACAGAGTTGACCGAATCGTTGATCAATGAATTAGTTGAAGCTGGCATTAAAAAGATCGAGGTTCTCCATATTGACGGGATCAAGGTTTCTGATTCTTTCCGTAAGACCCTGGCTCTTGATAAGGCTGAGACTGCAGAAGAGGCTCTGCTTGAGATATATCGACGACTGCGTCCGAGCAGTCCGCCGACCGTTGAGGTCGCTGAGGGATTCTTTGAGAAGCTCTTCTTTAATTCTGATACCTATGATCTTTCTGAAGTTGGTCGTTTTAAGATAAACGCCAAGCTTGGTTTAAGCAGTAGTAAAGAGACCCGGACCCTTACCAAAGATGATATCATGGAGGCGGTTGGTTACCTCCTCCGCCTCAAGGACGCCCAGGGTCAGGTTGATGATATTGACCATCTCGGGAATCGGCGGGTTCGTACTGTTGGAGAGTTGGTGGAGAATCAGTATCGAGTTGGTCTGGTCCGGATGGAGCGGGCGATCAGGGAGAGGATGAGTCTGCAGGAGATGGAGACAATGATGCCCCATGACCTGATTAATCCTAAACCGATTTCCGCGGCCATTAAAGAGTTTTTCGGGACAAGTCAGCTTTCCCAGTTTATGGATCAGACCAATCCCCTGTCTGAGGTTACCCATAAACGGCGGTTTTCCGCTCTGGGACCTGGTGGACTTTCTCGGGAGCGTGCCGGTTTTGAGGTACGGGATGTTCATCCTACCCATTATGGCCGGATCTGCCCTATTGAGACTCCTGAGGGGCCCAATATCGGTTTGATCGTCTCCCTGGCATCTTTTGCCAAGGTTAATAAATATGGTTTTATTGAGACCCCGTTTCGCAAGGTTGTTGACCGCAAGATCACCGATGAGGTGACCTATATGACCGCCCTGGACGAAAAGGAGAATGTTGTTGCTCCGGCAGTTATCGAGCAAGACGATAAGGGCAGGATTGCGGTGGATAACCTCGTCGCCAGGCAAGAAGGTGAGGTTGTGCTGGCTAAGGCGGAAGAAATAACCCATATGGATGTTTCACCAAGTCAGTTGGTTAGTGTGGCAGCCTCTCTAATTCCTTTCCTCGAGCATGATGATGCTAACCGGGCCCTGATGGGTTCGAATATGCAGCGGCAGGGCGTTCCCATGCTGCGCACTGAGACCCCATTGGTGGGAACCGGAATGGAGGCCGCTGTTGCCCAGGATTCCGGGGTATGTCTGCTGGCCGGTGGTGATGGGGTTGTGGAAGAGGTTGATGCCAATCGGATGGTTGTTCGTTATGACCAGGCTGGAACCGATGGTTTCGAAACCGGAATCGGTGTTTATCGCCTGGATAAATATCGCAAATCAAATCAGTCAACCTGCTTTACTCAGTCTGCCCTTGTTTTGCCGGGTCAGAGGGTGAAGACGGGTGATGTTATGGCCGATGGGCCAGGGGTTGAGCTAGGCCAACTAGCCCTTGGTAAGAACGTTACCGTGGCTTTCATGCCATGGCGGGGTTATAATTTTGAGGATTCCATCCTGGTCAGTGAACGTCTATTGAAAAAGGATACCTATACCTCGATTCATATCGATGTGTTTGAAACTGTAGCCAGGGATACTAAGCTGGGACGGGAAGAGATCACCCGGGATATCCCTAATGTCAGTGAAGAGTCATTGCGCAATCTTGACGACAGCGGGGTTGTAAGGGTAGGGGCTGAGATCAAGCCAGGCGACACCATGGTGGGCAAGGTAACCCCAAAGGGCGAGACCCAGTTGTCGCCGGAAGAAAAACTTCTACGCGCCATCTTTGGCGAGAAGGCCGGTGATGTAAAGGATACTTCCTTACGGGTACCCCCTGGAGTTGAGGGAGTGGTTGTGGACGCCAAGGTCTTTTCCCGCAAAGGAGTAGATAAGGATGACCGCGCATTGGCCATTGAGGAGATGGAGATTGCCAGTCTGGAAAGGGATATGGAGGATGAACTCCGTTGTCTCCAGGAAGCGGTTCGCAGTGGTCTTGCTGATATTCTGAAGAAGGAAACTGTTAATTCAGAGGTGGTCAACCGTAAGGGTGAGGTTCTCCTGGCTGAAAACGGGGCAATTACCTCTGATGTATTGGCTCAGATTTCCTTCAGCGTTATTAAACGACTTGATTTTAGCAATAAAGATAAGTTTGCCGGTGAAGTTGACCTTCTCTTTGAGCGTTATGAACGCCAGAAGAAAGAGGTGGAAAAACGCTATGATATCAAAATTAAGCGGATCCAGAAAGGTGATGACCTGCCCCCGGGTGTTATTAAGATGGTTAAGGTTTATGTTGCCATCAAACGTAAGCTGTCGGTGGGCGATAAAATGGCCGGTCGTCATGGCAACAAGGGTGTTGTTTCCCGGATTCTGCCGGAAGAGGATATGCCGTATTTTGATGATGGTACCAGTGTTGACATTGTGCTTAACCCTCTTGGTGTTCCTTCCCGGATGAATGTCGGACAGTTACTTGAAGTTCATCTTGGTCGGGCTGCGAAAAAACTGGGTGAACAGGTTCAGCTACTTGCCGAGAAGAGAGATGTGGACGCAGTGAAAGAGAAGCTTAAACGAGTCTATTCTCCAACCGAGTATAAAGAGATTGCCGGTGGCCTGACTAAAGATGAGTTGCTGGCCATGGCCGCCAGAATGGGTAGTGGCCTGCATATGGCTACCCCGGTATTTGATGGGGCAACTGAGGCTGATATTCGTCAGTTGCTGGTGGAGGCTGGTTGTGACGAGGTTGGTCAGTCAGATCTCTACGATGGCCTTACTGGTGAAAAATTCGAGAATCCGGTTACGGTCGGTATCAAATATATAATGAAGTTGCATCATCTGGTGGATGATAAGATCCACGCTCGTTCCACCGGGCCTTATTCTCTGGTCACCCAGCAGCCCTTGGGCGGTAAAGCCCAGTTTGGTGGTCAGCGACTGGGAGAGATGGAGGTCTGGGCCATGGAGGCCTATGGTGCAGCCTATACCCTGCAGGAGTTTCTCACGGTTAAGTCTGATGATGTGGCTGGACGAACCAAGATGTACGAGAAAATTGTCAAGGGTAATAATTTCCTGTCAGCCGGTCTTCCGGAATCGTTCCATGTCCTTATTAAAGAGCTTCAAGGGCTCTGTCTGGACCTGGAACTCATGGCAAGTTAAAGGGATTTCAAGGATTTTCAATCCAACCATAACTATATAGAGGTAGCCGTGGAAGAGCTTTTCAATTTTTTCGCCAAGGAAAAGAAACCACTTAAATTTGATTCCGTCAGAATCTCCCTTGCTTCACCGGAAAAGATTCATGACTGGTCGCACGGTGAGGTAAAAAAACCGGAGACCATTAATTATCGTACCTTTAAGCCGGAACGGGAAGGACTTTTCTGCGCCAAGATCTTTGGCCCGGTGAAGGATTACGAGTGTAATTGCGGAAAGTATAAACGGATGAAACACCGTGGGGTCATCTGTGAAAAATGTGGGGTTGAAGTCATTCAGTCCAAGGTTCGCCGTGAGCGACTGGGGCATATTGAGCTTGCCTCACCGGTGGCCCATATTTGGTTCCTCAAGAGTCTGCCCAGTAAGATAGGCAACCTCTGTGACATGACCCTGAAGGAATTGGAACGGGTTCTTTATTTTGATTCCTATGTTGTGGTTAAATCAGATGAGCCTTCTATCCCGCCGGGAACCCTGATGACGGAAGAGTCCTATCGTCAGAACAGAGAAGAGTTTCCTGGTAAGTTTGCGGTGGGTATCGGGGCTGCAGCCATTAAAGAAATTCTTAAAGGGCTTGATCTCAAAACCCTGTCAGTTGAGTTACGGGAAGAGATGCGGCTTACCGGTTCTGAGGCCAAGCGGAAAAAACTGGCCAAACGGCTCAATGTGGTTGAGGCCTTTCGTGATTCAGGTAATCGTCCTGAATGGATGATCCTTGAAGTAATTCCGGTTCTGCCCCCGGACTTGCGTCCCCTGGTTCCTCTGGAAGGGGGGCGCTTCGCCACCTCTGATCTCAATGATCTCTATCGTCGGGTAATTAACCGGAACAATCGTTTAAAACGTCTTCTGGAGCTTGATGCACCGGAGATTATTATTCGCAATGAAAAGAGGATGTTACAGGAGGCAGTTGATGTCCTTTTTGATAATGGCCGTCGGGGTAAGGTTATCACCGGACCCAATAAAAGACCGCTGAAATCTCTTTCGGATATGCTTAAAGGGAAGCAGGGCCGTTTCCGTCAGAACCTGCTGGGTAAACGGGTAGATTATTCAGGTCGTACCGTTATTGTGGTGGGACCTCATCTGCGTCTTCATCAATGTGGTCTGCCCAAGAAGATGGCTCTCGAGCTCTTTAAACCATTTATCTATAATAAGCTGGAGATGCTTGGTTATGTAACCACCATTAAGAGTGCACGGAAGATGGTGGAAAAAGAGGTCAAAGAGGTTTGGGACGTTCTTGACGATGTGGTTAAGGAATACCCTATTATTCTCAACCGGGCTCCAACCCTCCATCGTCTCGGAATGCAGGCATTTGAGCCAGTTCTGATTGAGGGCAAGGCCATTCAGCTCCACCCTCTGGTTTGCTCTGCCTTTAATGCGGATTTTGATGGTGATCAGATGGCTGTTCATCTGCCTCTCACCGTTGAGGCCCAGGCTGAAGCCCGGGTTCTGATGATGTCAACGAATAATATCCTCTCTCCAGCCAATGGTGAGCCGGTTATTATACCCAGTCAGGACATTGTTCTTGGTCTTTATTTCATGAGTCGCCAGCGTTTGCTGGTACAGGGTGAAGGAAAGATGTTCTCCTCACCTGATGAGGCGCGAATAGCATATGATTTTGGTCAGGTTCATCTCCAGGCCGGAATTAAGGTTCGGATTGACGGCAAGATGGTGGAGACCACCATGGGCCGGATAATTATTGGTGAACTTCTGCCTGAGGAGATGCCATTTGAGGTGGTTAATACCGTCTTGAACAAAAAAGCCCTGGCTCAGCTTATTGATTACGCCTATCGCCACGCTGGCACCAAAAAGGCGGTTATTCTGGCAGACCGGATCAAGGACCTCGGGTATGAGCACGCTACCCAGGCCTCCATTTCCATTGCTATCAACGATATGGCAATTCCGGTGAGCAAGGAGGAGACTCTGGAAGAGTCAGATGCTGAGATTATGGATGTCGAGCAGCAGTACTCGGCTGGTCTTATTACCTCTGGTGAGAAGTATAACAAGGTTGTTGATATCTGGTCCAGAGCTACTGATTCAGTAGCTGACCAGATGATGGAAGAGCTCAGTGTCGAGTATCTTCGTAATGACAAGAATGAGACGGTGGAAACCCCGAGTTTCAACTCCATCTTTGTTATGGCTGATTCCGGTGCTCGTGGTAGTAGGGATCAGATCCGGCAGCTTGCCGGTATGCGTGGATTGATGGCCAAGCCTTCCGGCGCCATTATTGAGTCACCCATTAAGGCAAATTTCCGTGAGGGTCTCAGTGTTCTCGAGTATTTTATTTCCACCCATGGTGCCCGCAAAGGTCTGGCTGATACTGCCTTGAAAACGGCGAACTCAGGTTATCTGACCCGGCGCCTGGTGGACGTTGCCCAGGATGCCACTATCAATGAAGTTGACTGTGGAACCCTGGATGGCATTATTGCTGAGCCCCTGATTGAGGGTGGTGAGATTATCCAGCGAGTGGGTGAGCGTATTCTGGGTCGGGTTGCTCTGGAGGACATTGTTGATCCTTTCAGCGATGAGGTAATTGTTATTGCCAATGAGGAGATCAGTGAAGAGAAGGTCGAAATGATCGAAAACGCCG
This sequence comes from uncultured Desulfobulbia bacterium, assembly GCA_964653055.1. Classification (GTDB taxonomy): domain Bacteria; phylum Desulfobacterota; class Desulfobulbia; order Desulfobulbales; family SURF-16; genus CAZZCA01. Next base: position 31,946 of record CAZZCA010000004.1, on the reverse strand, counting down.
GTATTGACAGGGTGTTAATTCGTTCGGTATTGACCTGTCGGGCCAAACGAGGGATCTGTTCCCATTGTTACGGTCGGGATCTGGCCCGTGGCCATATGGTTAATAACGGTGAAGCCGTTGGTATTATAGCGGCCCAGTCCATTGGTGAGCCCGGTACCCAGTTGACTATGCGTACCTTCCATATCGGTGGTACAGCCAGTCGGAGTGTTGAGCAGGCTGAAATCAGAACCCGTTACGGCGGGACGGTTAAATACCAGGATCTTCACTGTGTACCCAACGATGAGGGTCAGCTGGTGGTCATGACTCGTAACGGCGAGATCTCAATCCTTGGAGAGAAGAGCAGGGAGCGTGAGCGTTACCCTGCTCCCTATGGTTCCATTCTCCGGGAGGCAGACGGGGCAGTGGTAGAGCCCAATAGCCTTATTGCCGATTGGGACCCCTATACTATTCCCATTGTCTGTGAGATAGATGGTGTGGTCAAATTCGGTGATATTGTCGAAGGTGTCACCATGCAGGAAAAGGTTGATCCCATTACTGGTAAGGCAAGTTCGGCGATTTCCCAGTCCAAAGACAGTCAGCTGAACCCGCGAATCTCGCTGAAAGGCGAGAAGGGGCGTAAGACCCTGAAACTTCCTGGTTCTGATACCCCGGCTCGTTATTCCCTGCCGGTTGGGACCATCCTCAATGTGGAGGAGGGAGAAAAGGTTAATGCTGGTACTGTGATTGGTAGAATCCCACGGGAAACCACCAAGACTAAAGATATTACCGGTGGTCTGCCCAGGGTAGCCGAGCTCTTTGAGGTTCGGAAACCGAAGAAGCTGGCTGTGATCTCAGGGATTAACGGTCGGGTAAGTTTCGGTAAGGAGTTGAAGGGCAAGAGACGGGTAGTTATTACCCCGGATATCGGTGATTCCCGTGAATACCTGATTCCCAAGGGCAAGCATATCAGTGTCCATGAGGGTGATTATGTCAAGGCCGGTGAGGCCTTGATGGATGGTTCTCCTGATCCTAATGACATCCTCAAGGTGCTTGGGGTCAAGGAACTGGCCAAATTTATGGTTAATGAGATCCAGGAGGTATATCGCCTCCAGGGTGTTAAGATTAATGACAAACATATCGAAGTAATTGTTCGTCAGATGTTACGCCGGGTTCAGATTACTGATGTAGGTGATTCCATCTTCATGCTCGGTGAGCATGTTGAGTGGTGGCGTTTTAGTGAGGAAAATGAGAAGATTGTCAAAGAAGGTGGTCGCCCGGTTGTGGCCGAGCCGATTTTGCTCGGGGTTACCAAAGCTTCACTTAGCACCGACTCCTTCATCTCAGCTGCCTCTTTCCAGGAGACCACCAAGGTTCTGACCAATGCAGCAATGGCTGGCAAAAAAGACTTCTTAAACGGTCTCAAAGAGAACGTAATTATGGGGCGTCTGGTGCCGGCTGGAACCGGTCTTCAGGATTATGCCATTGATAGATCTACGGCAGAGAATCAGGAAGATATAGCTGAATAGGGAGTCATGCCCAGCTGGTTAGTCTGAAATGTGTGTTGCCTTGGACAAAATTGTCCTTGACAAAGGGGCTGGCCATGGGGTATTTAAACTTCTTTGTTTCATAGACTTTAGATTGAACTGCCATTTATAATAATGAGCAGCCTATTGATAAATTTGAGTTAGGAGATAATAAATGCCCACCATCAACCAGCTGGTAAGGCAAGGTAGGAAGAAGGCAACAAAACGAACAAATACCCCGGCTCTGCAGTCTTGTCCTCAGCGTCGTGGTGTCTGTGTTAGGGTATATACAACCACCCCTAAAAAGCCCAACTCCGCATTGCGTAAAGTAGCAAGGGTTCGCTTGACCAACGGGATTGAAGTCACATCTTATATCCCCGGTATTGGTCATAACCTGCAGGAGCATTCAGTTGTTCTGATCAGGGGCGGCCGGGTTAAGGATTTACCCGGTGTTCGCTATCATGTGGTCAGGGGAACCCTGGATACTCTGGGTGTTTCAGAAAGAAGGCAGGGACGATCCAAATATGGAGCCAAAAAGCCTAAATAAAGCCGTAAGGCTGTTGTAAGGAGCTGGAAGATGCCAAGACGTAAAGTTGTAGCCAAGAGGGAAATTCTCCCTGATATGCGATTTAACAGTATGTTGGCTGCTAAATTTATAAATGGAATTATGCAGGACGGCAAAAAAAGTGTTGCACGTAACATTTTTTATGGCGCCATGGAAATTGTTGCCGACAAGGCTGGTGAAGAGGGTCCCATGGCTGTCTTCGAGAAGGCCATGGATAATGTCAGACCAAAACTGGAAGTTAAATCACGGCGGGTAGGTGGTGCAACTTACCAGGTACCCATCGAGGTCCGGGCAGAGCGGCGTAATGCTCTCGCTATTCGGTGGCTTATTGATTTTTCACAGAAGCGGGGTGGGAGATCAATGGCAGAGAAATTAGCGGCAGAATTCCTCGAAGCTGCAGATAATCGCGGATCTTCAGTTAAAAAACGGGAAGACACCCATAAGATGGCAGCGGCCAATAAGGCTTTTGCTCATTATCGCTGGTAGATTTATTGTTGTTGATCTGACAGGCGCATTGCCTTAGGGGATTAAAGTGGCAAAAAGTATCTCTTTGGCGCGTCTGCGTAATATAGGCATCATGGCTCATATTGATGCAGGGAAGACAACAACAACTGAAAGAATTTTATTTTACTCCGGTCGGACCCATAAAATCGGAGAGGTTCATGACGGCGCAGCTGTTATGGATTGGATGGAGCAGGAGCAGGAGCGGGGCATTACCATCACCTCGGCAGCAACAACCTGCACCTGGCGTAACCATCAGATTAATATAATAGATACCCCTGGCCATGTTGATTTTACGGTTGAGGTTGAGCGATGCCTTCGGGTACTCGACGGGGTGGTAGCAATATTTTGTGCCGTTGGAGGTGTTGAGCCCCAATCGGAAACAGTCTGGCAACAGGCTGATAAATATGCGATTCCCCGGATCGCTTTTGTCAATAAGATGGACCGTACTGGCGCTGATTTCGATCGGTGTCTTGCGATGATGACTGAGCGCTTTGGAGTAAATGTTCTGCCCCTACAGATACCAGTGGGCAGTGAAGATAAGTTTGGCGGTGTCATTGACCTTATAAAGGGCAAGATGCTGCAGTTTGATGAAGACTCACAGGGAGAGACAATTTCAGAACATCCTGTCCCTGAAGAACTGAGCGAAAATTTTACGGCTGCACGTATGGCCCTCGTCGAGAAGCTGGCCGACTTCGATGATAGGGTCATGGAAAAATATCTGGAAGAGCAACCTGTTTCTGCAGAAGAGATTGTACAGGCTGTCCGGTCCGCCACTCTTGCCTTGGACATTGTCCCTGTGCTCTGTGGCAGTGCCTTTAAGAATAAAGGCGTTCAGCCTTTGCTTAATGCAGTGATTGCGTATTTGCCTTCACCAACAGATATTCCTCCTGTCGAAGGTGTAGATAAAAAAGGTGAAGTAGTACAGCGTAAAACCGGGGCATCTGAGAATTTCTGTGGTCTGGTTTTTAAGCTTGCCACTGATCCCTTTGTTGGCAGTCTTGCTTATGTCCGGGTTTATTCCGGCGTGGTCAAGGTTGGATCGAAGGTCTATAATCCTGCTAAGGGTAAACAGGAGAAAATAGGCCGCATCGTTAAGATGCACTCCAATAAGAGGGAAGAGGTTCAGGAACTGGGCCCAGGTGAAATCGGTGCCATCATCGGTTTGCGGTTTACCTCAACTGGCGATACGATTTGTGCCCCGGGTGATTATGTTCTCCTTGAGTCTATGGAGTTTCCGGAGCCGGTTATCAGTGTTGCCATTGAGCCTAAGAGCAAGGCGGATGATGAAAAGCTTTTTGCCAGCCTTGATCGGCTGACTCTTGAAGATCCTTCTTTCAAGGTGTCAACTGACAAGGATACTGGCCAGACAATTATCGCCGGGATGGGTGAACTCCATCTTGAGATAATTGTTGATCGGCTTATCCGCGAGTTTAATGTAGCGGCCAATGTTGGCGCTCCCCAGGTTGCTTATCGGGAGTCAATTACAACATCGGCTGAAGCTGCCGGCAAATTTGAGCAGCAGGGCACTGGCAAGAGCCAGTATGCTGAAGTTGAGATATCTCTCAGTCCACTGCCCACAGGCAGTGAGCTGGAGTTTGAAAGTAGTATTGATGAGAACCTGGTTCCGCCACATTTTATTCCTGCTATTCGCCAGGGAGTGGAGGGAGCTATGAGTGGAGGGCCGCTTGCCGGTTTTCCGGTTGTTGATCTCAAGGTGAATCTTCTTGGTGGTTCATACCATGACGAGGATTCAACCGAGCAGGCTTTTGGGGTTGCTACAGTGATTGCCTTTAACAAGGCCGTTGCAGCAGCCGGGCCGGTTTTGCTGGAACCGGTGATGGATGTGGAAGTGGTAATGCCGGAACAGTATCTGGGTGATGTTATAAATGATCTCAATACCCGGCATGCCAAGATTGACGGGATGGATAGTCGTGATAATGGATATCAGGTCCTTAAGGCTCGGGTTCCGTTAGCCGAGATGTTTGGTTATTCGACAGATCTTCGGTCGGCCACACAAGGAAGAGCAAATTTTTCCATGCATTATTCCTCATACGAGAGGATGCAGGATAAAAAGGCAGAAAAGATTATAAATAGAATAAGAGGGATTATTTGACGTTTTTTACGTCTGGTTAAATCCTAAAATGATTCGATTAGTGAGGAAATACCATGGCAAGAGAGAAATTTGAAAGGACAAAACCCCATGTCAATATCGGCACAATTGGCCATATTGATCATGGCAAGACAACTCTGACGGCAGCAATAACCACAGTTCTGGCCACCAAGGGATTAGCTGAGACCACCGATTTTGGTGAGATCGACAAGGCCCCTGAAGAGAAAGAGCGTGGAATTACCATTGCCACCGCCCATGTTGAGTACGAGACCGAAGGTCGTCATTACGCCCATGTAGATTGTCCGGGCCATGCTGACTATATCAAGAATATGATTACCGGTGCAGCGCAGATGGACGGTGCAATTTTGGTTGTAGGAGCCGATGATGGTCCCATGCCCCAGACCCGTGAGCATATCCTTCTTGCTCGTCAGGTAGGTGTGCCGGCCATAGTAATATTCCTTAACAAATGCGACATGGTTGATGATGAAGAGCTCATCGAACTGGTAGATATGGAACTTCGTGAGCTTCTTGACAAATATGAGTTCCCTGGCGACGATACACCCATCATTCAGGGTAGTGCGCTGAAGGCACTGGAGAATCCCAATGATGAGGATGCTTCCAAATGTATTTGGGAGCTGATGGAAGCGGTTGACTCATTTGTTCCCGAGCCGGAGCGTGATGTAGACAAGTCGTTCCTGATGCCGGTAGAGGATGTGTTTTCCATTTCCGGTCGTGGAACAGTAGCCACCGGCCGTATCGAGCGTGGTATTGTCACTGTTGGTGAAGAGATAGAGATTGTTGGTGTCAAAGACACCGCCACTACAACCGTAACCGGTGTTGAGATGTTCCGTAAGATTCTTGACGAAGGTCAGGCGGGTGACAATGTAGGTATCCTTCTTCGGGGTACCAAGCGTGAAGAGATCGAGCGCGGTCAGGTATTGGCCAAGCCCGGTTCCATTACCCCCCATGTAAAATTTAAGGCTGAGTGCTATATTCTGACTAAGGAAGAGGGTGGACGTCATACCCCGTTCTTTGATGGTTATCGTCCCCAGTTTTATTTCAGGACCACCGATGTAACCGGTGTTGTCAATCTTACCGAAGGCGTAGAGATGGTAATGCCCGGTGATAATGTAACCATCACCGGCAGTCTGATTACCCCGATTGCCATGGAAGATGGTCTTCGCTTCGCAATCCGCGAGGGTGGCCGTACCGTAGGCGCCGGTGTTATTAACGAGATTATTGAATAGGAAAAAGCATGATTCAGGCAGATAAAATCAGGATCAGGCTGAAAGGCTATGATCATAAGCTTCTCGATCAGTCAACATTTGAGATTGTTGATACGGCAAAAAGTACCGGCGCCTTGGTTGCCGGACCAATTCCTTTGCCCACAACCATCAACAAATTCTGTGTGCTTCGCTCACCCCATGTTGACAAGAAATCTCGGGAGCATTTTGAGATGAGAACCCACCGCAGACTTCTTGACATCCTTGAACCGACACAGCAGACCATTGACTCATTGATGAAGCTTGAGTTGTCTGCCGGGGTAGATGTTGAGATTAAACTGTAGAGATCCTTTCAATCTTTTGTCATTAGGCAGAGAGTTGAAAGGTTATTATTAGCATAACGGGATACAGGTAGATATTATGCCGAAAAGTATAGGTATATTGGGCAAGAAAGTCGGAATGACAAGAGTTTATTCCGAAGATGGTACAGCCATGGCAGTGACAGTGGTTGAGGCCGGCCCCTGTGTGGTCCTGCAGAAAAAGACCACTGACAAGGAAGGCTATAGCGCCATTCAGGTAGGTTTCGCTGAGAAGAAAGATGCCCGATCAAATAAACCGGCAAGTGGCCATTGTGCTCCAGCCGGCAAGGGTAACTTTTATCATATTAAGGAGTTCAGGGTTGATGATCCGGATCAGTATGAATTGGGTCAGGAGATCAGGATTTCTGATATATTTAAGATCGGTGACATTGTTGATGTTAAAGGTCAGGTTAAAGGTCGAGGATTCCAGGGTGTAGTTAGACGCTATGGTTTCAGGGGTGGTCGTAAAACCCATGGATCAAATTTTCATCGTGCCCCTGGTTCTATCGGCTGTAGTGCTTATCCTGGCAAGGTAATGAAAGGGAAAAAGATGCCGGGTCGGATGGGTAATAACCTGGTGACCAAGAAGAATGTTATTGTAATTGATATCCGCGATGACGAGAATGTCATAGTCGTTCGGGGCTCCATGCCTGGAGCAAAGTCCGGACTTTTACAGATATTCACCAAATAATCTGTTTTAGTGGTAGTTTTTGATAATGTTTAGATGTAAGTGGCCGGAATTACAGAGCAATTTTTAAGGCAGCTTATGATAATTGGGGGTGCCTGATATGGCAGTTACAGATATAGTTAATACCAATAATGAGAATATGGGTGAGATTGATCTCAATGATGACCTGTTTGCGGTCGAGGTCAAACAGTATATTCTCCATGATATCGTCAGAATGCAGATGGCTGGTCGGCGTGCAGGTACAGCTTGCACCAAGACCCGGGGCGAAATCCGCGGCAGTGGCGCCAAGCCCTGGAGGCAGAAAGGTACAGGTCGGGCCCGTGCTGGAACCCGTAAATCGCCGATCTGGCGTGGTGGTGGAACCACCTTTGGGCCTAAACCACGGAGCTATGCCTTCACTCTTCCCAAGAAGGTTCGTCGTCTTGGCTTAAGGATGGCTCTCAGTGCCAGGCTTGCTGAAAAGAATCTTGTTGTCCTTGATTCCTTTCAAATGGCCGAAATCAAGACCAGGGGTTTTGTTGAGGTGATGAAAAATCTTGGACTTGATAACGCTCTTATCGTTATTGATTCCCATGATGAGAAATTGGAAAAATCAGCGCGTAATGTTCCTGGCTATAAGGTTATCGTTAGCGGGGGCTTAAACGTCTATGATGTATTGCTGCATAAAAATATTGTTTTATTGCAGCCGACCATAGAAAAGCTGGAAGAGAGGTTACTCCCATGAATATTTTTGATGTAATCAAAAAACCCTGTCTCACAGAGAAAGGGATGACCTTGCAGGAAGTCAACAACCAGGTTGTGGTCAAGGTTAATAAACATGCCAATAAGATTGAGATTAAACAGGCAGTTGAAAAAATGTTTAATGTCAAGGTTGATAAGGTTCGTACCCTTAATATGCATGGCAAGAAGAAGAGAATGGGTCTTCATGCAGGTCGTCGCCAGGACTGGAAAAAGGCAGTTATTTCCCTGGCCGAAGGGCATAAGATAGATTTTCTCGAAGAACTATAAAGGTGTCTGTTCCCTGGTAACGGGTACAGACTATAGATACATATTGATAATTTGAATTTCGGGGTTTTGAAATGGCAACTATGAAAACCTATAAACCGACATCTCCGGGCAGAAGAACTTATGTTTCTGTCATTAATACGGAATTGTCTAAAGAAGGCCCCCACAAGGGTCTGGTTAAACCACTGAGCAAAAGTGGTGGGCGTAATAATTACGGAAGAATTACCTCCCGGCATCGTGGTGGTGGTCATAAGCGTAAATATAGGGTGATAGACTTCAAGAGGGACAAGGTGAATATCCCTGGTAAAGTCGCATCGATTGAATATGATCCCAATCGTTCTGCTAATATTGCACTGCTTTTCTATGCCGATGGTGAGAAGAGATATATTCTTTCACCTAAGGGGATTAAGGTAGGTGATTTTGTTGAGGCTGGTGAAGCAGTTGATATCAAAGTCGGCAATTGTCTGCCCATGATCAATATTCCCTTAGGCTCGATTATTCATAATGTCGAAATGAGAATCGGTAAGGGCGGTCAGCTGGTGCGGAGCGCCGGTGCATCTGCCCAGCTTATGGCGAAAGAAGGTAATCACGTTTTAGTGAAGCTTCCTTCTGGCGAGGTTAGGCGTTTTAATTGTAAATGTCGTGCTTCCATAGGTCAGATAGGCAATATTGAGCACGAGAGTAAGAAGATGGGTAAAGCCGGTCGTAACCGCTGGAAAGGGCGGAGGCCTAAGGTTCGTGGTGTTGCCATGAATCCCCATGATCATCCCATGGGCGGTGGTGAAGGTAAGAGTTCCGGTGGCCGTCATCCATGTACCCCATGGGGTATGCCGACCAAGGGCTTTAAAACCAGAAAGCGTAAGACTTCTGACAAGGATATCGTCAGAAGACGGTCATAATAGGAGATTAAGATGGCACGTTCAATTAAAAAAGGGCCGTTCATTGACGATCATTTAATGAAAAAGGTTAATCAGGCTGTTGAGTCAGGTTCCCGTAAGGTGATCAAAACATGGTCTCGTCGTTCTGATATCTCACCTGAGATGGTGGGGTTAACCTTTGCTGTTCATAACGGTAAGAAATTTATACCTGTATTTGTAACTGAGAATATGGTTGGTCATAAGTTTGGTGAGTTTTCCCCCACCAGGACCTTCTATAGTCATCGGTGATAATCAGTAAGCAAATGATAAATAAGGACATTTCCCAGGCGTTTTGTCGGTAGCGAAAAAGTTCTGGCGCAGGGTATTTGTTCAGGAGTTACATAATTATGGAATCAAGGGCCGTAGTAAAAAATATCAGAATATCACCCCAGAAAGCCCGTCTGGTTGCAGACATTGTTCGAGGCAAGGATGCCGGACAGTCGATTAATAATCTACGCTTTATGCCAAAGAAGGCTGCTCGGATTATTCGTAAATTAATTGAGTCTGCTGTTGCCAACGCTGCCCAGAACGAGGCAATTGATGTGGATACTCTCTATGTCAAAACCATCTTTGTTGATGGTGGTGCCATGCTTAAACGGATTCGTCCTCGGGCCATGGGAAGAGCGTCCCGGATATTGAAGAGGACAAGTCATATTACGGTTGTACTTGACGAAGCGTAAGCCGCGTCCATTTATTTATTCTCTGCTTTATCAGCAGATAAAATATAGATTAATTGAAATTATTCAAATGTGATGGAGGAAGGTTTTGGGTCAAAAAGTTAATCCAATAAGTTTGCGTCTTAATATAGTTCGCACATGGGAATCAAACTGGTACGCAGACCGTGATTATTCCAAATTTCTGCTGGAAGATCGGAAGATAAAAAAATATGTAAAGAATCGACTCTACCATGCCGGTATTTCTAAGATAAATATTGCCCGTACTGGTGAGAAGATCAAATTAAAGCTGCATACCGCACGACCCGGAATTGTTATTGGCAAGAAGGGCGCTGAAATTGAGGCCTTGAAAAAGGACCTTGATAAATTAACACAGCGTCAATGTGTTGTCGATATCCAGGAGGTTAGACGGCCTGAGGCTGATGCTCAGTTGGTGGCCGAAAATGTTGCCCTGCAGATGGAGCGTCGTGTTGCTTTCCGTCGGGCGATGAAGAAGTCAGTTAATATCGCCTTGAAGTTCGGGGCGAAAGGTATTAAGATAGCTTGTTCTGGCCGTCTTGGTGGTGCAGAAATGGCCCGGCGTGAATGGACCAGAGAGGGACGTGTTCCTCTTCATACCCTGCGAGCTGACATAGATTATGGCTTCGCCGAAGCTAAAACCACCTATGGCATCATCGGAGTAAAGGTCTGGATCTTCAAAGGTGAGGTTCTTGCTGACTCAGAGATGCCCAAGCAGTAAGCAATAAAGACAGGTTTTAACCTGAAAATCCTGAAAATAGGTAGATATAATGTTAAGCCCCAAGAAGATTAAACATCGGAAACAGATGAAGGGCCGAATGAAGGGTGCTGCCCATCGCGGCTCAACCATAAGTTTTGGCGAATATGCCCTTAAGGCTCAGGAATGTGGGAAGATGACTTCCCAGCAGATTGAAGCGGCCCGTATCACCATTAGCCGAACGGCTAAGCGTGGTGGCAAAATGTGGATCCGAGTTTTCCCTGATAAGCCCATTACCAAGAAGCCTGCTGAAACCAGGATGGGTAAGGGTAAAGGTAGCCCCGAGTACTGGGTAGCTCCCGTTAAACCAGGTCGTATTCTTTATGAAATTTCCGGAGTCGATGAAGAGTTGGCAATTAAGGCCTTGACCCTTGCCGGCAATAAACTACCTTTTGCAACCAAGGTAATAGTTAAGGGGAAGGTGTTATGAAGGCTAACGAAATTCGTGAAAAAACAGTTGATGAATTGCAGACCCAGGTTGTCGATCTGTCGGAAAACCTTTGTAAATTGAGATTTCAGCATGGTATCCGCCCGCTTGAAAATACAGCCAAATTGAAGATGGTGCGCCGTGATATCGCCAGGCTGAAAACAGTAATCAATGAAAAGCTCAGTTAAAGAGATTCAGGAAAACCAATGACAGAAACAACTAAAAAAAGAAAGACTAAGGTTGGCGTCGTTATCAGCGATAAGATGGATAAGAGTATCGTTGTTAAAAGCGAGCGTCTTATTCGTCACAAGCTCTATGGTAAATTTATCAGACGACATGTGAAATATATGGCTGATGATCCTGATGGACAGTGTCAGGTTGGCGATCAGGTCCTTATTGAAGAATGTCGTCCTTTAAGCAAAAACAAACGCTGGCGGTTACGGCAGGTTGTTAAGAAGGCTGTTTAATTCCACCTGAATAATAAGCCATTTTATTGGCAGGAAGTTGGTGTAGATATGATACAAAGTGAATCTGTGCTTAAAGTTGCGGATAACTCCGGAGCTAAAAGAGTTTTGTGTATTAAGGTTCTCGGCGGTTCCAAACGACGATATGCCAGTGTCGGTGATATCATTGTTGTTACGGTTAAAGAGGCAATTCCTAATGCTAAGGTCAAGAAAGGCGATGTTATGCGGGCAGTTATTGTTCGTACAGCCAAGGAGATCAGGCGAATGGATGATACTTCTGTAAAGTTTGATGAGAACTCAGCTGTTTTACTTTCAGGGTCAGGTGAGCCTGTTGGGACCCGTATTTTCGGTCCGGTTGCTCGTGAATTGCGGGTAAAGGGTTTCATGAAGATAGTTTCATTGGCACCTGAAGTATTATAGGCAATAACAAAGTTCATCCAAGAAGAGGTTGTATTGATGAAAGCAGGAATAAATTATCTGAAACTCAACGATAAAGTTGAAGTTATAGCTGGCAAGGATAAGGGCCGGGTTGGCAAGATAATCAAGGTATATCAAAAAGATAATAAGGTGAAGGTTGAGAAAATTAATATGGTTAAACGCCATATGAAACCGACACCCCAGGAGCAGCAGGGCGGTATTATCGAGATGGAGGCCGCCATTCAGGTTTCCAACCTTATGCTGATCTGTGGTAAATGTGCCAAGACCGTCCGCATTAAGCGCCAGATTCTTGATGATGGTACCAAGGTTCGGGCCTGTAAGAAATGTGGCGAGACAATAGAGCCATCAGCTTGATCTATTGACGATTCTGGAGACAACAATGGGTAATATGAAAGAAATATATGAAAATGACTGTGTGCCTAAACTCATAGAAGAGTTTGGCTATCAGAACAGGATGGAGGTCCCCAAGCTTTCTAAGATTGTTCTCAATATGGGGCTTGGTGAAGCAGTACAGAACCCCAAGATTGTTGAAGGGGCTGCCAATGAGCTTACTCAGATAGCAGGTCAGAAAGCTGTAATTACCCGGGCTAAAAAATCTATTGCTACCTTCAAGTTGCGTGAAGGGATGCCCATTGGTTGTCGGGTTACCCTGCGCCGTGAGGCTATGTATAATTTTTTGACAAAGCTGGTTAATATTGCTTTGCCAAGGGTTAGGGATTTCCGCGGGATTAAACCTACTGGTTTTGATGGACGCGGCAATTTTGCTATGGGTATTAAGGAACATATTATTTTCCCTGAGATTGACTATGATAAAATTGATAAGATCAAAGGGTTCAATATTGTAATTGAAACAACCGCCAAAACGAATGATGAAGGTCGCTTTCTGTTAAGAACCTTGGGCATGCCGTTTCGCAAATAGTAGTGTCAGGGAGGTAAAACTTGGCTAAAAAATCATTAATTTCCAAAAGCGCGCGCAAACCAAAGTTCAAAGTTCGCGCCTATAATCGCTGTCCTCTGTGCGGACGGCCTAGGGCCTTTATCCGTAAATTCGGAATCTGCCGTCTTTGTTTCCGTAAACTTGCCTCTCATGGTGAGTTAGTTGGGGTTACCAAGTCGAGCTGGTAGGATTAAGTTCAGTATTTGTTTGAACCTGTATTGGTTTAGATCGGGTGCTGAGAGATTTATTGAATAAAAGGAGTAGTCAGATGTCCATGAGTGACCCTCTGGCGGATATGTTGACCAGAATCAGAAATGGCGGGATGGCTAAACACGCAAGTGTCGATATCCCTCATTCCATGATGAAGAAAAATATCGCCGAAATTTTAAAGCAGGAAGGTTATATCGCTGATTTTGCTGTTATCAGCAATAAACCGCATGATATTATCCGGATAGGTTTGAAATACGACCAAGATAATAATACTGTGATCAGTGGATTAAAGCGGGTCAGTAAGCCTGGCTGCCGGGTTTATGTAAGGACCGGTGAGATCTCTCCGGTCCTGAATGGTCTCGGTGTTGCCCTGCTCTCCACCTCCAAAGGTGTTATGTCAGATCAGGATGCCCGAAAGCAGCAGGTTGGTGGTGAGCTTCTGTGTGAGGTCTGGTAACTTCAGCCTGACCTATTGTGATAAACGAAGTCTTGCCCGGTTAAGTAGCTCGGTAGACTAAGAATAATTGGAGAAGAAAGATGTCGAGAATCGGCAAACAGCCAATACATGTTCCCGCCTCTATTACCGTTGAAATAAATGGAACCAATATAATGGTTAAGGGCCCTAAAGGGACCTTGGAGCGTGAAATCAGACCTGAGATTGAACTGGAACAGGCTGATGGCTTAATCCATGTAAAATGTCTGGATAACAGTAAGAAAACAAATGCCTTCAGTGGCCTTACCCGTAGCTTGGTCAATAATATGATTATTGGCTGCGAGAAGATGTTTCAGAAGAAACTGATTGTCGAAGGTGTTGGCTATAAGGTTGATGTTAAGGGTAGTAATGTTACCCTTAATGTTGGTTACTCTAATCCGGTTGAGTTTCCCTTGGCTGATGGAGTTAGTGGCTCTGCTGATAAAAACATGATTACCCTTGAGTCTATTGACAAGGAACTTGTCGGCCAGGTTGCCGCTAAGATCCGGGCTATTCGTAAGCCTGAGCCTTATAAGGGCAAGGGTATTCGTTATGAGGATGAGGTAATTATCAAGAAGGCTGGTAAGACTGCAGCAGCAGCCTAATTTGAGATGCCCTCGTAACTTAAGAGATTGTTGAAAATATAATAACTACAGGGTTATCCTGTTAAAGTAGTAATTAGGTAGGCAAATCATGGCAAAAACAAATCCTAGGGCTGTTGCCCGTCAGAAAAGAGTTAGACGGATAAGGAAAAAGATAGCCGGAACCGGTGAAAGGCCTCGTCTGCGGGTTTTCAAGAGCGCCAAGCATATTTACGCTCAGCTTATTGATGATGTCGCTGGCCATACATTGGCTGCGGCTTCAACTGTCGATAAGGCGATGAAGGAAGAGCCGGTAGCTGGCAAAACCGAGCAGGCTAGAAAAATTGGCCAGGTGGTAGCTGAAAAAGGCAAGGCATTAGGCATTACCTCTGTTGTTTTTGATCGTGGTGGTTATATCTATCACGGACGGATTCAGGCTCTCTCAGAGGGCGCCCGTGATGCTGGTCTCAAATTTTAATGAAATATTCTAAGGTTCCTTGTTGCAGTGGAACCTTGTTGGGTTGAAAGTTAAGGAATTCATAGGAGAATAAATTGGCAAAGCTGAAAACCGATAAAGCAGATGATCAGTTGATAGAAAAGATTGTGTATATCAACAGGGTTGCCAAAGTAGTCAAGGGTGGGCGTCGTTTCAGCTTCAGTGCCATTGTCGTTGTTGGTGATGGTAATGGTCGTGTTGGATCTGGTCTTGGCAAGGCAAATCAGGTTCCAGATGCTATTCGTAAGGGTGTTGAAAGAGCTCGTAAGGATATGCAGTCTATTTCCATCACCGATCTTAGCATTCCCCATGAGGTTAATGGAAGATTTGGTGCTGGCAAGGTAATGTTAAAACCGGCGTCAGCTGGTACCGGCCTAATTGCCGGTGGGGCCGTTAGGGCGGTACTTGAGGCAGCAGGAGTTAAGAATATTCTTACCAAATGCCTTGGTTCACATAACCCCCATAATCTGGTGAAGGCTACTATGCAGGGTCTACGCAGCTTGCGAACTGCTGCCCAGATTGCAGCTGTTCGTGGTAAAACTGTGGAAGAAATTCAGGCCTAATTCGATTATTCGCCTTTGGATTGTTTGGCCCATTGAATGCATCGAGGAGTAAAATCCTCAGAAATTAATATTTCAGCAGGTAGGAAAATGAGTAGTGATCTCAAAATTACTTTAAGAAAGAGCGTAATCGGCAGTCCCAAAAAGATCAGAGCCACCGTAACAGGCCTTGGACTTATTAAGACCGGCAAAACTGTTTTGCGCAAGGATACCCCGCAGATAAGGGGGATGATTCGTAAGGTGGAGCACCTTGTCGATGTGGAGGAACTGTCATGATAACACTTAGCAATTTATCTCCCCAGGAAGGTTCAAGGCAGCAGCGTAAACGTCTTGGCCGTGGTCGGGGTTCAGGACATGGCAAGACTTCTGGTCGTGGCCATAAAGGTTTTCTCTCTCGTTCAGGTAGTGGTAAAAAGCCTGGCTTTGAGGGTGGTCAGATGCCTTTACAGCGTCGTCTGCCCAAGCGGGGATTTACCAATATATTCGCCAGCGATATTGCTATTGTTAATGTTAAGGATCTTGATTCCTTTGAAAATGGAACGGTTGTTGATCTTCAATTCCTCATTGATCAAGGTTTGATTAAGAAGAAATATACCATGGTCAAGGTTCTAGGTGACGGTGATTTAACTAAATCCCTCACTCTGAAGGTTGATAAGGTTTCTGCCAGTGCTCGGATCAAGGTTGAGGCTGCCGGCGGTAAAATTGAGGAAAAAGTGAGCTGAGATGGCTGGAGGTCTGCAAAGAGCCGCCCTGATTCCTGAGCTTCGGCAACGGATCACCTTTACCCTTTTGATGCTTGCCGTCTATCGGGCTGGTGTTCAGATACCTACCCCCGGGATTAACGGTGAAGCCCTGGCTGCATTTTTTGAGAAAAATGCCGGTACCCTTTTTGGCATGTTTAACATGTTCTCTGGTGGTGCGCTGGAAAATTTCTCAATTTTTGCCTTGGGCATTATGCCTTATATCTCTGCATCAATTATCTTTCAACTGCTGACCGTTGTTGTTCCTCAGCTGGAGGCACTAAAAAAAGAAGGTGAGTCAGGGCAGCGGAAAATTACACAATATACCCGATATGCCACAGTTGCTCTTAGTCTGATTCAGAGTTTGATGATAAGTATTGGTCTTGAAGGCATGGCAGCACCGGTTGGTAACGAAATGATCGTTATTACTCCTGGCTGGACTTTCCGGTTGATGACCATGCTTACCCTTACATCTGGTACTGCATTCATTATGTGGCTTGGTGAGCAGATGACGGAACGGGGGATCGGGAATGGTATTTCTCTGATTATCTTTGCCGGTATTGTGGCAAGGATGCCAGCTGCAATTGTCAATACCATCAAGATGGTTGGCGCAGGTGAGATGACTTTGATCTTCTTGCCTATCTTGCTGGTAATGATGGGTGGTGTTATTGGCATTATAGTCTTCTTTGAGACGGCTCAGCGCCGGATTCCCATTCAGTATGCCAAACGAATGGTAGGAAGGGAGATGCACGGTGGCCAACGGAGTCACCTGCCCTTGAAGATTAATATGTCCGGGGTAATTCCTCCCATTTTTGCTTCATCTATTATGATGTTTCCCGCCACCATTGGCGGTTTTATTAAGATTGACTGGGTTCAGCAGGTGACAGCATTATTGGCCTGGGGTAGCCTTCTCCATACCATCCTGTTTGTCGGGATGATCGTTTTCTTTTGTTTCTTTTATACAGCGGTTACTTTTAATCCTGTTGATGTTGCTGAGAATCTCAAGAGAAACGGCGGCTTTGTTCCCGGGATAAGACCTGGGAAAAAGACATCTGAATTCCTTGACAAGGTCATGGTTAGGTTGACGGTTATCGGCGCCATCTATGTCAGCGCTGTCTGTGTGTTGCCTACAGTATTGATTAATAAATTAAATGTCCCTTTTTATTTTGGCGGAACTGCTCTTCTGATTGTGGTCGGGGTGGGGATAGACACCCTGTCTCAAATCGAATCGTATTCAATTTCAAGAAATTATGATTCGTTCCTTAAATCAGGTCAAATCAAGGGAAGAAGATAAAAAGTCGGGATGGCTTCCTCGATTATCTTAAAATCTCCTGCCGAAATTGCGGTGATGCAGGAGGCTAACCAGATCGTTGCTCGTACCTTGTCCATGCTTAGGGAAAGGATAGAGCCAGGGGTTACCACCCTTCAACTCGATCAATGGGCCGAAAAGGCGGTACGGCAGGAAGGGGCCAAGCCAGCATTTAAAGGTTATCGGGGCTTCCCTGCAAGCCTTTGTGCCTCTCTGAATGAACAGGTTGTGCATGGGATACCTTCCAAGGCAGTTAAACTCCAGGAAGGCGATATCCTTAGTATTGACTTTGGGGTAAAGCATAAAGGTTTTTTTGGTGATGCAGCCATTACCGTTGCTGTTGGCCATGTCAGTGCTAGAATAAGAAAATTAATTGATGTAACCAGGCAGTCATTGGTTGAGGCTATTAACCAGGTGGTTGCCGGTAATCGAATTTCTGATGTTTCTGGCGCAGTTGAGCAATATGTTGAAAACAACGGGTTTAGCGTTGTTCGTCAATTTGTAGGTCATGGTATTGGTAAGTCGCTGCATGAGGCACCTGAGGTCCCGAATTTTTGCAGCAGAAATCGTTCACCTAAGTTAATGCCGGGTATGGTAATTGCCATTGAACCAATGGTGAATATAGGTACCCACGAGGTTAAGATTCTGCGAGATGGTTGGACTGTTGTTACGCAGGATCGTGCCCTTTCTGCTCATTTTGAGCATTCAGTGGCAGTAACCGAGAATGGCCCTTTGGTCCTAAGTGATGGTACTGAAGGTTAAGTTGTCGGCAATGCGGCGATAAAAAAGCTTTTTTTAGAAAATAACGGGCAAAAAAAAATAAAAAAGGTATTATATCTTGTTTTACTGTGATGCTTGCTCGTTAAGTTGAAAATGCTAAGTTTAAATCAGGGATAATTTATGCCAAAAGAAGAGGCCATAGAGGTTGAAGGAACTATTCTTGAGCCTTTACCCAATGCAATGTTTCGGGTTGAGCTGGAGAATGGACATAAAGTCCTGGCCCATATTTCAGGTAAGATGCGGATGCATTTTATTAAGATTCTGCCGGGAGACATGGTTACGGTTGAGTTATCACCTTATGACTTGACTCGTGGTCGGATTACCTTCAGGTCGAAAAATAAAAAAAGGTAAGCCGGCTTCAGCTGGTTTGATTGATTCTAATTAAAGGTTGCAGGAAGAGATTATGAAGGTACGTGCATCAGTTAAAAAGATATGTAGTGATTGTAAGGTCTTTAAGCGCAAAGGCGTTTTAAGGGTTTCTTGTAAGATTAAAAAGCATAAACAACGGCAGGGTTAGCCGCGTAATTTATAAGCAGGAGGAATATCTTGGCTCGTATAGCAGGCGTTGATTTGCCGAAAAACAAGCATATGGAGATCGCCCTTACCTATATTCATGGTATAGGGCGGACATCAGCACGTAAGATTCTTGATCAGGCCGGTATGGCATATAATGCCAATAGTGATAATGTGTCTGAGGCTGAAGTAGCCGGGATCAGGAAGATAATTGACGATGGATTTACTGTGGAAGGCGATTGTCGTCGTGAAACAGCAATGAATATCAAACGTTTAATGGACATCGGCAGTTATCGTGGGATCCGGCATCGGCGCAGTCTGCCATGTCGTGGTCAGCGGACCAAAACCAATGCTCGTACCCGGAAAGGCCCTCGTCGAACCCCGGGTGCACGTAAAAATTAGATACTGGCTGTATTTTAGGAGAATTAAATGGCAAGTCCAAATAAACGCACCCGACGAAAGGAAAAGAAAAATGTTCCTGAGGGTATCGTACATATCAAATCAACCTTTAATAACACCCTTGTAACCTTTTCTGACAAGGAAGGAAATGTGATTTCCTGGTCAAGCTCGGGTGTACATGGTTTTAAGGGCTCCCGTAAGAGTACTCCTTTTGCGGCCCAGAGTGTTGTTGAGGCCGCGGCAAAATCTGCCATGGATCAGGGGATGCGCCAGGTTGAGGTTCGAGTTAAGGGCCCAGGTCCTGGACGTGAGTCTGCCATGCGGACTTTGCAGCAAGTTGGCTTAAGGGTAAGTCGGATATGTGATGTTACCCCCTTGCCCCATAATGGTTGCAAGCCCCCTAAGAGACGGCGGGTATAATTTGGATTTAACCGGAATGTTTTCCGGTTGCAGGTCTTTTCTTGTTTAAGAGACTAAAAATATATATGTGTGTTGTAGTAAGAATGGAGGTTTACATTGGCTAGATATAGAGGAGCTGTCTGTAGGCAGTGCCGTAGAGAAAAGTTGAAGCTGTATCTCAAGGGAGACAGGTGTTATTCGGACAAATGTTCATTTGAACGGAGGTCTTTTCCACCAGGACAGCATGGACAGGCTCGGATGCGTAAAGAATCTGACTTCTCCATTCAGCTGCGTGAAAAACAGAAGGTACGTCGTATCTACGGTATGCTTGAAGGCCAATTCCGTAAATATTTCAAGATGGCTGATCGCGCAAAGGGTGTAACAGGTGAAAATCTGCTAATTCTGCTCGAAAGGCGTCTGGACAATACTATTTATCGTCTCGGTTTTGCCGATTCTCGTAGTCAGGCCCGTCAGATGGTTAAACATAGCCATATTCTGGTTAATGGTCGTAAGGTTAATATTCCGTCTTTTCTGGTTTCGGTAAATGACGAGATTGTTATTCGTGAAAAAAGCAGAAAGATAGCTGCTATTACTGAAAGTCTTGATGCTGTCGCCCGTCGTGGTGTACCATCTTGGCTTGAGCTTAATGCCGACAATTTCAAAGGGGTGGTTAAAACCACGCCTGATCGCCAGGAAATTACCATGCCTATTCAGGAGCAGCTGGTGGTCGAGCTGTACTCCAAATAACAGGCAATAGCTTAAGTGTCGAGCAGTTTACTTTACAGTGTGTTTAATCCAGACCGGACGGTCTGGGTTAAACTCTTGCTGATCGATTAACATTGACAGTTATTGAGCCTGAACAGTCAACTCGCAATTTTGCGAGGCGGACAAATCCGGAAGAGATTATATAATGACAAAAGAAGAGACCATAACCCAGGAAGAGGCAATTCCATTTTATAATAATTGGCGTGCTTTGATTTCCCCTGAGCGTTTAACCGTTGACGGGGATTCCCATAGCGAGAGTTATGCCAAATTTGTCTGTCAGCCTTTGGAAAGGGGTTTTGCCACCACCATTGGTAACAGCATGCGTCGGATTCTTCTTTCTTCTATTCAGGGTGCAGCGATTACTTCGGTCAAGATCGAGGGTGTTCTCCATGAGTTTTCCACCATGGCTGGTATTCTTGAGGATGTGGCTGAAATTATCCTAAATTTTAAGGACATTCGGCTGAAACTGAATTGTGAAGAAGGTCGGACAGTAAGGATTGAAAAAAGCAAGCCCGGTCCGGTAACAGCTGCTGACATAATTACCGACAGTAAAGTAGATGTCATGAACCCTGATGCTCATATCTGTACTATTACAGGCAAAGATACCAAATTCATTGCTGAGATTGAAGTTAACTGGGGTAAAGGATATTCTCCGGCTGAGAAAAACAAAAATGATGATCAGGTAGTTGGTGTTATTCCTGTTGATGCTATTTTTACTCCTATCAGGAGAGTTACCCCCATCGTCAGCCAGGCGAGGGTTGGTCAACAGACTGATTATGATAAATTGACCATGGAGATTATTACCGATGGTAGCCTTCGGCCTGAAGATGCCCTTGCATATGCTGCTAAGATTCTGAAAGAGCAGATGCAGGTCTTTATTAATTTTAATGAAGATGAGGTTCAGGAGCCTGAGGAAGTAAAACCCGATAATGAGGAAGAGGAAATTAATCCCAACCTCAATCGCAGTGTCGATGATATGGAGCTTTCTGTTCGCTCGGCAAATTGTCTGCGTAATGCCAATATCTGTTTTATTGGCGAACTGGTTCAGAAAACCGAACCTGAGATGTTGAAGACTAAAAATTTCGGTCGCAAATCATTGAACGAGATTAAGACCCTTCTGGCTGAAATGGATTTGACCCTGGGCCAGAAACACGAAAATTGGATTCCCCCTGAGCAGGAAGAAACCGAAGCCCAGGAACAATAAAGAGGTTGAGTAATGAGGCATAGAAAGGCAGGTAAAAGACTTGGTCGTACTTCTTCCCACAAGAAGGCCATGGTGCGCAATATGGTAACCTCTCTTCTTGATCATGAGAGGATTGTTACTACTACCCCCAAGGCAAAAGAGGTTCGTAAGGTAGCTGATAAAATGATTACCCTGGGTAAAAGGGGAGATCTCCATGCTCGGCGCCAGGCCTTGTCTTTTATTCAGGATAAAAAGGTTGTGGCAAAACTCTTTGAAGAACTTGGTCAGGAATATATGAATCGGAATGGTGGTTATACTAGAATCATCCAGACCGGTAATCGTCTTGGAGATGCTGCACCTATGGCAATTCTTGAGCTGGTTAATTATTCAGAAAAATATGCTGGAGAGGCGGCAGAGTAAGGTCGTCCCTTTTATAAACCTCTTTTGCAAGAGGTATGGAAAAAAGCTTCGGATAATACCGGGGCTTTTTTTGTATCGTTTAGATGGTGTAGACTTCTTCCCCGCTAAGAATTCGCAGGCCTGCCTTGGTTAGCCTGCTGACTATATCGTCGCTGGAGGTACTTTCCAGAATCATCAGGCCGCATTCGCCGCTGCGCTGAAAGAGGGCGTAAAGGTAATCGATTTCCACGTTCTCTGACTTGATAATATCGAGAACAGTGGCAAGGCCCCCTGGTTTATCCATTACCTCTACCACGATGACATTTGAGATGTCGGCGGAAAAGTTGTTTTGGCGGAGAATCTGGCAGGCTTTATCCGTATCATTGACGATTAACCTGAGGAGGCAGTGCTTATTGCTGTCTGTCAGGTGCATGGTTCGGATATTGATGCCGTTTTCCGCAAGATAGCTGCTTACCCTGGCAAGGTCGATAATTTTACTGGCTATGGGGATGGTAATCTGTTCAACTTGCATGTGTTATTTCGCTATTTCCGGGGAGGGTACTGCTACCCGGCCGGTAGTTAATTTGTTCAAAAAGACGGTTGTTTACCATGATTTATTCTCTTTAGCAAGTTTAAGGAGAGCTGCCGGCTCTGGTGGCATGATGGGGTGATTTCATGGCAGTCACGATAGAAAGGGATGATTGGGATAAGGCTCTGGTCGCTCGTCATGGCTCCAAGGTCCATGAGGTTTTAGCGGCCTCAGTGGTTGGGGTGATGGGTCTTGGAGGTCTGGGTTCCGCAGTGGTGATGGCCCTGGCCCGCATAGGCATTGGCAGGATTATTGTTGCTGATTATGATAGGGTCGAGCTGACTAATTTGAACCGTCAGCATTATTTTGCTGATCAGGTTGGTTTGCTTAAAGCTGATGCTATTCTGGCCAATATCAGGCGAGTTAATCCTTTTCTGGTGGTTGAAGCCATCAGGGAAAAATTGACCGAAGATTCAATCCCTTCTTTTTTTGAGGGGGTGGATGTATTGCTTGAGTGTTTTGATGACCCGGTGATGAAGGCTTCTGCTTTGCGGGCTGTGCGAACATCTTTAAGGTCTATTCCCTATGTTGCTGCCTCCGGGATGGCTGGTTGTGGTGATAATAATTTGATCAGAACCAGATTGTTGTCCTCCCAGATTTATCTGGTGGGTGATGAAGAATCTGCTATTGGTCCTGGTGTCGGCCTGATGGCCCCCCGGGTGGGGATAGCTGCCCATCATCAGGCAAATCAGGCTGTGCGAATTCTTTTGGGTAAAGCTTAAGACTGGACACGGAATTGGCCTAAGGTGAATTTGATGCAAATTGTTTGTAATGGTGAAAATAGAGAGGTGGCAGCTGGATTGTCCATTAGTCTTTTCCTCGAAGATTTGTTTTTCGATCCTGATACTGTTGTTGTGGAATGTGACGGTGAGATTGTCCCACGGGATCAATACGATAGTATGCTGCTCACAGAAGGAGTCAGGTTGGAGTTGATTCGGTTTGTGGGCGGCGGCTGACATATAATTGTTTCAGTTTCGATGTATGTCTTGTGTTCAAGTATGTCTGAGCGTTCAAAGATGGACTGCAATCTTAATGTTATTAGTTTTGTCAAGATTAAGGATATAGAATGTTAACAATAGCAGGTCGTAATTTTCGGTCCAGGTTATTCGGTGGAACTGGTAAATTTGCCTCATCCGCTTTGATGCGGGAGGCTCTTGATTCTTCCGGCTGTGAAATGGTAACAGTTGCTCTGCGTCGGGTTGACCTTGATAACCCGGATGATGATATCATGCAGGTGCTTGATCGTAGTCGTTTCCATTTTCTTCCCAACACCTCCGGGGCTAGAAACGCTGATGAGGCAGTTCGTCTTGCATGTCTGGCTCGGGCTTCTGGTGGTGGTAATTGGTTGAAGCTTGAAGTTACCCCAGATCCTCGGACCTTATTGCCTGATCCGGTTGAAACCTTGAGGGCCACCGAAATTCTTGTCAAAGAGGATTTTATTGTTCTGCCCTATATCAATACGGATCCAGTTCTGGCTTTGCGGCTTCAGGACGCTGGAGCTGCGGCAGTCATGCCCCTGGGGTCTCCCATTGGGACTAATATGGGTATTCTTGGCCGGCTTCAGGTGGAGATTATCATTGAACAGGCCCGGGTGCCGGTGGTGGTTGATGCCGGTCTTGGCGCGCCATCCCATGCGGCTGAGGCCATGGAGATGGGTGCAGATGCAGTTTTGGTTAATACTGCTATTGCCGTGGCTGGAGATCCGGTGAGGATGGGTCGTGCCTTCGCCATGGCGGTGGAAGCTGGGCGGGCTGCTTTTGAATCCGGTTTGGGTCGGCAGAGTCGTCAGGCTGAGGCATCATCGCCGGAAGCCGGTCTTGATTTTATCCGTTGATTTTTATTTCTGTGAGTAGATAAGATGTTCATCCTTCCCGAATTTAATGTTCCTGATTTTGCAGAACTGCAGGATTACATGGCAGGTTTTACGGTCGATGATGTTGAGCAGGCCTTAAAGGTTGCTAGTCCTGGTCTTGCTGATTTTGCCGCGCTTCTTTCGCCGGCAGCCGATAAAATGCTGCCAACACTTGCCGGTAGAGCGTCAGCGATTACAGCTGAGCGTTTTGGTAGAACGATTCAGATTTATGCCCCTCTTTATCTTTCCAGCTACTGTAGTAATCGTTGCCTTTATTGTGGGTTTTCAGCGGACAATAAAATTGAGAGAAGAGTATTGACCATGGCCGAGGCAGAAGAGGAGGCCATGATTCTCCTCGGGCGCGGGTTTAATCATGTCCTGCTGGTAAGTGGAGAGGCATCTGCCCGGCTTGGAGTGTCTTATCTGGAAGAGCTTGCTCTTCGCCTGCGGGATCGGTTTGCTGCCATCTCCATAGAAGTGCAGCCTCTTTCCTGTCATGATTATGCGCGTCTTTTTGCAGCTGGGGTAACCGGGGTTGCGGTGTATCAGGAAACCTATGATCGCCGGGTTTATAAAGATGTTCATCCGGCCGGGAAAAAAGCTGATTATGATTTTCGTCTTGCCACTCCGGCTCGTGCAGCTGCCGGTGGTATGCGGGAGGTCGGGATTGGAGCTCTTCTCGGATTGTCTGACTGGCGACTGGAGGGTCTGGTTCTGGGTATGCATCTTGCCTGGCTCCGGAAAAATTTCTGGCAGACCGCTCTTACTGTGTCTTTTCCCCGTCTGCGTCCGGCGGCAGGTAGTTTTCATCCTCTCCAGTCTGTTGGTGAGACCCAGCTTTCCCATCTTCTTTTTGCTCTGCGGATCTTTGATAATGATGTGGGGCTTCTTTTGTCAACCAGGGAGGAGGCCAGGTTTCGTGATGGCATGATTGGTCTTGGCCCCACCAGGTATTCGGCCGGTTCATGTACCGCTCCCGGCGGTTACAGTGATCCGGAACTTTCAGGAGAGCAGTTCAGTATTGGTGATCAGCGTTCTATTGCTGATGTCTGTAGTGCTGTTCGTGGTAAGGGCTTTGATCCGGTTCGCAAGGATTGGGATCCTGTTTTTCAGCAGGCATGAAGTCGTAATTAGCCGTAGTAGCTCTATTTTTTCTTTTTTTGATCAGGGCATTTCCAGGTTGTCTTTGTATTTGCCCTTGTAGTTATTGGGTAGTTCGAGTAATATAACATGTTATTTGACTTTGTGGACGATGGGGGTTTTCCTTTAGGTGTTCAGGGAGACCTCCCTTACATTTTGTTCAGGCAGATATTAGAGAGGTGATTTTTTTGGAAAAGAAAATATTGGTTGCCAATCGTGGAGAAATTGCAATTCGGATTATCCGGGCAATTCAGGAGCTTGGCCATAAGGCTGTAGCAATTTATGAGACTCCTGATAATGCGGCCCTGCATATTCGGGTTGCGGATGAAGCTATTTGGCTTGGTGACGGACCCCGTTGTGATTATCTGAATATTGAGAAGATTATTAAGGTTGCTAAAGATCATGATGTGGATGCTATTCATCCTGGTTACGGTTTTCTGGCAGAAAATCCGAATTTTGCCAAGGCCTGTGAGGACAATGATATTATCTTTATCGGACCTTCCAGTGAGGTTATCCATAATCTCGGTAATAAGGTAATTGCCCGTCAGATAATGGCGGAAGCTAAAATCCCCATGGTTCCAGGGACCCAGAACCTGTCTGCTGGAGACGAGGGGTTGGCAGAGGCCCTTGCCTTTGCCGCTGAGGTTAAGTATCCCGTTATGCTCAAGGCCACAGCCGGTGGCGGTGGCCGTGGTATCCGTTTGGTTGAAGATGATGATCAGATGCAGGAGCAATACCCCATTGCCCGAAACGAAGCCAAGGCAGCTTTTAGCGATGACAGTGTTTATCTTGAAAAGGTTGTTTTGACCCCGAAACATGTAGAGGTTCAGATCATAGCCGATGGTTTTGGTGAGACTGTTCATCTGGGTACCCGCGATTGTTCAATCCAGCGCCGTAATCAGAAGCTGGTGGAGATCGCTCCTTCCATGATTAAAGACCAGGCCCTTGTTGACGAGATCAGTGAGACGGCAGTGAAAGCTGCTAAGGCTGCCAATTATTTCAATGCTGGCACAGTGGAGTTCCTGGTTGACAAGGACTATAATTATTATTTCATGGAGATTAACACCCGGGTTCAGGTTGAGCATACTGTTACTGAGATGGTCACCGGCATTGATATTGTCCGGACCCAGATCAAGCTGGCTCTCGGCAAGAAGCTGTTATTTTCCCAGGATGATGTCCAGATCCGTGGCCATGCCATTGAGATGCGGATTAATGCCGAAGATCCCCAGAACGATTTTATGCCGGAAGGTGGTAAGACAGTTACTACTTATCGTTCTCCTGGAGGTTATGGTGTTCGTTTGGATGGTTTCGTCTATCAGGGTTTTACTATTCCGGAGGTTTATGACTCACTTCTGGTTAAGCTGACCGTTCATGGTTACTCCTGGAACGAGACAGTTGATCGCCTCCGTCGCTGCCTGAAGAATTATACAATTACCGGTCCTAAGACCACGATTCCTTTTTATCTGAACCTGGTTGATGAACCGGATTTTCAGAGTGGGGATTTTGACACATCCTACCTGGACACCCATACAGAGCTTTTTGATTATAAGGATGATGCTACTGAGGTTAATAAGCTGGCTCGGCTTATCGCCGAGATCCACCATAAGGCAGAAAATCCCTACGCGATTTAAGGTTAAACAAGTTTGATCTGCTTCTGGCTGCCATTCAGGCCTGAAGCTTGAATTTTTGATAAGGAGTTCCCATGGACCGAATAGTTCAAGGAATGGACATAAAAGAAGTTCTTAAGACAGTTCGTGGCGCTGATGGTTATTATATTACCAATACTGCCCGTGACCTTTCCCAGTCTGATTTTAAAAACAGGATTTTGCTCCATACTGATCTGCTGGCTGCTGAAAGCAGGGAAGAGGCTAATTATTTCTCGCTGGAGATTACTGGTGGTGCCTCGGTGCATGTGGATATTCTGCGCAAGCAGGTTGATCCCTTTCTCAAGCTGAAGCTTCTGCGCGAGAAAATGCCCAATACCATGTTTCAGACTCTCTGCCGTGGGGTTAACCTCTTTGGCTATCGGCCCTACCCGCAGAATGTGATTCGTTTTGCTGTTCGGGAGTTTGCCAAATATGTTGATGTCTGGCGGGTATTTGACTTCATGAATCATGTTCCCAATATGCAGGCGGTGTTCGAAGAGGTTCAGGAGGCAGGTAAGATTCTGGAGCCCTGTATCTGTTTCTCCACTGGTCCTGAGCATACTGATGAGTTCTATGTTGGGAAGGTAAAAGAGCTTATTGATGTAACCGGCGAGGATATTGTTCTCTGTATCAAGAACCACGGCGGCCTTGGTACCCCGAAACGGATCGGAGAGCTGGTTAGTTCCATTAAGGATGCCTATCCGGATATGGTTGTTCATTACCATGGTCATAATACCGATGGTAATGATGTTGGCCGGATTACTGCTGCCGTTCTAAATGGTGCTGATATTGTTGATGCTGCCGATCATGCCTTCACTGGTTATTTTGGTCCACCTCCCATTCTTTCTGTTATTCAGACCCTGCGCGAGTACGGTCATGAGGCAGTGGGTGTAAGTGAGGAGGCAGTTATTGAATCATCCGAGGTCCTCCGTAATGAGCGTCAGCATTATGAGTATTTTGAGTCCCAGTTCAAGGGTTTCCTCCCTACTGTCCAGATTCATAAATTGCCCGGTGGCGCAATGGGTAGTAGCTTTGAGCAGGCAGTTAAGGGCGAGTTCCTTGATGAGATGCCTGAAATTCTCCATGACGAGATTCCCAAGGTGCAGAAAGAGCTTGGTAATTGGTGGAGTGTAACTCCTGGTTCCCAGATTATCTGGACTACCGCGGTTAATAATGTTCTTGGTGGCGAGCGCTATGGAAATTGCTCTGGCGATCTGAAAAATCTCCTCCTTGGCAAATACGGGCCATTCCCCTTTTATCAGCCTCCTGAGTGGATTTATGAAAAGGCTTTTGGCCCTGATTGGCAGAAGACCCTTGATGAGGAAGGCGGGATTGAAGATATCGAAGATATTGATATCGAAAAAGAGCGTGAGATTCTCACCGATCGGATTGGTACCGAGCCTACTGATCAGCAATTGGTAACCTATCTCCAGCATCCTAATGATGCGGTTGAGTTTTTTAAATTTGAAGAAAAATTCGGTCAGTCCTATGTGCTGCCCCCGTCAATCTTCTTGAAGCGGGGTGGTTTTGATCTGGGTGAGACCATGAAGTTTACTGATCATTACGGCAAGGAGCATTTTGTTGAGATCGGGCCGCAGCAGCAGCATGAGAGCGGTGAGACTAGTGTTTTCCTCAACGTTGATCATCACCAGCGCTCTTATGTTATGGAAGCTGAGAGGGCAGACAATGGCGCTGCCCGGGAAGATGTTCTTTCCAAGGACGAGATAGTAGATCTCGCCAAGATAGGCGATGTCCGGGCTCCTTTTGCTGCCAATGTCTGTGAAGTTTCAGTAGAGGCTGGCCAGGAAATTGCCGAAGGTGATCAGTTGCTTATCCTCGAGGCGATGAAAATGCAGACCCCCATAGCGGCAGAGGTTGCCGGGACTGTGGATAAGGTTTCGGTCAAGGTAGGCGACGCTATGAAGCCGGGTGGCAAGATGATTAAGCTTACCCTGGCTGACGACGATGAATAGCTCGATTAGCTGAGTGAAGACCCCAAAGGCTGCCGATTTTTCGGCAGCCTTTTTTATTTGGCTGCTTTTGCCCCTAATTCCTTAGAGTCCAGCAGGATTGTAACCGGGCCGTTATTTATCAGGGAAACTTTCATCATTGCCTGAAATTTTCCGGTGGCAACTGGAAGGTGGGCTTCGGCTTTTTGAGTGAACATCTGATAGAGCCGGGTTGCTGTTGCTGGTGGGGCAGCGTTATTGTAAGATGGTCGTCGCCCTTTTCGGCAGTTTGCCAGCAGGGTGAACTGGGAAACCACCAGGAGCTCTCCCTTGATATCCAGAACCGACAGGTTCATTTTGTCGTTCTCGTCCGGGAAGATACGTAGGTGGATGATCTTGTTGACCAGAATATCAACATCCTCTTCGCTGTCTTCTCGGGAGACACCGAGCAGAACCAGCAGGCCCTGGCCAATGGAGCCAGTGCTCTTCCCTTCAACTGTTACTTCGGCTTTTTCTGTTAATTGCAGTACCGCCTGCATTGTCTGTATCCTTTTCCTGGGGTGTTTACTGGTGGTGGGTAAGTCTGCCGCTTAGAAACTGAATAATGGCCATGGCGCTGATGGCTGCGGTTTCTGCCCGCATCACTAGGGAGCCAAGTGATAACGATATGAAGCCGTTTTCCTGGGCCATTTTGACCTCCTCTTCACTGAAGCCGCCTTCTGGTCCGAGAATGATCAGGATTGAGTCCAGGGCGCCCAGCTCGCTAATGCTGGCCAGGGAATTTTCCTGTTCGTTTTCCCAGAAGATGAATCGTTGCTGGTAGTTTTTTCCGCTGGCGATGAGGTTTTTGAAGTTGTTTGGCTGGTTTATTTTTAAAGGATGGGCCTGGCGGCATTGCTTGCATGCCTCTTTTGTTATTTTCTGCCAGCGTTTTATTTTGCTGGCACCTGGTTTTGCGGTATTGGTGTAGGTTGAAGTGAAGGGTGTAATGGAGCTAGCCCCAAGTTCGGTTGCTTTTTGGATCACCAGGTCGATTTTCTGCCCTTTGAGTAGGCTTTGGCCAAGGTGAAGTGCCGGGCGTGGGGTTGGTTGTTTTTCAGACCCGGTTATCTCCAGAGTGGCCTGGGGTTCTGTGGTCAGGACAATGGCCTGGTAGATACCACCGGCTCCGTCTAATAGCTCTACCTTGTCACCTTTGTTCAGGCGGAGAACGCTACGCAGGTGATGGGCTTCGGTTTGTTCGAGAACCACCGGCCTGGTTGTCGTTTGTTCTGGCTCAATGAAAAATCGATGCATTTTTTATAAGTAATTTTTGATTTTATGGGTATAGAGCAGGGCCTGCCATTCTCCCTCAATTTCTTCTTCAAGTAGCTCAAGGCCAAGGTCCTGGAATGCCTGTTTGACCTTGCTGGCCTGGTGGCCCTGGAGGATGCCGGCAAGGATCAGGTGGCCTTTTTTTGCCAGCAGTGGGACCAGCTGGCTTGCCATTTCAAGGATTACTTCCTGGGTGATATTGGCCGCAATCAGGTCAAACGGCCCGGATAGCTGGGCAAGGGTGGCCTGGGAGATTGTCATGGCTCTGGTGTTATTCATTGCCAGATTGTCACGGGCTATGGCAATGGCGTCAGGGTCATTGTCAATGCCGATGATCTCATCAGCCCCCATGAGGGCGCAGCCGATGCCAAGAATTCCAGTACCGGTTCCCACATCAAGGACCCGCTTTGGGTTAATATCCTTAAAAGATCGGGCAATAAGGGTCAGTGCCAATTTGGTGCTGGCATGATGGCCGGTGCCAAAGGCCATCCCTGGGTCAATTTTGATGATAATTTCGTTTTTTTGTCCTTGGTAATTCTCCCAGGAAGGGATTATGGTGATACCTGGGCAGACGGTGAGGGGTTTGAAGTGTTCTTTCCAGTTTTTGCCCCAGTCCTCTTCAGTAAGTTCAGACCAGGTCAGGCTTGGCGCCGGCTCATTGTCGTGGCGAAGCTGATTAAGAAGGTGGATGAGTTTGTCTATTTTCACTTTATTGTTGTCAAGATGCTCATCTACTGAAAGATACGCAGTTAGTCTCTCTGTGTTTACCGGATCATTGGTTGAGGTTGAGTCTTGTTCGATGCCGCTGTCGGTTATTTCTGCCAGAGCAGCGGTTGCGAGCTCAACCTGATTATCGGCAAGTGTCAGTGACGCCTGGAGCCATTTGCGTGGTTCGCGATGATTGAAGGTGGACGATTTCATATTAGTTGATCCTGTTGATGTTTATTTGTAAGTATGGCGAACATTACAGAGCAATAACCTTTGAATCAAGAATTATCATTTAGTCCTGTGCAGGTACGTCGATGAATGAAAGAAAATTAAAAGAGGTTCTCAGCCAGGTAAAAGATGGCGGGTGCAGCGTGGAAGAGGCATTGACGTCTCTGAAGCAACTTGATGTTGATCGCCTTGGTTTTGCCTGCCTTGATAATCACCGGAAATTGCGCACCGGTATGCCTGAGGTGGTCTATGGTGAAAATAAGACCGGTGAGCAGATCTGTAAAATAATGGCCGCGATGCTTGAAGGAGATGGTCCGGTTCTGGCAACCAGGGTGTCAGACGATAAGGCGACAGGGGTTCTGTCTGCGCTGCCTGAACTTCAGTATTATGAACAGGGTAGGATGCTGGTTGGCAGGCCCCAGTCTGAATCGGATAATCGGCGGGGTAATATTGCAATTCTGGCAGCAGGTACTTCTGATATCCCTGTGGCAGAAGAGGTAAGAGTGACGGCAGGTAGCCTGGGGAACAAGGTGCGCCATGCCTATGACATCGGTGTGGCTGGTATCCATCGTTTGTTCGGGGCAAAAGAGATCATCTATGACGCTTCGGTATTAATTGTGGTGGCAGGTATGGAAGGGGCTCTGCCAAGTGTTGTCTCAGGGTTGGTTGATGTCCCGGTAATTGCGGTACCAACCAGTGTAGGTTATGGAACTGGCCTGGGGGGCTTTGCTGCGCTACTTGGGATGCTGAACTCTTGTGCCCCTGGAATGGCAGTGGTTAATATTGATAATGGTTTTGGTGCTGCCTGTATGGCCACAACCATTAATCGTCTGTAGAAATTTGGCCTATTTGGCAGAAATGTCGGCAGGAGGAAGATCGAGGAAACAAGTACATAATAATGGCTCCTTAATAAAAGAGAAAAAAGCTTGAAAAGATGTGTTGACAGCACCCACCATTTCCATTAGTTTGTCGTCTTTCCCGAGCAGATGAAGATAAAAAAACCATGGTAAAATGGTTGACAATTAACACCTCTCGAGATAATATAAATACTTCTGCTTTTGGGCAGTAGTATCTAAGATCTTTGAAAACTGAATAGCAGCTATAAGCGGGCAAGAGTATGTTTTAG
>CAZZCA010000003.1:0-116686 GCA_964653055.1 uncultured Desulfobulbia bacterium | reverse complement strand
GCTAAAACCATTACCTGCATGTCCCCTTCCCCTCTTTTGATTAATTTTTTTGATTTATGCCTTGTGCCGGATCATGACAAGGTCAAGAACAAGGCAAACATTATCAAAACTACAGGACCACCCAATCTTTCCTCAAATCTCGGCAAACATAATAAAAATGAAGGACTTATTCTTTTAGGAGGAATTTGTTCTAAGCATCGTTGGTATTCTTCTGAGATTACGGCAATGGTTAAATCAATCATTAATTGCGAAAAAACAACTAACTGGACAATTTCTTCCTCCCCCCGAACACCTGAAGATATAATTGCCCAGACAATTGATTACACAAAAAACACAACTAACTGCCAGTTCTATTCGTACCAGGACACCCCTGATGGCTGGCTGGAGCAGCAATACAATAAATGCCAAACCGTTTGGGTAACCAGTGACAGCATCTCCATGGTTTATGAGGCAATAACTGCTGGTTGCCAGGTAGGCATTTTGCCAGTGACACGAAAAAACAAGAATGACAAGTTCAACCTAAGTGAACAAAATCTTATTTATGCCAAATTAGCCACCCGCTACCAGGACTGGCTTAGGGGA
Source organism: uncultured Desulfobulbia bacterium (assembly GCA_964653055.1). Lineage (GTDB taxonomy): Bacteria > Desulfobacterota > Desulfobulbia > Desulfobulbales > SURF-16 > CAZZCA01. The sequence goes on along the minus strand of CAZZCA010000003.1, from coordinate 116,104 downwards.
AAATATTTTGTTAATAATGATACCAATCTTAACGAGGCAGAACGTTGTGCCCGAATAATATTAACAAAATGGTGGCCAGAAAAAATAACAGCCTTGATTAACTAAATGAGAATTATTCAATTATTACCAGAATTAAATGAGGGGGGAGTCGAAAGAGGGACCGTTGACCTCAATCGGGAATTCATCAAACACGGTCATGACAGCTTTGTGATAAGTGCTGCAGAAGGTAAACTTATTAATGATATCACAGAGAAAGGAGGCATCCATATTCCCTGCAATGTCTGCAGCAAAAATGTCTTTACTATTCCGCAACGTGTCTTATCTCTAAGAAAAATATTCAAGCAGTTAGAACCAGACATAATCCATGCGCGCAGCCGTGTGCCAGCCTGGCTTTCCTATTGGGCAAACAACTCATCCCGACCATTTGTCACCACAATGCATGGTATTTATTCAGTTAACAGATACAGTAAAATCATGACCATGGGTGATCGCGTTATCTGTGTAAGCTCTATCATTCGTGACTATGCAATCAATAATTATAATGTAGATCAAGACAAATTGCGGGTGATCGACCGCGGGGTTGACCTAAATAGCTTTACAGCACCACTTGACCATAAATTTATTAGCAATTTCAAAGCAAAACATAATCTGGACAAATCATTCATCGTAACGGCCGTAGGCAGAATCACCCACCTTAAAGACTATGAAACCTTTATAAGGGCAATTTCACTTGCATCGGCTAAAATATCAAATATCAAGGGATTGATTATCGGGGGATGGGACGAGAACAGCGAATATTTCAAGAAAATCAAAAAGATGCTTAAAAATGATCTTAATTCCTCGCAGGTAATACTTGCTGGAAGTCAGACCAAAATACCTGAAATATATAACCTAAGCGACATTACTGCAAACTTGTCACTAACCATGGGAAATGTAGCAAGGACTGTTATTGAATCCATCGCCATGGACCGACCAGTAGTCTGCACAGCAATGGAAGGGCTGGAAAGCCTTATCCAAGATGGTCTGAATGGCTATATTGTTCCCATCCAGAACCCGGCAGAAGTTGCCCAGAAGATTACCAAACTATGGCATGAGCCTCTCCTCGGAGTAAAACAAACCCTAAATCCCAACTTCACACTGCCAACAATGGCAGATAAAACAATTGATGTCTACCGAGAACTCCATGGCAAATAATCCTAAAATAGCCTTCTTTATTGCTGATGTTGGTCTTGGTCGCGGAGAGTTTTATATTGACCTTGCCAATTACCTGGCAAATGAAATTGACCTGCACTTAATTGCCCCTGATGGCGCTAAATTTCTAAACCGATTAAATCCGGCTATCACTGTGCACCTGTATCAAAGGTGGAATACCCGTCGCAACCCCTTCTTGTTATGGGAAATTGGGGGCTTATTCAAAAGAATAAAACCTGACCTTGTCCACAGTCATTTCGATATGGCCTCTGAGATATTTTATAGGCTAAATAAATTTCTCAAATTACCCCATATCGGAACCAAACATAATCCAAGAAAAGGGCGCATATTTAAAAAATTACCTAATGTAATAGCAGTTTCGGGCAATGTGGCATCTACAATTGACAACCAGCATACAACAACTATCTATAACGGTTTCTCTCCACAGGAAATCACCGGAGATCTGCCAGAAAGATTCACTATGGCCTGTATCGGACGCCTAGAGCCAATCAAGGGCTTTGATCTTCTTCTGCAGGAAATAGCCAAATTGGAATTTGACTATAAACTTAAGATAATCGGGGATGGCCCGCAGGACAAGGAACTTGCCGGTTTAATAGACGACCTGAACCTGGCAGATAAGGTTACCATGATGGGGTTTCGTACTGACATCGGAGAACAACTTTCAACCTCTCACCTGCAATTGATTACCTCTCACAGTGAAGGCTTCAATATCACCGCCCTGGAAGGCCTTGCCTATTCTCCATTAATTCTATCAACACCGGTCGGTGTTGCGAAAGAATTCTTTCCCGAACATTTTCTATTGTCACACAACGATATTGCCAATAAAATTTATGATATTTACAATAATTACCCTGAATATAAAAATAAATTTTGCAAATTAAAATCAGATCTTAAAAACAAATTCACTTTAAAAACATGTGCCAATCAACATATCAATTTATACAATTCCATTCTTGGAAATGAACAAACAGATTAAATATCTTTAATTCTCTGCCTGAGTCGCTGGCGGAGACGAAAAATTTTGCTCTTTATCCTGATCCTGGCAAACCATTTGGCGTATATCGCTAACGGAACCAAATCGACACAACCAACAGCATCAATATGGTAAATTTTAATGCTGCCATCCAATCGCTTTTGGACAAGGGTGTTAATATATGCCATCTCCCGCAACAAAACCGCCTGCTGCAATTGCCATTTCATAAAATCTTCTAAAGCATCCTTTAATTGCCTGTCACCAGTTCGATCAATGGCGTCAGTATATTCCTTTAACGATTGGCAAATTCCACCACCTTCGTTACGGATATAATCAAACACAAGCCCTGTCCCCAGATCAGTTTCAACTGACCCATAGCAACGGGGGATGTGACGGTATACAGCCGGGTCATTTCTTCGAGAAAGATGACGATAATACTGCTGATCTACGAAATTATAATTCAGATATCGTCGATCAAAACATCGACTCGCCAAAAACAGCCATTCCCAAAAATTGCTGACCCTATATTCTCCCTTTTCCGGAACAACCCGAGGGATTTTAATACATTTGGCAGGGTTCTCGGGATGAAGATAAACCACCCTGTCCTGGCCACTTGCCACTTCCTGCCTATCTTTTAATTTTATCATATTATTTTTAAGTACTTAACTTAGGACGACATTAATAATAAAGGTGAATTACCTGAAAAATCTTTTACCCATAATTGCCTTATTGTCTTCTCAGTTAATGCCTGTTAATCTTTATTGAAATATTTCCTGACAACATCAGGTGATTTTCTCATATATTAAAACAAATAATTACCATATTTACCTGACAATTGGCATATCTCCATGCAAGACAAAGAAATTCTCAGTCGACTATATAATGAAATTAAACCCTATCGTGGACGGATGCTTGCGGCCATGGCCAGCATGGTAATAGTTTCACTGCTCAGCTCCCTCCAGGCCTATATGGTCAAACCTCTCCTTGATGATATATTTTTTAAACATAATCGGGAGATGCTCAATTTTCTGCCACTATTACTTATTGCAGTCTTTGCCGGTAAAGGAATTTTCTATTATTCTTATAATTATCTTCTGTCCCATCTCGGCCAAACCGTGGTTCTCAATCTGCGCCAGAACCTATTTGACCATATTCAGAACTCATCATTATCTTTCATTCAGAAATTTTCCACTGGTGAAATTATCTCCCGGGTTGTTTCTGACATCCTCCTGATCCAAACCTCAGTAACCCAGTCATTGGTGGGTATAGTCAAAGATCTTCTCATGGTCATCGGCCTTCTCGGAGTAATATTCTTTCTTAACTGGAAACTTGCCCTTCTTTCATCTCTTTTCTTGCCCATCTCTTTGTTGCCAATCGTCTATTTTGGCAAAAAACACCGCAGTTTAAGCAAAAAAAACCAGGAACAACACGCATTTATCTCAAGCAATCTCTATGAGGTCGTATCAGGTATCCGAATAGTTAAAGCCTTTTGCATGGAAAGTCACGAAAGCAGTAAATTCGCAAGCAACCTAAGATCCCTGTTCAAAACAATTATAAAAGACACCCAGATAAAATGTATCAACCATCCAATCATGGAGCTGATTGGCGGTTTAGGCATTGCCCTAATTATCTGGTATGGTGGCCACCAGGTTATTGCGGGTGACTCCACCCCGGGCACATTCTTCTCCTTTCTCACCGCCCTGATAATGCTATATGATCCAATTAAGAATGTCAGCAAGATTAATGCTAATATCCAGCAAGGAATTGCCGCTGCCACCAGGGTCTTTACTTTTCTTGATCAAAAGGAAAAAATCGAGGAAACTGCCTCTCCGGCAAAGCTCCCTCAAATAAATGAAAAAATAGAATTCAACAATATCAGCTTTGCCTACGATGAAGACCTTGTCCTGAATAATATCAACATCAAGGTCCCCCAAGGGCAGTTATTGGCCATTGTTGGCTCATCCGGAAGCGGCAAAACCTCACTTGTTAATCTTCTGCCCCGATTTTATGACCCTGCATCCGGAGCAATTAGCATTGACGGGGTCGATATACGCAATGTCAGCCTCAATTCTTTACGGCAGCAGATTGGCATTGTTACCCAGCAATCAATTCTTTTTAATGACTCTATTCGTCATAATATTGGTTACGGTGCCCCGAAAAGCACAGAGTCTCAAATTATTAATGCTGCCAAATCTGCCTATGCCTGGGATTTTATTAAAGACTTACCCCAAGGTCTTGATACCATTATCGGCGAATCAGGGGCCCGCCTTTCCGGGGGGGAACGTCAGCGACTCTCCATTGCCCGTGCTTTGCTGAAAGATGCGCCCATCCTCATCCTTGACGAAGCCACATCCGCTCTTGATACAGAATCAGAACATCAGGTACAAAAGGCCCTGGCCAACCTGATGAAAGACCGAACAACATTCGTTATTGCCCATCGCTTGTCCACAATTCAAAACGCTGATCGAATCCTTGTCCTCCACCAGGGACAAATTGTTGAGGAAGGAGTCCATAACGATCTTTTACGGCAAAATGGGCATTACAAAAAATTCCACGATATCCAGGGAGCTGAAGCTTAAATATTATTTATGTTCAGGAGGTTATAAATGATAAAAAAAGAATTACTTAATATTCTGGCCTGCCCTAAATGCAAGGGCGAAGTTATTGAAAATGACAACAAAGACGGTTTAATCTGTCCAAATTGTCGACTTGTCTATGCAATTAGAGACGACATCCCCATTATGATCATTGATGAAGCCAAGCCATTAACAGACGATTAATAAAGACTGATTATGGACTATAGCTGTTTTACCAATGCGCCGTTTGAGCTTTTACGGGAGAATATCAATTATTTCATTGAGCAACAAATTCAGCCGGAAATTGGATTTGAGGGCGATGTTCTCTACCGCAGAACTACAGCTGACTACCAGAAGATAAGCAGCAAGCTACAGCAGAACGGCCTTAATTGTACCATCCATGCCCCTTTCCAGGACCTGTCCCTGGGGGCCGCCGACCAGAAAATAAGAGAGATCAGCTATGATAAGCTTCATAAGGCCTTTAAGCTGATTGAGATATTCAGGCCCCAAGCCATTGTCTGCCACCTTACCTTCGAGGAACATAAACATACTTATCGGGCCGATTCGTGGTTCACGGATACCCTGGCAGGGTTTAGCCTACTATTAGAAACTGCGAAAATTCATGCAACCCCGGTACATTTTGAAAACACATATGAAAAAACAGCTGATCAACATATCAAATTATTATCTTCCCTGAACTCTCCCTATGCCCGATTCTGCCTTGATACCGGCCACATAAATGCCTTTGCTCGGAACAATTGGCAGGACTGGCTTCCCGCCCTCTCCCCCTGGCTTGGCCAGATCCATATCCATGACAACCTGGGTAAACGAGATGACCATCTGGCAATTGGCAAGGGTAATTTCGATTTTACCGGCCTTTTCAAATACCTTAAAGAAATAGAAAATAAACCACTTATCACATTTGAACCTCATAAATGGGATGATATTGAACCAACAATTGCCACTTTCAATCAGCTTATTAAAGATATTTAACTGCCATGACCAACCCAAAAACTGCCTCAAATTTTACCCATCTCCACGTCCATACCCAATACAGCTTATTGGATGGCGCAATCCGTATTGATGATCTCCTGGCCAAATGCCAGGAATACGGGATGAAATCGGTGGCTATTACCGATCATGGTGCCATGTTCGGTTGCCTGGAATTTTATGTTAAGGCTAAGAAAGCAGGGATCAAGCCAATAATTGGCTGCGAATTCTATATCGCCCCAGAGAGCAGGTTTGACAAAAAAGCCAAAAGCGCTGGCCAGGCGGCATTTCACCTTGTCCTGTTGGCAATGAATTATCAGGGTTATAAAAATCTTCTCAAATTAGCCTCAATCGCTCAGTTGGAAGGGTTTCACTATAAACCCCGTATCGACAAAGAGATTCTTGAGCGGCATAATGAAGGCCTGATCGCTATGACGGCATGTCTCCATGGTGAGATCCCTTATCTTCTTGCCAAGGCAGACGATCAAGTAAAGGCAAGGGAAGCTGCCCAGGAGCTGAAAGAAATTTTTAACGATCGCCTTTATTTTGAAATCCAGGAAAACGGTATCCCGGAGCAGAATACCGCCAACCAGAAGCTGCAGAATCTATCCCAAGAACTTGGCATTCCGTTAGTGGCAACCAATGATTGCCACTACCTGAATCAACACGAGGCCGAGGCACACGAGCTGCTCCTTTGTATCCAGACCGGCAAAACCATCCTTGACCCAAAACGATTCAAATTCAGTACCGATCAGCTCCATTTCAAATCACCGGCTGAAATGGGTAGAGATTTCTCATATTGCCAGGAAGCTATACATAACACAGGGGTAATTGCCGATCGCTGCGACCTGGAACTGGATTTCTCTAATAATTATTTCCCCAATTTTCCGGTGCCTGAAGGCGAGACCCTTGATTCCCTATTTGAAAAAGAGGCAAGAGCCGGATTCAAAAATCGGATGCTGGCAATCAGGGAACAGGAAAAAATTACCCCTGAGCAGGAAAAAATATACCAGAATCGACTTGAGATGGAAATCGAGGTCATCAAAACCATGGGTTTCCCTGGTTATTTCCTCATTGTTGCCGACTTTATCACCTGGGCCAAGGAAAACAGTATCCCTGTCGGCCCCGGCCGGGGTTCCGGTGCAGGGAGCCTGGTGGCCTATTCAATGCAGATAACTGATATTGACCCAATCCCCTATGGTCTTATTTTCGAAAGATTTCTCAATGTTGAACGAATGTCCATGCCTGATTTTGATGTGGATTTCTGTCAGGATAGACGTGGGGAGGTAATTAATTATGTCCATGAAAAATATGGTGGCGATAGAAATGTTGTCCAGATTGTAACCTATGGCTCAATGAAGGCAAAAGGGGTTATCCGTGATGTTGGACGGGCCTTGGCCATGCCATTCGGGGAAGTTGACCGAATCGCCAAACTGGTTCCGGATGAGCTGAAAATGACCATCAGCAAGGCCCTTGATCAGGAACCACGGCTGAATGATCTCCATCGTAGAGATGATCAGGTCCGGAATCTGCTGGATACAGCCATGGTTCTTGAAGGCCTCCAGCGTCACACCTCCATTCATGCTGCCGGGGTTGTTATCTCGCCAGAACCAATGGTGGAATATCTGCCGGTATGCAAGGGGCCCAAGGGCGAAGTGCTTACCCAGTATGACATGAAATACACCGAGATGACCGGTCTGATTAAATTCGATTTTCTTGGGCTTAAAACCCTCACCGTTATTGATCGTGCTCTCAAGATAATCAATAACATGCTGACAGACCACATTGACATAAGCACTATCCCTTTAAACGATCATAAAACATACGATATGTTATGCAATGGCGATGCTCTTGGGGTTTTCCAGCTGGAAAGCAGCGGGATGCGGCAATTGCTTCAAAAAATGAAACCAGAGGTCTTTTCTGACCTTATCGCTCTGGTTGCCCTATATCGTCCTGGCCCCCTTGACAGTGGCATGGTGGACGATTTTGTCGAAACAAAACACGGACGCAAAGTAGCTCGTTATGTCTTGCCCCAACTGGAACCCATCCTTAAAGAAACCTACGGTGTCATTGTTTACCAGGAACAGGTAATGAAGATTGCCAATGTCCTGGCCGGCTATTCCCTGGGAGATGCTGACAATTTACGCCGGGCCATGGGTAAAAAAATCCCTGAAGTGATGGAGAAGGAAAGAGAGAAATTTATGAAGGGGGCAGAAGAAAAGAAAATCCCCCTTGATAAGGCAACAAAGATATTTGATCTGATGGCCAAATTTGCAGGCTATGGCTTTAATAAATCGCATAGTGCTGCCTACGCCCTGATTGCTTACCAGACCGCATACCTTAAAGCACATTATCCAGCCGCATTCATGGCCGCTCTTCTTTCCTGCGACATGAATAATACCGACAAAATTGTCCGATATATCAATGAATGCGGTGAACAGAATATTGATGTGCTGCCACCGGACATCAATGAAAGTGACCATGACTTTACTGTTGTCAACAAAAGGGTTCGCTTTGGCCTGGCGGCGGTGAAAAATGTTGGTGGCTCTGCCCTTGATTCCATCATCGAAGTTCGTAAAAAAGAAGGTCCTTATACTTCTCTGGTAGATTTCTGTTCCCGGGTTGATCCCCGCAAGGTAAATCGTCGGGTCATCGAAAGTCTTATCAAGGCCGGTGCCTTTGATTCTCTTAAGCTTAAGCGATCTCAGTTAACAGCTATTATAGACCAGGCCCTGGATCAGGCCCAGGCTGCCCAAAGGGATCGGGAAAGCGGCCAGCTTTCTCTTTTTTCCATGATGAGCAACAAAACCGCAGAAAAATCATCAACTCTCCACCTTCCCGACATCCCGGAATGGAACAAGAAAGATCTTCTTGCTGCGGAAAAAGAAACCGTGGGTTTCTATATAACCGGGCACCCCCTTGATGACTCAATCAATGAGATCAGGCAATTAACCACCAGCAGCATCATCGATCTAAACGATATCGGTGATGGAGCCCCCGTCAGAATAGGAGGGCTGGTTAGATCATTTAAGGGGCTGAAAAGCAAAATAGGTGATGCCATGGCCTTTATTGAACTGGAAGACACCGACAGCAGCATTGAGGTTATTGTCTTCCCCACTGTCTATGCCCAGGCTTCTCATCTGCTCACCGATGCCGAGCCATTAATCATCCAGGGAGTTTTACAGAAAGGGGAAAACGACAGTGCCAAGATCCTGGCAAATGAGATCACAACCCTGGCCGTTGCCAGCTTGAAATATATCGCCAAAACAACAATTCTCCTTCATTCAGACCAGATCAACCGACCAAAGCTGGAATCACTCAAAAAAATCATGCGCCAGCATCATGGACCATGCCCGGTAGCCTTAACCCTGCATTTTGCTAAACGGGGAGAAGCCGATATCGAAACAGGTGAAGATATTACCATCACCCCTGGAAGGCCCTTTAGTAGCAAAGTCAATAAGGTAATGGGTTATAACGCCATCGCCTATACCATCATGCCACCTGAAAATGAAAGAGAAGAGAAAAATAATTTCCGCAGAAAGGAAAAATAAGCCCTAAAGCGTGTCACCGTTTCCGGGCACGCAATACCGGCTCGCCGGTAAGTACCATTTTCAGCCAGTCATAACCGAAATTAAGCAAAGCCTCATCATCACCCTCAATTGAACGCCGGCGAGCTGATGACAGCTTGAAATCTGCCAACAGATCATGCTTAACGACATAATCACGAAAGGAATCAACATTATAGCAAACCATGAAGGCAAGGCGTTGGCGTGGTCCAGCGGCCCCCTCACCGGCCCAGGGATTACCTGAAAAAATGGTATCCATCTCTGCCCATTGGTCTGCATGGGCATTATAAAAAAGCAATTGCTGATCACGGAGCCATTCCTTAACCGACCATTCCCGGGGCTCACCGTGCCCTTTGCAATAATCATGATCAGTCAAAAAATAAAACTCATCCGCCCTTCCCTTTTCACTGGTTCGATCAACCGCTCTTTCCAAGGGATACATCCGACATACCGCCGGTCGGTCTTCATAAACCGTACAACCCTCATCACCCAGAAAAGGACAGGCATTGTCAGTTGTCATCTTCATCATCAGGGTCGGGAAGAAAGGATTGTCACCCTGAATCACTTTCACATGTTTTTCCAATAATTCATCTGAACGGATATTAAGCTTATTTTTCAACCTGATCAGATCATATGGGTAAAGAAGCATGTCGACATTTCGACAACAAGTCATGAAGCAGGAAAGTTTGGCATGGCATTTAAACTTAAAACGCGATTTACCTAAAGGAACCATTCCTTCCGGAAATTGTTTTTCTTCTGTCATTTTTCTCTTCTTGGTTGAATAAATCTAAAACAGCAAATTCTGCCTGCCCTCTTACCATCCACCGCCAAAGTGGTCAAGCTATGTAAGTGATCCTGTTATCAGCATCCTTAATTTCAGGCATATAAAAAAACATAGGCGCCATCATTAACACTGACTCGATACCGTGCCCCCCTGTTAATGGCATATGCCTCCCAGCCAGCCATACCTTGAATCTCACAAAGAACACTTGCAGGTGAGTGGATATCACGATGCCGGTCATTCCAGGACAGAAGCATGGGAATCTCATGAGCAAGGTTTTTTACGGCTTTATCAGCAAGATCCCGGATCAATTCAAAATTAACTGGTTCAGGGACAGGATTTAGCTCAATTTTCTTCATTTTATATGCCTGCAAATTACCTGATAATTAAATCAAAAAGAACCTTTAACAAAAAAAGGAGAAGATGACATCAAATGCCACCCTCTCCTTTTCATCAAAGATAGTTGATTAATTAATCTTCAGCTATCTCACATTCACCATCTTCACACTCGACATTTCCGACAAGGAATTTAACCTTAAACCCCTGTTTCTTCAATTCCTGGAATGCCATTTCTGCCCTGGCACCAGTGGTACAGTGAACAAGAACTGATTTGTCTTTGGGCAGGGTGCTGCTTTTTGCCCCAAGCTCGTCAAGAGGGATACTGACCGCATTATTAAACATGCCATCATCTACCTCATCAGCAGTCCTGACATCAAGGATAATAGCAGAAGAACCATCACCAGCAGCAGCCTTCATGAAATCAGCTGAACTTACCTCGCCTTTACCAAGCTTACGCTTCCAGGTGATTTCTTCCGGAGTAGCACCGCTTGCAACAGAGTTGCCGGCAGCAGTCCAGCCAGCAAGACCAGCCGGATAAAGGGCTGACTTTTTATAGCCGAGCTTTATCGCTGTTTTATAGGCAGCAGCAGCACCGTTACCATAAATAACAATGGGAGCACCCTTACTTGAAGGCAGCTCATCCTCAAAATCACCAGCGCTCAGATTATGGGCCCGGGGGATATGACCCTTGGCATAATCAGCCTCAGGACGAATATCAACAAGTACTATATTGCCGGTTTTGACAAATTTATCACTGGCAATAACAGCGCGGCCGGATTTTTTCCAGCCGGGAACACCCTTGAGCATTACCTTAATATTAGTATAACCGAGTTTAGCCGCAAGACCTGCGGACTTAGTACTCATGCCTCAGGTAGGCCCTCCGCAGAAGAAGATTAGCTCCGTATTTTTATCTTTGGGCAAAACACCAAGTCCTTCCTTCTTGAGCTTGGCAACAGGAATCGCGTGAGCTGTAGGTACTGAACCGCCGTGAAAACGTTTGGCCGGACGCGAGTCAACCAGGAAATAATCTTTTCCCTGATCAACAAGAGAGGCAACATCATCCGGCTGAATCTCAGTTACACCTTTAGGAAGTTTAGCAAGTTTAGGTTTAACAACTGTGGCAATCTTGTCATGACCAACTACCTTGAAATTAATAATGGCAGCGTGGCCCTTGACGGCATGTTCAACACCCTTGGTCTCGTCATTGAACTTGACCATAATGGTCTTGGCATCTTTACCCTTACCAACTTCAATGGAAATGGACTTGGCCTTATTGGACTTACCAAGAACTTTGCCCTTGTAGACATTTTTTGCCTTTTTAGCAACCGGAGCAGCCTTAACCGCCTGATCAGTTGCCGCCGTTGTTCCAGTCTGCTGACAACCTGTGACCAAAAAAGATGCACAGACCATCAGAGGAATGAAATTGCGTAAGATTTTTTTCCGCATTGAAACCTCCCCAAAAAATTAATATTTAACTGGCAAATGCCAGCTCTGACAGACATGACTATTTAAGTAATAGATAAATAACCATTGCCTTTAATTTTTGCAACAAAGAATGAATGGGTATTCATATTTAAGTATTGGCTTAAACATGCGGTGTTGTTAAATAATTTTCTCTTTGCAAATTACAAGAAATGTAAGCTGATATGAATAATCATCTTTTTTTTGCAATTATTAATTTTCTTAAGATCATTGGCAAGAATTCAAAGACAATAATTAAAACTATAGGGAGGGAATCATGAAAACGCAAATTTCAAAAACATTATATCTTATTATTTTGCTGATCTTTTTCACTTCAAGTTTTTCCTTTGCCCTCGAAGTTGATAAAGTCAAGATGCCTGCTACACGGATAACTACTTGAAAATATTAAATAAAATAAAAATGCTTTCGTAAACTATGCGCTAGATTTTTATTAACGCAACAAACTGAAATTATTTAAAAAAAATGCAATAAACAGCTTGACATGACAACCAACAAGTGCGGCCTGTTTTCTATGTGATATCAACCACTTACATAAGAGATCATTATGAAACGCCGCAAAACTCATCACACTATCGCTGTCAACTTGCCAAGCAAACAACAACAGATGTCCTGACGTCTGCATTGGCAATGTTACACCTCAAAGATCAATCCCTACTGGCCTTTGACAAGAGGCGCCAGGAAGAACCCGAAAATTTACACACTATTTACAATATTGGCCAGATTCCCTGTGACAGCCAAATGAGGGCAATTCTTGATGAGCTTGACCCTGCCGTCTTGCGACCGGTCTATCGCAGTATCTTCCGGCGCCTGCAGCGAGGCAAAAATCTTGAGTCCATGACCTTCCTTAACGGTTATTACTTGCTCAGCGGTGATGGCAGCGGTTTCTATTCATCATCAAAGGTCTCTTCCGACTATTGCATGCGCAAGGTAACCCGTAGAGGCGAGACTAAGTATTACAAGCAGATGTATGCAGCAGCCTTTGTCCATCCAGAACACAAAGAGGTTGTGCCAGTCTTTCCTGAAATGATTACCAGGCAAGACGGCAGTAATAAAAACGATTGCGAACGTAATGCCTCTCGCCGCTTCTGGGAGGCGTTTCGTCGTGAACATCCGCACCTCAAGGTCATTGCCCTAGAGGATGGCCTAAGCAGTAATGGCCCCCATATCCGTGACCTGCAAGAGTATGATATCCGCTTTATCCTTGGAGCTAAGCAAGGCGATCATGAGTACATGTTTGACTATGTTGACCAGGCAATAACCAGGGGTGACGTAACCGAGTTCACTATCAAGGATAAAGAGAATAGCGATACCCTTCACTGTTTCCGCTTCCTTAACCAGGTGCCACTTAATGAGGCCAACAATGATCTCCTGGTTAATTTCCTGGAGTACTGGCAGGTTAACCAGGATGGTGAAGTTATCAACAGGTTCAGCTGGGTTACGGACCTGGAGATCACCCAAGACAACGCCATGGATATTATGCGTGCTGGTCTCTCTCGGTGGCGCATCGAAAAAGAGACCTTCAACACCCTGAAGAATCAGGGCTACAACATTGGCCATAACTATGGCCTTGGTAAAAAGCATCTCAGCGCGGTTTTCACCATCTTGATGATGCTGGCCTTTCTAATTGATCAGGCCTGCCAGATGGGTTGCTGGCTCTTCAAGGAGGCGTGGAAGAAGGCCGGAGCCAAACGTTACTTTTGGGAAGAGATCAGGAGTATTTTCCGGCAATTCAGAAGAAACGGCCGCAGCCATGGAAGAGATCAGCTCATCTGCCAGTCAGAACGCTGAACGTTCGCACCAGACCGACAATCTGATGCAGGAGACGGTTAGCTCCGTTGATAACGGTGTTGCTTCCATGGAGAATATGATTAAATCAATTGACATGATAGAACAATCATCTAAAGAGACATCAAATATTATCAAAAACATTGATGATATAACATTTCAAACCAACCTGCTTGCCTTAAATGCTGCAGTTGAAGCAGCCCGTGCTGGCGAGGCCGGAGCCGGCTTTGCCGTGGTTGCCGAAGAGGTAAGAAACCTGGCAGGACGCAGTGCGGAAGCGGCCAGTACCACCAGATAATTGATAGAGAAGTCTTGTAATAATGTAGATCAGATGATCAGTGTTGCCGGCAAAGTCGAACAGATCCTCAACAATATCCAGGAAAGTTCGTTAAAGGCTGCAACCTTAACCGATGAAACAGCCACTGCTTCCAAGGAACAGGCCCAGGCAATCAATCAGGTTAATATGGCTGTTGCTGAAATGGAAAAGGCGGTTATGCAAAACAGTGAAGTTGCCGAAGGTTCGGCATCTGTTGCCCATATTTTATCGACCCAGGCCGAGCAGCTCAGTAAAATTATAATAAATTTAACTGACATAGTAGGAACCAGGGGTAAAAAATCTCTATCCAGCGACCCAGACCATGATCAACCTGATCAGCCCCAGGCCAAATTGCCTCCCCCCACTTAAGCCTTTGCGCAATAGCCGTCAAAATCCCTTACCCAAGACAGGATGAAAGATTGCCAACAGTGATTTTGCCGGTTATCTTTAGCTGCCAATCAAGATGAAATTGCAGCTAAAATAGCTGCTTACCAATGGTAATAATTATGACCAATCCCTTAAGCATGACCGCCTACGGTCGTGGTACAGCTGAAAATGAAAATCTTACCATGGCGGTTGAGATCCGCTCAGTCAACCATCGACATTGCGATGTCCGGATCAAAATGACACGCAAATTCAATGGCTTGACTGAAAAAATCAAAAAAGAAGCATCACTTTATTATAAACGCGGTTCTATTGAGATCCAGATATCATCGGTGAACCAGGGGTCAGAACAACATCTTCTTACTGTCAATCATGATCTTGCCAGTAAATATCATGACTGCCTCAGGGAACTCGCAAACAATTTAGATCTACCAGCCAGTCAGGACCAGCTTCCCATGATTGCCTCCTTTCCCGGAGTCATGGAAACAAACGAGCAACAGGAAGAACTTGATGCAATCTGGCCCGTCCTGAGCCAGGCCTTGAGCCAAGCCCTGGAATCATGTCAACAGATGCGGCAAAGGGAAGGAAACCACCTCAAGAAAGACCTTCTGCTCCGTATTGACCTGGTTGAACAAACCCTGGGACGAATTGAGAAAGATGCTCCCCTCTATCTGGCAGAAAGAGAAAAATCTTTAAACCAGCGCTTAAGTCGTCTTTTAAGCGATTCCGTTGACCAAGCTCGTCTGGCCCAGGAAGCCGCTATTCTTGCTGACAAAACAGACATTACCGAAGAACTGGTAAGGCTTGCGAGCCATATTGACCAATTCAGACATTACCTCAACCAGGAGGAACCAATTGGCCGACGCCTTGATTTTCTTCTCCAGGAATTTTTCCGGGAGATAAACACCATTGCCTCTAAAATCAACAATGCTGATGCAGCACACCACACAGTCGAGCTGAAGAACGAGGTTGAAAAAATGCGTGAACAGGTGCAGAACCTGGAATAAACGAACTCTTTGCTATTAGGATTAAGGTATGGATCAACGAATGATAAATATCGGCTTCGGTAATGCCGTGGTCAGTTCTCGGGTTCTGGCAATAGCTAACCCCAAATCATCACCTATTAAAAAATTAAAAGATGAGGCTCGGTCCAGCAGGAAATTAATCGACGTTACCGAGGGCCGTAAAACCAGGTCTATCATTATTCTTGACAGTAATCATCTCATTTTGTCGGCAGTTCAACCGGAAACCCTGACCCAGCGGTTCAACCCCAGCATGGAAGAACGCTTAAGTGAGGTTAAGGAATGAGTGGAATCATTTTCGTCATCTCAGCCCCTTCCGGCACCGGCAAAACTACTATTCTTAAAGAATTAATGAACCAAATGCCTAATCTGGCATTTTCCATCTCCCACACCACCAGAGCGCCGCGGACTGGCGAACAAAATGGGGTTGATTATTATTTCGTTAGCAAAGAAGAATTCATTAACCTTGAAAAGAAAGGCGATTTTCTCGAATGGGCCGAGGTTCATGGCAATTATTATGGCACCAGCCTGTCCGGGATTAACCGCCAATTAACTGAGGGAATGGACGTTTTCCTCGACATTGATGTCCAGGGGGCAAGACAGGTCCGGGAAAAAAATAATGATAAATGTACCATATTCATTATTCCCCCATCCTGGGAGGAACAGGAAAAGAGATTAACAGGGCGCAATACCGATTCAAATGATATCATCAAGACCCGGCTGGCAAATGCTCGGCTGGAAATTGCCGATGAAGCCGCCTATGATTACCTCATCGTCAATGACAGGCTGACTGAAGCTGTGGAAAGCCTGAAATCCATCATTATAGCGGAACGATGTCGCCGTCGCCGCCACCTAAACGGCACTAAATGTCAACTGCCATCCATATCTGACAAATCGGCCTGATTATGACTAATACCAATGAAAAAATGATCTGGGGAATTCACCCTGTCCTTGAATTCATCAGCAGCTGTCCACATCTTATTCAGGCAATAACTGTTCAGCAAGGACGAGGTGGTGACAAGATAGAGAAGATAATCGGTCTGGCTGACCAGAAAGGTATTCAGTTAAAAAAAACCGACCGGATCAACCTGCAGGACATAAACCATCAAGGTGTTATCGCCCAATTAACATCTTTCCCCCTGATAAATGACCGGGATTTCCTCCAGGAGCTCAACAGTATTGAGCACCCCCTGCTCCTGGCACTGGACTCCATCCAGGACCCCCATAACCTTGGTGCCATTCTTCGGTCAGCCGCTGCTGGCGGGGTTAACGGTATTATTCTACCCAAAGACCGATCAGCCTCTCTTTCCGGGACCGTGGCAAAGATTTCCGCCGGGGCCCTTACCAAGTTGAAAATCTGCCAGACCACCAACCTGGCAAGAATGCTTACCAAAATTCAAGAGGCAAACATATGGGTTTACGGGACTTTTAAGGATAATGCCGAATCAATTTACAACACTGATTTCAGCCAATCAGGGCTCTGCCTGGTAATCGGCAATGAAGAAAAGGGAATACGGCCCCTTATCGAAAAACAATGCGACTTCAGGGTTACAATCCCCATGGCCACCGACCTGGATTCATTAAACGCTTCGGTGGCCACGGCTGTTACATTATTTGAGGTCAGACGCCAGCGCTATTTTAAATAGAAAGAAACCGTTGAATGTTTTAATCCTCATTGCGCCATATTGTAGATGATTTTACTTCATCTTTGCTTTCAGCAAATCGCCCAGTGTTCCCATTGGCGAATCTGAACCAGCAGCTTTTTTCTTATATGTCTGGAAATCTCGGCCCTCCTGCTGGCCATCATCCTTAACAGATTGCTTGCCACCCTCCTCCGGGCTGTCAGCCTTGACCAGGGAAAGTGAGATCCGCTTATTTTCCAGATCAATTGAATCAAGTCGAACTTCCAGCTCCTCGCCATCCTTCACAACTTCCCGGGGATGGTTAATCCTGCGACCAGCACCCAGATTAGAGATATGAACAAGGCCGTCAATCCCCGGGGCAAGATTAACAAAAGCACCAAAGGGGGTAAGACGAACCACCCGCCCGGAAATAGTCGTACCTTCTGCAAAAGCGCATGTGGTCCACGGGTCCGGCATGGTGGCCCGCAGGCTGAAGCTGAAACGGTCATTATTCCAGTCAAGCTTCATCACCGACACTGAAACCTCCTGACCAGGCTCAAGTAACGAATGCAGATCAGAAACATGTTCCCAGCTGATCTCTGAAACCGGGATCAATCCTTCAAGCCCACCGATATCAACAAATGCACCAAAATCACGAACCGAGGTAATTGTACCAGTCACTGTCTGGCCAATTTCAAGGGTTTCCTGAAGTTCCTGGCGAAGAACCTCGCGTTCCTCTTCAAGGATTTTGCGGCGGGAAAGAATAATCGTCCGTCCATTCTCCCGATATTCAATAATTTTAAACTCAATGACCTCGCCAATGAGGACAGAAGCATCATCCATCCGCCGAAGTGAAGCCTGGGAATATGGGCAGAACCCCCTGACATTTCCCGCTATCTTCACTTCAAAGCCACCCTTCACCTCTTTGTCCACGGTTCCCTCTACCGGAACCTGGCCTCGCCATGCCTCTTCTAAAAGGGCAATGGAAGCAGCCCCACTTATTTTCCTGGTGAAGACTTTTTCATTTCGTTCAATCCCCAGGAAATACACCTCAAGTCTGTCTCCTTCCTGAACATCAAGCTCACCATCCTTGCCCTGTAATTCACCAATGGACAGAACACCTTCGCTCTTGCCGCCAAGATCAAGAAAAACCCATTCTTTGGCAATGCGAACAATCTGAGCCTCAATCTTCGCCCCTGGCTCCAAATGCTGGTGATCAGTAAAATCTTCAGCCATCAAACTGGCAAAACTCTCTTCCGTCATCTATATGTCTCCCTGTTCAGAATCATGATCAAGCAATAGAGGTTCCCCAATTTCAACTTTTTCAACATCCAATGTAGCAGTTTCCAGGACAGCAAAAACCGCCTGTTCGTCCATCCCCAGTAATTGTCCTGGATTAATCAATAAAGTGTCGCCAATCTTCTCCACCTGATAACGATGATTATGGCCACAGCATACCACCTCGAAACTACCCTGGGCTGCTATTCCCCTGGCCATAACCGGATAATGATGAAAAGCTATTCTGATGCCGGCAGCCTCAACCGCGCCCAGAACACCATGGTGACTGATTGACGAAAAAACAATTCCACAACGACTTGAAATAAGGTGCTGATCACCCACATTATTGCCATAGATAAGATGAACAGCCCCGCCGAATTTGGCTAACTCGTCCAGCATAAAGGGAGAAATCAAATCTCCGCAATGAATCAACATCTGGACATTATAAGAATTACAATAGGTGACCGCCGAACGCAAATTGGCTATCTGGTCATGGGTATCAGAAATAATTGCTATTCGCATGATTTATCTTCCAGCACCGCAGTTAACTCTCGGAGGCAATAATCGTTAGTAGATCTGTCTTTCAGAGAAAGACGAAAATATCTATTATCAAGACCGGCAAAAGAAGCGCAATTGCGGATCATTATTCTTTGAGCAAGCATTTTCAGACGAAGATCTTCGGCATTAAAATTACCCTGGAGATGACATAGAATAAAATTTGCCACCCCGGGCACAACTTCTATTCCTGGCAAACTGGCAAGTCTTGTAGTAAAACCCGGCCGCTCCCGCGCGACAAAATCACGAACTTCTGCAACATAATCATCGGCATGATCGATTAAATACTCTCCGGCGATCTGAGCTGGACGATTAACACCCCATGGTTTACTCTGACCCTGCAGCAACTTTATGTTCTTCTCGGAGGAAACCAGAAAACCAAGACGAAGACCAGGAATACCGTAAATCTTGGAAAAAGAACTGAGTAAAAAGAGGTTGTCGAGAACAGGAAAATCAAGGATTGATTTTTCCGGGACAAAAGGCAGATATGACTCATCAACCAGAAAAAAAGTATCAGGATGATCCTTAATAAAATTATAAAGTTCTTCTGATGAAATCATGCCACCAGTGGGATTATTGGGATTACAGATAAAAACAAAATCATCTGCCTGAATATTTTCTTTAAGTTTGTCAAAATCAAAGGCAAAACCATGGGCCGGGTCAAGGGGCAGATCAAGAGCATTAAGACCAGCCCATTGACACGCCAAGCGATAATCTGAATAGGTGGGAGTAACAATCAAGCCCCGACAATGATTAAACAGGCGAGGCAGGGCAAAAATAAACTCAGTGGTACCGTTGCCAGCAAGAACCATGGCAGGCTGCAGGCCATAACGACGGGCAAAAGAATCAACCAGGGTTGAACTTGCAGTTTCCGGCAAATAGGCAATTTGCTCAAATGTTGCAACCAGGGCTTCCTGTACACCAGGGGCAGTACCCAGCGGGGTCAGGTTGCTGCTCATGTCAACAAGATCATTTACTGAACAACCGAGCTCTCTTGCTGTTGCGACAATATTGCCGCCATGAATTGACATATAGGCCTCTAAATTTCTCTCTTGAAAATTATTTCAGGATTAAAGGCAAACCAGCAGCCACCAGAACAACCTGATGACAACAGGCAGCCACCCTCTGATTCAGTAAGCCGGCCAGGTCACGAAACCGTCTGGCCAGAGAATCCGTAGGCACAACACCCATCCCAACCTCATTGGCAACAAGAATCAAGGCGCCCTGGCAGTTTCCAATGGCAACAACCAGTTCATCCATCTTCTGCTCTATTTCGCTATCCAGGCGGCCATCAAGCAGGAGATTAGTAAGCCACATGGTAAGACAATCAATTAACAGCACCCCGTCTTCGACCTTAAAAGAGCTGATGACAGAATCAAGGTCCAGGGGCTCTTCAATGGTTTGCCAATCATTGCCCCGATCCTGTTGATGGAAATCTATTCTGGATTTCAATTCCAGATCACTACTACGGCGCATGGTTGCCAGATAGGTTTTAGCAATAAAACCATTATCCGCAACCTGCTGAGCAAAGCTGCTCTTGCCACTGCGACAACCACCCACTACCAATAAACTCTGATCTGCCGATAATTTCATATCCGCCATTACTCCAAGTATCCACCCGGTAAAGGATTTTTTCAGGAAGCATCTTATAACTTATCTGGCCTGAATTTAAAACTGGAAATCCGGATCGAGCCCATAAATCAAACAGCCATTTATTGTTTGTCACAAACCGCTAAAGCCAGCACCCTGTCTTCTTGGCGAAACATTAATCGTTTGTCGGCAAGAGAATCAATAAAGGCCAACAATTTCCCCTTATCCAGACCATTGAACTGCTGTTCCAGCTCAGCCATTGTCTTAACCTGTTGGCAAAATAGATATATTCTTCGAGATAATCCACGAATACGATGATGCAGGACCCTGCCATCAGCAAGTTGCTGCCGGATAATCAGGAAATTACCTCCATCACGCCAACTGAGCAAAGACCGCTCTCCCCTGCCCCGGTTCTTGTGAAAGCTCTGCCACTGCCGTACCTTGGCAGCCACCGGAGACCATAAACGTCGCTGCCTGCCCTGATCGCCACGATAGCCCTTAATCATCATGGGCAGGTCCTTGATAATTTTTTCAGGAAAAATCTTTTTATTATTAATATGATGAGTGGCGGTCAGAATTGAATAATCTCTGGGAGCTTCAGCCATGGGACTGCCATGGCCCAGAAAAAAAGAGGCCGTTGATAGTGGATTATATGGCCATACATATTCCAGGCAATCAAGGGTCTCCGCCACTTCTCCTGCAGTACTGCCAGGAAAATCAATGATAAGGTTACCTTCCACCAAAACACCGCATGCCACCCCATCCCGCATTATTGCGACATTATCAATAACAGAAGTACCCTTATCAAGTTTCTGCAATAAACTATTACTGAAGGCCTCGATTCCAGCCTGAACAATATCAAGACCTCCTCTGCTGCAATCAGCCAGATAATCACCACCCTGATTGGCCCTTATCTCGGCAAAAAATGAATAAGATTGTTTGGGAACTTTATTGAAAAATTCACGCCCATCCTTATACGGTAAGACATTATCCGTAAAGAAGAAATCAAGGCTCTCATGGGTTTGGCTGAGGCTTTCTACTTCCTCAATCATCCGTCGCACAGACTTGTGACGATACCCCTGCCACTGGAGATTAAGGTTACAAAAGACACATTTTCCCCACCAGCAACCCCGGGAAAACTCAAGGGGAATACTGGGGATAAAAGTCTGCCCTGAGAACACCCTTGAGACCTCTTTGAAGTAATCTCTGTAATCAGGAATTGGCAACTCCGCCATATTAATCTGGCACAGGTCTTCTGCCATGGAACTACCGTCAGATGCTGCCAACACTCTATTGTTAAGGATGCCATCGCCAGCAAGATGAGCCACCAGGCTGACCAGGGCTTCTTCCCCCTCCCCTACAATCATATAATCGATGGGGAAATGACGGAAAAGCCCCTCAGCCATTTCAGGGAAACAAGATGAGCCACCAAAGACAATTGGAAGTTTCTTGCATCGCTCTTTCAATAATATTGATGCCGCCAGAGAAGCCAGAATCTGATTGAAGCAGAGAGAAAAGCCCACCAGGTCAAAACCCTGCCAGTCAACCCCGGCCAGCCATTCATTAAGTTGATTCTGAAGATCATCTACAACCTGATCAAAATCAAAAACTATCTTCCCCCTACTCTGCTCCTTGACCACCAATTTCCTTATTTCATCCCGACGCTCAGGAAAAATAATTGCCCCATAAAGAGCCTCGCTAATCCAGGAATTAAGTGAAATATGATGATAAAGGTCAGTGCCTATGGATTTTGCTGTCTCAAGACAGGGATGATAACAACGGACCTGAGCGCTTGTCTCCTGCTCAACAAAAGACTTGAGGGCACCGAGCTGGATAGAAGGTCGATTAAAAGCCGACCATGGCATTGAGACTAAGGCAATCTTAAGCACTGCTGACCTTTATTGTTCTATGATCTCTGTATCAGGTGGAGGGGTAAAGGAAAAAAAATCATTATTGACCGCTTCATTAACCTTGATATTGTATAGGGCAATGTCAGTAATTGTGCCAAGATGATCAAACATCTGCAGCCTTTTGATCATAAAATTCTTACGATCAACCCATAATTTTACCGACTGGATCTGGGGGTGCAGTTCCTTGGGGCCTAGCATGAGCTGATAATTTTGCCCAGAGACAATGCTTTTTTTTACCAATGAAACCTTAAAGTCGCCAAGGATATCACCAGCACCTGTTAAAAATGTATAGGAGATGTCTTCCTTAAGGTATGGCTCCGCCAGGGTTTTAATCATCTGTTTTTCAGCGGCCAGATAAAAAAACAGGTTACGACCATCGCTGATCAAAACCTGCCTGGAAGGTAGGTGATAATCCCACCTGATATGACGGGGTCTCTTTACCACCATGGTTCCTTCACCATGACGTTTCTGTTGACTCAGGCCGGTCATGGTGGTGATCTGGACAAAATCAGCCGAAAAAGTACTGGCAGACTTATAGGTTTTTTGCAATTGCTCTGCCACCTGCTCAGCTGATAGATCAGCTGCATTGGCAAGTGGTGATTGCAATAAAAAAAACAAACATATTGTCAAAAAGCGATTAAGAGACACCATTATCACCACTGATCAAATCAATCTGCCTGCCGAAAATTCTGGCAGCTGTGGTCCGGGCCGGATCGGTAACATCAGAAACAAAAAATCTATTTGGCTCACTGCTCTGAAGGGAATCTGCCAGCTCAGGATTATCGACTAAATAAGACTGCAGGCGGCGAGCAACCTCAACTGAGGAGTCAATAATCCTTACCCGCCGTCCGATTCGGGACTGAATAAGATCCTTAAGCAAAGGATAATGGGTACAACCCAGAACCAGTGTGTCGATATTAGCCATCTTGAGAGGGGAAAGATAACGTCTGATGATCATCTTTGTTTCCCTCTTGTGAAGCCACCCTTCTTCAACAAGAGGAACAAGCAAAGGGCAGGCAACCGACAATACCTGACAACCGGGCCTTTCCTCCTCGATCTTCTGCCGATAGATATCACTGCGGACAGTAGCCCTGGTACCAACAACTCCAATGCGGCCACTTTTACTTATCTGGGCCGCTCTGGCAGTGGCCGGGCTGATCACCTCAAATAAGGTCTGGGGGAATTTGAGCCGCAAATCATCCACTGCAACACTGGCAGCAGAATTACAGGCAACTACAATTAATGTAGCGCCCCTGTCAACAAGAAAAGAGGCATTGGCCAGGGCATATTTCCTGATAGTCTCAGGACTTTTGGAACCATAAGGGGTTCGAGCCAGGTCGCCATAATAAATTAACGATTTTTCAGGCATAGCCTGTTCTATGGCACGGGCAACGGTCATACCACCGACCCCGGAATCAAAAATACCGATCATGAAAAAATCTTATTTAGCCTTACGTGCTGTCTTTTTCCTGGCAGCATTTTTCTTTTTCCGAGCTGCAATTGACTTCAGAAGATTATCCGGTACTCCTCTTTCCTTACCTGCCTTTTTTCTGGCCTCTGACAACGAACGGGCACAAAGGGGCTGACGCAGGGAAAAACCATGTTTTTTACGGTACTCACGGCCAGTAAGACCATGGGACTTAAGATGCTTGGGTGAAAGCATCTTGAAAGGTTCTCCACATTCAAGGCAGATAATTTTATTCTTCTGAATAGACCTTGCAGGTGTAATGTCAACTTTCTTTTCAGAACCATCGACAACATCACCCTCAACTGCAGCACCAGCATTCTCACTGGTCTGCATGGCATGAAGAGTATTAAAGGTATTTTGCAGAGAAGATGCAATTTCTTCAGAAGACATCTGTTTAGAAACACATTGAGATTTGACAATTTCCGCGGCTAACTCCACCAGTGACGAACCCATCACAATCCTCCTGTCTGTTATGATTTGTTTGCAGATATCAATGATTTTCAAAAACCATCAATTAAATTAGATAATAAAAAATATTGTTAATATATTTTCAAACAAATACCAATAAGAAAACTACACAGCGATTAGGATAAATGCAGCAATGATCATACTTTTCTTGAGTGGAAGTAATTAATGATGAGATGAGAATAAGTTTTTTTGAGGTTAGCCATTGACAGACGCCCTTGCCATAATTAAATATTGCTTAACAAAAATTAACAACGAAGATTACCCAAGGACAAACAATGCCTATTTATGAATATGAATGTCAGCAATGTGAAAATATAACTGAAGCCCGGCAAAACCTTAGCGAAGAACCCCTGACAACCTGTCCGGACTGCCAGGGAGAACTACGGAAATTAATATCATCCAGCTCCTTTCAACTTAAAGGTGGTGGCTGGTACGCCGACGGTTACAGCACTAGCCCCACAAAGACAAAAAAGGATACAAAACCTGCTGAATGCAAGAAGAAAGCTTCCTGCCCCTGCGCATCATCAGCCAATTAATCAGCCAGAAATTGACTGGCTGATAATCATCGCATCGCCATAACTGAAAAAACGAAACCTTTCCGCTATGGCCCTTTGGTAACAAGACATTAATTCCTCTTTACCAATCAGGGCACTAACCAGAAAAAGCAGAGATGAGCCCGGCAGGTGAAAATTGGTAATCAGGTTTTCCACCAATTTAAACCTGTAGCCCGGATAGATATACAGATCACACCAGCCAGCAGTCTCCTTCACCATCCCCCTGCTATCAGCGGCAAACTCCAATGAGCGCACTGTGGTGGTCCCCACCGGCCAAATACTGCCCCCTCTTTTCACAACCTCATTTATCTTATCAGCAGTCTTGGCGCTGACATTAACATACTCCGAATGGATCTGATGATTACGAATATCCTGTTCCCGAACCGGGGCAAAGGTTCCATAACCCACATGGAGGGTTACGGAAACAATTTCTACACCCAGGTCTTTAATTCTGGCAAGCATCTCCTGGCTGAAATGAAGGCCTGCAGTCGGAGCGGCCACTGCACCGGTAGCAGATGCATAGACTGTCTGGTACCTGTCGCGATCAAAAGGCTCTTCCCCGGCAGGTCTTTTAATATAGGGAGGCAACGGAATCTGCCCGTTGTCATCAAACAATTTACCGAGATCACCTTTAAAGTAAAAAGCAACCCGTAATTTACCACCATCTTTAACCTCTACTACCTCTGCCTGCAAATCATCAGCAAACAACACCTTCTGTCCTGTCTTCATCCTCCTGGAGCTTCGGGCCAGCACCCAGGTCTGGGCCATAGATGGCAAGGACGGATTCTCAGGATTTTCAGTCTGGCGCTGAGGAAACTCCAGAACCAGAAACTCAACCCGGCCACCTGTCTCTTTATGGCCGAAGATACGGGCAGGGAAAACCTTTGTATCATTAACCACCAATAGGTCCCCGGGGCTGAAAAAATCTACAATATCACAAAATGCAAGTGGCCTAATGTCACCAGTACCTGGCAGATACGCCAGAAGCCGGGACTCATCACGACCAGTAGCAGGATGCTGGGCAATCAGCTCCTCCGGCAAATGGTAATTATAAGAATCAAGATCAAATGGCGAGATAGTATCCAAAAACAACCTCTAAAAAGAAAAAATCAGATAAGATCGGTACGCTGGGTAAGATAACAGATGAGCAAACCCAGCCCCATGGCCAACAGGCCGAGAACACGCAATATACCGGGATCCATGGTAGTCAACTGTCGCAGCCATTTCTGCATGGCCTCGGGACAGGCAACATAAGGAAGTGCCTCCAGGATCAGGACAACTCCTATCAATGAGAGAAGAAAGTTCATGATGGGTATAGTAGCAGGTGAAAAATCTAAATTCAACAGCCAATCATCTTGCAAAGATCTCATCATAATCTGCTTAACACCAGAGGCAAAAAGGAGTATAAGAATATGCTGACAAATCCAATTATCCCAACAATTATATTGATAAATGATCCAGCGAAAACAAACCAGACAGATTAACCTCGGCGGGGTTGCAATCGGTGATGGCTCGCCCATCAGCGTCCAGTCCATGACCAACACCGATACCCGAGACATCCCGGAAACAATTGCCCAGATAAAGCGCCTGTCTGATGCCGGCTGTGAGATTATTCGGGTTGCTGTTCTTGACCTTGAGGCAGCCGCAGCGATTAAAAAGATCCGGCAAGAGATAGATATTCCCCTAATTGCAGATATTCACTTTGATCATAGACTGGCCATTGCCAGTATGGAAAACGGAGCCCAGGGGATTAGAATAAACCCCGGCAATATCGGTAGCCCTGACAAACTTGCTAAAGTAGTCAGAGCAGCTGCTCTTCATCATGTTCCTATCCGCATCGGGGTTAATTCCGGTTCAGTGGAAAAAGACATTTTATCAAGTTTTGGTGGGCCTACTCCAGAAGCCCTGGTTGCCAGTGCCCTGAAAAACATCAAGCTTCTCGAAGACCTTGAGTTCAATGAGATTAAGGTTTCGATCAAATCATCAGACACCATTACCACCATTGAGGCTTATCGTCTGCTGGCAGATCAATGCCATTACCCTCTTCATCTCGGCGTTACTGAGGCAGGTGGTCTTATTGCCGGCACGGTCAAATCAAGTGTGGCCTTGGGCATTCTTCTTTATGAGGGCATTGGTGACACCTTCCGCATTTCCCTGACCCGTGATCCGGTTGAAGAGATCAAAGTTGGCTGGGAACTCCTGAGGTCACTGCGCATCAGAGAGCGAGGACCTGAATTAATCTCCTGCCCGACCTGCGGTCGTTGTCAGATCAACCTTTTTGGGCTTGCGGAAAAAGTAGAAAATCATATTCAATCAATCAAAACTCCCCTCAAGATTGCGGTCATGGGTTGTGTTGTCAACGGACCGGGCGAAGCACGGGAAGCCGATATCGGCCTTGCCGGCGGCAATGGAGTGGGGATTATTTTCAAAAAAGGCAAATTATACAAAAAGGTGCCGGAAGATAAGTTGTTTGAAGTCTTTGTTAAGGAACTCGACCAGCTGGCCCACCAAAAAAATATCAGTAAGGAATAAATATGCGTTTTTCACAGATGCTCATACCCACCCTTAAAGAAACCCCGGCCGATGCTGAAGTTGTCAGTCACCAATTAATGATGCGTGGTGGTTATATCCGCAAACTTGCCTCTGGCATTTACTCTTATCTGCCATTAGGTCTGGCTGCCATCCGCAAGGTTGAGCAGATTGTCCGGGAAGAATTGAACCTTTCCGGCGGTCAGGAAGTACTGCTGCCCATGGTACAACCTGCTGATCTATGGCAGGAATCAGGTCGCTGGCATAAATACGGAGCAGAACTTCTTCGATTCACTGATCGCCATCAGCGTGAAAGCTGCCTGGGGCCAACCCATGAAGAGGTTATCACCGACCTTATCCGTAACAATATCCATTCATACCGGGATCTGCCCCTCAATCTCTACCAGATCCAGACCAAATTCCGGGACGAGATCCGCCCTCGATTCGGCCTGATGCGGGGGCGGGAATTCATCATGAAAGATGGATATAGTTTCGATGCAACTGATAAGAGCGCCGAAAACACCTATAAAGAAATGAGCGAGGCCTACCATCGCATCTTCAAGCGCTGCGGCTTAAAATTCCGGGCAGTTGAGGCTGATTCAGGAAGTATCGGGGGCAGCTTCTCCCATGAGTTCATGGTGCTGGCAGACACTGGCGAGGATACCGTTGTTGCCTGCAGGAAATGTTCATATGCTGCTAATATGGAAAAAGCTGAAGGAATTGCTGAGCAGGCACCTCTCCAGGAAGAGATAATGGACTTGGAGAAAATTGAAACACCGGGCAAAAGAAAGGTGGGTCCTGTCTGTGAGTTTCTCAAGATTGAACCAAGGCAACTTGTTAAAACCCTTGTCTATATCGCTGATGGCGAGCCGGTTGCAGTCCTGGTCCGGGGCGACCATGAAGTCCAGGAAGTCAAATTACAGAACCTGCTCCAGGCCGATGAAATCCGTATGGCTGACGACAAGGAAGTCTTTGATCATACCGGAGTTCCCACCGGCTATCTCGGGCCTCTTGGCTTAAAGATAAGGACAGTTGCCGATCTGGAGGTATGGAAACTGAATAATTTTGCCATTGGCGCCAACGAAAAAAACCACCACCTGATCAACGCCAACCTTGATCGTGATTTCAAGATCAAGGAAACAGCTGATCTACGCAAGGTTACGGATAATGATATCTGTCCTCGATGTCAGGGAAATCTCGAACTTACCCGGGGGATTGAGGTTGGTCACATTTTTAAACTTGGCACCACCTATAGTGAGGTCCTTAATGCAACTTTCCTTGATAATGAGGGCCAGGAATGCCCCTTCATCATGGGTTGCTATGGAATCGGGGTGAGCAGAACCGTTGCCGCGGCCATTGAGCAAAATCATGACGAAGACGGGATGATCTTCCCCATGCCCATTGCTCCATTTCAGGTGATAATTCTCAACCTCGGAATCAAAGACCAGGTGATCAGCCAGGCAGCTGAGGATCTTTACCATAGCTGCCAAAAGCAGGGGATTGAAGTCATCCTTGATGACCGGGACGAAAGGCCCGGGGTGAAATTTAAGGATGCTGACCTTATCGGTATTCCTTTAAGACTTACTGTGGGTAAGGGGTTCACGAAAGACGGCAGTGTTGAGATCCGTCAGCGGTCCAATGGGGAAACAACCACCCTGCCCCTTGCTGATGCTATGGCCAGCTTACAGAAAACAATAGAGGAAATGATGGGATAATCACCATTTAATCTTATGAGTGTCCATGCTTTACATAAAGAAACCCTGGCAGCAATTGACCATTTGCTGGCCAAGGCCGGCCAGCATCTTGAGTCCGAGGAAATAAAAACCCTGGGGTCAACCTGTGAATATGCGGCCAACAAATATCAGGACAAAACCTACTCGGCCAAGGAGAAGGTGTTTGCCCACCATATGGATGTTGCCCTGATTCTATGCAACATGCACCTTGACCTTGAGACTCTCCAGGCTTCCATTCTTGCTGGAATTTCCACAATGGAGAATGATAAGGTTGACAAAAATCTTGCTACCAAATTCAATGAAAACATAGCCAATATTGTCATGGGGGCCAGTAAGATTACGGCCATCAGGCCCATGACCAATCTAACCACCCAGGCTGAAAATATTCGCAAGATGTTTCTGGCAATGTCATCCGATATCCGCATTCTTCTTCTCATCCTCGGCAGCAGATTGCATGATATGCGGATAATGGCAATGCCCTCTGGCCAGCAGCACAAGTTTGCCAGGGAGACCATGGACATATATGCACCACTTGCCAGTCGTCTTGGAATTGACTGGATGAAGAGGGAACTGGAAGACAAGTCTTTTGCCCATCTCCATCCGGAAGAATATAGATCAATCAAAGATCAGGTTGATTCTACCTTGATGGATCGCAGCACCTATGTTGAAGAGGTCAAAAAAATCCTCTCCCGCCTGCTCAGGAAAAACGACATTAATGATTTTAAAATCCTGGGCCGTCCTAAACATCTTTATTCTATCTATCGCAAACTGATTGTCCAGAAAATATCCCTGGAAAAGGTTTACGACAAGGTAGCTTTCCGCATCATTGTCCAGTCAAAAAAGGAATGCTATGAAGTCCTGGGACTTGTCCATGAGCTATGGCCACCCATTGACGGACGATTTAAGGACTTTATCAGCACCCCTAAATCCAATATGTATCAAAGTCTGCATACATCGGTAATCGGTCCTTTTGGCAATTTCATGGAGATCCAGATTCGGACCGAAGAAATGGATCAAATCGCCAAAGAGGGGGTTGCAGCCCACTGGGCCTACAAAGAAGGGAAAGCCATCTCAAATAAGGATGCCCGGTTGTTTAAATGGCTCAAGCAATTGGTTCAGTCCCTGCACGAGATCAAGGAGCCGGGTGAGTTCCTGCAGACAGTTAAAGACGAACTTGGTCGCTCAGACATCTATGTTCTCACCCCTAATGGCGACATCAAAGAACTACCCCTGGGCAGCACTTCCCTTGACTTTGCCTACGCCATCCATACTGAGGTTGGCAATAAATGCTGCGGCACAAAGGTTAACGGTCGCCTGGTTCCCCTGCGCACCCCTCTGCAGAATAGCGATGTGGTGGAAATAATGACCAGCGCAAGCCAGCAGCCGAACCGGGGCTGGTTGACCATGGTCAAAACCAGCAGAGCCAAAAACCGGATCCGCAACTGGCTTAGGCAGGACGAACTTAACAAAAGTATTGAGCTGGGACGGGAGATAGCCGAGAAAAAACTGCGTCGGCACGAACTCAGCCTTAAGAAATTAATCAAGACCGGACACCTCAAAGAGATCCTGAAAAAAGCCGGCAGTAATTCCTTAGACGACCTGCTTGCTAAAGTTGGGACCGGCAAAATAACCACAGAACGACTCAGCCGGATCCTGCTGCCCCCAGAATTAACAGAAACAAAAGAAGAAAGCCCTTCCCTCCTCCTGGAAAAGAAGAGAACCAGCACCAAGGGTAAAGCCGATGCCATAATCATTGATGGCATTGACAATATGCTGATAAATATCAGCAAATGCTGCCTGCCCATGCCTGGAGATGACATTATCGGCTTCATAACCGCGGGACGTGGGGTATCGGTTCACAAAACCGACTGCCCGAACCTGCGCAACAGCGATCCGGCCAGATTAATTGAAGTTAACTGGTCAACCGAGGTTCAGGCTGTTCATCAAGCCATGGTCCAGGTAACCGCCCAGGACCATAAAGGCTTATTAGTGGAAATATGTAACTCGGTGAGTACCGATGATGCCAATATCATCAATATTGAAGCTCATACCAATAAAGATAACCTGGCCATGGTCAAATTCATGGTGGAGGTAAAAGACTTAAAGCACCTGGGATCAATTCTGGGGAATTTACGTAAAATCGGTGGGGTTTTGGAGGCGGGAAGAAAATAAAAAAAAAGCAGCAGCATCAAACAGAATAAAGCCGACGCTGCTGCTAATAAAAATAGTTATACAGCTCTGACGGCGGGCTTAACCACAGCACCGGAACGAATACAACGAGTACAAACACGCATCCGCCGGGCATTTCCGCCAGAGGTGGCAACCCTTACTCTCTGCAGATTAGGCAGCCAACGACGCCGAGATTTATTATGGGCGTGGCTTACATTATTACCAGTTACCGGTTTTTTGCCGCATATTTCACAAACCTTAGCCATTCCTCTACACTCCTTAAAATAAATTAGGCTCCCGAATCCAAATCCAGGACACCTTTAAATAACATAATATTAAACAAGTCTTCATTCTTCCGGAGAAGAAAACAATCGATAAGAACAAAGATATATAACCTTTACCGGGTTTGATGACAAGTTTTTTCTCTAATCACTGGCGCTTTAATCTTCATGGAAAAAATGCTGAACTTTTACCGACAATACAAGTCGTTAATAAGACGGAAACAGCAGCATTATCGGCCTGGATTAATAATTTGACACTAAGCAAACCTTCATGGTATCAAATTGTTTTTTAATTCTCTCTATTTAACACATGCTCACATAAGGATTATCATGAGTAAAGACAAAAACAGCTTTATCTCTTTTTTCGCCTCGGTGAAGTTGGCCCTAGTGGTTTTATTCTGCCTTGCCACCTCCTCCATTATAGGCACTATTATCCCCCAGAAGAAACCAATGGGGGACTATGTAGAACTTTACGGAGAAAACACTGCCAAACTCTTTCAGGTCCTGGATTTCCCGGACATGTACGGCTCCTGGTGGTTTGTATCATTACTGGTTATTCTCTGCCTGAACCTGATTGTCTGCACCCTTGAAAGGCTGCCCAATGTCTGGCAGATAATTAAACAGGATAATCTTGAGACAAGTCCTGAACGCCTTGCCAAAATGCGTATCAGGAAATCTTTCACCGTGCAATATCCGATTTCCGAAATCAGTGGCAAGGTTAAATCGGCAATTAATAATTGTGGCTGGAAAACATCAGAAAAAAAAGATGACGAATCCACCCTGTTTTTTGCTCAGAAGGGTCCTTGGACCAGGCTTGGGGTCTATATCGTCCATACTTCCATCTTACTGATCTTTGTCGGCGCCCTGATCGGCAAATTTTATGGGTATAAAGGAAGCATGATGATCCCTGAAACCCAGAGTCTGTCCAGTATCCGTGAGTTTGGGACCGGCAAAAGCATTGACCTTGGCTTTGATGTCCTGTGTAAACGCTTCGACATTACCTTTTACGCCACCGGCGCTCCCCGGGAATTTCTCTCAGACCTGGTAATCCTTGAAGACGGGGAAGAGGTCATGAGCAAGTCCATTGTCGTTAATGACCCGTTAACTTATAAAGGGCATACCTTTTATCAATCAAGTTATAATTCAGCTGAAAAACTATACATCAAAATAATAAACAGCCAGACCGGACAATGGGGCCATTTCCTCACCACTCCCGGCAAAAAGATCAGATGGGAAGAGGGCAAAATTTCTTTTGGGGTAATTAACCAGTCTCCAAGCGATAAACCCCGCAAGTATCGCTACAAATTATGGTTCCAGAGCGATGCTGCACCAGCAGAAAAAATTTGGTTTGAAGACGGAGAGACATCCAACATTAATCAGACCGACACAAGCTTTGAGGTCCTGGTAAAGGAATTTTTCTATACCGGCTTACAGGTGACAAAAGACCCTGGAGTCTGGTATGTTTATGTAGGATGTATATTAATGTTGCTGGGACTTTGCGTAGCCTTCTTCATGGCCCACCGGAGAGTATGGGTTTCCCTCAAACAGGACGGAGACACAACCAATGTCCTGATAAGCGGCCTCAGTAATAAAAACAAGCTGGCCTTTGAAAAAGATTTTAACAAACTTACTAAAGAAATAGACGCCAACCTGAACTGATAATTTTTGAAAAATAATCAAATCAGAAATACCAGGACCAACAAAAGGTTTAGAACATTAAAGGAATATCACCATGACAAGTTCACAATTATTAGGGTTGACCACCATAGGCTATCTTCTGGCCTCGGCATTATATATGGCCACCTTTATCTTCAAAACACCCAAAGTCGGCGTGGTTGGGACAATTACCACTCTCGTTACATTCATCATTCAAACCGCTGGCATTGGGCTACGCTGGTATGAATCATACCAAATGAATATCGGTCATGCCCCGCTGACCAATATGTACGAATCACTGGTCTTTTTCTCATGGTCAATTGTCATTTTCTATCTGGTCCTTGAGCTTAAGATAAAAAACAGGTTGATCGGCACCTTTGCCATCCCCTTTGCTTTCCTCAGTATGGCCTATGCCTCATTCGGCAGCAATATCAACGATCAAATCAAACCCCTGATCCCGGCCCTCCAGAGTAATTGGCTGATTGCCCATGTTGTGGCCTGCTTCATCGGCTATGCCGCCTTTGCCGTAGCCTGTGGCCTGGGGATCATGTATCTCTGCAAAGCTGCCGCCAAGGATAAAGATGGCCTGATGGCCACCCTGCCGGACCTTAAGATAATTGATGATATCAACCATAAAACCATGATTTTCGGCTTTCTCTGGTTAAGTGCCGGCATTATCACTGGTGCAATCTGGGCCAACTCGGCCTGGGGTACTTATTGGAGCTGGGACCCCAAAGAAACCTGGTCTTTGATCACCTGGTTTATCTATGCCGCAACTCTCCATGCCCGCTTAACCAGGGGCTGGCAAGGCAAACGGATTGCCTGGCTTGCCATTATCGGTTTTCTGGCGGTATTATTTACTTATTACGGAGTAAACTTCCTCCTGTCAGGCCTGCATAGTTATGGCAGCAGTTAATGAATGGCCAATCATTTTTTCCGAGATACTCTTGACAAATCTTTACATACTTCGTAAAGAACCCTTTGGTAATATGTTTTAATTAACCTTACCCATATTAATTTTACGGAGAAGAGAGATGAAAAAAACAATCATTATCGCAACTGCATTTGCCTTTATCGCCGGCTTTACTGCCAACCAGGCCATTGCCACTGATAAGGGACCGGCTGATATCACCCTTGAATCAACCATCGACAAAGCGAAAAAAGCCAAACCGGCTGTTTTTCCCCATGCCAAACATCAGGAAACTATTGCCTGTGCTGACTGCCATCATGGTAAAGACGGCAGCGGAAAACAGGTTGCCTATTCTGATGGCCAGGCCATAGGCAAATGTGAGTCATGCCATAATAAAGCTGCTGGCATGCCGAAAAAACTTGCCACCTTCAAAGGTGCAGCCCATGTTAACTGTAAAGGTTGTCATAAGGGTGTAGCGAAGAAAGATGCTTCTAAAAAGGCAATCACCAAATGTAAGGCCTGCCATCCGAAGAAAAAATAAATGGCA
The DNA here is from genome assembly GCA_964653055.1 of uncultured Desulfobulbia bacterium. GTDB lineage: Bacteria > Desulfobacterota > Desulfobulbia > Desulfobulbales > SURF-16 > CAZZCA01. The sequence goes on along the minus strand of CAZZCA010000003.1, from coordinate 81,408 downwards.
AAACATAGAGGTATGAACCTGTATAATCCATACCTTATTAAAGGGGCTGCTATCCGGCAGCCCCTTTATTTGTTCTGATGACTACCCGCAAACGACCTGCCCCCAAAGGCAGAAGATCAATTCGCAACTGGTCTCATACCCACCTCAGTGTCTATTTTCTTCTCATTGCCAGCGGACTTACCCTTTTCATAGGCTCAATCCTCTATATTTTTATTGCCCTCAACCTGCCGGGAATAAAATCATTAGCCAGCTACCAACCACCGGCAACCACGGAAATACGTGCCCGGGACAATACAGTCGTTAAACGGATTTACCGACAAAACCGCCATGTCATTCCTATTAACAAAATGCCTGATTTGCTTCCCCGGGCTTTTGTGGCAGCAGAAGATGCCAGGTTCTATCAGCATCCCGGGGTTGATGGTTGGTCAATAATCAGAGCTCTGATTCATAATGTCAAAAAAGGGCGAAGAGGTCAGGGTGGGAGCACCATCACCCAGCAGGTTGCCCGTTCACTGTTATTAACCCCTGAAAAAACCTATACCAGAAAAATCAAGGAGGCCATTCTCGCTTACAGAATCGACAAGGTTCTGTCCAAGAAGGAAATACTCCATATCTACCTGAATCAGATCTATCTTGGTGAAGGGGCTTATGGAGTGGAAGCTGCAGCCAGAACCTATTTCGGCAAAAAGGCGGCAAATCTTTCCCTGGCAGAATTCAGCCTGCTGGCCGGTCTACCGCAGGCCCCCAGTCGCTATTCACCATTCAAGAATTACCAAATGGCCAAGACCAGACAGGCCTATGTCTTAAACCGAATGGCAGAAGAAGGTTTCATTACCGACTCTCTTGCCAAAAAAGCATACCGACAGCCACTACTTTGGGGAACGCCCCATGACGAATTCAAGGATGCGGCCTATTTCCTACAGCATGTAAGCAATTATATCAGCCGGCAATACGGGGACCAGGCACTGCAGGAAGCCGGATTATCGATAAAAACAACTATTGACCTGCAATTACAGCAACAGGCAACCAGGGCCGTTCGTAAGGGAATTGCCCAATGGGCAGCCCGGCACCCACAAAAAAAACATGGTCTGCCCCAGGCAGCCCTGATTGCCGTGGAAAACAAAACAGGAAACATCCTGGCCATGGTTGGTGGGCATAATTTTGAAAATAGTCAATTCAACAGGGCAAGCCAGGCAAGAAGACAACCAGGATCTGCCTTCAAGCCCGTAATTTTTGCAGCAGCCCTTGAGCTTGGTCTGACCCCTGCCTCAATCATCGTTGATGAACCTCTCCACCTCGGCACTACCAGCAGCAGAGATGAATGGGTGCCCAGCAATTTCAGCGGTAAGCATTATGGGCCAACTACCCTGTGTGCTGCCCTGGTTCATTCCCGCAATATTGTTGCCATCAAGCTCCTGCAAAATTTAGGGATTGACCCGGTAACCAGACTTGCGGCCAATCTAGGAATCCAAAGCAAACTAAAGCCAAACCTCTCACTGGCTCTTGGTTCATCAGAAGTTTCCTTGCTGGAGCTGACCAGCGCCTATAGCGCCTTTGCCAATCAGGGAGAATTTATTAAGCCTGAGTTTATCGTCTCCATCCATGATCGGCACGGCAAGATACTGGAGAAAGAAAAAAGATATTCTACAAAAATTATAAGTAAGGAAAGTGCTTATCAGGTAACCTATATGCTTCAGGCAGCAATCAAAGAAGGGACCGGCAAAAATGCAAAAGGGCTGAAAAGTGAATCCGCCGGTAAAACCGGTACAACGGACAATTATGTGGATGCCTGGTTCATCGGATATTCACCAACAATCACCACCGGTGTCTGGATGGGGTTTGACCGGGAATATTCCTTAGGCAACCAGGAAACCGGGGGCAAGGCCTGCGCCCCGATCTGGCTCGATTTTATGAGATACGCCACCAACAACGAAAAAAACAGGACATTCTCCATCCCGGAAAACATCCTGTTTTTACCCTATGACAAAATTAACGGCCAGTTCAACCCGGCAAATCGAGACCGAGCAAGCTGGCTACCCTTTCACAAGGACCACCTGTCAAAGTCTGTTGCTATTTCTTCTGGGGCAGATTCTTCAACTCATCCTGGGCCTGGAAAATAACAGAAAAATTATCCTGAAGAATAGATGTCAGCTGGCTGAAATCACCACCGTTTTCTGCAATAACTCTGATAGATACTCTTTTCATCCCTTCTTTCGCGTCTTCAAATGAAGTCAATACACTGATGATCCGCATTTTGTTATTACGGAGAACCTTGATGACGCTGGTAACTGATCCGGGGCTATCCGGCAGTTCAAAGATATACTGCATGGCCCCATCCTTAATCCCGGTACTTTGAATAAAACCGCGCAGAACATCGGTTTCACTGAGAAGTCCGGTTAATTTACCCTTGTTATCGGTAACCGGAATACCTGATATCTTAGTCTCAAGCATGATAACCGCCGCCTTTTCCAGAGAATCGTCACCGGCTAAAATGATCGGGTTGGGGGTCATAACCTCCTTAACCTTCATTTCAGAAAGGAGATAGTATAATTCATGAACATCAAGGGTGGTAGTTTTAGAAGGAGAGGCATCTTTAACATCCCGATCGGTGAGAATACCCACCAATTTACCCTGGGCAACAACGGGCAGACGGCGAATAGTATTTTCCTTCATAATTCTGGTGGCTCGCATCAGTGAAAAATTTTCCTCAACAGTAACAACATCCTTGGCCATCCAGTCACGTATCAGCATAAAAACCCCCTGTTTATAATAATTTAAATAAATTAAAATCTAGCAAGTCAAATCAGGTTGTCAAAAAAGTGAGTCCCTGTTCATTTATTATATAACTTAATATTTATAGTATCAATCATTAGATAGCAAGTGATTTGTCTGGCCAATTCATCCCCATTTTATCCTTACATTCAGGCCGTTTGGCGAAGGTGTTTGATTTTTTTTCAGGGCATTAGTATAGAGAGCATGATGAAGAATAAATATTTACCAGCAGCCTCAATAAATAGCATAGTTAGCACTCTTGATAATCAGGATTTTGTCTTTCTTGAAACAAGCAGAAGTGATAAGACAAATCACCGGTCATTGTTGTTTACTAAACCAACAGAGCACCTGCTCTGTCGATACGGTGACGATCCTGCTATATTTCTTGCTGAGGCCCAGAAAAAACTGGACCAGGGCAGTTATCTTGCCGGCTGGCTAGCTTACGAATTTGGTTATTTACTTGAACCAGGTTTACGGCTTAACAAGATACCAGCAAAAAATCACATTATTGCTGATCTCGGGGTATTCGAGCAACCCGTGATTTTTAATCATCATGACGGTAGTGTTGAAAATGGCAAATGGCCACAGAGCAAACATGATCCAACCCGACCATTACCTGCAAAAGCACCAGTATCAAATATCAAAACAAGTCAGGATAAAAATGATTATCTGACAAATATCATAAAGATCAGGGAATATATTGCTGCTGGAGATACTTATCAGGTTAATTACACTTTAAAACTTCTGTTTGATCTTAGCGGCAACCCTGACGATCTATACCAGATTCTCCGTAATCGACAGTCTGTGGCCTATGGTGCCTATATCAAATTTAATAATGAGCACACCCTCTCCTTTTCACCGGAGCTATTCTTCCACAAAGAAAAAACCAGGTGTACCGTTCGACCGATGAAAGGAACCATTCCCCGGGGTCGAACCCTTGTTGAAGATCAACAGCAGAAGGATTATCTCCACCATGACCTGAAAAACAGAAGTGAAAACATCATGATCGTTGATCTCCTCCGTAACGATCTGGGTAAACTGGCGGCCATGGGATCGGTTAATGTCGATTCGGTCTTTGATATTGAAACATACGAGACTCTGCACCAGATGACATCAACCATCAGGGCTGATCTTCCGGAAAAGCTACCCTTGAGTGATCTACTCAAATCCCTATTTCCCTGCGGTTCAGTTACCGGTGCCCCCAAGGTCAGGACCATGGAAATAATAAATGAACTGGAAGAGGCGCCACGGGGAATTTATACAGGGGCCATCGGTTTCATCAGCCCGCATGACGAGGTCGAATTCAACGTCCCTATCCGAACAATAACCATCAAAGATGGTAAAGGCGAGATGGGAATCGGGTCAGGAATTGTTTATGACTCCAACCCTGACCAGGAATGGCAGGAATGCCTATTAAAGGCCGATTTTCTTACCGGAGATCAAAACCGGGATTTCTCCCTCATAGAAACCATCCTCTGGCAACCAGCTAAGGGGTTTTGGCTCTGCGACCTGCACCTAAAACGCCTCTTGAGTTCAGCCCAATTTTTCAATTTTCCCGGGAAGCGACATGATATCCTGGCAAGGCTGGAAGAGCAGGCAGAAAAACTTGACCCCAGCCAATATCACCGGATACGCCTTCTCCTCCATCGAAATGGTGAGCTAACTACTACTGCCACACTCTGTGCAGAGCCGACAATGGCCAAACTTGACATGAAAGATCAACCTGAAAAAATAAAACTCTCTAACGAGAGAACTGACTCCACCGACCTCTATCTTTATCACAAGACCACCAATAGAGATCTATACAACAGCCAATATCAAAACGCAGTGAAGCATGGTTTTTATGAGGTCATTTTCAGAAATAAAAATGATCAGATAACTGAAGGGGCTGTAACCAATATCTTTATCCAGCGGGGGCACAAACTCTTCACCCCTCCCATTGACTGCGGCTTATTGCCCGGAACCTGTCGGCAGGAGATCATCGACTCACCACCAAAAGGATTTAAAGTCCAGGAAAAGATTCTCACCAAGGACGATCTTGTATCTGCCGATGCCATCTACCTGGCCAACTCGGTCCGGGGGCTGGTCAGGGTAGAACTGAGCTCTTGATCATCTAGCAGCCAGAGTCCTGATAACATCCGTCTTGCCTACAACTCCTACCAATTCGTCACCATTAACAACAGGAAGAGTATGAATTCGGCGATCAGCCATTATTGAGGCAATCTCATCAAGGGCGGTATCTTCATTGATCGATACAAGGTTATGGCTACAGATATCCCTGACAACAGTGGCTGTAATCCTTCGAATCTCCTCTTCCACATCTATCCCTTTCTTCAGAGTGATTACTGAATCGAGAAAGGAAATCATGGTGGGAATATGCAATTTCTTTTTCTGGTCAATCAAATCATTTTCGGTTACCACAGCTTCTGCTTTACCGTCATCATTAACCACTATAGCTCCGCCAATTCTGTTTTCTGCCAGTATCCCAGCCAATTCTTCAACCGAACAATCCATATTTACAGTTATAACATTGCGACTCATAATATCTTTAGCAATAATCATAATCCCCTCCTCTTTAGCATCGGTTCAATCAACAATTAAGGGCTTGCTCACCATGGCCTGAGGCAAAATATCAGCAACCTCCCCTGCCAGAAAACCCCGCACCCCACCTACAGCCAGCATATCGGCTGCTCTACCATGGCAATACACTGCAGAACAACAAGCCTGCCACGGCGACACTCCCTGAACCAACAACCCCCCAATCACTCCTGCCAGCACATCACCCATTCCACCACAGCCCATCCCATCGTTACCACTATGGTTTATTGCCACTCGACCGTCAGGGGCAGCAATTACTGTGGCCGCACCTTTTAACACCAGGTAAACTTGATTGGCTATGGCAAAATCAGCAGCCACAGTCAAACGATCAGCCTGAATCTCTGCAGTGGTAAGTCCTGTCATTCTTGCCATTTCTCCAGGATGTGGTGTAAGAATTCTCACCCCTCCTCCCCGGCGAAAAAGATCCCGTTCCCGGGCCAGGCAATTTAAGGCGTCAGCATCCACAATCACCGGTGACTCAATCTGGCAAAAAACATCCCTTACCAATTTTACTGTCTCTTCGGCCATTCCAAGGCCAGGACCTATAACCAGGGCCCCTCTACTGTCCAACTCTAAGGCAAGGTCATTATAATCAGAAACACCAAGAGCACCGTCGTCCTGGCCAGCAAGCAGAATAGTCATTGCCTCCGGCAAGGCAGTTTCATAAACAAACTGCAAGGCACGCCCACCGGCAATGGTTACCAGTCCGGCGCCACTGCGCAGAGCACCCCTGGCCGCCAGAATAATGGCTCCAGACTTGCCCTCCATGCCCCCGGCAAGTAGTAAATGGCCATGACTACCCTTATGGCCCCAGGGCGATCGTACCGGTAACATTTTGCCTACTAGATCATCATCAATCAGCTCAATATGAAGATCAGCTTCAGCAATCAATTGAGAAGGTATACCAATATCAACAACTACCAGCTCTCCCACCAGCCCTTTACCAGGCAAGCAATAATGCCCGGGCTGAGCCAAAGCGTAGCTAACCGTAAGATCAGCCTGGATAGCAACACCAAGAACCTGGCCGGTGTCACTGGCAATTCCGGAAGGAATATCAACAGCTATCACCGGGCTGTCAGCCTGATTGATTCTATTAATTACTTCGCCATAAATTCCCTCAACCCTCCTTTTCAGACCAGTGCCGAAAAGGGCATCCACCACCATGGATCCATTCAGGGAAAGAGAGTAAAGTTGTTTAGCATCATTAACAAAAACAACCTTGATCGACAAATCATTCACAAGCTGATAATTAACCAGAGCATCGCCAGTCAATTTCTGTGGGTCAACTAAAATATAAACAACAATATCGGCTCCAAGCTGGTGCAGATGACGTGCCATAACCAGTCCATCGCCACCGTTATTACCAGGCCCGATAAAGATTACAACAAGCCTCCCTTTAGGATCGCCATAACGCTTAATTAAACAATCAACTGTAGATTTGCCGGCATTTTCCATCAAGACAATGCCAGGAATTTCATGATCATTAATTGCGGATTGATCAAGCCGCTGGATTTGTTCAGCTAAAGCAAGCTTCATTCAGCCTCCATGTTTTAAAACAAGATAATACTCAAAGCATATTATAGGTAATTTTACCGGAAAGAGTCATAAGGGGCAAAGGGAAAAATCTTTTATTGCCCTTGACTTAACCGAGATGAACCGAATAATATGCTAATGCGTAAATAGAGGCATCATCCTAAAAAATCTACAGAAATTTTCCAGAAGGGTTTCAGCAGATATCAGAAAAAAATCAAGATCTCAATCACGGAGGAAAGATGAAGGACATAAAACTTGTTCGGAATGTCGCGATATTTGGCCATGGTAAATGCGGTAAAACATCCCTGGCCGAGGCTATCCTCTTTACTGCTGGCAAATTCAAACGCCTGGGCAAGGTAGACAACGGGACATCAATTCTGGACTACGAGCCTGAAGAAATAAATCGTAATCTCACAATCAGTTCTTCTTTTTCCAACTATTCATGGGACAAACACCAGGTCATCATTACTGATACCCCCGGCGATGACAACTTCATCAACGAGGCTAAATATGCCGCCCGAATCGCCGACAGCGCCATTTTCACCGTTGGCGCAGTCCTAGGAGTAAAGCACCAGACCGTAAAAATTGCAGACTATGTTGCCCAAGCAGGTCTACCTGCAATTATCTGCATTAATAAAATGGATCGGGAAAGAGCTAATTTCGGTAAAACTCTTAATGAGATTCAAGACCAGGTTCCCCTTGATGCTGCTATATGCTATCTCCCCATCGGGGCGGAAGACAACTTCAAGGGCGCTGTCGACATTATTCAGGGTAAAGCCTATCTTTTTGACGAGAGCGGCAAAATTAAGGAAGGCGACATCCCTGACGACATGGCCGAAGAAATTGAAATGGCCAAAGAAACCTTGATGGAGCAGGTTGCTGAGACCGATGATGATCTCATCGAAAAATTTCTGGAAGAAGGCGAACTTGGCATTGAAGACCTGGCTGAGGGTCTAAGTAAGGCTGTCAAGGCTGGTACACTCTGTCCGGTTATTCCAGTATCAGCTACAGCCAACCTTGGAACCCAGCTTCTACTTGATGCGGTCAACAAATACCTGCCCTGCCCTGCCGAAAGGCCCTCACAAGTTGGCACCAATCCACAAAACGACGAGATGGTTGAGTTTGCACCATCTGCAGATGCCCCATTTTCGGCCCTTATTTTCAAGACCATGGCCGACCCATATGCCGGCCAGTTAACTATCCTCCGGATCTTCTCCGGTGAGCTTAGCGGAGACAATTTCTATAACGCCAGCAAAGATAATTCCGAAAAATTTTCCCAGATTCTAATGCTGGAAGGTAAAGAAACAGTTCCCGTTGACAAAGCCGGTCCCGGGATGATTGTCGCCCTTGCCAAATTAAAAGATACCACCACCGGTGACTCTATCTGCGCCAAGGATAACCCGGTTATTTACGATGGACTAGATCCCATCGAACCAGTTATGTCCTTTGCCGTCACCACTGCTCAAAAGGACGATGAAGACAAATTATTTTCCTCCATCACAAAAATGCTGGTGGAAGACCCTACCCTTAAACTTACCCGTCAAGAACAGACCAAAGAGATTTTACTATCCGGTGTTGGCCAGATCCACCTACTGATCCTCTCAGAACGGATTAAACGCAAATTCGGGGTGGAACTTACCTTGAAGACTCCCCAGGTTCCTTATCTGGAAACCATTAAAGGTTCAGCCAGGGTCCAGGGTAAGCACAAGAAACAATCAGGTGGCCGCGGCCAGTTTGCTGACTCCTGGATCGAGATGGAACCTTTAACCTCTGGCGGCGGCTTTGAGTTTGAAGATAAGATTGTTGGCGGCGTGATTCCCCGGCAATACATCCCGGCAGTTGAAAAAGGTATTATTGAAGCCATGGCAAAAGGAGTTATCGCCGGCTACCCCATGGTTGATGTCAAGGTTGCCCTTGTTGATGGTTCTTTCCACGCCGTTGACTCCTCAGAGATGGCTTTTAAAATTTCCGGCTCCATTGCATTTAAAAAAGCTGCCCAGGAAGCCAAGCCCGTCCTGCTTGAACCCATCATGGATATTTCCATAAATATTCCCAAGGAATGTGTTGGCGATATCATTGGCGACCTGAATGGACGCCGGGGCAAAGTTATGGGAATGGATTCAGAAGAAAAAGGAGAAGTCATTCAGGCCCAGATTCCCATGGTGGAGATCCTTGAATATTCCCCTGACCTTACCTCGATCACCGGTGGACGTGGAACATATAGCTCCAACCTCTCCCATTATGAAGAGATCCCGGCTCAACTTGCCGAAAAGATAATCGCCGAGGCCAACAAGGAAAATTAATTCAGATGGATTCAAGTCCAGGCTATCAGGCAGGGATTCTGACAATAAGTGACAAGGGGGCCAGGGGTGACCGAAAGGACACCAGTGGCCCTCAACTTGTTCGTCAATTATCAGCAGCTGGATTTATCGTCAGCGAAACCGCCATTATTCCTGATCATCAGGCAACCATCAGCGATACTATCTGTAAATGGGTTGATCTCCACAAAATTGACCTGGTCATCACCACCGGTGGCACCGGGGTCAGCCCATCCGACATTACCCCGGAGGCAACATCTGAGGTTATTGAACGAAAGATACCGGGAATAGCAGAGGCAATGCGAGCAGCCAGCCTGAAGATTACGCCACGGGCCATGCTGTCACGTGGAATAGCAGGTATCCGTAACAATAGCCTGATCATCAACCTGCCAGGCAGTGAAAAAGCTGCCAGGGAAAATATGGAAGTAGTTATTGACTCCCTCAACCACGCTATTTACAAAATTCGCGGAGGGAGTAAAGACTGTACAGAATGTTGAAAGAGGTTAAATATCAAGAATCTCCACTGGTTCTTCCCCTTCCTCCCGGGCAATAATCTCTCCAATGGTATATGGTTCTTCACCTAAAGCTGCAAGTTGCTGAAGGACATCGTCCTCAATCTTGCTGTCAACAACCATAATCATTCCGATCCCGTAATTAAACGTACGACACATCTCAAGGACAGGGACATTACCCTTATCCATCAGAAATTTAAAGATGGGCTGAACCTTCCAGCTACCGCCATTGATTATCGCCTTACAGCCATTAGGCAGTACTCTGGGGATATTATCAATAAAACCACCACCGGTAATATGAACCAATCCACTGATCTTGAAATTCTTGATCAGATTAAGAAGAGATTCAACATATATTCGAGTCGGCTTTAATAGCTCTTCACCCAGGGTGCAGCCAAGTTCATCAATATGATCTTCAACACCCAGGCCAAGTTCTTCAAAACATATCTTACGGACGAGGGAATAGCCATTACTGTGGATACCGCTGGAACCAAGACCAATAATTTTGTCCCCTACTTTGATATCAGAACCATCAATTATCTTTCCCCGATCAACAATACCGACAACAAAGCCGGCCATATCGTAATCACCTTCATCATACAGCCCCGGCATCTCGGCGGTTTCTCCACCAATCAAAGAGCATTGAGATATCTCGCAACCTTTGGCAATACCCTTAACCACATCAGTTGCCACTTCGGTATCTAATTTGCCCACAGAAAAATAATCAAGGAAAAAGAGGGGTTGGGCACCGGAGACAATGGTATCATTAACGCACATCGCAACCAGATCAATACCAATGGTGTCGTGCTTACCACAGAGAGAAGCTATTTTCAGCTTGGTCCCAACTCCATCAGTGGATGAAACCAGAACTGGGTCATCAAAACGATCAGCACCAATGGCAAATAAACCGCCAAATCCACCAATATCAGTTAAAACCCCACGCCGAAAAGTAGCTGCAACCAGGGGCTTAATATTATCAACAAAGTCATTTGCCTTGTCAATATCGACTCCAGATTCTGCGTATCTGGATTTATTTTGTGAAGCCATAATTTATATCCGTAAAAATGTTGATAACCAGCCAAAATCAAGCAGCAGTCATGGTTTAGATTGCATAGATTTAGATATTTTCAGAACATAAGCTTTTACTGTTACTAACCCTAAAAGTCAATCTGTTTCTCTGCTTACATGAATCCCTGCTCAGATAAAATTAACCACAATCTTTGCCATCAGGAAGCAACTGGGGAATGTACATTGATTTCCTTTGACCAATGAGTTATTTTATGCTGATGTCCAATATAAAATCATTAAAAAAACAGTTTGCCATCATTTTTTTTTGCCTGAGCTGGTTTACTGTCAGTTATTTTCTGACCGGCAAACCATTTCCCTGAGGCCCAAATCAGGAGCCCCAGGCTGGGGCCAGCTGTCCTTTACCCCCAAAATAAATTAACGGAGTCCCATCCATGCTTTCCTGTGACAAAGCGCTGCAATACTGCAGTGCAGAACATTTTTGCCCCCATTGCGACACCAAATTAACCTGTTGTGAAACCCCGCCATTCCATATCGGTGACGGCTTGGGTTGGGGTTGCGAAGTTATGTACATCTGCCTTAGTGACGAATGTCCGGTCTTTGCTAATGGCTGGAAACAGGTTGACGAGGTTTACGGTCATTCTGGAACATTTCGCTACATGAAGCTGCCAGACCAGAAAAAAGGCGAAATAATGATGGTGGGCAGCAGCCTGGCTTTTACCGGCAGTATAGTTGACCCGGAACAAATCAAAAGTCAGAATAAACGCTATCTTGCAGAAAAAGAAGCCACCGAAAAACTGGAAACCTGTGTTGCTGACAAAGATATCAGCCCTGCCATTTACCTGATCACCGACGAACATGCCCAGCTGGACAGCCGGAAAAAAGCCTGTGATCTATTAGTTGATCTCAATGACCTGACCTGTATTGACCCCATCCGTAATTACTCGTTTCGTAATACAGATGTTGAACAACGAGCCAATATGGCAATCATCGAATTACTTGCTGCAAATTTCAGGAAAGAATGTCCTGCCTGTGCCGAGATTATCAAAAAACAGGCGAAAATTTGTCAATTTTGTCAGAAGGAGCTCGGTTAGCAAATTAGCGGCCAGATTAACCTTGCCAATAAACAAACAATCTATTATAAAATTTTAACGATTAACACTACTTAAACTATAGTGTTCTTCTATGGTGGGTGTAGCTCAGTTGGTTAGAGCACCTGGTTGTGGCCCAGGAGGCCGTGGGTTCAAATCCCATCACTCACCCCATTTAACCATTCAAAGGGTTCAGGTTTTTCCTGAACCCTTATTTTATTTCACCGCCCCGAAGACTGGCCAGAACTTCCTCCATGTCATACCAGAGAGGAGCTGTAAATGACACTTTCATGCCGGTTCGTGGATGAGTAAATGCCAAGGTCGATGAATGTAGACATTGTCTTCCAGCTTTTGTTAATTCCCTGGCCTTTCGCCCACCATAGACCTGATCACCAGCCACCGGACAACCAAGGTGGGCCATATGTACCCTGATCTGATGGGTTCTTCCCGTCTCAAGGCGTAATTTCACCAAAGAATATACCCCATAATTGGCAATGACGCGCCAATGGGTAATTGCATGGCGTCCGGCATTGCTCACAACCGTCATCTTTTTACGATGAACCGGATGACGACCAATGGGTTCATTAATTACCCCCCGTTCAGCAGCAGGAACCCCGGCCAGGATTGCATGGTAAACCTTTTCAACCTTTCTTTCACGAAATTGATCAACCAAGGACTGATGCGCCATATCATTCTTAGCAGCAACCATAACCCCAGATGTGTCCTTGTCCAGCCTATGAACAATCCCTGGGCGAAGTTCTCCGCCAATTCCGGATAAATCATGACAATGATAAAGGAGCCCGTGCACAAGGGTATGTTCGAAATTGCCGGCGGCCGGATGAACAACCAGGCCAGGAGGTTTAGTTATGACGATTATATCTTTATCCTCGGCAAGGATGTGAAGAGGTATGTTTTCGGGGATAAGAGAAACAGGAACAGGTTCAGGCACTTCAACAATAACCATATCCCCTTCCAGGAGACGATAGCTGTTCTTGCGGACAATACCATTCACCATGACATCACCGCCCTTAATCAGGGACTGGATTCGCTGTCTGGTTAAAGAAGAAACTGAATCAACAACAAAGATATCAAGGCGAAGACCTTGACTTTCCTTGTTTACCCAAAAGCTATATGGAGATTCTGACATCCTAAAATAATATTAAGGACTAAAAGAGAATAAGGTGATCAGGAAAAAATATTTTCAATATCGGACTCTACCTGACCTTCCTTAATCTGATGGGACAGGGCAATTTCTTTCATCAAAAGACCTTTGGCAGTATCAAGCATCTTACGCTCACCAAAGGAAAGGTCCTTATCTTCTTTCAATAAATAAAGATCCCTGAGTACAATGGCAATTTCATAAAGGGAACCAGACTTGATCTTATCCATATACTTCCGATATCGCTGGTTCCAGGGAAGATCTTCAATTTCAATATCCTTTTCCTTAAGAATACTGAAAACCTGCCCCACATCATCCGGGGCAATGATACTACGCAAACCAACATTCTCACTGTTGACGATGGGAACCATAACCGTCATATTCCCGTCAATAATCCGCACGACATAAAAGGATTGTTCAACACCACCAACAACTCGATCTTCTATACTTTCTATCTCACCAACACCATATGCTGGATATACTGCCATGTCACCTTTGCTAAACACGAATTATCACCTGCCGTTCCTTCCCTTGATCAAAAACAAAAGGGATAAAATTTACCAGATAGTCAATAATAAACTTATAACCGGCTGGTTTGGGGGAGGACCCCATCAGAGTCTGGTTCATTACCTGATCCTGTTAAGAAATGAAATTTTATAATACCATAAATTAAGAAAATTTCAATCAGGACAAATAACGAGAGCAGACAGCAAAGCAATTTCAGGGACGATGAACTTTATTCATGGCCTGCTGTACACCTTGACCGATAATGGTCTCAAGGCCTCGGGTCATTAAGTCATAACGGCTTTCTATAAGATCGCTCTCAGCAGGTTTAAATTTAGACAAAACATACTTGTCAACCGGCATAGGGCCAGGTGGCCGGCCAATACCACACCTTATCCGGACAAATTCCCTGGTGCCAAGGCAATCTATAATTGACTTTATCCCATTATGACCACCAGGACCCTTTCCGACAGATATCTTTATTTGGGCAAATTCCAGATCAAGGTCATCATGGATAATAATTATCCTGTCTGGTGCAATCTTATAAAAGGAGGCAGCAGCAGCAACCGACCTTCCGCTCAGGTTCATGAAGGTTGCTGGTTTGAGCAGAACTACTTGGTCGTTTTCGATCCGTGTCTTTGCATAATGACCCTGCCATTTTTCAGAATCGACCTTAACACCAAGTGAATCTGCCAGAGAATCAAGATAGAGAAAACCTACATTATGCAAGGTCTTCTTATATTTACTACCGGGATTACCCAGGCCAACCACCAGAAACATCTTCTAACCACCCCAATAATATAAAAAACAAAAGGCCGGGAAAGTAAACCTTCCCCGGCCTGCAAAAACAACTATATGCTGAAGGTTTATTTATGCAGCTCCCTCTGCAGGAGCGTCTGCTGCTGCTTCTGCCTCTGCACCCTCATCAAGCTCTTCAACTTCCTCTACCTCACGGCTGGGAGTGCTCACCATAACACAAGTGGCATTAGCGTCATCAAGTAGCTCAAGTCCCTCAGGAATCTGCAAATCTGCACATGTCAATTTATCCCCGATGTCAAGACCAGTAATATCGACAGAAATGGAATCTGGGATATCAAGGGGCTTACCCTTAAGATTGACTGTATTCGAAATCACATTCAACACACCACCGACATCAACACCAACCGGAACGCCTTCGTATTCAACCTGAACCGCAAACTGCATTGAGTCATTAAGATCAATCTCATAGAAATCAGCATGAGTGAGAGTGTCCTTAATAGGATCAGTTTGGATCTCTTTAATCAAGACACTTTTCTTATCATCCCCTCCGATGTCCAAGGTCACCACGGCCGGCCGGCGCTGAATATCAAGAAGAGTTCTAGTAAAACCACGAGTATCCACCTCCAAAGCCATGGGCTCGGTTTTGGGACCATAAAGAACAGCTGGAGTCAATCCCGCACTTCTTAATGTCCTGGCGGCGCCTTTACCAAATGTATTCCTAACCTGTGCGGCTACATCTACCTGTAACATCTTATTGACCTCCTTATCAGTCAATATCAGTCCTGTTTACCAGGACGACTACAATTATATTATTAAATCCAAAAAGATCCTAAACAAACAAGGAACTTACTGAGTCCTCACAATGGATACACTTAATCGATTTGGCCAGTAACTCAGCCATGGACAATGCCTCAATCCTGTCTGATTGCTCTGCCTCCGCCCGCAATGGAACAGTATTAGTTACCACCAGACTCTTTATCTCTGAATCGTTCAGCCGGTCAACCGCTGGACCGGAAAGAACCGCATGGGAGCAATAGGCATGAACCTCTTCCGCCCCGCCCTTAATCAACATGCCAGCAGCGGCACACAAGGTGCCAGCTGTATCAACCATGTCATCGAGCAAAATGGCAGTTTTGCCAGTTACATCGCCAATGACATTCATAGCCTCAGATTCATTGGCCCGTTCTCTTCTCTTATCAATAATTGCCAGATCAGCATCCAGTCGCTTAGCAAAGGCCCTGGTTCTTTCAACTCCACCGGCATCAGGGGATACCATTACCACATCCCGCCCGGCAAATTTAGTTGAAATATCATCAAGCAGTACCGGGGCAGCGTAAAGGTTATCAACCGGGATATTAAAAAAACCTTGGATCTGACCGGCATGGAGATCCATGGTCAGCACCCTTCTAACCCCAACTGCCATCAACATATCTGCAACTGCCTTGGCAGAGATAGGTACTCGAGGTGATACTTTCCGGTCTTGTCGGGAATAACCATAATAAGGGATCACTGCCGTAATCCGACGGGCAGATGCACGACGTAGTGCGTCTGCCATTAGAATCAATTCCATGAGATGATCATTTACCGGCATGGAGGTAGGCTGAACGATAAAAACATCACGACCACGGACATTTTCACCTATTTCAACAAATGTCTCTCCATCACTGAACTTACGCACATCAGCCTTACCCAGATCAATCTGCAATTTATCACAAATCTCCTGGGCAAGAATAGGATTCGCATTACCAGAAAAAACCTTCATGTCATTAAGCTTAGCCATATAATCATCTTTTCAATGGTTATAGATCACCGCAGGGAAGTATCTTCCGCAAGATCACTTCAATTATAAAAAATGGCTGGGGCGGCAGGATTCGAACCTACGAATGCAAGAGTCAAAGTCTTGTGTCTTACCACTTGACGACGCCCCATTAAAATAAAATTCGTCAAATTTATAGTAAGCCGGTTAAATATACGCTCTTATACTTCTTGCGCATAAGATCACCAGCCATCTCAGCCCTGTCACTATCAGCAAAAATGGCAAAAACTGTGGGCCCACTCCCAGACATCAACGAGGCATCTGCCCCTGTGTCCATTAAGTCTGACTTCAGTTTTGCAAGGTCAGGATGCTTTGCCAATGTAACCTGCTCCAAATCATTAAAGAGCTCAATCAAAGAACTATCCCCTTCATTGGCGCGCCCTAAGATATATGGATTGCCCCCTGTTGTCAACGCATATCTGTTCTGGTCAAGCTGGTCAAATTCACTGAAAACCCAACCAGTTGCAACTGCATATCCTGGATTAACCAGCAAAACCCTGTAACCATACAAGCCAGGGGCCGGGCTAAGCCTTTCACCAACCCCACGGGCACGGGCCGCAAAGAGTTCAGAAACAAAAAAAGGAACATCAGCCCCCAACTGCAAAGCCATCTGGCTAAGCTCTTCCTGGGAGAGATCAGCTGCCAGCAACTGGTTCAGTCCTTTAAGAGTTGCCGCAGCATCACTGCTGCCTCCTCCAAGGCCAGCTGCAATTGGGATATTCTTCTCAAGAACTATCTCAACTGCAGGCTCAATACCAACTTGCCGACAAAAAAGCAGCGCAGCCCGATAAACGAGATTGTTTTCATCGTTTGCCAACTCTGAACCTGAACAAATCAGATTTATTCCCGGCGATGATGTCTTTCTGACAATAAGCCTATCGGCAAGTTCCAGTTTCTGCATCAGGCTGTCAAGCTCATGGTAACCATCATCCCTGCGAGCTATAACTGCCAGATTAAGATTTATCTTGGCCGGAGCGGTAAGGATAAGCTCCTGAGCAGCACCAACCATCAAGATTGAGCGACCTTGACATAACGCATTTTCAGGTCATAAACAAATTCGCTAAGCATATTATCTTCGTCTTCAGTAAGGTTACCCTTGGTCTTGGTTGCCAGCATATCAAGAGTATCAATAACATGCTGGACCATTACCATGTCCTGCTTGCTGCTACCGGTTTCCGGGTCAGCGATCACCCCGAGATGATAAAGAGCCGAGGTGTTTAAGGACATAACAAATGCCTGAAAAGTCACTTCCGGCATCTTACATTTGCCATCCTTTATTTTACCATCGGCGCAACATTCTTCATCTTCAGCCAAGGTTTCTCTATTTTCCTTGTCAGCAGTCATTTTACCGCTCCCTACTAAAGATTTAGGCTAATCTCTATATCTCAAGAACCATAGCATTATCAATGTGATCCAATGCCGCAACTTCATCAAGCAGAGTGTCATCAACCAACGAATTGGTGTTAAGCAAAATCACATTCTGAGGATCATCACCCTGTTTCTCCTCAAGTCCAACGGTCATCCGGGCAATATTGACTCCTGATTTGCCAAGAGTTACCCCAAGAGAACCAATAACACCGGGGACATCCTTATTATAGACAAAAAGCATGGGACCTTCCGGTAATGCCTCCAGGCGGAAATCATTCAATTGAACAAGTCTGGCTTCATTTTTTCCGAAAACAGTACCAGCCAGCTCATTCTCACCTTCTGAGGTCTTAACCCTTATACTGAGCAGATTGGTAAAGTCACCGGATTTGCTGGTCTTGGATTCGGTAACCTTGATGCCCCGCTCCTTGGCAATAATCGGAGCATTTACATAATTAACAGCATCTTTGAGGATCGGGGTAAAAAAGCCCTTAAGAAAGGCAATACTAACCGGACTGGTCTCCATAGTAGAGAGATCACCAACATACTCAACAACAATTTCCTCTACACTGCCCTGGGCAATCTGCA
Source organism: uncultured Desulfobulbia bacterium (assembly GCA_964653055.1). GTDB lineage: Bacteria > Desulfobacterota > Desulfobulbia > Desulfobulbales > SURF-16 > CAZZCA01. The sequence continues at coordinate 63,367 of CAZZCA010000003.1, read as the reverse complement.
TATGGAAGGAACCCAGTTTTTCAGCAAGAGCGACATAAGGCCGGACTTTAGCCAATACTTCAGCACTGACCGATGGTACATTCACTGCGTTATTAACTGTGCCGTTGAGGAGGTAATCTGCCATCTGCTCAGCTATAGTAACTGCCACATTCTCCTGCGCCTCAGCGGTGGATGCACCAAGGTGGGGGGTGCAGATGAAATTTTTCAGCTGCAGCAAAGGAGTGGTTTCGAGTGTGGTGGGCTCTTTTTCAAAAACATCAAGAGCAGCTCCAGCGATTTCACCATCCTTCAGTGCATCATACAGAGCCTCTTCGTCCACTACTCCACCCCGGGCACAGTCCACAAACATACAGGTTTCCTTCATCTGCTTGAACTGCTCGGTGGAAACGCATTTAGCAGTGTCCTTGGTAAGTGGGACATGTACTGAGATATAATCAGAGCGCTGACAAAGCTCATCCATGCTCACCAGCTCAACCCCGAGTTTTTCGACAAGGTCTTTGGGCATATGGGGGTCAAAGGCAATTACCTTCATATGCAGCCCCTGGGCCCGATTAGCGGCAATGGCACCGATCCGGCCAATTCCAATAATACCCAGGGTCTTGCCGGTTACCTCCCGGCCCTGAAATTTCTTTTTATCCCATCCACCTTCTTTCAACCTGGCAGTAGCCTGGGGGATATTACGAGTAAGAGACATTATCATGGCAATGGCATGCTCAGCAGCGGTAGTAGCATTGCCATCAGGAGCGTTCATTACTACAATACCACGCTGACTGGCAGCAGGGATATTGACATTATCCAATCCAATACCAGCCCGACCCACAACCTTAAGATTATCAGCCGACTCAATAATTTCTTCAGTAACCTTGGTGGCACTACGAATCACCAAACCATCATACTGAGGGATGATTTTTTTTAATTCTTCCGGAGGCAGACCTGTATTAATATCTACTTCCAGACCAGCATCCCGCAGAATCTCGGCTCCAACCGGCGCTAAATTATCACTTATAAGTACCTTCATGAACTCTCCTCAATTAAGAAAAAACCTTTATATTCAAGCTGTTACAAAACAATAAAGCAAATAGCAAAGAGGCATAAAAAACCTACTTTGACAGAAGACTATCCCTGAACATGAAAAAAGATAAAAATATGATGCTATTACGCTATTTTGTCAAGGAAAACATCCGCTGCTAATCTCTGAAACATGCGGAAAAATCAGCAGGGCCATCGTCATCATCCATAACAGGCTCCGGCGGCATATTCTGCCTGAGGCGAAAACTATCAACAATCTCTCCTGCCCTGGTCTTTAATAAGCGCCGGGTAAAGACATCTGACCCCATATAATTTTCAACATTGATCTCATACTGGGCGATAATCTCTTCAATAATCTCTTGCTTCTCAGCCTCATCAATAAAATTACGTTCCCGCAAAATCTCATGGGAAAGACCTTCAGCAAAAACATTACGCAGCTCAGCCAGCAATTCCTGATCATCACCGGCAAGAGAGGACAAATCATCCAGGTTAACGGGGCAGAAGACCTTGCATTTTATTTTGACCAGCCAGCGATCCGCCGCAATCAACCGAGACATATTTTCATAGGAAACTATTATCCCGTTAGCCAGGGTTCTGGTTTCGGGCAATTGAGATGAGTCAACTGAATTTGTCATAATTTTTCTCTTTTCAATATTCAACAACTACAACCTGCCATTAGCTGCGACAGGATATAATTCAAAGACCAAAGTTATAAATTTTACATTAATTAGAACAAGCCAAGGTTGATTAGCGTAAAGGAAGATAGTAATATAATAAACTTGTCACCTAAGACAAACACCCACATTTTCACCCCCAGGACCATGACGGAGAAAAGATGGCCTTAAAGATATACAACACAATAACTGGTAAAAAAACCGATTTCATTCCCCTAGAAGAAAATCATGTCAAGATCTATGTCTGCGGCATAACAGCTTATGATTATTGCCATATCGGTCATGCCCGCTCTACCCTTGTTTTTGACATGATCGTCCGTTTCCTGCGCCATTCTGGCTACCAGGTAACCTATATCCGAAATTTTACTGACATTGATGATAAAATCATCGTCCGAGCAGCTGAGCAGAATACAACCACCGAAGAACTGGCTCTCCGATTTATTAATTGCTTCCATGAGGATATGGCTGCCCTTGGCAATCACCCCCCCACCCTTGAGCCGAAAGCCACCGAACACATCCAGGAAATCATTGACATGATCCAGGAGCTTATCAACAAGGGCTTCGCCTATGAAGCTGCGGGGGATGTTTATTTTCGGGTAAACCGTTTTGATGATTATTGTAAATTATCCGGCCGCAACCTTGACGATATGCAGGCTGGAGCTCGGGTTACCATTAATGACAGTAAAGAAAACCCCATGGATTTTGCCCTGTGGAAAAACTCCAAGCCCGGGGAACCCGTCTGGGAAAGCCCATGGGGTAAAGGCCGACCAGGCTGGCATATTGAATGCTCTGCCATGAGCCGCAAATACCTTGGTGACACCTTTGACATACACGGCGGCGGTAAAGACCTGATCTTCCCCCACCATGAAAACGAACTTACCCAAAGCGAGGCTGCCTCTGGTAAACCTTTTGTAACAACCTGGATCCACCACGGTTTTGTCACCATTAAAGATGAGAAAATGTCGAAATCCCTGGGCAATTTCCTCACCATCCGCGAGATCCTGGCCAGGTATTCTTCCGAGGTTTTAAGGTTCTTTATTTTTTCCACCCATTATCGCAGCCCCATCGATTTCTCGGAAGCGGCCATGAAAGAGGCTGAAAGCGGTCTCGATCGCATCTATTCCTGCCTGGCCGCAATTGCCGATCTACCAACAGATGGCAGTGATGATAAGTCCTGTGCCGGCAAGAAAAATATCAGCAAAATAACCTCCCTTGCCCAGCGTTTTCGGCAGGCAATGGATAATGACTTTAATACTGCCCAGGCCATTGGTCATATCTTTGAGGTGGTCAAATCTTTAAATATTATCCGCCAAAGCCTGCCGGCATTCCCAGCATCAACTGATCTTGAGCTGCTACACCAGGGTTCAGCCACTATCGTTGATCTTGCCGAGACCATGGGACTACTCCAGCAGGACCCACGCCAATATATCAAGGGAAAACAGGAAAAGATCATCCAGGAGCTTAATATCAACCCTGCAGAGATAGACGAGCTGGTTAAAGAAAGAGACCAGGCCCGTGCGGACAATAATTGGGGTCGGGCTGACGAGATCCGCGACTCTTTGCTTAGACAAAGGGTGGAAATCAAAGACAGCGCCCAGGGGACCAGCTGGCAGATAAAAATTTAGCTCACCAAACAAGGAGGACCAAAATGATTCGCCTGCCAGCAGTTGCCAACCAGTTCTATCCCGGTGACCCTGCCCTCCTTAATCAAACCATCAGCCAGCTGACCCCGGAACAGGCAAAGCCAAGCCCGGCCCATGCCATTATTGCACCCCATGCCGGTTATATCTATTCCGGCAAAACCTCAGCCCTTACCTTTGCTGAGACAAAGATCCCGGAAAACATTATTATCCTCGGCCCCAATCACCAGGGAATTGGGGCGCCAATAGCATTGACAGAGGCAGACAGCTGGCAGATGCCCATGGGCATGATCCCGTTAAACCGAAAATTATGCCAGCTCATCAACCAGAATAATCTAGTCAGCATGGACGAAAACGCCCACCGGCTTGAGCATTCCCTGGAGGTCCAGCTGCCCTTTATTCAATTCCACTGCCCTCAAGCTAATATCACTCCCCTGGTCATAGGCCAGATCGCACTTGACCAATGCCTGAACCTGGCCCATGATCTGGCTGAATCCATTAAAGAATTCAATCAGCACGTCCTGATTGTTGCAAGCACAGACATGAGCCATTATATAAGTAGAGAAAGAGCAACAATAAAAGATCAATTGGCAATTGATGAAATTTTAGACCTGAACCCGGCAGGCCTGTACCAGACCGTTATCACAAACCGAATTAGCATGTGCGGCTTTATCCCTGCCGTTATTGCCCTGGCCGCAGCCATTGAGCTTGGCGCCATAAAGGCGAAATTAATTGATTACAGCGATTCTGGTGAAAAGAGCGGTGACACAGAGCAGGTGGTTGGCTATGCAGGGCTTGCCATCAGCTGAGGGATAACCAAGGTTCTATTTTAAGAGAACAATCATTATTTCCCTTGACACTTAGCCGCTGATTATCTAATAAAGGTACACCGATTTACTGATCGTGCTGGGAGATCGTCTAATGGCAGGACAGCAGACTCTGACTCTGCTTATCGGGGTTCGAATCCCTGTCTCCCAGCCATTTCTTTTTTTCATTCATTTTCCTACCCCTTTAATCTTCTCGACAATTCTATTTTGTTTTAAGCTATTTGCAACCTATAGCCCTTAAAATGCCAAAAGCCAATCAAGTAAATTGCCAGGAAGACAGCTGGCGGACGAGATAGGCAAAAGCAAAGAAGATGAAATTAACCAGGACAATGGCGGCACTGGCCGGCAGGTCAAAAACAAAGGCCATGGTAATGCCGAAAATAACCGAAGATAAGGCAGAGACGGCCGCCAGAAGAATCACAGCCCTGAAACCTCTGCAAACCTGAAGAGCGGTAACTGCCGGGAAAATTATCAGGCTGGAAACAAGCATGGTGCCAACAACCTTAATCCCGAGAATTACGGTAAGAGAGGTAAGAATTACCAGGATGTGGTTTACCCGTCGAGCTTTAACACCCATTATCCTGGCATAATCTTCATCAAAGGTGATGGCAAAAAGCTCATGGTAATGGAGAATTACAAGGGCAAGAACAAGTATTGACAAACCAACCGAGGCCATGGCCTCCATGCCGGCAACAGCAAGAATATCTCCAAAGAGATAGGAGAAAAGATCAACATTAAAGCCGGACCCCATGCTGGCCATGGTAATACCAAGGGCAACCCCCACCGCTGAGACCAGGCCAATTGCCGCATCACCAAACATATTAGCCCGGGCGGCAAGATGAAGGATCAAAAATGAAGCGGCCACTGCCATGGGCATGGCAATATAAAGGGGATAAATCCCCAGCATCAGCCCCAGACCAATGGGAGCCAGGGAAAAATGGGCAAGGCCCTCGCCTATTAGAGAAAGACGACGGAGCACCAGAAAAACTCCAAGCACCGCACAGCAGATCCCGATAAAAGATCCGGCAATCAATGCTCGCTGAATGAAGCCATATTGCAGGGCCTCTATAATTTGTTGTCCTATTTCCATAATTAGCAAATCAATGTTGATGGCAGATAAGATGCTGGGCAAAATCACCAAAATGCTGACTCATCTCCTGGGAATGGCAAAAATCAGCAAAGCTACCATAGAAAATCAACCGCCGGTCAAGATAAAGCATCCTGGCCGCGTACCTGCCGATGGTGGCACTGTCATGGGTGATCAGGAGGATAGTAGTCTTCTCTTCCCGATTCAGCTCTGCCACCATCTCATAAAAACTGTCCCGGGTAGCTGGATCAAGGGCTGCTGTAGGCTCGTCAAGAATCAATATTTCCGGCTCCGCCACCATGGCCCGGGCCAGAAAAACCAATTGGCTCTGACCGCCGGAAAGAGAGCCTATCTGTTTACTGGCAAGATTTGTAATCCCTAGCCGGGAGAGGATCTTGTCCACCTTCTCCCGATCTTTCTTCTGCAACCGGCGGGGAAATGTCTTGCCTCCGAGAAGACCGGTAAAGACCACCTCGGCCACCGTGGCCGGAAAAAAATTATTAGCCATGGCCGATACCTGGGGCAGATAGCCGATTAATTGCCAGTCAGTGAACCTGTCAAGGGGTATACCATTAATTTCCACCTGACCTTGATCAGGGGGCAATAACCCGAGAATAGCTTTAATAAGGGTTGTCTTCCCCGAGCCGTTAGGCCCGACAATCCCGACATAATCCCCCCTATCCACCTGGCAGGAGATCTTCTCCAGCACCATAGCAGATCGGTATCGAACCGATAAATCGCAGATATTTATTATTGGCATTGCAACCCCTGTTGCAGACGCTTGAGATTAGCTGCCATAATGGAAAGATAGGTTTCACCTCGCTTGCGCTCATCTTTAGACAGATTATGGGCGCCATGGAGAAGCAGAAGTTCAGCCCCTGTTTCCTCGGCAATTATCCGGGCAATTTTCGGTTGAAGTAATTCCTCATGAAATACAGCTCGGCTACCTGCTTTTTTCATAAATCTGATCAAATGAGTAAGGTCACGGGGTGATGGAGCAGCATCCGGCGAGAAGCCCTTATAGGCAGACAATACCTCCAAATTATAACGCCGACAGAAATGCCCAAAGGCAAAATGACCACCAGAGACAATAGTCCGAGAACGGCAGTCAGCCAGACCATGCTTAATATCTTGATCAAGGGCCTCAATTTTATGGCGAAGAATGCCGGCCTGCTCCTGATAATAATCAGCATTTGGGGGATCTGATCTTACAAGGGCGGCAAGTATATTATCTACCAGAACAAGGGCCTTAACAGGGTCAAGCCAGAAATGGGGATCAGCATGATGAGACAAATTGTTTTCATACTCATGACCATATTCATCATGATAAAGTAAAGGTTTTTCATTCCCCGAATGATGATCCAGTTCGCCACTGGTATCTATCACCAACAACTCATCATGGTCCAGTCCCTGAATCAGATCATTAACCCAAGGCTCCATGATCAGGCCGCCATGGAAGAAAATATCAGCCCCATTAATCCTGACCATATCCCTTGGAGTAGGGGCAAAGGCATGGGCCTCTACCCCTGGCGGCAGCAGGAGTCTGGCCTCAACCTTGTCACCGCCAATCTGCCGGGCAAAATCATAGGCCGGAAAGAAACTGGTCACCACTGACAAATCACCAGGGCTGGCAACAGCCCTAGCTGTAAAGGCAAGCACCAACATCACACTTATTATAAACCTTATCAAAACCATTTTATTACCGAAAAAATACCCCGTCAGATTACAGAACTGAAAACAAAAAATAACAATTTCCAATAATTATTGGAGTGATTTAAAACAGGTAAATAAACAAAACAAAAATACCGTTACTCTGAGGGTAGCGAAAACAACGTAAATTGCAAGAATGATAAAAAAAAATTGACATCCCTTTTTCCTTTTTTATACGATTAACCATACATCGACTAACAACAATCTGAGGGTATCTTATGATCACGGGAAAGATTTCACGCCGCGGATTTATCAAGGGATGCACCTTGGCTGCCAGCGCCATGGGACTTTCCGAGCTAATGATCCCCAAAGTTGTTGATGCTGCAGCCTCAGCCAACCGGCCCTCAGTGGTCTGGCTCCATTTCCAGGAATGTACCGGCTGCAGTGAAACTCTGCTCCGGGCCTCCCAGCCTGATATCGCCCGCCTCATTCTCGACCTCATCTCTCTTGATTACCATGAAACAATTATGGCTGCGGCAGGACACCAGGCAGAAGAAGTATTAGCTGACACTATTAAGAAGGAAGATGGTAAATTCATCTGCGTGGTTGAAGGAGCCATCCCCACAGCCAATGACGGAATCTTCTGCCAGATAGGCGGCCGCACCGCCATGGACATTCTGGCCGAGGTCGCTCCCAGAGCTGGAACTGTAATCGCCATTGGCAGCTGCGCTTCATTTGGCGGGATCCAGGCCGCCAGGCCTAATCCCACTGGAGCTGTGGGAGTCAATAAACTTGTTAAAGATACACCGATAGTAAATATTCCCGGGTGCCCCCCCAACCCTGTTTCCTTTCTGGGGACAATCCTCCATTATCTGACATTCAAGAGGCTCCCGGCCCTTGACCCATTATCCCGTCCCCTCTTCGCCTATGGTCGCCGAATCCACGATCATTGTGAACGAAGATCTCATTTTACCGAGGGTCGTTTCGTTGAGCAATTCGGTGATCAAAACCACCGCAATGGCTATTGCCTTTACAAGGTTGGCTGTAAAGGGCCAGAAACCTTTTCCAATTGTCCGGCCGTCCGTTTCAATGACACCGATAGCTGGCCGGTTAGTGTGGGCCATGGCTGCATTGGTTGTACCGAACCAGAGTTCTGGGACCAAATGACCCCATTTTACGAGAGGTTGCCTCATGTAGAAATACCCGGGATGGGAACTGCTGATGTGGACAGTGCCGGTCGTAAAATCCTGGGAGCTGCTGCTCTTGCCACCGCAGCCCATGCCGCAATCGGCATTGGCAAAAAAATATGTCCACCCAAAAAAGACAAATAATTATCAGATGAACAAAGATCAACCGCCGGAGGTTGCCAATGGTTCAGCGAATCACCATTGACCCCATTACCCGAATAGAGGGGCATCTGCGTATAGATGTTGAGGTGGACAAAGGTATAATCACCAAGGCATGGTCTTCCGGCCAGATGTACAGGGGTATCGAGACCATCCTCAAAGATCGGGACCCTCGTGATGCCTGGTTATTTACCCAGCGAATCTGCGGAGTATGCACCACTGTCCATGCCCTGGCCTCGGTAAGAGCAGTTGAAAATGCCATTAACCTGACAATACCCATCAATGCCCAATATATCCGCAATATGATCATGGCAATTCACGCCCTCCATGACCATATTGTTCATTTCTATGCCCTTTCTGCCCTGGACTGGGTTGATGTAATTTCCGCCCTCAAGGCAGACCCAGGTGCCACTGCCCGCCTGGCTGATTCGCTCTCCAGCTGGCCGGGCAATAGCAGCAACCGGTTCCGCAAGGTGCAGAACAAGATAAAAACATTGGTGGAAAGTGGCCAACTCGGTCCCTTTGCCAATGCCTATTGGGGCCACCCGGCCATGGTCCTGCCGCCAGAAGTCAATCTGCTGGCAGTTTCACATTACCTTGAAGCCCTTGATTATCAGCGTAAGGCAAATCAGGCCCTGGCCATTCTTACCGGCAAGACCCCTCATATCCAGAACCTGTCAGTGGGAGGAGTTACCACAGCCCTTAACCCGGACAGTAATTCTGCTCTTAATATGGAAAAACTCTATTCCTTAAAGCAATTGATTGAAGAGGTACAGACCTTCATCGACCAGGTCTATCTGGTTGATGTGGCGGCTGTGGGTGCCCTGTACAAAGACTGGCTGCCCTATGGCAGGGGCACGGTTAATTATCTTGCTGTTCCCGACATGGTGCTGAACCTAGAATGTGACAAATTTGACCTGCCCGGTGGTACCATTTTTAATGGCGACCTTTCAAGCTTTAAACCTTTCACCAGCTTCAATGACCCATATTTCAAGGATAATATTGAAGAAGGCATTGCCAGGTCCTGGTATGACGGTGACTGGTCCCGTCACCCCTATGAGGAAGAGACAATCCCCAAATTCACCAGTTATGATAATGACCAGCGTTATACCTGGCTGAAGGCTCCCCGCTTCATGGGTAAACCCATGCAGGTTGGGCCTCTGGCCCAGATGCTCACCGGTTATGCTGCAGGCCATGAACTGACAGTAAAAAATGTCGATAAGGCCCTTAGTTTAATCAGTAATATTGCCGGGGTAATGGTTGGCCCAGAGATTCTGCACAGCACCATCGGCCGCCATGCTGCCCGGGCAGTACGAACCTCAATCCTGGCGGATCTTGCCCTTAAGCATTGGCAACTCCTGGTGGAAAATATCGCAAGAAATGACCTGGAGATCTTTAATCCGCCGGAATTCCCCAAGGGCGAACAACGGGGATTTGGCTTTCACGAGGCTCCTCGTGGCGCTTTGTCCCATTGGATAATAATCGAAGACGGCAAGATCAAAAATTATCAATGCGTTGTGCCCTCTACCTGGAACGCCGGACCGCGAGATGGACTTGATCAGCCCGGTCCCTATGAATCAGCATTGGTTGACAACCCGGTAGCAGACCCGGAAAAACCCTTAGAAGTTCTACGTACAATTCATTCATTTGACCCGTGCATTGCCTGCGCCGTACATCTCCTGGACCCACAGGGACGGGAAGTAAACAAGGTCAAAGCTGTTTAAGGACTTCGTTATGAGAAAAATCATCTACTATAAGGTCTGGAGCCTGCCCCTGCGCCTGTTTCACTGGGCATTAGTAATAAGCATTGTCCTGCTGGCAATTACTGGCTTTTTCATCAATAACCCCTGGCCCGATCCAATTTTAGCCCCAGCCTCATCCATGCCCATGGCCACCATGCGGTATCTTCATCTGATAACCGGCTACGTCTTTACAGCTGCAATACTGATTAGGATCTATCTCCTTTTCGGCGGCAATCGCTACGAACAAGGACGAGACTTCCTGCCTGTTTCCAGGGATAATATAAATAATCTCCTGACCACCCTCAGCTTTTATCTCTACTGCAGCAAAAAATGGGGAAGCAAACGTCGAGATCGCCATGGCCATAATGTCCTGGCCGGCTCTGCCTATCTTATCACTATAATCATTGCCATTATCCAGATCATCAGCGGATTTTACCTGCTCTATCCAGAATCAATATTCTGGCAAAATACTGGAATCAGCTTATTTGGCAGTCAACAATCTGCCCGATTTCTCCACCACGTCCTGATGTGGTATTTTATTATCTTTCCCCTCTTCCATATCTATATAATTATCTGGAATGAACTTAAACTACCCCATGGAATGCTTGCCTCAATTTTTACAGGGAAAAAGCATAATTAATGACCACCAGCCATGAGCAACATATCAAACTGGAGGTTAAGGGAGTGGTCCAAGGTGTTGGCTTCCGGCCCTTTGTCTACAATACCGCCCGCAATTGCATGCTCAAGGGAGATGTGAGCAACAACCCTAACGGTGTTGTTATTAATATTGCCGGATCAATGCGCAACATCAATGAGTTCTGCTCAATACTTAAAGAAAAACACCCACCACTTGCCCGAATAAAATCTATCAGAAAATTACAGATATTCCAGGCTGGAAAATACCATAATTTTACCATCAGCAAGAGCTGCGATGCTGACAATAAAAGTGCCTTGACCCCACCCGATATTGCCCTTTGCCAGGACTGCTTAAACGAGATGACCAGCCCGGCCAACCGGCGCTACCAATACCCCTTCATAAATTGCGTTAATTGTGGCCCCCGTTTTACCATTGTTAAGCAGATACCCTACGACCGTCCCCTGACATCCATGGCATGCTTTACCATGTGCCCTGCCTGTGAGGCTGAATATCATGATCCGCTAAACCGCCGCTTTCATGCCCAACCAAATGCCTGCCCGAAATGCGGCCCCCAACTAAGCTGGCATGATGCTGATGGGCCCCTGTTTCAGAAAGACATTATCAATCAGGCAGTCAAGGCAATCTTAAACAATAAAATTATTGCCATTCGTGGACTTGGCGGGTTCCATCTGGTGGCAGATGCTTGTTCTACCGAGGCAATCAATATTCTGCGCAAAAGGAAAAACAGGCCGGCAAAGCCCCTGGCCATCATGGTGGCAGATATTAACAGCTTAAAAGACATCTGCCATGTCAGTGGCATAGAAGAAAAATTAATAAAGAGGCCAGATCGGCCCATTCTCCTTCTCAGGGCAAAAACAGATAAATTGCCAGACAATCTGGCTCCGGGAATTGATCTACTTGGCATCATGCTCCCCTATATACCCCTTCATCATCTATTGCTTAGTCACCCGCACTGCCCCCCTGCTCTGATCATGACCAGCGGCAATAAACAAGGTGAACCAATCTGCATAGACAATAGCCATGCCCAAAAAGAACTTCGAGGGATAGCTGATTTTTTCCTCCTCCATAACCGGGAGATAATTACCCGGGTGGACGATTCAATAGCCAGGGTAATAGGCGAAAAACCACAGATAATCCGCCGAGCCCGGGGCCTTGTGCCAGAAACATTTGATCTTCCCTGGGATCTTCCCCCGATACTTGGTTGCGGAGCAAACCTTAAAAACACCTTTTGTCTTGCCAAAGGTGGCAGAGCCTTTGTCAGCCAGCATCTTGGCAATCTGGATAATGAGAAAAACCTGGATTTTTTTCTGGAAAGCCTTGAGCATCAGCAAAAACTTTATTCCATCAAGCCCCGGGCCGTTGCCTGTGACCTCCATCCTGATTACCTGAGCAGTCATATTGCCAAAAGCCTCAACCTGCCTCTTTATAAGGTTCAGCATCACCATGCCCACGCTCTGGCTGTAATGGCTGAACATCAACTAACAAAACCCTGCCTTGCCATCATCCTTGACGGTACTGGTTACGGTGATGATAAGACTATTTGGGGTGGCGAGATCCTGAGGGTCAGCCCCACATCATTTCAACGTCTTGCCTCGCTTGGTCAATTACCCATGCCAGGAGGCGACCTGGCTTCCTACCAGCCGTGGCGCATGGCCTTTAGCGCCCTGTATAATTATTTTGGCATAAAAGGAATTTCAGACAAAAACCTGCCCGACCACCTGAAATGGCTGAAATCCGACCATAAAGAAATGGTACGGCAGATGCTCAACCATAATTTCAACTGCCCTGCAACCTCGAGCTGTGGCCGCCTTTTCGATGCAGTGGCAGCTCTTGCGGGGATAAGATTATATTCTGATTACGAGGCCCAGAGCGCTATGGAGCTGGAATCTCTGGCACGCAGCCATCAAACGAGCAAGCCCCAGGCAATGGGTCCAGACCCCAGGATGGCAGCCCCAATCATCTGGGGAAAAATCCCTGAAATCGACATTAACTGGATACTTGAACGGGTAATTCAAGCAATGGATGAAGATAAAAACAACAAACGAATTTCCCATGATTTCCATCTCCACCTCATCGCCTCCCTGGTCAACATGGCAAGATTAATAAAAAATGATCATTCAGAAATCATCCTGGCTGGAGGCTGCATGCAAAACGAATTTTTACTGACCGGGTTAAGCCAGGCTCTTGAAAAAGAAGGGTTTAGGGTTTATTCCGGATCATCAATTCCGACAAATGACGGCGGGATATCCCTGGGACAGGTGATTTACGGAGGTTTATTGCATGTGTCTGGCAATACCAATGCAGGTCATTGACCTTAAGGGCGACCCTGAGAACCCTTTAAGCGAGCAGATGGCCACTGTAGAAAGTCGCGGAGTCAGCAAAGAAGTACGCCTTGACATCGTTGACCGCTGGCCCCTCATCGGTGAATATGTCATTATCCACGCCGGTTTTGCCATCCATACCCTCAGACCGGAGGAGGCTGGCGCCAACCTGGACCTTCTCAGGCAATTAGCCAGGGATCTGCATGGATAAATTAATAAACTTCAATCAGACAGACATTACCGCCCCACTGCTTGCCAGGCTTCATAAAACAGTGCCGAAACCAATGAGGATCATGGAGGTCTGCGGAACCCATACCATGGCAATCCAGCGGAGCGGCCTGCCAGCTGTCCTGCCCCCAGAGATAGAGCTTATCTCAGGGCCGGGATGTCCGGTCTGTGTCACTGCCGCCAGTCACATTAATGCCATGGTCGATCTGGCTTTCCAGGAAAAAACCCAGCTGGTTATTTTCGGTGATCTTCTCCGGGTCCCGGGGAATAATGGCTCATTAGCTGATGCCAGGGCTGGTGGCGGCAAAATAAACATTGTTTACTCACCCATGGATGCTCTAATAATTGCCCGGAACAACCCCTTAGACGAGATAATTTTTATCGGTATTGGCTTTGAGACCACCAGCCCGGCCATTGCTGCTACAATTATCGCTGCCCGTCGCCGGAATATTAAAAACTTCAGCGTTTTTTCCACCTGTAAATGCCTGATGCCTGCCCTTACCGCCCTGTTTGCCGATGATACTGTTGAAATAGATGGTCTCATCTGTCCTGGCCACGTATCTACCATTATCGGCACTGAAGCCTATGAGGTTTTTAGGACGAAATTCCATCTTCCCTGTGTCATCACCGGCTTTGAAACAGCCGATCTCCTCCTTGGCCTCAACATGATCAGCAGCCAGATAATCAACAAGGAGGCTAAAATTGAAAATGCCTATCCCCGGGCAGTTAGCACCCATGGCAATAAACGCGCACTTAAGATGATTGATGAAATTTTTGAACCGGTTGCCAGTAATTGGCGGGGCCTGGGCAATATTGACAAAAGCGGACTTAAAATCAGATCAGAATATGAAGAATTTGATTCTGAGACTCGTTTTAATATTGAGCTTAAAGATGAAAAAGAGATCAATGGCTGCCGCTGTGGTGACATTTTAAAGGGAAAATTAAAACCAGACCAATGTCATCTTTTTGGTCAAAAATGTTCACCGACAAATCCAGTGGGACCCTGCATGGTATCCAGTGAAGGTTCTTGTGCTGCCCTTTATCAATATGGCAGAAAAATTATAAGGCAGCCTGACCATGAGTGATTATATCCGCATTGACCATGGCAGCGGTGGTGTTGCCAGCCAGGAGCTTATCAAGGATCTCATCATTAAACACCTGGGCAATCCCCTGCTTAACAGGCTAGAAGATGCCGCTGTCATCAATCATCAGGCTGGCCCAATCGCCATGTCCACCGACTCCTATGTTGTCGACCCCCTCTTTTTCCCCGGTGGCGATATCGGCACCCTGGCTGTTCATGGGACGATCAACGACCTGGCCATGCAGGGTGCCCAACCTCGATGTCTAAGCCTCGCCCTAATCCTTGAAGAGGGCCTGAACCTTAAAGTCCTGGAAAGAATAATCATCTCGATTAAAAATTGCTGTGATAATTGCCAGACAGAAATTGTCACCGGCGACACCAAGGTGGTTCCCCGTGGTATGGCCGATAAGATTTTTATTAATACGACCGGTATAGGCTTTCTTCCAGCAGATTTTCACATCAGCCCCTCCATGGCAAAAGAAGGCGATAATGTAATATTATCCGGCTCCATGGGTGACCATGGGATCACCATCATGACCAATCAGGCCGGGATCAACCTTGATTCCAGAATAAAAAGTGATTCGCAACCACTGCACCGGATGATAGCAGGAATTCTAAACGAGGCCCCGGAGGCAGTTCATAGCCTCCGTGACCCTACCAGAGGCGGGGTCGCCACATCTTTAAATGAAATTGCCGAAGCATCTTCTGTCCATATCGAGCTGATCGAAGGACTGATCCCGATCCAGGACGAAGTTAAGGCCGCCTGTGAAATCCTAGGCCTTGATCCTTTCTATCTGGCCAATGAAGGTAAATGTCTGGCCATTGTTGATAAAGATCAAAGTCAAGCTATTGTCCAGGCCATGCAGCAAACAGAGGCCGGCAGAGATGCTGCTATTATCGGTACTGTTACTGAATGCGCAAATGGACGAGTTAGCTTAAAAACTAAAATTGGTGGCAATAGGATCATTCCACCTCTTACCGGTGAACCACTGCCCAGAATATGCTGACAATGTTATGAATGATCATGAATGAGCCTGATAAAAAAATAGCTATCCTTGGAATTGGCAATCTCCTTCTCAGTGATGAAGGTTTTGGCATCCATGTAATTAATTTCCTGGATGAAAATTATAACTTTCCTGAAAAGGTTATTGTCCAGGACGGCGGAACCGCCGGAATATACATGGCACCCCTGCTGGAAATATGCGATCCGGTTCTGGTCATCGATGCGGTAAACCTTGATGATGAACCAGGTACATTTCATCATTTTAGTCTTGAACAGGTCCAGGCCGGCAATATAAATATGCGTCTATCCCCCCATCAATTGGGCCTGCTTGAGGTAATTGACATCTGCCGCCTGCGAGATTCTGCCCCTGAGCACATGGAATTTTTCTGTCTGGTTCCGGCACGGATGGATACCGGACTGCAACTTTCACCCCCGGTTCAGGCCAAAGTGGCTGACGTTGCCGCCATGGTAATAAAGTCCTGTAATAAATATTTGAGCAAATCAGCCATTACCCCCAAAAACCATGCATGAGATCTCTTTGGTCCAAAACCTGGTTAAACAAATCCATGAACTTGCTGAACAGAATAAATGCAAGCGTATTATTGAAGTCTTTGTTGAAATAGGCCCTATGGCCGGGGTGATTATCGACTCTTTCCGTTTCGCCTATGAAACCATGGCTGCAGAAGATGAACTTATCCAGAAAAGTAAACTGACCATTAATTGCCCGACCAATGGAAATCAATTAATCCTGCAAAAAATCATAATGGAATAAAAATGTGTAATTGCGGATGTAATCAGGAGCCTGAACAAAAAACCATCAATGTGCGCCAGAGCCTGCTTGCGGCCAATAAAAAACTCGCCGACGAAAATCGGCTATTGATTGAAAAAATGGGGGCATTGGCCATAAATATGATCAGCAGCCCCGGTGCCGGCAAAACCACTCTTCTTGAAAAAACCATCGAGCTCATGGATGCTCGAATCAAGATAGCAGTTATTGAAGGAGATATTGAAACAGATCGGGATGCAGCCCGAATCAGGGCAAAGGGCATTCCAGTCGTGCAAATCACCACCGGAGGGGCCTGTCATCTTGATGCCAACCTGATTCACCGCGCTATTCATCAGCTCCAGGACGAATACCGCCTTAACAGTCTTGATCTGTTAATTATCGAAAATGTCGGCAACCTGGTCTGCCCGGCCGCCTTCGACCTGGGAGAACACCAGCGCATCGTCCTCCTGTCAGTTCCGGAAGGCTCTGATAAACCGGCTAAATACCCGGCCGCCTTTGCCGGCTCTGATTATTTCATGATCACGAAGACAGACCTTATGCCCTATTTCGATTTCAAAAGCCAGGAAGCAATACAAGAGGCCATGCAGATAAATCCCGACCTCCAGGTCATGGAATTATCGGCAACAAGCGGTCAAGGGATGGATAAATGGCTCAACACCATCGAGAACATTATCAACACATGACCAAGCATGATTCATCACGCATATTGACAGAATATGTGTCAAAATTATTAAAAAGAATCATTAAAACTTGATTGCGGTACGCTCCGCAGTCAGGAACTTATGCAACTCATTAACAATAATCAAAATCAGGGCCACTCCTAATAGCCTGAACCATTGTTCAATACTGACCGGTGCAATCTGTAAAATCATTTTGATACCCGGCGTGTACATAGAACCTATATGAATAAACTGGGCCCCGATCATCCCCAAGATTAGAAATTTATTACCAAAGAAATACTGGCGAAAAATTGATATCCGTTCTGATCGGGAATTTAAAACATGAACATTTTCAAATAACACCATGAGCAACAGGGTTATATTCCGGGCTTCAAATTCGGTGGCCCCTGAATTTAGCTGCATAACAAAAACAACAAAAGCGACACATCCCATGAAAATGGCATTAACCAGCACCCGCTCAACCATCAGGCGGTTAAAAATTGACTCACCAGGTGGCCGGGGCCTTTGCCGAAGTTCATTGCCCTCTTCCGGCTCAAAGGCAAGAGCAACATCCTGAATGCCATTGGTTACCAGATTAAGCCATAATAACTGTATAGGAAATAGAGGCAGCGATGTGCCAAAAAGAAGAGATAGCATCACCAGTATTACCTCAGCAGCCCCGGTGGAGATCAGCAGAAAAATAACCTTCCGGATATTATTATAAACAATTCGGCCCTGTTTGATCCCCAGGACAATGGAGGCGAAATGATCATCGGTGAGAATCAATTCAGAGTTTTCCCGGGCCACATCAGTCCCCCTGAGCCCCATGGAAATGCCGACATGGGCGTGGCTCAAAGCCGGGGCGTCGTTTACCCCGTCCCCGGTAACTGCCACAATCTCACCACTATTAATCAGCTCCTCGACAATCTGTTTTTTCTGAGTTGGAGCAACCCGGGCAAAGACCCTTGACCTGGCAACTAAACGAGCAAGGGCTCCATTACCTGCTTTCGCAGCCTGGTCGAGATCATCGCCGGTAACCGGCTTCATCCCGGGCTGAGCGATACCTGCCTCAAGGGCAAGGGCCATTGCGGTCTGGGGATGATCTCCGGTTATCATGGAGACATTTATTGATGCCTGTCGACAATGGTCAATGGAGTCTTTGATTTCAGGACGGAGTGGGTCAATAATCCCCACCATACCGACAAATGTCATCTGGCAGATAACATCATCTATTTCATCAGGTTCTTGATCAAGTTGACGAACAGCCACTCCCAAAACCCGATAACCCTGACCAGCCAGCAAAACAGCCTGGCGAAGAAATTTCTCAGGAATAAATGCTGATGTTTCATCGGCTGAGCCATCACACATGGCAAGCACCTTTTCCACACTACCCTTGACATGAACCTGATACCTGCCCCTGACCCGATTAACGCTTGCGGCATAACCCAGTTCAGACTCATAGGGTATGCTGGCAACCTCCGGACATTGACGACGAAGAGCCTGGCACTCAATATTATTTTTGCCAGCCAGTACCAAAAATGCCATATCAACCATATCACCATTAAAGGGCTGATCTCCACTCCCCTGAATAGTAGCTTCGTTGGCAAGTATTCCTGCACTGTTAAGGGTATGCAAAAGATCCGGACTGGCATTGTCATCGGCAATCATCTGTCCATGAAGATCAAGACCTTCGCCACTTACCTGATAATGCGATCCATCGGAAAGCAGAACCCGACGGATGGTCATTTCATTTACGGTCAAGGTCCCGGTCTTATCAGAGGCAATATGGGTACATGAACCTAATGACTCAACGGCCAGCAGCTTGCGGATGATTACTTTATTTTTTGCCATCCGCCGCATCCCTATGGCAAGGGCCACTGTGATAGCCGCCGGCAGCCCTTCCGGAATAGCCGAAACCGCAAGAGCAACCCCCAATAGAAAAACCGTACCCAACTCATCACCCCGAACCAGGGTAATTAAAAAAATAAGGGTGATGAGCAGTAAAATGGCATAGGTAACCATAAGGGTAAATCGTTCAATCCGCTGGAGAAGGGGGGGCTTCACCGCTTCAATATCAATTGCTGTAGCAATGTGGCCGATCTCTGTCTCAGCACCAATGGCCACAACCTCGGCCCTGGCACGCCCCCTCATAATGGAGGTTCCGGCATAACAAAACACATCCATGCCCCTGGTCAACCTTTTATGAGCTGCCATCGATTCGCCAGTAAGCATGGACTCATCAACATGAAGTTCCCGGGACTCCAACAGTTTTACATCTGCTGGCACCTTATCCCCGGGCGCCAGCATGACAATATCTCCTGGCACCAGGTCTTCAGAATTAAGTCGACAAGGCTTTCCATCTCTTATCACCATGGCAAAGGTCGGCACCATCTTCTTCAGGGATGTTGCTGCCTTTTCCGCAGAAAACTCCTGGATGGTACCGATAATGGCATTTAAAAATAATACTGCCAGGACAAAGTAGGAGTTGACCACATGCCCTAAAAAATAGGAAACAAGGGCGGCTACAAAGAGAACATAGATGAAGGTGCTACGAAACTGCCGAAGAAAGATGAGGAAAAAGCCAGGTGGCTTTTTCCCGGGGAGGACATTGGGGCCGTAAATTTGCCGACGTCGAGCTGCTTCCTTGGAACCAAGACCGGAATAAACGTCAGCTGTCATAATCAGAATTAATGGGGGCCAAGGACCTTTTCAGCTCGAGCCATCGAGTCCATTATCTCAAACATATTAGTCAGACTGCCCACCAATACCTCATCGTTTTTATTAAAAAAATCAATACAGGTTCCACAAGAGAGAATTTCGACCTCCATCTCCTCAAGCTCCTGGAGATATTTCAAAATACCAGACTGACGACAAGTGAGGAGAACACCGCTGTTATAGAAAAGAATTCGACTCGGCAGGGGTGAGAGCTCCTTAATGGTCTGAATATAGGTCTGTAAAAGACCCCAGCCAAGTTCATCACTGCCCTGTCCCATGGTGTTGGCGGAAATCACATAGACAATGCCAAAGCCGGCAGGAATATCACAGTCAAAGTCATTCACTTCAGGCGCACCAGGTGAGGGTTGAGCATCACCCCCCTTGGAAACGAGAAGAGAGTAAACAGTATCCTGCTGACTCATCTGGACCTGGCACCCCTGGGATCTGACAAAACGAGTGACATTTACACATGAAGCCTCGTTATCAACCAGAATCTCCACAACCCCTTCAGTCAGAGTAGCAAGAGCATCTCTGGTTCGCAGGACAGGATCAGGACAAGTTAAACCTTTGCAATCTATCAGCACAAGAAGACCACCTTATTTAATAAGAACAAGGGAAAAGACTTAATAAATAAAATATAGTCCCGCCCCGAGCAAGTCAACAAGTTAATGAGCGTAACAGGTCGAAATATTTAACAATGATTACGCCAACAAAAAACCCGGGGAATAAACTCCCCGGGTATCTCAGCTTAAATCAACTGATAAATTGACCGGTGCGGTGGTGCCAACTACCAGCCCTGGGCCGGGTAAGTGGTACTCTTAACTCCACCACTCATGGAGATTACCCAGTTGCTGGTGAGCCCAGCGGTAGTACCGGTGGCATTAGGTGTCGCGGTTGCAGTAAAGGCAGTGGCATTAACGCCGCTCACCGCATAAGAATAATAATGGGCACCTAATTCCGGGCTGCCAAGATTAGAAAGACTTGTGGTATAAGCATCCTGCTCGGCAAAATAAGCGATCTCACTGGTGACAATGGCGTCAAGAATAACCTTGGCCTCTGAAGCCTTACTTTTCTTGGTAAAATTCTGATACTGGGGGATGGCGATTGCGGCCAGAATTCCGATAATGGCCACCACTATCATTAACTCAACTAGGGTAAAGCCCTTCTGGCCCTCTTTCCTCTCTGTCGATTTCAAGAATGTAAACATAACTACCTCCTTTTTAATTATGACGGTTATCAGTTAACCAAATTTCCTCGTTGATTATCTGTACTGCCATATCCATGCCACCCAACATTCTGTCGTCAAATTATATTATTTGTCCACATTAAACATAACCACCTGATTTCTTTATTGAATTCACCAAGACGCTGCCCCATTAATTAAATGGCCAGGCAATAGAAGAAAATCAATATTGCCCAAGTGACAATTGTTGTCACCTACTGCCAGAAATGGGCAAGGATGAACTAAATACATTTTACAATCGCTATAAAAAAAATTAATTGCGCCAAACGCCATCTTTTTTCATGATCATTCTCCTCGGCGTAAAAGGCATTACTTTTCCCATCCCCCCAGTCTTTTCTTTATCCAGCTCCATTTCCCTGTAAATCTCTTTTTTCTTATCACTTCGATATAAAATCAATTTTTCAGCCACGCTGAACTCACTCCCCTTAGCATGATGCAAAATGACAGTAACCAGGTCCCCTTCCTTTAAAAGAGTCCGTGCCGCATCAACAAACCTGCCCCTGCCGTCATCAACCACCACCTTATTCACCCGGAACACCTTGTCATATAGCTGAACATACTCGCCATTTGCCGACACCTCAATAATTGGTCCGGTCTCCATATCCTGGGCAATGGCTAAGCCAGAAACCAACAAAATCGATATAATTAACAATTTAACCGGCATTATCATCCTCCCTTAATTAACCCCTTTATCAAGCCAGCTCTTTAATTTCGCCTGGAGGTCAGGCAGATTTACTGGAATACCGCTACCGGGATTTTCAGTGGTGGTTACAAAGAGAATTTTATCCTCAAGTACAGGCGAAGTAGGCAGCCCCCGGCCAATATAAATACCACCAACCGGCGTCGGACCAGCGCCGTAATCGATCATATCATCCTCATTGAATTTCTGATCCTGATTAATATCAAATACCGGATTTGCCGGAGGAAGACCTGTTTCATAATCCAAGGCATAGAGCCAGGCCTCTCCATTACCGGCACAGACATCATTGTCCGGAGTAAAGGTGGTAAAAAAGACCACTCCACCGGCCACCAAGGGTTTAGCAATAATCCTTTCTGAAGGTAGTCCACCAGTTTCCAGAATGACATACCAGGGCTCCTTATCAGGATTTGAGCCAGTAACAACCTTATAATCAGTAACCGTGCTGATATCAGTCTGGGTCGATGCAACCATCTGGACCAGGTCAGCAAGAGAACTAAGAGGTGTCGGCGTGGTAAGATTATCTTTCATCCCGACAAAGTATTGCTGCTCGACATTAACCTTATCAGCCTGGGACTCAAACCTGCCAGTGCCGAAATAAAGCCAAATTTCATCATCAAATGTACTATAGGCAAAATCAGCCCCTGCCCGAATGGGAGTATTATGATCCTTATTGCCGATATCAAATAAAGCCACAGCTGCCGGGCTCTGTTGCCAGCCGATATTTGTTACCCTGTACATCCGCCCATAGAGACTGCCAACATAGATATTATCTCCAAGATGATCAAAATTAAGATCAGCCACCAGTGGCGTGGAAAGGGCATCATTCAAATATGGCCCGTGGAGGACGCCGTCAAGAAAGGCCGATCCACCCATACTGCCTGTGATCTGTTCATCGGCCTGAAAGGCCCCACTGATACTGTTAACCAGAAGGCTGCCACTAGCCCCATCATCATCTATCTCACTGATTACTGCTGTGGCCCCGGAAAGCGCCCCGCTAACCATGGCACCCACTGAAAAATCAATAGCCTGACCGACATAAGACAGGGTGTCATTGGCATCAAGCTTAAAGCGGCTGGTTGGCATAGAAAATTCATCCAGCCATAGATCATCCATAGTATATGCCTGGACTCCGAAAATATAGGCCTCCTTATGGGCCTGATCATCAGGAGCCGGCAAAACCGAATAACCAGAACCCATATAAGCAGCCCAGCCTCCAAAGAGACCACTAACAGCTGAACTGGTTACCCGGTCAACCGTGACATCAGCCATAGTCTGGCCTAATTCACCATCAGTAAACTGCCAGAGATAGGTCGTGGCTGCCAGCGGGTCTGTTTCAGTGACACTTATGGGATTACCCGAGGTAATATCCATGGCAAAATATGCAGACCCACCCTCCCCCAGGCCATTGATGAGAATTGTCCGCCAGGCGGAATCATATATATCTGCTCCAAGATAAGTAACAAAGGATGTCCCCTTAAAAAGATCAGCCACCACCGGTGATCCATCAACATAATAACGATGGCAATACTCCAGACCGTCACAGGGGTCGTATGATGGATCAACTGCTGCGGTGTTAAGGGTCTCATGAACAGCTTCAGGATAGAATCGCCAGGACTCTGCCCCGGTTAACAGGTGCAGAGAATGGAGGGCGCCATCATTAGCACCCACATATACCTGGGGGCTGCGAGTCAGGGCATTCCCATATTTAAAGACACGATAATTATCGTATGGGTAATATCTTCGTGGTGATTCTACAATTACAGGGGTTGAGCGAATAATATCGCCAAATGGCTTGCAGATATAATTATCCCCGGTCAGAGTTGAGTCAAGATAAGCAACCGCCGGCCCAAGTCCGCTACCAGAAGGGATAGTAAGTGGTCCGGTAATTGTCCAGGCATTATCCTTATAATTTGCCGGCATAACATCGGTGGCTGTCCAGCAGAGACAATCACCAACAATTTCCAGGGGATCGCAGGTAGGATCACCGGCAATATCCACGCATTGAAGCAGCGCACCGGTTACCGCATCATAGGGTGTGGCAATTAAATCACCACTCCAGTCAGCTGCATTGAACTGGGCTGTTATGACAAAGGTTCCATAATCAACCGAGGTGGTGGGGGCAGGAGATGCTCCGTAGAACAATTGTTGTTTTATATTGCCGGTGATCTCGGCAAGGGCATCCTGGAGCGCCTGACCACTCTGGGCGATGAAAGGTAGACCAACACCCCCGACATCTTCTTCATGAAGGGCATAGACCCCCTCATCAGCCTCTCCTCTTTCATTGGCAATTTCAGCCATCTTTTCTATCTGGCTGGCATTATCAATTCCAAAACCAACTGCCACCACAGATACCTCTTCATCAGCCAGAAGATTGGTATAGGCCTCGACAATATCAACATTGGTATGAATAGGGTAGCCCATGCCATCGGTAACATCTATGAGGAATTTAGGCTGACAGTCAAGGGTGGCATCATAATACAGGCCGTCCTCATCAATCTTATTGCCAGCAAAATAATCCCGAGCCGCCAACATGGAAGGCCCAAGAGGAGTGCCACTGGTGGTGGTAGTTGCTTCAATCAAGGTCTGGAGGCTACCTGTCTCTGTCTCGTCTCTTGTCTTGATCCCGGCATGAATCTTGGTATAGAGATCATATTTATATGGATCTCCACTATATGGGTCCGTTGTTTCATAGGCCGGCGATGAACCAGGCCCCGGATAACCGGAAAAGGCCCAGGTCCCATAGCCCCAGGAGATATCCTGATCAGCCACAAGCTCACTGATGGCGTTTCTGCCGATTATATAACGGGCTTCCGTGGTTGCCCCGCCCCATTCCGGAATCCCGGCCCAGGTAGTTGAACTGGCAGTAGTTGCTCGAGACGAGATATTGTCAGTGCTGTAAGTAAAGGTTGCAGCATCAGGGTCAAGCTCACCTTTGATCAAAACAGTGGTGGCAATTGAGGTTGACTCATCAATGGTAAATTCTATATAGGCGGATGAAATGGTAGCGGTGGCTGGGATTGTCACATTCTGGAAACGAATCCCCACCACCTGTTCATGACCATCGTAAACCAGTTCAAGATCGCTGCTTGTCAGGTACATGGAGCCACTGGCTGCATTCTCCTCTGCATCATCACTTCCCTGATTGACCCGAACCTCTAAGGTGTAGGGATTCCCACCATCAAGATATTCAATATGAAGAAGAGGTGCTGCCGAAGGAACACCGTTATAGGATTCAGCCACCCTTTCACCGCTGCCGGTAATGACAAAGGCCATGGCATTACCTGAATTCCAGCCACCCTGGTTAATAATCTCCTGGATAATTGCAGAAAGATCCGGGGTCTGGGGATTTCCTTCCGGATCACCAATGGTCATCTGGGAGTTCATACTGCTGGATACATCGAGTAATACCATAATGCCAGGATTGACCAGGTTCTCGGCATAGATAGGAACATCACCACAGGTTGGTCCAGTGGGTACCTCCTGGATCAACAGGCTTACATCATACTCAAATGGGCTATTGGGGGCACCGCCAAGGGTGTCGGTAATGGTAATATGGCCTTCATGGGTGCCAACTGCCATGGTGGAATTAACAAAGGTGGCAGTTATGGCAACCGAGCCACCTGGACCAAGAGCTCCTGAAGCCGGAGCACAGGACAGCCATGGGACATCATCGCTGATTGAGTAGTTTAAGATATCCGAGCCAATATTACTCAGGGTAAAAGTTGCAGGTGCGGCATTACTGCCCACATAACTTGAAGCCCCAAGCTGACCGGCTGGTTCAACATCAATATAGGGAAGAACACTTGTGGTATAGTCGAGGTGAAGTAAGGGAGCAGCCGAAGACTCGCCATTGTATGATTCAGCTGACCTGCGGCCATTACCGGTGATAATGAACACCATGGAGTTGCCGGAGGCCCAGCCACCATTATTAATTACCTCCTGAACAATAGAGGCAAGATCATCTGTCTGTTTCTTGGCATTTTTGCTATTCCAATTATCCGGTTCCCAGACAACCGAAGCCAGAGTGGTTGACCTTGAAGAAACATCATAGTCAGTGGTGGTAAAGGCAGGAGCATCGGCAACGTCATGACCGACAATAAGCAAGCTGCAGGGTTCCTGATTATAGGTATCATCAACCTCAAACTCTATATAGGCAGAATTTATTGTAGCACCAACCGGGATATTAACATTCTGAAAGCGGATGCCAACGGTCTGATCTCGCCAGTCATCACGGACCAGCTCCAAGTCAGAGCTATTGCTATAGACGCCGCCATTCTGATTTTCTTCCACATCATCCATGCCTGCAGAAACTCGTACTTCCAGGCTATCTGCCCATAACAGGGCAGGGGCAATCAGAAAGCCAAATACCAGGAGTATTATCTTTATAATCTGCATACCCATCTCCCAACTATAAATTACCGTAAGGTCTATCACCTCTGGTGGTTATATTGTCCCGGTCGCGCTGATATTCACCTATGCAAATCCTTATCCTTTTTAGTGCATGCCAAGTAAGTCACTAACACCTTTAACGGTATATGTTTTAGATCGGCATAAGTGACCTGGTGGTTATATTGTCCTGGTCGCGCTGATATTCACCTATGCAAATCCTTATCCTTTTTAGTGCATGCCAAGTAAGTCACTAACGAGAAACCTTTTCGATTATCACCTCAATTTCGGTGGCAGCATTATTAATTCCTGTGGCCACGCTATTAACCTGATAATTAAATTTCAGATAATCCTTTCCACTCCCCGGCGCTTTGGTTGGGGAACCCCGGTTAATCTGATAGGAATAAAGATTACCACTGGTCAGGGGCTGATCAATCACCACTGCCACCCGATCATCGTCAAAATTCAGAGGGTTAATATAGTCAAGGGCCTTATCCCCGGAGTTTTCCACCACCTGAAACGCCCGCTGCCAACCACTTTCTGCCACATAAAAGGCCTGACGGGCATTTTTTTCATTACCGACAATCTGCAGTTCAATATTGGTGGTCATCACTGCGGCAACTCCAATAATCATCAGAATAAGGAGAATCTGAAGAGCAACAACCATGACAAAACCATTATCGTCACTAACCCTGAAAGATGATCTATATCCCATTAATAGACCTCCGATTTTATAAAGGTAATGGCCACATCCCTGATCACACTGTCTTTTGTCCAGATGGTATAAACTTCAATGGTCTTGGTATTATTTACCGGGCTATTATCAGCTATATTCCAGATGATGGCATATTCACCGTTAGGAGAAGCAGTGCTGCCGTCAGCAATTCCTGTACTGCCATCAGCCAGGGTATAAGAGCCACCATCATCATCATCAAGAAGCAGTGGATCATCATAATCAAGGGCAAGAAGACCCTCGACCTGATATGCTGCCCAGCTGGTTCCCGCTCCAAGAACTGCTGATCTGGAGTTTCCCTTAATAGCGGTGGTCTGCATGGCATTAATAGAAAGAATGCCAATAGTTAGAATAAACACAGCCACCAATAACTCGATTAAGGTGAAACCTTTTTGACAGATTAAACGGTTCATAGGCCAAGATTCCGGCAGATAATATTATTAACCAACAGGCGCCGACGAAAATTATCATTAAATGGACCCCAGTCCACCCCGGAGGCCGTAGTATAAGTCACTGTATTAACATAATTTCGATCAGGGTCACCGGCCCGGGCCAGCATTGTTACCTCAACCCCTCTTATCAGCGGAATCTGCAGGGAAGTCGGGTTAAGCACTCTGGTCCCATCTGCCAGCCGGTAATAAAACTCAAGGGCCTCAATATTTTCCGCAACTGCAGATCCACCCGGTGTTCGGCGCAAGGCATCATCAACTCCATCACTATCTGAATCATAAAGTTCATAAAGAAAAACCTCCGCCTGGCCGCCACCTGATCCAGGGCTGCCACCATTTTCATTGAGATCAGCGGTAAAAGAACAACTGGTACTATCAGTTAAAGATTGATCAATGCCATATAGGCCTGTTACCTGGGGGTCATAACCGGCCATCCGCAACTCCCGCAGAAGCTGATTGGTACCAGAACGCAGATTCTGCTGCATTTCTGCTACCTGTTCCTGGGCGGTATAACTACGTAACTGGGAAAGAAAAGCCGTATAGATGGATCCAATAATAATGGCGGATAATACCAGGGTGATCATCAGCTCTACTAGGGTAAAACCGTGCTGACCCTGAAGACGAAACCATGAACCAGGCCGGTCAGTTAAGCCAATTTGCGGTATCAAACGGCAAGTTGCCATTATATTTCCTCAATTTGATTGAGCCGGAAGATCTGGCTGTAATTGCATAACCGATGTCCTCATTCCGATTAATCAGATAAACTGTCCCGCTGTTTGAGGTTCCGGTGGCTGAATAGGTGATTAATGAGGTCTGGCTACAGGCAGACCCGTTCCAATTAAGAATATCACTGCCCATCTCATCATCGGGAACCCCGTAATCAACCCCGGAATTATAAGAAGCCAGATCAATAAAATACTCGTCTTGATCTCTTATTGAATCATTATCCAGGTCAAAATAATAAAACCCAGGGCTTACCGACGAGTCAAAACGAACTCGCATGGATGAGTTGTTTTTCACCGCCTCCATTTTAGCTTTCTGGAGATTAGAATAAAGATCCCTGGCTGCAATCTTCAGATAATAATCAGGCATCCAGCTCAAAAATGACGATAAAGCGAATGCCGACAATACACCAAGGACAGCAAAAACAATCATCAGCTCAACAAGGGTAAAACCTTTTTGACCATGGTTTTTAACCAAAGACCCTGCTCCTCTAAAATTATTTTGTCTAAATCCCTTATTTAATCATTAGCAGCATTAAGCATGCCATAATTCACCATAGCATAAACAAAAGGACGCTGTTGACCCATTTCAACAGACCAGGGTTGTCATTTTATCTTTTCACCTGGCTCAACCCTAATGGGCGTTAATTGACTTTTAGCCCCTTATTCTGTTAAGCTCTTTAATTTATAAACCTGGCTTATATTCAACTAAAGACCCTTTCGACTGCCACTTAAGGTCTAATCTTTATTTTCTTACAGCGACCACATAAGGAACCCAACTTGACTACTGCTAAAACCAAGGGAAAAAATACAGATAAAATTGGCCCTATCTTTGGGGTGAATATACTCTGGGACGACAAACCTTATTCAGGTAGGGCGCCTACAAAAAAGGCAGCCAAACCCACCAAAACTATGGGCAAGACCGATAAGCCCTCAGGAAAAACCAGCAAATCAACGGGCAGAACCCCAAAACCAGTACAAACTGATTTTGGACCGTGGGATATCAGCAAATTCCAGGTCGAAGAGGTTGAGGGCAAGACCAGGTTCCATGATTTCCCGCTTCCTGATTCTGTTATGAGGGGAATTTCCTCGGTTGATTTTAAATACTGCACCCCCATCCAGGCAGGAGTTCTTACCCATACCCTGGCCGGTCGCGATGCAACAGGACGAGCCCAGACTGGTACCGGGAAAACTGCGGCATTTTTAGTAACCATTTTCAAGAGATTGCTGGAACACCGCCCCAAAATGGCACCAGGCCAGGGCACTCCAAGGGCGTTGATCATCGCCCCGACCAGGGAACTTGTTATCCAGATTGCCGAAGATGCCCGTAATATTGGCAAATTCACCGGCCTTAATATAGTGGCTGTTTACGGGGGGATGGATTACCAGAAGCAACGCCGGCAATTAATTGGTCAACGAGTTGACATTGTGGTGGCGACCCCGGGCCGGCTCCTTGATTTTCAGCGTCAACAGGATCTAAACCTTGGCAAGGTGGAAACCTTCATTATTGACGAAGCTGATCGCATGCTTGACATGGGTTTTATCCCGGATGTCCGGCAGATTGTCTACAGCCTGCCCCAGAAGAATAAACGTCAAACCCTTCTGTTCAGTGCAACCCTGACCCCAGAGGTTAATCATCTTGCCGCCCAATGGACAAAAGACCCGGTTGTGATAGAGATTGAGCCAGAACAGGTTACTGTGGACTCGGTTGAGGAAGTTGTCTATATGGTAACAACCGCCGAAAAATTCCCACTGGTATACAATATTATCAACAGTAAGGATATGGACAGGGTTATAATCTTTGGTAACCGCCGGGACGAAACCAGACGACTTACCGAAGATCTACGTCGTTGCAATATCAGATGTTCCCTTCTCTCCGGAGATATTCCCCAGAACAAAAGACAACGCACCCTGGAAGATTTCAAGGCTGGTAAGATTAAGGTTCTTATCGCAACTGATGTTGCCGGGCGCGGGATCCATGTCAAGGGCGTCAGCCATGTAATCAATTTCAACCTGCCCTATGAACCTGAGGATTATGTCCATCGTATCGGCAGAACCGGTCGGGCCGGTGAAAAAGGAACATCCATCAGTTTTGCCTGTGAGGAAGATTCTTTTTATCTCCCGGACATTGAAGAATATATCGGCCATAAACTTGAATGTCTCTACCCTGACGAGGCCATGGTAACTGTGCCTGCCGATATCAAAAGACAAAAAAAGAGACCACCGAAAAAAACCGGCAGACCTGGCCGACCCCGACGAAATAATACAAGGAAATGAGCCTGCTTGAAATTAAGGACTTACAATTTCTTACCACCCCACCGTTTTCACTGATAATTGACAATGGAGAATGCATCAGCCTTGCTGGTGAGTCCGGTTCAGGCAAAACCATGCTATTACGTGCCATTGCCGATCTGGACCCCCACTCTGGCAGTATTTACCTGAACCAGCAGGAATGTTCAGATATCACTCCCTCCGAATGGCGTCGTCAGGTTGCCTTTTTGCCGGCAGACAGTCAATGGTGGGAAGATCTTGTTATTGACCATTTCCCACCATCAGCGCAAAATAAACTTACTACTTTCCTGGAAAAACTGGCCCTGCCCGAACACATCCTCCAACAGAAACAAAGCAGATTATCCAGCGGCGAACGACAGCGCCTGGCAATTGTCAGGCTTATTGTCCTTGAACCAAGGATACTTCTTCTTGATGAGCCAACATCAAACCTTGACCAGCAGAACACTGCCAGGGTTGAGTCTCTGATCCTGGATTATTTAGAACAGAACCAGGCTGCCGCCTTATGGGTCAGCCATGATCCAGCCCAGGCGAAAAGAGTCGGAGATCGCCATTACTGTCTGGACAATCATAATTTCAGTCAAATAACCAGCCCAGCCCAATAAGCCAATATGGTCATAATTGATTTAACACCATCAGACCTGACCATAAGCGGCACCCTGGTCCTGCTTCTTGCTGCCTGCAATGCCCAAATTGGCCTTAATCTGGCTCGGCCTTTGATCATCTCCGCTCTGCGCTGTGTTATCCAATTATTACTGGTGGGCATGGTTCTCCGCTATCTTTTTGCCAGTAATAATATTATCCCCCTTGCCATAATGGCCTTTGTCATGCTTGCCGTTGCCGGCCATGCTGTCTGTGCCCGGCAGCAGAGGAAATTAAAGGGCTGGTGGATATATGGCATTACCACTCTTTCCATGTTTATCTCTTCCTTTGTTATAAGTATTTTCGCCCTCCATACAATTATTCAGCCACATCCCTGGTACCAGCCACAATACGCCATTCCTCTGCTTGGCATGCTGCTGGGTAATACCATGAACGGAATCGCCATCAGCATCGACCGGCTGACCGATACAGCCTGGCAACAAAAAACAATTATTGAGCAGCGTCTGGCCCTGGGTCATACAGCTAAAGAAGCAATTGAAGAGATCAGCCGGGCAAGTATTCGATCAGGGATGATTCCAATTATCAACTCCATGGCAACCACCGGCCTGGTCAGCCTGCCTGGGATGATGACCGGACAGATTCTTGCCGGCTCACAACCTCTTATGGCGGTTAAATACCAGATCCTGATCCTTTTTCTGATCACAGCCGGGACCGGTTTCGGAGTCCTGGCTGCAGTACAATTCACCAGCACCCATCTTTTTGACGAGCGACAAAGACTGCGCCTTGACCGATATCGTCCCTGAAAACTTGTCAACCCCCCTGCCCTTCTGTTATAAACCATAAAATTATACATTATTAATACTTAATCAAATAAGGAATAACCATGTCTGATCAGAACAGTCTTATTGCCGTAATGGACACTACTAAAGGAAAAATTCACCTAAATCTTTTTGCCGACAAAGTTCCACTTACTGTTGCAAGTTTTGTCAATCTTGCCCAACGCGGGTTTTATGATAATCTTAGTTTTCATCGGGTAATAAACGACTTCATGGTCCAGGGCGGATGTCCCCTGGGTACCGGCACTGGCGAACCAGGATACAGGTTCGAAGATGAGTTTAATCCTGAGCTAAACCACGACCGGTCAGGTATTCTCTCCATGGCTAATGCCGGACCACGCACCAATGGCAGCCAGTTCTTCATTACCCACGTTCCTACGCCCTGGCTTGACGGCAATCATGCTGTCTTTGGCTCTGTGGTCTGTGACGATGACATGACCGTGGTCAACAGCATAGTCCAGGGTGACAAAATCAACTCCGTCACCATCGAGGGTGACAGTTCTGAATTGCTCAGTAACATGGCAGATCGAGTTGACGAATGGAACAAGGCCCTTGACCTTAATCATCCTCATCTCAAATAAACAGGAAGATCATGAACGATGTGACATTCGACCAGCTTCTGGAAGAATCCACCAGAATCCATGGTCATATCTGCGCCGGCCAGGTAATCGGGGTCAGAATGGCCATGATTGGCCTCCGGGAGATTGACATAGATGACCCTAAAGGCAGCCAGCGCAAAAGCCTCTATGTCCTGGTGGAAATAGATCGTTGCGCCACCGATGCCATTCAAAGTGTCACCGGCTGCTGCCTGGGCAAAAGATCTCTGAAATGGCTCGATTACGGGATCATGGCTGCCACCTTCGTAAACCTGACCACTGGCAAAGCAGTGCGGATTACCGCCCGGGAGGAATCCCGGGAACTGGCCAAACATTATGCGCCAGTGGTGGAAGGCAAATACAAGCAACAACTTGAAGCATATCGGATAATGCCGGAAGAGGAACTTTTCAAGATCGAACAGGTGGAAATTAGCATCCCGGATAAAGATATGCCGGGCCGCCCCTTGAAAAGAGTTCAATGTCATCAATGCGGTGACTGGGTACAGGATTGCCGGGAGATAGAAAAAAACGGGCAAACACTCTGTTACAGCTGCGCCCATGGTTGCTATTATAAATTAATCACTTCCTGAAATTAAAATGGCCACTAAAACAATACCAGTTGACCAGGCAGTGGGCATGGTTCTGCCCCACGACATTACCGAAATCCGAACTGAATGTGAAGATTCGTCCTCATTTAAGGGTCCTGCTTTTCGGAAGGGACATATTATCAGGAAGGAGGATATTGATCATCTCCGCCGGCTGGGCAAGGAACATATCTATGTGTTGAGCTTGAACGATGACGAGATCCATGAAAATGAAGCCGCCCGCCTGCTTGCAGACGGTCTTGCCGGAGAAGGAGTTGTCTGGGACGGTCGACCCACCGAAGGCAAACTGGGGCTGATGGCTGAACACGACGGCCTGCTCAAAGTTGACGTTACAGCCCTGTTCAATTTCAATATGCTGGGGGATGTCATGGGGGCAACCCTGCACAATAATACCCCGGTAAGCAAAGGAGATCAGGTTGGGGCAACCAGGCTGATCCCTCTCACAGGCAGACGTGAGCTTGTTAAAGAAGCTGTGGAAATTACCGGGGATGGTATTCTCCAGGTCAGAAAAATTCGCCGGGCCAAGGTTGGGCTGGTTATCACCGGTAATGAAGTTTACAACGGTCTAATCAAAGACCGTTTTGAACCAGTACTAAGAGAAAAGCTGGGCAAACTGGGTTCAGAAATTAAACGAGTGTGTTTTGCCCCGGATGACATCCATATAATTGCCTCGGAGATCAAGACTTGCCTTGAGGAAGGGGCAGATCTAATCATTACCAGTGGCGGCATGTCGGTTGACCCGGATGATGTTACCAGAGCCGGGATTGTCCAGGCCGGGGCAACCAACTGCATCTACGGCACCCCGGTTCTACCCGGTGCCATGTTCATGAGTGCCCGGATTGGCCAGGTCCCGATCCTTGCCCTGCCAGCCTGCGGCATGTTCTTCCGCATCACTGTTTTCGACCTTATCCTGCCACGGGTCCTCTGCGGAGAAACCATCACCCGGGAAGACTTAGCTCAGCTCGGTCATGGCGGACTCTGCCGAAACTGCAAAAACTGCAAATATCCAATCTGCGGTTTTGGCAAATAGAAAACTCTATTTTTCAATATCCCAGGAAAACTCCAATTCCCGCCACTCTGTTTCAAAATCCCAGAGACTCCAGAAAGGGATAATATAATGGAAATTCAAGGGAAGCTTTTTCTCAGCAAGACGAGCCTTAACCCTTAGCCGGTACTTAGTCCCCTTCTCCAGCAGATCAAGGCTGACAATGGGGAAACCATTAATGGCACTCATATACCTCCGGGCTTCGGCAAAGTCTTTTGCAAAGACCTCCACCTCGCCCTTCTCAGCAAGAACAAGCCGATAACGCTCTTTCAGAGTTTCATAGGTCAGAGTATGGTCAACAGTGTGGATGATGATCTCCTCGTCTGGCCAGCCACTACGAACCCGGTCTAATGCGATGTAGAAAGTAAAGGTAACCGGGATACCGTTCTGGACACCATTCTCCATCTCAGGGCTGAAGGCATCAGCAATCTTGAAAAAAGTCAGTAGAGAATCGGTTCCATTAATCAGGGCAAGATCATTTACCAAAGCCGACCGTCCAGCATTAACCGAAGACGGCATGAGCAATAAGAAAATAAGAATGCCCATCAAGAACCTACGAAGACAAAGATGATATGAAAAAGACAAATTAGACATGGTAAACAAATAAATAAAATATCTACAAAAGCTCTTCAACAAAATATTCCTTTTCCCAGATAAATACCGAATCATCGGCAAGTTCAGGGAAATAGCCGCAAACCGCATCATGACACAAAGCCTGCAGATCTTCCACTACCTCATTAATCTCATCATCTGGATCAATTTCAAGATAAAGGTGGATATGGTCAGGGGCAAGCCATAACAAAATACACTGTCCGCTCATCAAGGTCGAGCAGGATAATAGAGCCTCATGGATAAATGTAAGATAACGGGTGGTTGATTTGAACAAAGGCTCCCGGTCACGCACCGACCAGATCATATGATAATTATTTAATGACGATGAAGGCTGCCAGGCAGCATCACAACTACCACCACAACCACTGCCACAGCCGCCAGCCATTACCTGTCGGACAACATCAGCAAAATATGCGTTCTTATCTTTAAAGGAAACCAGGCCTTCAAAAAAAGTATCCGGCTTGCGCCCCACCAGAGCCAATTGAGGCCTAAAAGCATGGCAGGAAAATTTCTCGTGAGGACGTCGTCGCCACAGATCACAGATTATCCTCTGGTCGATATTCTGATCAAGACAGATCTGACAATCCAGGGATGGCTGACAGACATTGTTGACTATACAATGATCACATTTAATCATCATCACTGGCCTCCGCCCCATTGCTTAAAGACGATTTTTCTGGTTTTGGACATAAAAGGACTGAAAGTCGCAGGATCAATGGCAGAAATAGATATGGCCTGATAATTTTCAGACTCCCGGGCAACATGCTCTACTGAAACCTTATCAGCCTTATTTAAAACACGCAGGGAAGGAATTCTATCAAGATCAAGTTCTCGCAGAAGGTCTTCCACCACCTTAATCTGATCGGCAAAACGGGGGTTACTGACATCAATGACATGAACCAAAAGATCCGCCTCATACAATTCCTCCAGGGTTGCCTTGAATGACTGGAGCAGCTCCGCCGGCAGATTACGAATAAAACCCACTGTATCGGTAATAACCACCTCCACATCCTCTGGGAAACGCAGACGTCTACTGGTGGGGTCCAGGGTGGCAAAAAGTTTATCTTCAGCAAGAATTTTACTATTGGTCAGACTATTAAGCAGGGTGGATTTGCCGGCATTGGTATAGCCAACTAAAGAGATAACCGGAACGTCTTTCTTGCGACGTCGGGAACGACGATGATGGCGCTGTTTGCCCACCTTTTTCAATCTCTTGCCAAGCACTGACAGTCGGTCGTTAATACGACGACGATCAACCTCCAGCCTGGTCTCACCTGGCCCGCGACCACCGATGCCACCAGTGAGCCTTGACAAGGCATCATCACGTTGACCAAGTCGGGGCAGAAGATATTTCAGCTGGGCCATTTCAATCTGCAATTTACCCTCACGGCTTAAAGCCCTGCGGGCAAAGATATCAAGAATCAACTGAGTACGATCAATAACCCTGAGTTCACTGTGATCGGTAATTGAACGAACCTGAGAGGGATTAAGTTCCTGATCAAATATAAGGAGGTTGGCATTCAGGGTCAGGGCTTTAAGCATTATCTCCCCAAGTTTACCCTTACCCATGATCAATTTAGGATTGATCTTATGGCGTCGTTGAATAACCGAGTCCATCACCTGGACATCATCGGACTTAACCAGTTCAATGAGCTCGTCCATGGACTCCTCTGCCTGCTTGCGTGATGCAGAGGTTACACTGATTAAAATGGCCCGGTCCTTCTTGCTGTCAACTTTTTTAACCGAACGCGAACGAGTAAACTCATCCTCCAGGGCCTCAATAAGTTCACGAACATCCAATTGTTGACGGGAAGGTGGAACAGGCTCGAGAAAATGCCAATTCCGACCTTCTCCTGTGGCCGGCACCAGATG
The DNA here is from genome assembly GCA_964653055.1 of uncultured Desulfobulbia bacterium. Lineage (GTDB taxonomy): Bacteria > Desulfobacterota > Desulfobulbia > Desulfobulbales > SURF-16 > CAZZCA01. Next base: position 27,229 of record CAZZCA010000003.1, on the reverse strand, counting down.
GGCAGCATAAAGGTTCTCCGGCAAACCATCATCACGGACCTTGATCATGGCCATAAGATCAAAACGAAGAAAGAGAAGATCCATTAAATCATCTTCGGTTAAATCCTCACCGGCAAGATGGGTATGGACACAACGGAGACCTTTTAGGCGGCCACCGGCCGAACGGATCTGGTCAAGGACAGGGATCATAATGCGCTTATGATCTCCCACTATAACAAGGGCAACCTTACCAGCCCTGGTAAGCAATAGGCCTATCTGGCGGCCAAATTCCCGGGAGAGTGAAGCAAGCTCCCGGGCAACCTCTGGTGAAACTATCATCTCCGGCGGCACCCTGCGTTTACTCAGACGCTCAAGCTGTTTGATCTGGGCCTTTTTCAGGCCTGCGATATTGCCGGTTATATTATTGATATTTTACTCCCTGGGCCTATCTTTTTTTTCGGAGAATACGACAATCACCCACCCGAAGAGTGAGTTTTATAGAATCAAAATACTCAAGAAGAGGAATTGAGAATTTTCTGGTCAACCCGGTCATATCTTTAAACCTTGGCGCATCAATCTCTCCTTCCTCCTGCAGGAATGCAATAAGTTGAGCTTTAAGTTCATCAAGGGATCTGGTGAAAAAATACAGATCAGCCGTCACCTTGGTTAAAATAGCATCTTTAACCAAAAGGCTGACCACCTGTTTCACCAGATCAGCGGGAGCATCAGCAAATTTTGCCAGGACCTCTTTAATGGTGGGAGTAGCCAGGCCGGCGGCGTTGAAAAAATCTTCAATATCCTGACGAAGCTGCTTTTCATCAGCCCGCAGGGAAACTTGATGCTCTGCCAGACGAATAACACCTTCCTCCAACACTGCCACATCTTTTCTGAGCAATTGCTGCAGACCAGCCTGAAACAGCTTAGGTCCAAGAGCAATATGGGCACGATTGCGCAGTTCTTCCCTGGCCAATCCGTGTTTGAGGGGATTTTCTTTATGGTAGAGTTTCAAGGCCTCTTTAATCAGGTCGGTAACCTGCTCATAGGTCTCACCAGCAACCATGAGCTGCTGATCAGTATCGATCAGAACAATCTGACGGGCCGAAATCGGCCTCTGGAGAAGCTTCTGTAATTTACGACCGAAAATGCCGACTTTAATCGCCAGATCGGCCTGCTTAATACCCTGCCAGCCACTTTCCCGAACATGGAGAAGGACAAGATCCTCCGGTTCATTATGACGATAGATATCAAAACTGTTTTTTATTTCAGGCTGGAACCTCTTCCGCTTATGAGCGGTTCCATTAAAAATGACACCACCACCAATAGTATAGACCGGCGAATAACTACGAACCACATAATGATCACCTGGCCAGCAACCAATAGGCTCCTCCAGAAAAATCTGAGCATTGGCTGTGTGGCCGGGCATTAATTCTTCATCTTCAAGCAGAACGATCCGCCCCATGATCTCTGCTGTGCCGAGATGAACCCGGACCCTGGTCCGGTTTTTTAATTTCTTCTCGTTAATAGAAAGATAGAGAAAGTCAGCATCAAGAATATATGACGGATCAAGGCAATCAGGAGTAGCAAGGAAATCACCACGCTGGAGCATTTCTTTTTCCAGACCCTGAATATTAATGGCAGTTCGGCTACCTGCCTCAACCTGGTCAACCGATTGACCGTGGACCTGAATGCCGCGGATTTTACCGCTGACATCCCGGGGGTAAATGATAACATCATCACCAACCCCGATCCGGCCGGAAACAGAAGTTCCGGTAACCACTGTCCCAAAACCCTTCATGTTAAAGATCCGGTCAACACCTAAACGAAATGGGCCATGGGCCTCAGTGAATTGCCATTTGCCGACAAAATCATCCAGGGCAGATTTGAGCTCAGGCAAACCCTCACCAGTGATGGATGAAACCGGGAAAAGTGGCGCATCGGCAAGGAAGCTGTCAGCAAAATAAGTTCTGACCTCATCAATCACCAACTCCAGCCAGTCCGGCTCAACCATGTCTTTTTTGGTGATAACAATAAAGCCATTCTTGACCCCCAGGAGCTGGCAGATCTCGAAATGTTCAGTGGTCTGTGGCATTATCCCCTCATCAGCCGCAACCACAAAGGCAACAAGGTCAACACCACTTGCACCGGCAACCATATTTTTAACAAAGCGTTCATGACCGGGCACATCAACAATCCCAAGACGATGACCACATGGGAGATCAAGATAGGCAAAACCAAGCTCAATGGTAATCCCCCGCTTTTTCTCCTCCTTCAATCGATCGGTATCAATGCCAGTAAGGGCCTGGACCAGGCTGGTCTTACCATGATCAACATGTCCTGCTGTACCCAGAACAATCTCCCGCATTATTATATCTCCCCGGTAAGAAAGGGGTTGGACCTCTTTTCTTCACCAATGGTGGAGCGGGATCCACCATAGCCATGTCCCGGCCAGACAACGGTGTCAGCCGGCAGTAGCAGCAGACGCTCCTTGATCGACCTCATAAACTGGGCATAATCACCACCAGGAAAATCCGTTCGGCCAATGGCGCCGACAAAAAGGGTGTCACCGGTAAAGAGATGGGGTTCAGCATAGAGACAGATCCCGCCAGGGGTATGACCTGGGGTATGAATAATATCAAATGACATCTTGCCCACGGTCAACACATCACCATCTTTCACCAGCTTATCCGGTGCCGGAGATTCCGGCAGCCCAAGACTGGCAAAATAACTGGCAATATCCGGCCGGACAAAAAAGGCGGCATCATCCTCGTGCATGACTATCCTGGCACCAGTTTCTTTCTGCAGACGGGCATTACCACAGACATGATCAGGGTGGGCATGGGTATTGACAATATACTCAACATCCATGTCCTCCTTTTTTATGGCGGCCAGGACATCGTCATCATTACCACCCGGATCAATAATCATCCCCTTCCCTGTTTCCTGACAACGGACCAGATAACAGCATACCGCCATACTACCAACAATCATCTGCTTAATACGCATAAATTGCTCCTGCTCATCCTTGATCAATCTTAAATAACCGGAATTAACATGAACAGGTATCCGGATTACAGGTGGTGCCGGCAGTGGCACAGGCACAACCGCTGTCCACATTGCCCAGGGAAACATTGGGAGTTACCATGGCATTTTCCACATTAGCCACAATATTGCCAAAAGCCTGGGTGGCAGGACTGTCCACATCAGAGCTTAAATAAGGTGAACCATCATCACCACCCAGAACAACCAGGGGATCAATGGGAATACGACCAAGAAAAGGAACGCCAAAATCCGCCGCTGTCTTCTCCCCGCCACCGGTTTTGAAAATTTCCACTGTTTCACTGCAGTGAGGGCAGACAAAGCCACTCATATTTTCAACCATGCCCACAACATGCATTTCCACCTGCTTACAGAAATTAAGTGATTTACGGACATCGGCCAGAGCAACGGACTGAGGCGTAGTAACCACCAGAGCCTGGGCATCTTTAATATTCTGGGCAACCGTCAGAGGCTCATCACCGGTACCCGGAGGAGCATCAATTACCAGGTAGTCAAGATCACCCCAATCAATATCAGCCACAAACTGCCTGATGGCCTGAACCTTGAGAGGCCCACGCCAGATAATAGGATCATCCCGATCTTCCATCATATATTCCAGGGAAATGACCTTTAAATTATCACCAAAGCGCATGGGTGGGATCAAGCCACCATCACGGACATGTACATCCTGGAGATTCACCGTGAGATTAAGCATCCGGCAGATATCAGGACCATGGATATCAACATCCATTAAACCTACCTTATACCCCTTATTGGCAAGGCCCAGGGCCAGGTTGGTAGACACTGTACTCTTACCGACACCGCCCTTACCACTCATCACCAGAATTTTATTCTTAATCTTGCCCAGTGACTCCTTAATAGCATTCTCCTGCTGAGCAAGAGATGCATCAGCTGAGCCACAAGTATTACTACTGCCACAACTACTTCCACAACTGCTTCCCATGGGTTAACCTCCTCAAAACAAAATATGAAAAATTAGATAAATTATTAATCAAATAGGCCTAACTTTAGTTAATTTTTCAATATAACCTATTGTCTTAAAATATTCATGAGCAAAGAAAGGAAAACGAAAAGGACTTAAGAAAAATGTTTTTATTGCCGGCCCGGGGAAGAGCTGGCATATTCGATTGATGCTTTATTACCTGAAACAATACAGTGATATCCTGCAACTGAGTGCTGCCCTGTCACTGGCTACATTTCTCATCAGCCTGGTGGTCATACCATGGATCATCGTCAGGCTGCCGGCTGATTTTTTCATTACCAGAAAAACAATCTGGAACGGCGCAAGATCACATCATCCCGTTCTCCTTGGCCTGATTCTGTCCCTTAAAAACATCATTGGCCTTGGCCTGATCACAGCCGGGATAGCCATGCTCTTTCTGCCGGGTCAGGGCCTGCTGACCATCCTCATCGGCATTTCCCTGTTAAATTTCCCGGGCAAACACCGCCTGCTGGCCAGACTGATCTCCATCCCCTCTATTTTAAAGGCCTTAAACTGGATAAGATCCCGATCAGACCATGAACCATTTCTTGCTAACAAGAAGGAAAATTAAGCAAGCAGACCCTGGGCCGTGCCCACCCGATGGACAAGTTCCATAAAACCCTTGGGCAATGGAACATCCCTGTCCTCCTGCAGGATTCCCCACTGACTGGCGCGCTTAAGCATCTCTTCGCCATTATCCTCAAGGCCCTCCTGATGATTACAGAGAAAATGCATCCGCAGGGCATCGGTTAATAAAATTAGCAGATCATCACAGACCTCTGGCACCTGCAGCATCTCGTGGTTGATCCGCTCTTTATTTTCTAAAGCAAAATCAACAAACCTCTCTTCAAGGTTTGGCATGGCAAAAAGTTCATTCATCACTGCTGCTGCCAGCATTGACCCATAGGACGGATCCTCATCCTGATATTTAGGCGCAAGATATTCTTTCATTCTCTTAAAAAAAATTATCCTTACCATATCTATCCCCTCCCGCAGGCTGGGGATGAATTTTCTTTCTATCTCGACTGTCATCTGTAAAATCTCCTGAAATCCTGACATGATCCCGGCTAAACTCAATTATGATAAAGCAAACTGATTCAACTCAGCGCTTGTCTATGGCAACATCATGTCACATATGTTATTTAATTTTATGTTATCCTTAAAAATATATTGATCAATGATTGTTTAAATTCTCTCTCCACCTGGAGAATTTTTCTTCATTGACTACCAATAAACTGGGAGGAAGAAAAATGCGTGATCAAGTCCAGGAGGCTCTGGACCAGATAAGGCCAACTCTGCAAAAAGACGGCGGCGATGTGGTCCTGATTGATGTTACCGATGAAGGCATCGTCAAGGTAAGGCTCACCGGTGCCTGCCGTGATTGCCGAATGTCCCAGATAACCCTGAAAGAAGGTATTGAGAAATTCATCAGATCCGAGGTCCCGGGGGTCAAAGCCGTTGAGGCAGCCTGACCCTGGTCTATTTATGGTATTTACTCCCGGCCCTGATCGACATTGCCCGATAAAGCTGCTCAACCATTAACAACCTGGCCATATCGTGGGTAAAGGTCATTTTTGACAATGACAACACCTGATCAGCCGCTGTCAATACTTCCTGACTGAGGCCCAAAGGCCCACCAATGACAAATGACACTTTCTGCCGGCCCTGATCCTGCCACCGGCCAATTTTAATCGCCAGTTCTTCAGAGCTGCATTGATTCCCAGCAGGGTCCAAAGCCACCACCCAGCCCCCTCCTGAGACCTTGGCCAGCAATTTGCGACCTTGGTCAACCTTTAATTGTTTTTCATTCTTGCGCGCCTTTTCCTCCTTAACAATAATCAGGGAAAAAGAGGCGTAATGACCAAGTCGTTTACTGTAATCATCAATCCCTTTCTGAATATAACCTTCACGGGTCTTACCGGGGACGATAAACTCAAAACGCATTATTTGCCGCCATGGTCAATGATCTGCTTAAGAAGCTGACAGAACTTCTCATACCCAAGCTCTCGCTTAAGACCGAGACAAGACCGGGTAATGGCCTCAAAATTAGCCTGATCACCAAGAATACTGGGATGAAGGGGCCATTGGCTGCATCGCCATGGTTTGCCGGTATGGATAGTGCAACCATCACGATAAAAAATGCAATGACCATCCACAATCTTCATCTGAATGACATTACCGTTAACCCGCAGGTATTTTTCCTTAACCTCCTCTTCCGGCAGGCCAAGGTAATCAACCATCCGCCTTAGATCCTCGGCATCAAGTGAAACAGTGGTTTCACCATGACAGCAATCTCCGCATTGTTGACATTCAAAAATTTCATCTTCCAATTTACTTATATCCATAATCACACTCAGAAAATTATCATTTCATTAAAAAATCCACCCAAGACAAATAACATAAAGACCAGCTTATGGCAAAAACATCAGGTACAAGAGAAATTAGATGATGAGGATTTTCATTACAGCAGAAAAGGATATCAGGAAAAGAAGAGGAACCTGCTCAGGCAGTACCGGCAACATCATCAAATAACTCAATATTAATGCCATGGCGGGCGGCAATGGTCTCCCAGAGATTATCTACTGGAGAGGAAAACAGGTCCTGATCTGTCCCGGGCAAGGTCAACCAGCCATCATCAGCAAGTTCTTCTTCAAGCTGGCCAGGGGACCAGCCGGCATAACCAATGAGAAAACGAAAATTTTGAGGACCACGACCTTTTGCAATATCAAACAGAATCCGCTGATCTCGGGACAAACGGGCCAGACCATCAACATCCATGAAATGGGGTGAAGTGTACTCTGTGGTATGCAGGAAAAATGCAGCCTCCTGCTCCACCGGCCCCCCCACATAAACATGGGGCAGATCAATCTCCGGAACCGGCAGGTTCATATTAATATAAACTTCCGCAAGGGTTATCTGGGGTAAAGGACGATTCACCACAAAGCCCATGGCTCCCTCATCAGGATGATGTCGACAGATGAAAATAACCCTGCGGGCAAATCGCGGATCAGGCATCTGGGATGTTGCCAATAAAAAATAACCAGCCAGACTTTGCATAAGGCCTCTTAACTTTAATAATTTTAGAATCTATGCTTAACTGTCATCATAGCAAAAACTGCTCAAAAGACCAAAAAACTATTTAATCAAGAGCTGACACCTGCCATTGAAAATGGCTGGGATTTTTCCCGGTGATTATGCTAAACTTAATTCTGCCTGTTAATTAATTATAAAAAAAATATACAAAAAAATGAGTGATCATATCATCCAGGAACTTGACAAGGTAATTGCCGGAGACCACCATGACCCTTTTCAGGTTCTTGGCCTCCACCCCCTTGCCGATGAACCTGGCAAGGCAGTAATCCGAACGGTTCTTCCTTTAGCTGAATCAGTCAGACTGGTCACCAAGTCTGCCGAAAGAGACATGTACAAGATGCGGGATGAAGGCCTTTATGAGCTCGTCATCTCTGATTATCGTGAGCCTTATACCTATTATTTCGAGGCAACCTGTTTTAATCAGGAAATTCGCTATTTCCACGACCCTTACCGGCTTGAGCCTCAATTATCAGACTATGATCTCCACCTCTTTAATGCCGGCAATCATTATCAGATTTACAATAAACTGGGAGCTCATCCCCTGATAATTGACGGTATCGAAGGAACCATATTCAGGGTATGGGCTCCTGGGGCGAGACGGGTAAGCGTTATCGCTGATTTTAATTATTGGGATGGCCGGGTCCACCAGATGAGAGCCCTTGCCCAAAGCGGAATCTGGGAATTATTCATCCCCGGCATTAAACATGGCGAGATCTACAAATACGAAATCCGCACCCAGGATAATAATACCATTGAGAAATCTGACCCCTTTCAGTTTTATGGTGAGATTCGCCCCAAGAGTGCCTCCATTGTCTGGGATATGGATGGTTATAAATGGCATGATGATAAATGGCTGCAAGGAAGAAAGGGGCATATATCCCATGACGGACCAATGTCCATCTATGAAGTTCACCTCGGCTCATGGCAACGAGACCCATCAAACCCTGACCGCTTCCTCTCCTATCGAGAGATTGCCGGCAGCCTTGTCCCCCATGTCAAAAAAATGGGCTTTACCCATATCGAGATCCTACCCATCACCGAGCACCCCCTTGACGAATCCTGGGGCTATCAGACCACTGGCTATTTCTCCGTAACCAGCCGTTTCGGCACTCCCCAGGACTTTATGTATCTGGTTGACTGCTGTCACCAGGAAGGCATCGGGGTTATTATGGACTGGGTGCCGTCTCATTTCCCGGCAGACGGTCACTCCCTGGCCATGTTTGACGGTACCCCCCTCTATGAACACGCCGACCCACAGCAGGGTTTTCATCCTGAATGGCAGACAATGATCTTCAACTACGGCCGCAAGGAGGTTGCCAATTTCCTCATTGCCAGTGCCATGTTCTGGATGGAAAAATTCCATATTGACGGACTGCGGGTTGATGCCGTTGCCTCCATGCTCTATCTTGACTATGCCCGCCAGGACAATCAATGGCAGCCAAACCCCCACGGTGGCAGAGAGAATCTTGAGGCCATTGAATTCCTCAAACATCTTAATGCCATTATCTATAGCCATTTTCCCGATGTTGACATTATTGCCGAGGAATCAACCTCATTTTTCGGGGTATCCAAGGCAACAGACCAGGGTGGTCTCGGCTTCGGTTATAAATGGAATATGGGCTGGATGAACGACACCCTGGATTATTTCAGTCGGGATCCGGTATACCGCAAATTTCATCACAACAACCTGACCTTCTCGCTTTTCTATGCCTTTTCCGAGAACTTCGTTCTACCCCTGTCTCACGATGAGGTAGTCCACGGCAAGAAATCGTTACTCAGTAAAATGCCAGGTGACCATCGGCAGCAATTTGCCAATATACGCCTTCTCTTCCTCTACCTCTGGACCCATCCCGGCAAAAAGCTATTATTCATGGGTGGAGAATTCGGCCAGATATCTGAATGGTACTCCAAGGTCAGCCTTGACTGGCATCTGGCTGAACATTCACCCGCCCATCAACAATGTCAGCTCTTTGTCGAAAAACTGAACAAGCTTTACAAAAAGCTTCCTTCCCTCTGGCAACGGGACTGTTTTGCCGATGGTTTTGCCTGGATGGACTATAACGACGTTGACAATAATATTATCTGCTATGCCCGTTTTGCCGCCGACCGTGACGATCATGTGGTCTGCCTTCTTAATATGTCACCGGAAATTCAGCATAATTACAAAATGGGTGTGCCAGGAAACGAATATTATCAGGAGATATTTAACTCAGACCGTGATGAATTTGGAGGAACTGACGTAACGAGCCCAGAGCCTATTAAAGCGATAGAAGAAGGGGTGGGAGAAGCACCATGTCATGTATCAATAACCATCCCCCCCCTGAGCGGGGTCATCCTGCAACCAACAAGATAAGGCAGCAGACATTAATCCTGATCCTTCAGGACATTAAACAAAATTATGGCTGACAACCTCACACCCGACAAAATGAAAAAAGTCCTTGAATGGGCCACTGAAACCATGATTGAATTTCCGGAGAAAACCAGAATCGACATCTTCCACGAGGCTGAGATTCGCTTTGACCTCTCCCCCCGGGAATGCGAATTCCTTAATGCCAATTTTGCCAGGGATTGCGACAAACAATTCTAAAGCCAACCCCCAGCGACAAAGCCATTATTGCTTTTCAGTAAACCATCTCTCATAATCCTTTGCCAAAAGAGCAAGGGAGTGGGACTCGGTTAAGGCCAATGCCTCATCATCTGTAAGTGGTCCAAGGGCCATGTCCTCAACCAGTCTGCGGGCAAATTCGCCATCATCATACAAAAAACGATCAGGAAAAATTCCAGGATACGACAACCTTGCCGGCAACAGCGGCCGGCACCCTGCCCGCACTGCCTCCAGTACCGAAATCCCGTAAAACTCATGGGAGGCGGTGGAAACCACCAGAGATCCCTGCCTCAACATCCGATAATACTGGCTGACATCATCAACAAAACCAAAATGACTGAGCCGGGAGGCCAGTTTTTCCGGAACCTGCTTAAAGATATCGGGCTTTCGCTGAAATGACTGACCAAACACCATCAGGCTAAAGGATATATCCTCCGCCATGTCCATAAGGGTCTGAAAGAAAAGGTCAGGGTTTTTATCATGCTCCCAGCGATGGTTCCAGACCAGCACCGCTCCCTGCAGGTCATCGGACCTGTCCTCAGCATCGATACCACTGAAATCAATACCCGGACTCAACACCACGGCCCTTTCTGCCAAAGAGTCAACCCCGGATAATTTCATATCCGGAGCCAGACGCACCATCTTGCGGCAACCATCAATAAATGTCTCAAGATTATAGTTGGAATTAAAGGCAATATAATCCGAGGCCATGGCAGTGGTCATATTGGTCAAGGCAAAATGAAAATCTCGTTCATCATTTACCTGTACCGGATAGGCGAATTGGTTCTCATGAAAATAGGTATAAACAGGAACCCGGTTAAACCAGGCAGGGGCCAGAGCCCTTAAAGTGGCAACATCAACAAAGGTAGAACAAAAAATAACGTCCCAGTCATCACGTTTGAGCTGACGGAGCTGTTCACCGTACCACGGCGCGGAAAAACGCATCCGCCACTTCCATTTACGGGCCGGAAGGGTAAGGAAATGAAAGCGAAAAGGCAGATGAGTTTCCAGACCCTCTAAAAAACGACGATGGGAACCGCCCCAATACGGTTCAAGAACAAGAATACGCACACTCAGGCAAACCTTTCCTTAAAATACTGATAAGCAGCATTAAGGTCCTTCATCTTATCTTCAGCCACATTCCTGAACTCCTCACCAAGATGCCCCACCTTATCGGGGTGATACTGCATACTGAGTTTACGATAGGCTGTTTTAATCTCCGCCATGCTTGCTCCCTTAGCCAGACCGAGGATATCATAATACTCATCTTCCTGGCTCACAGTCTGCTGGCGCCGATGGAGATAACGATTGGCAATGGCCTGGAGGTCATAGGCGGAAAGATCAAGATACTCGCCGATATTCCGGGCAAGCTGCAGCTCCTGATCAGTAACATGACTATTGGAAAATAAGACCTGATAGACCATCTCCACCAGAATCAATCTTGGCTCATAGGCAAAGCTCTGTCGAAACGAGAGAAGAAGTGACTCAAGGGAATCAGTATTGGCAAAAGCGTCCTTAATCAGCTCCTTGACCCAATAGATCTGCTGCTGATTATAATGAAGATGCTGGCGGAAGAAATTGGTAATGGTCTGGAGCTCAGCCCTGGTGACCTTGCCGTCAAACTGGGCTATTCTTACCAGAATATGGACCAGAAGAGAGACAAATTTATTCCGGTCTGCTGACTGGTTTTGTTCGTACTCACTGACCTTGCGCCGCATATAATAACCAAATCCCCATATGCCGGCAACCACCAGAAACATCAGAAAAAGGCCACTGAAGAAAATAAAACCGATAAGATCAAGGAGCATAGGTGCTCCACCGAACACCAGGGCCAGCATGGCCATGACGAGCAGGCATCCACCGCAACCTGGCTGTTTATGATAATGGTAGCGATAACTCATTCATCCGCCTCAGCAAAAAGGGCAGCAGCAAATTCATCAGCGTCAAAATCACGAAGATCTTCAGCCTGTTCTCCCACCCCGATAAACCGGATAGGGATATTACATTGCCGGCAGATATTAACCACAATCCCGCCCTTAGCTGTCCCATCAAGCTTGGTCAGGGCCAGACCAGTCACCCCGACCGCCTCACTGAACATCCGGGCCTGGGAAATTCCATTCTGGCCGGTGGTGGCATCAATCACCAGCAACACCTCATGGGGAGTGCCGGCCATTTTCTTGCCCATTACCTTGTTAATCTTCTTCAATTCCTCCATGAGATTAACCTTGGTATGGAGACGACCGGCAGTATCCACAATAACCACATCAGTAGGTTTTTTAGTCATCTGGTCCATGGCATCAAATACAACAGCCGATGGATCATCCCCGGTCTGACGGGCAACAACATCAACTCCATTACGCTCGCCCCATATTTTAAGCTGATCAACGGCTGCTGCCCGGAATGTATCCGCAGCTACCAGTGTAACACTCTGGCCGGCATTAATAAATTTCCGGGCCATCTTGCCGATTGTGGTTGTCTTCCCAACCCCATTCACCCCAACTACCATAATGACAAATGGGCCGTCAGCCGGCATAACCAGCTCAGCTTCCTGATCTGAACTATGGAGAAAATCAGTAATCTTGTCTTTTAATACCTTTTTCAGGACCAGGGGATCACTAAGCTGCTGCCGATCAACCTGGGTTCGGGCATGCTCAATTAATTCCTGGGTGGTTTCAACCCCCAGGTCAGCGGTGATAAGAATCTCTTCCAACTCATCAAAAAGCTCCTGATCAATTTCCTTTTTCCCCAGAAAAAGATCATCAACCCGGTTAATGATTGAATCACGGGTTTTGGCCAGACCGTCTTTCAAGCGGGCCAGCAGGCTGGAACCGTTTACCACAGGTTCACTCTTAGCCTCCTCCCCCCGGGATTCGACCTTAACCACTTCCTGTGGCGGTTCAACTTCTTCCTGTCGGGGTTCAACCTCAGCGGCAGTTTTCTCCACCGTCTGTTTTTCTGCCTTAAACTTCTTCTTAAACCATCCTAACATCTGCTTACCTGTTATATTAACTCCAAGGTTGTAACAACCTCATTTATTATCCAACTGGGAGTTGAAGCACCGGCAGTGACCCCCACCGAGTCAAATCCGTCAAAATCCTCTGGCCTGATTTCCCGAACAGTCTCCACTAAAAACACCTTACAACCCATCTCCGCTGCAACCTGAGCCAGGCGGGCTGTATTGGCACTTGCCCTGCCCCCAACCACCACCATGGCATCCACCTCACTGCTCAGTTTGCGGACAGCCTCCTGTCTCTTGGCAGTAGAGTCACAGATTGTATTAAAAACACGCCCACTGGGGATCCTGTCCATAATCATGGCGCTCAGGCGATTAAAACCTGGTTCATCCTGGGTAGTCTGGCTCACAATAATATAAGGTCCATCAATCATCAGAGCTTTTACATCTTCTTCCTCGCTCACCACATGGACTCCAGCCTCAGCGTAACCCATGAGTCCCACTACCTCGGCATGATTTTTATCACCGATAATAACAGTAACCGCACCTTCACTGCTATGCCGGGAGATAATCGCCTGAACCTTCAAAACCCGTGGGCAGGTGGCATCCAAAACCCTGGCCCCGGAGTTCTCAAGCTTCTCTTTAGCCGCTGGGGGAATCCCGTGGGCCCGGACAATAACAATCCCCTTCTGCTCCGTCGGGACCTGCTCAAGAACCTCAACCCCCTTATTGCCAAGCTCCTCAAGAACCTGGGGATTATGGATTAAAGGCCCCAGGGTGGCAAGGTCCTCCTGGCCTTCATCCACCAGGGTCAAAGTGGCATCAACTGCCCGTCGGACCCCCATACAGAATCCGGCTTTATCTGCTAATAATACCTGCATAATCTATCCAAAAATCAATTCCTTACCCATTCACCATCTTCAAGAAGATAATGGGGCCGGAAATTCCCCTTATATGACATGGAAGAACGTTCCCTGATCAGATAACCAAGATAAAGATGATTAATCCCGTTCTGCCGACAGAGATCAATCATGGTCAAAATATTAAATATTCCCGGGCTTCGCCGGGTCTCAGCCGGATCAAAATAGAAATAAACTGCATTCAGCCATTGTCGTCCCAGGTCAACCACAGCATTACCAACAAGGCGGCCCTGATGACGATATTCAATCTCCATAACCTGATTAAGGTTGCCAACAAAAAATGATGAATAATAATCAATCGCAGATTCCGCCCTTGCCTGATAACGCTCTTCGATGAATTTGCCGCACAAGGTAAGCTTTTCTTCAGTAATGGTCAATGCTTTCATCGTAATCTCAAGATCAAGATTCTTTTTCAATGTCCGGCGCTGATTGCGATTGGGCTGGAACTCTTCGATTTCTAAACGAATAGGGATACAACGCTGACAATGGCGGCAGAGCATGGAATAAAGGATGCTGCCATTACGACGAAAGCCAGCCGCAAGAAACTGGCCGAAGAGACTTTCAGGCAATTGCCCCAAGTATTGCTGATTATAAACCGCCTTTTCACCAAAGCCATAGGGGCATTCAGCTGCCACCTGGTAAAAATGCTGAAGATAACTTGCAAGGGGCAGAGAAAAGGACATCTGGATCAGCTATTACGCCCGAAATCATCGTCAAAACGAACGATATCATCCTCGCCCAGGTAAGAACCGTTCTGCACCTCGATGAGCTCAAGGGGAATTACCCCTGGATTCTCCAGACGATGTTTCTCGCCACAGGGAATATAAGTGGATTGATTTTCCATAACCAGACTGACATTATCACCACAGGTAACTCTGGCAGTACCTTTAACCACGATCCAATGTTCTGAGCGATGATGATGCATCTGCAGGGATAATTTCATCCCCGGATCAACGGTGATTCGTTTGATCTGGAACATCTCCTGTTCCTCAAGAACGGTATAACTACCCCAGGGACGAAATACCAACCGATGGAGTAGGTGTTCATCACGGCCCTGTTCCTTAAGGTTTTTCACCACCTTTTTCACTTCCTGGGAGCGATCAAGGGGGGCCACCAGAACGGCATCCGCAGTCTCCACCACCATGATATCAGTCAGGCCCACAGCAGCAACCAGGCCATGCTCAGCCCTGATCAGGGAATTATTGACATCCTCGGCAATTACATCGCCACTAAACAGATTACCATCCACATCCTTATCAGCAATTTCCCAGAGCGCCTTCCAGGAGCCGATATCACTCCAACCAAGGTCAGCAGGTATTACAGCAACCATATCAGTTTTCTCCATGAGAGCATAATCAATGGAATCAGAGGGACATTCTCCCATGGCCGCTGTCTGCAGACGGAAAAATGGCGAATCATGAACCCCCTTATCCACACTGATAGCCATGGTTCGGCTGATTTCAGGAGCATATTTTTCCATCTCAGCAAGCAGGGTATCACGGCTGAAGGCGAACATGCCGCTATTCCAAAAATAATTACCCGCAGCCAAATATGATTTAGCGGTCTCAAGATCAGGCTTTTCAACAAAGGACAACACCTCATTACCATCACCCCCGGCAATATAACCGTAACCGGTTTCCGGACTCTGGGGAGTAATGCCGAAAGTAACCAGCCTGCCCTCATCAGCAAGGGCTCTGGCCTCTTGCACCGCTGCGGCAAAGGCCTCCTTGCGATTTATAAGGTGATCAGCCGGCAATACCAGCAAAACCGCGTCCTCACCATCATCAGCAGAACGCCGGCAATATTCAGCTGCAGCATAAACAGCCGGCGCGGTATTGCGACCCAGGGGCTCAAGCAATAACTCCACTGTAAATGGCAGTTCAATCTCCTTAATCTGGTTTAAGGCAATAAAACGATGCTCTTCACCAACCACCACAAGAGGTGGCAGAACATCATCCAGCTCTGCCACCCTGAGCAAAGTACTCTGGAGGAGAGAATTATCCTCGGTAAGACGAAGAAGTTGTTTGGGATAAAGTTCCCGAGACATGGGCCATAAACGAGACCCGGTACCACCGGCCAGAATTATCGGCTGAAGCAAAATCATAATCTCTCCAATTAATTTTCCATGCTCATTCTAATATAACCTGTCTGATCCAAGTGCCTGAACAAAACAACAATGACCCCTTTACTAGGATAGGTCAATGATAAACCCAGGGCAATTTACCCTTGCAGATCAACTCCTTAGTCACGCAAATAGAGAAAAAAATCTTTTCGTTCATCTCCAAACTCATGCAGATCACCTGACCAGCCTTCCTCGATTTCCATAAGATCATCCCCGGCAAGGATGGACTTCCGGACAGAAGTAGAGCCAATAATCAGATCCAGGGGCAGCCGGGTAAATTCATACTCATAGGGAGGCTGTTTGCAGGCAAAGTGTTCCGGATAAAGGCTGGCAATGGCCCGCAACAGGGCAAGACTTGTCCGATAAGGCCTGAATTGCTCAAAATCTGTCACATGGATCTGAAAACCAGCGCAATCTTCACCAGCCCATTTATGAAAAGTTGGCTGAAATACCAGGGGCCGCAACAGACAACCTGGAAGGTCAACACCAGCCAAGGCTGAACTCACCTCATCCGGCTGAATAAAAGGGGCGCCAAATATTTCAAATGGCATGGTGGTTCCCCTGCCCTCCGAGACATTGGTCCCTTCCCAGATAACCTGACCAGGGTAAACCATGGAAGTGGCAAATGAGGGCATATTGGGTGAGGGGAAAAGCCAGGGATGACCAGTTTGAGGAAACAGATCCCTGCCATGCCAGTCATCCATGGTTATTACCTGATAGTCCAGGTCAAGCCCCAGAACCCTGCAAAAATAACGACCAAGCTCACCCATGGTCAAACCATGACGCATGGGGATGGGGGCAAGACCGACAAAAGAACGACAATCATCAGCGATCATATTGCCCTCTACCTCAAGGCCGCCAAGAGGATTAGGGCGATCCAGCACCATAACTGTGCAGCCATGCTCCGCCGCTGCCTCCATGCAATAAAGCATGGTCCACATAAAGGTATAAACCCGGGTGCCCACATCAATCAGGTCAATGAGCAGGACATCAAGACCTTCCATCATCTCAGCCGTAGGCTTGCGCTGTTCACCGTAAAGGCTGAACACAGGACATTGACAATGGGTATCAAGCCCGTGGGCTGATTCAATCATATTATCCTGTTTCTCAGCAAAAAAACCATGCTGCGGAGCAAAAAGAGCGGTAAGTTGTCCCGGAAAGGCCTGATTAACCAGATCCCGACTATGACGAAAGGAACTGTCGGTTGAAGCCTGATTACACAGCAGAGCCAGGCGCCTGCCGACAAGAGAGGACGGTGACCCGGCCACAAGTTTTTCAATACCAAGAATCGTCATGAACAGGAAATGGATGCAAAATTTATATTAAGGAAAGACACGATTTAAAGTTTCCATAACAAATTATTAAATAATTAAAGGTACTATAATGAAAATAGCTATTAGCGGCAAGGGCGGTGTCGGCAAAACCACCATCATGGCCATGCTCGCCCGGGCCCTGAAAGAAAAGGGAAACGAGGTCCTGATAATTGATGCCGACCCAAGTCCCCACATGGCACAGACCATCGGAGTCAACAGCCCGGAAAACATCACACCCATTGCCGACATGAAAAAGATGCTCACTGAACGGGCCGGCAAGGTAGAGGGCTCGCCCTTTTATAATATCAACCCCAAGATTGATGACCTGCCGGCCAAATTCATGGTGGAGGCCCAGGGGCTGAAGCTCATGGTTCTGGGGGCAATTGAAAATGCGGAAGGCGGATGTGCCTGTGCGGAAAATACCGTTTTAAAACGCCTGTTAACCAAGCTCCTGCTCAACAAGTCCCAGACCATCCTCCTTGATATGGAAGCCGGAGTTGAGCACCTGGGTCGAGGGACAATTGCCGGGGTGGACAACCTGCTCGTCGTGGTTATTCCTACCAGGTCAAGCATCAGGACAAGCCTCAAGATCAAACGGCTGGCTACAGAATCAGGAATACCCGGCATATTTTTCATCGGCAATAAAGTTGAAAACCAGGACGATCAGGATTTCCTTACAAACGGCCTGGGGGAAGAGCCCATTGCCTTCTTCCCCAACTCCAGTGCTATTCGCAAGGCGGAACGAGCAGATGAACCATTGACTACCATGTCAGACGTTCCGGAAAAAGCCCTGACCGATCTATTGACTAAAATGAGCACTGGTTGAAAATCAGCCAAAACACAGGCCACAGTCAGGACAGGTGGTTGTGGCCGATGAAAAACTAAATCCACAGGCCGGACATTCTGACTCCTGCTGATTCTGATCAAAAACCACCTCGCAACTTGACAGATCGTGGCTGGTTAAAGCCCTGGTCCGGTCAAGTTCAGCCTGAATGCGCTGATAGGCCTCTGGTGCTTCCTCCCGCCGAACCAGAAGACTCATTGTAGTACCACAGCAGCCCTTACCACAACCACCATCATCACCGGCGACAAGGGTTCCGATATTTTCATGCTGCAGGACCTTCTCCAGGGGCTTGATTTCATTTAACTGGCCCTGGTGGATAGCCACCACATCATCATCAGGAGTCAAAGCCCCCATTCTATTATTGCGCTGGACATCTGCCGCGCCCTTAACAGCAAGAACATCCCGGCCGCTTACCAACTCTGTTCCGCAATCAGCACAGGTAATTATATCAGCTCTATACTCCTCCCGACAACTGGGGCAATACATCAAATCAGGTTCAATCATTTTCAACTCCTGTCACAATTGACTCAGTAAAGTGCTACCTTACAGGATATACCTGCTCAGGTCCTCATTTTCCGAAATATCGGCCAATTGCCGACTGACATAATCATCCGTTACAATGAACTCAGTACCCTCTCGATTAGAGGCATCAAAAGACAATTCATCCAGAACCCGCTCCATAATAGTATGAAGACGACGAGCCCCGATATTTTCAGTTTTCTGGTTAACCTGGGCTGCAATTGCCGCCATCTCGGAGATGGCCTCATCAGTAAATTGCAGGTCAACTCCCTCGGTGGCCATCAGGGCAATATATTGTTTAACCAGGGCATTTTCCGGCTCAACAAGAATCCGGCGGAACTCTTCCTTACCCAGAGGATCAAGCTCCACTCTGATGGGAAAACGTCCCTGGAGCTCCGGAACCAGGTCGGAAGGCTTGCTCAGGTGAAAGGCTCCACTGGCAATAAACAGTATATGATCAGTTTTTACCATTCCATACTTGGTGGTAACGGTGGCACCTTCAACAATGGGAAGAAGATCCCGCTGAACACCTTCCCGGGAAACTTCCGCTGCCTGAGCAGCCCCCTGCCGGGAAGCAATTTTATCGATCTCATCAAGAAAGATTATACCGGTCTCCTCAGTTCGCTTGATTGCCAGCTGGGTGACTTTCTCCATATCGATAAGTTTTTCCGCCTCTTCCCGAGCCAGAATCTGCCGGGCCTCAGGGACCTTTAATTTGCGATCATGACGCTTACGGGGAAACATCTTGCCGATCATGTCCTTGACATTGGAACCCATATCATCCATGCCGGTATTGGAAAAAACCTCAACCATGGGCATATTCTGGCTTTGCTCTACTTCCATTTCAACCTGACGTTCGTCAAGCTTGCCCTCCCGCAACATATCACGAAATTTCTCCCGAGTGGAATCTGGTAGGGAAGCATACTCCGGCCCTTCGCTGGCAACTCCTGAAGAAGGAGCAGCAGGTCGGGGAGGAACAAGAAGATCAAGAAGCCGCTCTTCGGCCATGACCTCCGCCTTTTTTTCAACATTTTTACCTTCTTCCTCCTTGACCATACTAACTGCCAGTTCCACCAGGTCCCGGATCATGGATTCCACATCCCGACCGACATAACCTACTTCAGTGAACTTGGAAGCCTCTATCTTAAGAAAAGGTGATTGGGCAAGGGTGGCAAGACGACGGGCGATCTCAGTCTTGCCAACTCCGGTGGGTCCGATCATAATTATATTCTTCGGTGCGATCTCATCCCGGAGGGGAGGCTCCACCTGGCGTCTACGCCAACGATTACGGAGGGCAACAGCCACTGAACGCTTGGCATCACCCTGACCGATAACATAATGGTCAAGTTTTTTCACAATCTCTTCAGGGGTTAATGTATTGGTTTTCATACTTTTTCCACGACAATATTTTTATTGGTATAGACACAGATGGTTCCGGCTATGTCAAGGGCAGCCCGGCAGATCTCTTCTGCTCCGAGATCACTATGGTTGACCAGGGCTTTGGCAGCAGCCTGGGCATAAGGGCCGCCGGAACCAATGGCTAAAATGCCATCATCCGCCTCAATAACATCCCCGGTACCGGTGAGCAGAAAGGTGTTTTCATGATCAGCTGCGATGAGCATAGCCTCCAGCCGACGTAACATCTTATCCGTGCGCCAGTCCTTGGCAAGCTCAACCGCAGCACGGGTTAAATTGCCATTAAACTGCTCCAGCTTCTGTTCAAGTTTATCAAATAATGTAAAGGCATCGGCTGTTGCGCCGGCAAATCCGGTTACCACCTTGTCATGATAGAGACGACGAACCTTCCTGGCCTCATGCTTCATAACAGTATTACCCAAAGATACCTGTCCATCACCGGCCACCACTGCTTCGCCCTGATGGCGGACAGCAACTATGGTGGTTGACCTTATCTGGTTATCATCTTTCATCATCATCTCCATCATGGCCACTTCCCCGGCGGGCCAGGGGGTGAGCCTTATCATAAACTGCCATTAAACGATCTACATTCACATGGGTGTAACGCTGGGTTGTAGACAAACTGGCATGGCCAAGTAAATCCTGAACCGAGCGCAGATCAGCACCCATTTCCAACAAATGGGTGGCAAAAGAATGACGCAAAGCGTGGGGGGTTACCCTTGCCGTAATCCCAGCCCTTAAGGCATAAAAAGAAACCAGTCGCTCAACACTGCGAGTGGTCAACCTGCTTCCTCTATTATTTAAAAACAATGCCTTTTTTTCAGGCTGATGACCCCGGCCTGCCCTGGCCGCAATTAATTTCAGGCGCTGGGGCATATAATCTTCAAGACCCTGACGGGCAGGGTCACCCATGGGCACCACCCGTTCCTTGCCACCCTTGCCCAGAACCCGGATCATCATCCGGCCAGGGTCAAGATGGACAAGATCAAGAGCAACCAGTTCCGCCACCCGCATGCCGGTGGAATACAACAGCTCCATCATTGCTTTGTCTCTAAGGGCAAACGTATCATCGCCGCCAGGCTCATCCAGCAGGATAAAAACCTCGTCCACTGTGAGAAAAACAGGGATGTATTTGCCTTTTTTGGGCATCAAAATCCCGGCCGACGGATCTCGGCTAATCACCTCTTCCCGAACAAGGAACCGGAAAAAACTGCGAATAGCCGATAATTTCCGGGCAACTGATGAACTTTTGTTCCGTCGATTCAGATAATAAACATAAGACCGGAGCGTTTGTTGATCAAGGTCACCCACATCTTTTATCTCGCCCAGAAAGAGAAAACACTGCTCCAGATCCCGCTGGTAATTACTCACCGTATGGGGGGAATACCCCTTCTCCACCGTCAACCAGTTCACAAAGGCTGCGATATGACCACGTAATCGGTAATTTATTTCAGATGAGGTCATGATTATTCCATTATCACCAACAGGAACTCTGGTTAATTCCAACTATAAAACACCTTAATTTTCTACCATAGCAAGCTTTTTTTGCAAAGGATCGGGTCATTGTTGCTTAATGCTCAAAGCAATGGTAAATTTATTTTTTTACCTGGATAAACCATCAGGCATAATGCCTCAGCCAACCTAAATAAAATAAACTGATCGGTTAACAAGTCATTATGGCAAAAAAGACATTTGAATCATCTCTGGCCGAACTTGAAGACATTACCAGAGAGCTGGATAATAACGAACTAAGCCTGGACGATTCCCTTAAGAAATTCGACAAAGGTATGGAATTGATCAAATTCTGCAGCACCAAACTTGATCAGGCCCAGAAGAAGGTCGATCTTCTTCTCCAGAAAGACGGTGAAATAAAAACCGAGCCATTTAATAACGACACCGGGGAAACTTCCTGACAAACTGCCATGAGCAAGGCCCTGTGACACCCTATCATCTTGACATAAAATCCTATCTCCAGGCGAGAAGAGACCAGGTGGAATCAACCTTGGCAGACCTCTTGCCTGGAGAAAAAGGTGAACTTGCCCCTCATTTTGAGGCCCTGCGCTATTCACTATTTGCCGGAGGGAAGCGGATTCGTCCTATTCTTGCCATGGCGGCAATGGAAGCTCTTGGCCGTGATCCCATCCCGTGGCTGCCCATGATCTGCAGCCTGGAATGCATCCATACCTACTCCCTTATCCACGATGATCTGCCAGCCATGGACAATGACGATCTGCGCCGGGGTAAACCCACCAATCATAAAGTATATGGCGAGGCCGAGGCAATTCTGGCTGGTGACGGACTTCTCACCTTTGCCTTTGAATTACTGGCTGCCCCAAACCTGGGCAATAATCTGCCAGCTGCTAAAAGGCTTGTCATTATATCCCTCATCTCCCGGGCCATCGGTTCCCGGGGCATGGTTGGCGGCCAGTCCCTTGATATGGCGGCAGAAGGCAAATCAATCAGCTTTGACAGCCTTAAATTCCTCCATAGCTGCAAAACCGGGGCCCTGATCACCGCAAGCCTTGAAACCGGCGCCATTATCGGCCAGGCCACAGAAGAAGAGCGACAGGCATTAAGCCGCTATGGCGCCCAAATCGGCCTGGCCTTCCAGATTGTTGACGATCTTCTCGATATTGAGGGAACAACCGAACAATTAGGTAAGCCCGCAGGCTCCGATCAGGAACTTGAAAAAGCAACTTACCCTGCCTTTCTTGGCCTCAAGGAAACAAGGGTCCAGGCTAAACAAGCTGTTAATGATGCCCTGGATGCTATCAGCAATTTCGACCACAAGGCTGCCCCCTTAAGGGAGCTTGCCAATTACATATATAATCGGAGCAGGTAATTTAATGCCAACTTCATCCTTACTTGGATCAATTGATTCACCCAGTGACCTCAGAAAACTGGAACCAGAACAACTGCCAGACCTTGCCCGGGAAATCCGCAACACCATAATTGATACCGTTGCCAAAACCGGCGGTCACCTGGCGCCCTGCCTCGGGGTAGTTGAACTTACCATGGCCCTACATTATGTCTTCAACACACCGGATGACAGATTAATCTGGGACGTTGGTCATCAATCTTACGCCCATAAACTGCTCACCGGCCGGCGTGACAAATTCCATACCCTGCGCCAATACCAGGGGATAAGCGGCTTCCCCAAACAAAGTGAATCACCTTACGATGTCTTTGATACCGGCCATAGCAGCACCTCCATCTCTGCCGGCCTTGGCATGGCAACAGCCCAATCCATCAAGAAAGAAAACGGCAAAACAATCGCCATTATTGGCGACGGCTCCATGACCGGTGGTATGGCCTTTGAGGCCCTCAACCAGGCCGGACACCTCGACAAAGACCTCATTGTCGTCTTAAACGATAACGAGATGTCAATCTCCCCTAATGTGGGTGCCCTGTCCAGCTTCCTCAGCCGCAAATTAACCGGCAAGGCCATGGTCAAGGCCAAGCACGATCTGGCCCATTTCCTCAAAAATTTTGCCAATATCGGCGAAAACATCCTCCAGGTCCTCAAGAAAAGCGAAGAGAGCATTAAAGGCTTTTTCACCCCGGGAATGCTGTTTGAGGCCCTGAAATTTGAGTATATCGGACCCATCCCCGGCCATGAAGTAAACGACCTCATCGAGGCCCTGACCAATGTCCGCGATTTCAGTAAAGGCCCTGTCCTTATCCATGTGCTCACCACCAAGGGTAAAGGCTACCTGCCGGCAGAAGAAAACCCCGGCTCTTATCACGGAGTAGGCCCTTTTAATATCGCAACCGGCAAACCCCTGCCCTCCCAGCCGGAACCACCTTCATACACCAAGGTTTTCAGCGATACTATTGTCAAACTTGCCGAAGAGGACTCTAAAATTACGGCTATCACAGCCGCCATGCCAGCCGGCACCGGCCTGATGGACTTCAGTAAACGATTCCCGGACCGCTTCTTTGATGTAGGTATTGCCGAGCAGCACGCTGTTACCTTTGCTGCCGGCCAGGCCTGCGCCGGTCTTCGTCCGGTGGTGGCAATTTACTCCACCTTCTTTCAACGGGCCCTTGACCAGATCATCCATGATGTCTGCCTGCCCAACCTGCCGGTAACCCTGGCCATTGACCGTGGCGGTGTTGTCGGTGACGATGGCCCGACCCACCATGGTGTTTTTGATTTCTCCTTCTTACGCTTCATTCCCAATATGACTATTATGGCCCCTAAGGATGAAGACGAAATGCAGCACATGCTCTATACAGCCATCAACTTAAATAAACCAGTGGCCATCCGTTATGCCCGTGGCAAGGGGGAAGGAGTTGAAATGGCATCCTCCCTCCACCAACTTGAGATAGGCAAAGGGGAATTATTGCGGGAAGGAAAAGACATCCTGCTCCTGCCCATCGGCAACCGTGTTACCCCGGCAATGGAAGCTGCCAAAGGCTTAAGCAAATTAGGAGTAGAAGCAGCGGTTATCAACCCAAGGTTCGTAACACCCCTTGACCGGGAGCTCATCTGCCATTGGGCAACAACAACTGGCAAGGTTATCACCATTGAGGATAATGCCCGCAAAGGTGGTTTCGGCAGCGGTGTTATGGAAATGCTGAGCGAACGGGGACTGGGTCAGAATCTTTCTTTTCGCATAATGGGCATTCCCGATCGCTTTCTTGAACACGGAAGCCAGGAAACCCTCTGGCATCTTGCTAAAATAGACACCCCGGCCATTATCGCCACCGCTCTTGAAATGACCGGTGTATCAAAAAATAAAAATTGAGTATGACTTCTCCTGACTTTACTCGAACCAAAGACTTTTCCAATATTGCCTGCTCTATATCACAATATGTGGAAAAGTTGCCGTATATTACAATAATCTCCAATGGAGCGTCGTAATGGATACCGATCAAGGCGCTGCACCGGACAACAATTCCGATGCGCTCCGCTCCATTGCCGCCGGTGAGCTTGGTCCAAATTTCAATCTAAATAATTCCCCAAAAGAACCAAACAATTATAATCTGGTTAATAGCATAAAATTTTAGTAGTCTTTTGATAATGGGAGGTTTTAAAGTCATTCAAATAGCTATGCTCTCATTGAAAGGTGGTGTTATGAAAGAAAATATTAAATTAAATATGAAAAATCAAGAAGATGGAGAAAAAAGGCTTTTTGAGCTAATAAGTCAGGCGGGTAATGATGCTCGCCAACGTAAACAAAGGGCAATGTCTCTGCATTTCAAGAAAATTCAGGATGCAATTGCTGAAGGAATCCGCAACAGACAGAATCATCTCTCTGTATGAAAATTATTCAAAAACCAAGGCTCATTGTTTTTGCAGGCCCAAATGGTTCATGAAAAACGACTATCACCGAGAAACTATTACGTCACGAGTGGAAGGTAGATTTTGTACAAAGGGCAAAAGCGGCTGGCTTTTTTGTCAGGTTATTTTTTGTTTGTACAAATGATCCATCTATCAACGCACAAAGAGTTGCACTACGTGTTTTGGAAGGTGGGCATGATGTTCCGATTAAAAAAATAATTAGTCGCTATTATCGGTCAATTACAAAGTGCATCGAAGTTGTCCCTTTAGTAGATCGCATCTATTTTTATGACAACTCAAAAAAAGATACGGATCCTTTTTTAATGTTTCGTGTTATTAACGTGAAAATAGCAAAAAAATACGAAAATTTAACTCCTTGGGCAAAACCGATATTTGATTAAATCCAAAAATAATGCATTGCCATAATAGAAGGTTGTTTCATGCAATTATTTGTAAAAAATATCGCAATAACAGCAAAATAAATGCCCAACAATGTTATTCACCTGACCCGCAAGCCCTGCCGCTTTCTCAGGCAAATTCAACGAGAAAGCTTCTTGTCAAGTTGGTTGCCAACTGAAAAGCGGGCGGGTGATAACTGACGGTTGGGCTTTGTAGCCATTAACAATATAATCAATTTAATACGGTAACAAACAATGCAGCTTTCTCCCTCGTTAATATGGTTTCTGATCGGCGTTGTATTTTTAATCGCAGAGTTATTAATTCCTGGGTTCATCTTAATTTTTTTTACAGCCGGATGCTGGATAGCTGGAATAATTGTTTGGTTCATAGATATTAAATTATCGATTCAAATAATTATTTTCATTATTTCGTCTTTGATTCTTCTTTTTACTTTACGCAAATGCGGCCTAAAAATATTTAAAGGAACTATCAGGGATGATATTGACGACCACTATGCAGATGCAAAAATTGGAAAAACAGCTATAGTAACAAAAACAATAACTCCAAGTATGCCTGGCGAAATAAAGGTCATGGGGAGTTTTTGGAGAGCTATTTCAGATGTAAACATTGAAGAAGGGCAATCAGTTCTAATAGCAAGCCAAGAATCAGAGGGTGGCCTTACTTTCAAAGTTAATCCTTTATAAAGGACTGGGTAAAAGATGAATGAAACTATCACTATAGTTGGTGTTCTTTCTGTAATTGTAATAATTTTATTGATTAAAACAGCTGTCATTGTGCCTCAACGGTCAGAGTACGTTGTTGAACGACTTGGCAAGTATAGTCAATCATTGAGTGCAGGTTTCCACATTCTTGTGCCTTTTCTTGACATGGTTGCCTATAAGCGTTCCCTGAAAGAAGAAGTAATGGATGTCCCTTCGCAGGACTGCATAACAACCGATAACGTATCCGTGTCAATAGATGGTGTTTTGTATATTCAAGTTATAGATAGTAAGCTTTCCGCCTACGGTATTGATGATTATAGATTTGCAGCTGGTCAACTTGCTCAAACTTCTCTCAGGTCAGTCATTGGCAAAATTGAATTAGATAGAACTTTTGAAGAACGTGAAAGCCTGAATCAACAAGTAGTTTCTGCAATCGATGAAGCATCACAAAATTGGGGTATTAAAGTATTACGCTATGAAATAAAAGATATCAAGCCTCCCCAAAGTGTTATGGATGCAATGGAAAAACAAATGAGAGCAGAGCGAGAAAAACGCGCATCTATAGCAACATCTGAAGGAGACAGGCAGTCTAGAATTAACCGTGCAGAAGGTTTAAAAAAAGAAGCTATTGAAGTGTCCGAAGGTGAGAAGCAAAAACGTATCAATGAGGCTGAAGGTCAAGCAAAAGAAATTGATTTGGTTGCCCAAGCCACAGCTGAGGGGATTAAAAAAGTTGCTGAATCTTTAAATATGGACGGAGGAGAAACAGCAGCAAATTTAAGAGTGGCCGAAAAATATATTGCGGAATTTGGAAATTTGGCAAAAAAGAATAACTCCATGATTATTCCAGCTAATATGGGAGATATTTCATCAATGGTTGCAACAATTATGTCCGTCTTAGGACATACCAAAAAGACATCCACAACCCAAGATTCTTGAGATAAATAAGTTTGCCCAATAAAGCGCTTCTAGCCGACGCGAAAAAGCTGCGCGGCCAAAGCGCAGCGTGGTGCAATAG
>CAZZCA010000002.1:0-183224 GCA_964653055.1 uncultured Desulfobulbia bacterium | reverse complement strand
CACCTGATTCTACGCAACTTTTACTGTTTTGAAAACTATGGGACACTAATGGTCAACCATGCAGTTTCATCTATTAAGATGAACATCGATTAAAGGCGTACCAACACCACCCTGCAATAACCATCAACTACCCCTAACAAACAAGATAGCACCTGCGTGCAAAATCAAGCAAACTATTTCTAACAATTTAACCAAGCTGGCGAGACAATTAGCGTCCTGCCAATATGTTTTTGGGTAAATTTATTGAAGGAAGAGAGGGGAATTAGCGGTTGCCCTTCATCATGGCGGCCATATCGGCGGCAATACGGGACAGCATCAGAGGAAGGCGGGCAGAATCCACCGGTCGGACCGGGGCTGTGGAGAATATCTGACGAAGACGACCGGTAAAGGAGAGATCCGGATAATCCGGGGAGTCTTCAAGGGAATGATCGAGGAACCAGACGGTATTGCCACTGGCAATATCGACAAGACGCAGGGAAACGGCAAGGGCGCTGCCGCCAAGATCAGCCCCGGCAAGCGCTTTTGTCAAGCGGCCAGCCAAAACCAAATCAGACCCGGCCTCACGGCCCAGGGCAATGGCCTCGGTCAGGGTTCCATAATGACGGTCACTGACCTTCGCCTGACGAAATACCTGGCGGGCCAGCAGCTCCTGCTGGAAAACCGAAGCAGCATCTTCCCCTTTAATCTGATCCATACCAGGAGGAACCTGAAAAGGCAAAACCAGCACCGAGGCCTGGCGCAGGTCGCCATGGAGTGGCCAGATATGGGCCGCAGGTTTAGCCGGCTGGGTACCTGACAATAAAGGGACGCAGCCGGCAGAGATTAAAAGGAAGATGGACAGAATGGGGAAAATCTTCATCTTACTCATAGGCAGAAAGGGGGCCGACCAAACCACTGCCAGCATCAGCCAGCAGGTGGTTTACTCCAGTATTTCGAACAATCTCCAGCCCGGCTACAGCCAGAACATCAGCGCTATCAGTCGCCAGCATCTTCACCTGGACAATCACGGAGGTCGGGGTCAGAGAATAGGTTCCAGCCACCACGCTCCTGAGCTGCTGCTGACGGGCCAGAACCGCTGCGTTCCGACTGAGAACCAGGGTCCCCAGACGTTTTTCCAGGTAGATATCCGGGGTCTTTCTGATCTCCAACACCTCAAAACCACGACGGAAAAGAGCAGCTGACACGGCTTCACTGATGGCCCGACCAAAAGAAGATGTCTTTTCCAGGTCATCAAGACTAACAAGGCTGGCAACAACAAGCCGCTCGCCGGATGAAGGCCGGGGCGGCCTGCGGCTGTCAGCAAGCTGATCAGCCAGCTTGGTACCAACGGCCAGAAAATCAGGAAGGGGATGCCCTGCCTCCTGGGGCAGGGGAACCCTGGCACAGGAGGCCAGAAAAACAAGAAAAAAACAAATTGAAATGAATTTACCCATTACGGTTTTTCCTCCTGCTGCACCCTTATCATGTCAGCATAGGGCCGGACCCCTACATCCACAGGGGCCCTGGGAGGCAATGACTCATCAGCCAGTAATTCCACCACCATCTCACTTAACGGAATCACCGAGGACGATGCCGCCAACACCTTGCCATCACCAGAATGAAGCAGGCGGGCATTAACCATGACCTCATTCCCGGCCACATTGTAAGTCCCAACAATTACCGCTTGGGCGTCATGGACATAGGCAAGCTGATTCATGTCCCGGGAAAGTCCATACTCACCCTGCCCCTGTCTTATCTGCAGAGCTGAAGACATACGGACATCAACCAAATCGAGCCCGGCCTTCTGCATCTCAGTGAGCATCATCTCTGCCAGCAGACGGCCGAAAGAAGAGGTGGCATAGAGTTTATTAAGATTAACAAAGGAAGTAATAACCAGACCGAAATCAGCCATTGGTTCAGAGGAATTAGCCATGAGACCGGCCCCGAGCTTATGAACCTGCTGCTGCAGGATTGAGCCGGGGGATAAAACCGGCTGCCCCTCCGCCATTGCCAGAGGCGGCGTTGGCACCAAAGCAGCAGAAGGAGTTTCCACCACGGTGAGATAACGATAATCGTCCCCAGCTGACACCGGCTGACAAAACAGGACAGCGACGGTCAAGAAACACGAAAAAAGGACAAAAGAGATAAATTCAGCTATTTTCATTAATAAATTCTCCCCAGCCATCAGAGCTGGATTATCATTATTGCATGTCAACATTCCGCCATCCATGTCAACAAATCTGCCGAAAACGGAAAATATTGCCCGGTCCCAAAACCGGATCATAAAGCCGAGCATTTTTGCCCGACACCATGTTCAATAAAAGCCCGGTCAGAATAAACAGGGAAAGTCAACAAGTTAGACACTAGGACACAAAAGTCTATCCATTAGACCCCCGCCTGAACAATCCCCGGCAATAATAGTTAGAAGAGAAAAATGCAGGTACTGTGCCAGCCCGTGTTTCCCCTTACCGGCCGAAAAGAAAGAAAGACAAAACTATTGCCAAATAACAGAAAGATATTATAATAATCCGGTTTCAGGATTTAACTTTAACCCTTTACTGGAGGCACACCTCTATCATGGCACGGATAACTGTTGAAGATTGTCTGGAGAAAACCGGCAGCGGAAATCGCTTTGCCCTTATCCATCTTGCGGTTGAACGGATAAAACAGCATCGTGACGGTCAGCCCTTCCTGACCCAAGGCAAAAACAAAGAAATCGTTATGTCTCTCCGGGAGATTGCCGGCGGTGAAGTTACCTTCGACAATATCATAGAGCTGGGTGCCGAACCGGAAGCCCCGGTAAAAATTGCCGATGATGCAGCAGAAAGCACCGAAACTGCTGAGGCGTAAGAAAAATTATTTCCATGGAACAGGATTATTATACAATTCTCGGGGTTGGCAAAAGCGCCAGCGCTGATGAAATAAAAAAAGCATATCGCAAGCTGGCGATGAAATATCATCCGGACCGAAATCCGGATGACAAAGAAGCAGAAGACCACTTTAAGGAAACAGCAGAGGCCTACGAAGTCCTCGGCGACCTTGAAAAAAGAAAAATATATGACCGCTATGGAGCCGACGGCCTCCGCAGCAGTGGCTATAGCGGCCCTGGTAACGCTGAAGACATCTTCTCCAGTTTCGGCGATATTTTCGGAGACCTTTTCGGCTTTGGCGGAGACCGCCAACAGGCCAGAAGGGGACCCAGCCCGGGAAACGATCTTCGTTACGATTTATCCATCTCTTTTATGGATGCGGTGCACGGCACCAGTAAAGAAATCGATGTCACCAAGAACGAAACCTGCTGGACCTGTGAAGGAAGCGGGATCCGGCCCGGCCATAAAAGCGAGACCTGTCCCGGATGCCAGGGCAGGGGCCAGGTAACCAGGTCCCAGGGCTTTTTCAGTGTCAGGACCACCTGCCCCCAATGCCAGGGACAGGGAGAGATCGTCACCGAACCTTGTGATGATTGTAACGGTAATGGCCTGGTGGCTAAAGACAAGACTGTCTCCCTTAAAATACCAGCCGGAGTGGACACCGGAGCCAGAATGCGCCTGCGGGGAGAAGGGGAAGGCGGCCGCAAAGGCGGCCCCAGCGGCGATCTCTATGTTATTATTCATGTTGAGCCCCACGAGGTTTTCCAGCGGGACGGCAGCCTGATCTATTGCCAGCTCCCCCTGGACATGGCCAAAGCTGCCCTGGGCTGCACCATTGATGTCCCAACCATCCACGGCAAAGAGTCCCTGGACATCCCGGCAGGAACCCAGCCCGGTGACAGGTTCACCCTGAGAAATCAAGGTGTTCCCAGCCTGCGGGGCGGCTCCAAAGGGGACATGATCGTGGAAATTAAAGTGATTATCCCCCGCAAACTGAACAAACAACAAAAAGAACTGCTGAAAAAATTCAGTGAAAACAGCCCGGACGGGGAAGAGAGCCATGAGGGGTTTTTCAATAAACTCTTCAAGGGAAGCGGTAAATCGGAAAAATGAGCCGGAAAGACAAAGCATCCTTCACCCATTTTGACGAAACCGGCAATGCCAGGATGGTGGATGTCAGCGACAAAAAAGAAACCACACGAGAAGCAACTGCTGCCGGCGAGATCTCCATGTCTGCCGATTGTTTTCGTCTGATCAGGGAAGGCGGAATTAAAAAGGGTGATGTGCTGGCGGTAGCCAGGCTGGCCGGCATTATGGCGGCCAAAAAGGTTGACGACCTTATCCCTTTGACTCACCCTCTGCCCATAACCAAGGCCGATGTGGGCTTTGAGCTTATAGACGAAAGAAATACCATTGCCATCACGGCAACGGTGGGCATCACTGGCAGAACCGGGGTAGAGATGGAGGCCCTCACTGCAGTTTCTGTTACTGCCCTCACTATTTACGACATGTGTAAAGCTGTTGATAAAGGAATGAAAATCAACCATATCCGCCTCCTGCGAAAATCAGGGGGTAAAAGTGGTGATTATTTTAGATAAACTGCTGTATAATAATAATCAGCTTCGGAGAACATAGCCATGACCGATGAACAATTGGCACATTTCAAAGAAAAACTGCTGGCAATGAGCGACGAGCTTCTTAGTGAGGCTCACAAAACCATTTCCGACATGACCGATAGCGGGGGCAATTTCCCAGACCCCACCGATCGGGCCTCGGCAGAGTCAGATCGTAATTTTGAACTACGAATTCGTGACAGGGAACGCAAATTGCTGGCAAAAATAAAAAGCGCCATCAGCCGAATTGAGGACGAATCCTACGGGATCTGCGATGACTGCGGTGATGATATTACCATTGCCCGCCTGGAAGCCAGGCCGGTAACCACCCTCTGCATCGAATGTAAAACCCAGCAGGAACAGACCGAAAAAACCAAAGCGGGCTGAACAACTGTCAACAGGAGCGCCGTAAGCAAATGCCTGAACTGCGCAAAGACCCTATTCTTGGCCGCTGGATAATCATTGCCAGAGAACGGGGTAAAAGGCCGTCGGACTTCATCGTTGCCCCCCCCTCCCAAAAGGGTGGGTTCTGTCCCTTATGCCCGGGTAACGAGCAGACAACTCCTCCGGAAGTTCACCGCTATGACTCCACCAGCAAGGCAGACGGTCCTGGCTGGCAGGTTAGGGTTGTCCCCAATAAATATCCAGCTCTGGTAATTGAAGGCGACCTGCACAAGGAAGGGGAAGGCCTCTATGACAAGATGAGCGGCATTGGCGCGCATGAGGTCATTATCGAATCACCGGATCATGACGCATCCTTCAGCTCCATGAGCCCAGACCAGCTCCTGCCCATTTTCCTTGCCTACCGCGACCGCATCATCGACCTGAGCCGTGACCCTCGATTCAAATATG
Source organism: uncultured Desulfobulbia bacterium (assembly GCA_964653055.1). Classification (GTDB taxonomy): domain Bacteria; phylum Desulfobacterota; class Desulfobulbia; order Desulfobulbales; family SURF-16; genus CAZZCA01. Next base: position 177,910 of record CAZZCA010000002.1, on the reverse strand, counting down.
TAATGATCTTCAAGAACTCCGGCCAGGCTGCCGGTGCCTCTCTTGAACATCCCCATTCCCAGCTCATCGCCCTGCCTATTTTACCCCGGATGATTGTATCAGAATTGGCAGGCAGCAATTCCTATTATCAATACAAAGACCGCTGTGTCTATTGTGATATTATCCGCCAGGAGATCAAAGAAGAATTACGGGTGGTGTGCCAGAACGATTATTTTCTGGCAATTACACCCTATGCCCCCCGCTCTCCCTTTGAGATGTGGGTCCTGCCCAAAAACCATTCTGCCGACTACCGTCAGCAGGAAGAAAAATCTTTCCAGGCCCTGGCTGAAATTTTCTCTGAAATTATGTGGCGACTGGAGGCCTGTATCCCCGGAGTTCCTTTCAATTTTGTTCTCCATACCGCACCACTGCGGTCCGAGACCATGAAACATTATCACTGGCATTTTGAGATTATGCCCAAATTGACCAAATTTGCCGGTTTTGAGTGGGGTTCAGGTTTTTATATCAACCCGACCCCCCCCGAAGATGCAGCCCGGTACCTGCGGGAAATTAAAGGAAAGGCCAATGAAAAAAATCCTGCTCGTTGACGATGAAACAAGTATCCACATCCTCTACCGAGAAGAATTTGAAGATGAAGGATATGAAGTTCACTCCGCCATGAACGGGGAGGAGGCCCTGGACATGGTCAATACCATCAAGCCGGACCTGGTGATCCTGGATATCAATATGCCGGGAATGAGCGGTCTGGACACCCTGCGCCGAATAAAAGAAGACAACAGCAGCCTGCCGGTGATTCTTAACTCAGCTTACCCTGAATTTAAACAGGACCTAACCTCATGGGCCTCAGATGAATATATTGTTAAATCATCCAACCTGGACGACTTAAAGGCCACAGTCCGACGCTACCTCTCCTAACCCGCTAAAACAATGAAAGATATCCAAAACGAGCCGGATTACCGGCGAATCAATATCCGCAAGGTAGGGGTCAAGAATGTCTCCTATCCCATCACCGTTCTTGACCGGGACAAAGAACAGCAACAGACCATCGCCCGGGTCAATATGTATGTCAATCTGCCCCATCAATTCAAAGGGACCCACATGAGCCGTTTTGTCGAGCTCCTCAACGGTTTCCACGGCAATTTCAACCTGCAGAGCTTCAACGAGGTCCTGGAAGAGATGAAGGAAAAACTGCAGGCGGAAGCTGCCCATATGGAGATGGATTTCCCCTATTTCCTCAAAAAGAAGAGAACTGACGGTAAGGGAAAAACAACAGAATACCAATGCTCAATGCACGGCTCCCTGGAGGAAACAGAGGACCTGATTGTCAAAATCAATATTCCAATTGCCCCTCCGGTTCCGGTTCAGACCAGCTCCGGCCTGCCCGAATCTTTAGGGCTCTGGGGAATGGCCACTGTCTCCCTGCGGTTCCGTCATTTCATCTGGATCGAAGACATCATTGAGCTGGCGGAAGAGGTCACCTCCCATAATCTGCAATGGTCCTCCCTGGCCGTAAAGCCCCAGGAAAACACCTTGTCAGTAGAAAGCATTGCCAAGTCGCTGGGGGGGAAACTTACGGCTCAGACGGATATCAGCTGGTTCACCGTAACTGTAAAGAATTTCGCCAGGGGCTTCAGCACCTTTGCCACTCTGGAAGGACCGGAACAATAAAAAAATCGGCAATAATAATTCAAGAGAAGGATTAAAATAAAATAATGTCTAATGAATTTTTTCTGGAAATAGGTACCGAAGAAATCCCGGCCGGCTACATCGTTCCGGCCCTGGACCACCTCAAAAAACAGATAGCGGAAAAACTTCGGGGACTGGCTCTGCCTTTTGAAGAGATCAAAACCGCTGCCACCCCCCGCCGCCTGGCCCTGGCTGTCACCGGCCTTGCAAATTGTCAGCCTGACCGACGGGAAGAGGTAATGGGACCACCGAAAAAAGCGGCCTTTGACGCTGACAATAATCCCACCAAGGCAGCAACCGGCTTTGCCGCCTCCCGGGGTGCCACCATTGATGACATCCAGATCGCTGAAACCCCTAAAGGGGAATACCTGATGCTGGTTGTGGAGAAAAAGGGGAAAAACACCATTGATCTGCTTGCTGACATGATTCCGGACATGATCCGCAATACTCCGTTTCCTAAATCCATGCGCTGGAGCGATCAGCCCCGGAGCTTTGCCCGCCCCATTCAATGGCTGGTTGCCCTCTTCGGCGACAAGATAATCCCCTTTTCCTATAATAATTGCACAACCGGCAATCTCAGCCGGGGCCATCGCTTTATGGCTGAGGGTGAGGTGGAGATTAAAGGTTATGATCATTACCTGCGAACCATGCTCCAGCAATCGGTGGTGGCCGAAATTCCAGAACGACGACAACAGGTGGAAGACGAGGTAACCGAGGCCGCTGCCTCGGTAAACGGCAAAATCATTCCAGACCCGGATCTGCTGGACACTGTAACCAACCTGGTGGAGATTCCGGACGGTGTCTGTGGCTCTTTTGATGAAAAATTCCTCGAGCTGCCCCAAGAGGTTCTCATAACCTCCATGCGAGTCCACCAGAAATACTTCACCATCACCGATGATAACGGTATTATTCTTCCCAATTTCGTTGCCGTAAACAACACTGCCATCGAAGACCGGGAACTGGCAGTTGCCGGCCATGAACGGGTACTGCGGGCCCGGCTGGAAGATGCGCTCTTTTTCTTCAAGGAAGACCAGCAACACACCCTGGACCAGCGGCGGCAGAACCTTGCCGGGGTTGTTTTCCAGGCCAAACTCGGCACCATGCTGGCCAAATGTGATCGGATTGAAAAACTGGCAGCACAATTAACTGCCCAACTGGCTGCTGACGACAAAGATATTGTCCAGCGGGCAGCGCATCTGGCAAAAGCAGACCTGGTCACCGACATGGTGGGGGAATTCCCCTCATTACAGGGAGTAATGGGTAAATATTACGCCCAGCTCCAGGGCGAGGAACCAGCGGTGGCAGAGGCCATTGCCGAACATTATCTGCCCCTGCGGGCCGGCAGCAAGGTTCCGGAATCAACAGCCGGGGCCATTATCAGCATGGCCGACCGCCTGGATACCATCTGCGGCTGTTTTGCCATTGGCAAAACCCCCACCGGCACCACCGACCCCTATGGCCTGCGCCGCCACGCCCTGGCCTTGATCCATATCATCGAAGAACACGGCTTTCGCCTCTCCCTGACCAGCTTCATCGAGCAATCCATGGATCTCTACGGTGACTTGGCCGGGAAAAACAAAGAAAAAACCAGTCAGGCCATTCTGGAATTCATTAAAGGACGTTTTGTCAATGATCTCACCAGCCGAGCCGTCAGCAGCGAAGCGGTTGACGCTGTCACTTCCATTACTTTTGATGATATCGTTGACTGCAGGATGCGTATTGATGCCCTGATTAAAATCAGCAGCCAGGAAACCTTTACCCTGCTTGCCGGTGCCTTTAAACGGGTGATAAATATCATTAAAGACCATGACCAGACAGCAGTTGATGAAACATTACTGGTTGAAGCTGCGGAAAAAGCCCTGTACCGCAGTTTTCAGAAGATCAGCGACAGGGTTAAGCCCCTGGTGGCGGATCAGAATTACGATGAAGCCTTGACCGCCATTCTCGAGATGAAAGAAGATGTGGACAAATTCTTTGATGATGTCATGGTAATGGCTGAAGATGAGGATCTAAAGAATAACCGACTGGCCCTGCTCACCGGTATTGCCCGGCTCTTCCTCCAGGTTGGTGATTTTTCCAGAATGAACGCCTGAACCCAGGGAACAGACGATGAAAATCGGCATCCCCAGAGAAATCAAAGACCATGAATTCCGGGTAGCCATGGTGCCGGCTGGGGTTCGAACTCTTAAGGCTGCCGGCCATGAAATTTTCATCGAGAAAGGGGCCGGTCTGGGCAGTTCCATTATTGATGATGATTTTTCCCGGGCCGGGGCAGTCATTCTCGATTCAGCGGCCTCGGTCTTCCAGCAGGGAGAAATGATCATAAAGGTCAAAGAACCCCTACCCTCGGAATACGACCTCCTCCAACCGAACCAGATCCTCTATACCTACCTCCACCTGGCGCCGCTTCCGGAACTGACCGAGGCCCTGTGCCAACGCCGGGTAAGTGCCGTGGCCTATGAAACCGTTATGCTGGACAATGGATACCTGCCGCTTCTGGCCCCCATGAGTGAAGTTGCCGGTCGCATGGCGGTGCAGGTAGGCGCCGGTTTCCTGGAAAAAGAAAAAGGAGGCCGGGGCATTCTCCTGGGGGGAGTTCCAGGGGTAGAACATGGCCATGTCACCATTATCGGTGGCGGTACTGTTGGTGCCAATGCTGCCCGGGTTGCCACAGCCCTGGGAGCTACAGTTACTGTTCTTGATACCAATCTCCAGCGCCTGGCTGAACTTGATGATCAATTCAGCGGCCGGATCAATACCCTGATCTCCAACCTTCATAATATTGAGGAAGAACTGAAAATCTGTGATCTCCTCATCGGCGCGGTTCTGATCCCCGGGGCCCATGCCCCCAGATTAATCAGCCGCCGGATGCTGGAGACGATGAAACCGGGCAGCGTAATTGTCGATGTGGCAATTGACCAGGGAGGCTGCCTGGAAACCTCCCGTCCCACCAGCCATTCCCATCCGACTTTCACGGAAAAAAACATCATCCATTATTGCGTAACCAATATGCCTGGAGCCGTACCCCGAACCTCCACCTTTGCCCTGACCAATGCCACCCTGCCCTATGCCCTTGCCATGGCCGATAAAGGGCTGGTCAAGGCGATAAAAGAAGACCAGGCCCTGGCCCGGGGCCTCAATATCCACAACGGAGTAATCTGCAATAAGGAAGTAGCCCGGGCCCAGGACAAAGACTGGCAGGCCTTTACGGAGATTTAACATCATGGCGGAACTGGAAATTGGCTGGACAACCACTGCCAGCCGGGAAGACGCAGAAAAACTGGCAAGATCCTGCATTGACCAGGGACTTGCCGCCTGTATTCAGATAGACGGGCCCATAACCTCATTTTACCGCTGGCAGGGCCAGACCGAACAAGAAGAAGAGTTTCGTCTGACCGTTAAATTTGTTGCTGAAAAAGGCCCGGCCCTGGAACAATGGCTCCTTGCCAATCACCCCTACCAGATCCCCCAATGGCTCACCGTCAAGGCCAGCCATGTTCTGCCAGCCTATTTAAGCTGGGCTGAATCCTGATCAATTCTCTTTCTTAAACTCTTTGATTTTATAGAGAAGGGCGGGGAGGCTGATCTCCAGCATGGCCGCGGCCCTGGTCTTGTTGCCGCCGGTCATCTCCAGGGCCCGCGCAATCAGCTCCCGCTCCATCCTCTTACTGTTTTTCTTGATGGACATGGTCTGCCAGGCAAAGGACGGCTGTTCAGCTCCACCCTCACCCAGAAGTTCCGGCGCCAGAAAATCAGGGGTCAGAACATTGCCCTCGGCCAGAACCATGCTTCTTTCAATAATATTCTCAAGCTCCCTGACATTTCCCGGCCAGGAATAAGACATAAGGCTCTGCAGACATTCATCGTCCATACCCTCAATGGCCAGCCCCAGTCGCTGATTTAATTTATCAATAAAATATGAAGACAGAAGAGGAATGTCTTCCGGCCGTTCCCGCAGAGGAGGGACTACTATGGTCAGGACATTTATCCGATAATAGAGATCTTCCCTAAAATAGCCCTTATTAACCATATCAGCCAGGTTACGGGCAGTGGCAGCGATGATTCTCACATCCACCTTAACGGTTTTACTGTCTCCCAGGGGTCGTATCTCATCCTCCTGCAGAGCCCTTAATAATTTAACCTGGAGAGCCAGGGGTAATTCACCCATCTCGTCGAGGAAGAGAGTCCCGCCATGGGCCTCCTCGAACAGACCCTTCCTGGTACGATGGGCGTCTGTAAAGGCTCCCTTGGCATGACCGAAAAGCTCGCTTTCCAGCAAGGTCTCGGGAATCCCGCCACAATTAACATTTACCATGGCATTATCCCGGCGGGAAGAACTCTGGTGAATGGCCCGGGCTATCAGCTCCTTTCCAGTACCGGACTCACCGGTAACCAGGACTGTGGTTTTATAATCAGCAATCTTGGTAATAGTCTTGAATATCTCAAGCATCCCGTTACTGCTGGCAATGATATCAGCAAAACTGTATCTGGCTTGTTTCGGCATAAGTCAATATTCCGGTTTAATTAGCTTTAAAAACCTGACACCCTAGCCCATCATCATATTTTACGCAAAGAGGGAATAATTGCAAAATCTTTTTATACTATCCGCCACAAAACCAGCTAAATTGTAAAAAAATTGTAATATTTGACTGAAAATGACAAAAAGATATCTGGCAGAAGGCCCCAAGGCCCACGTTCAGGGCAGGAAAAAATGAACAAGAAAAGAATCGATCTGCCGGGAACAGAGAAGATAGATGGCGCTGGCCATAGCCAGAAAAGGGCCAAAAGGGATCACGGTTTTGCCCCCCTTCCCCTGCTGACCCATGGCATAGAGCCCGGCGCAGGTACCCAGTAAAGAACTGGCAAAAAGGATAAAGGGCAGGGCCTGATAACCAAGAAAGGCACCTATCATGGCCAATAATTTAATATCACCTCCACCCATTCCCTGCCTTTTGGTAATTAAGAAATAAACCGCAGAAATCAGATAGAGAACCCCGCCACCAAGAATAACCCCCAGCAGAGAGTCACGCCAGCCGATGGTCAAACCGGCAAGGGCAAAGGCAAGGCCCACAATAACTCCCGGCAGGGTGATGACATCAGGGATAATCTGGTATTCACAGTCAACAAAAACCACCACCACCAGAGCCGCCAAAAAGGCAAAATAAGGCAGAAAAGAAGCGGGAGGGAAACACAACCAGACAGCCAGAGCAAACACCCCACCGGCCAACTCCACCAGGGGATATTGCCAGGACAGGGGTCGGGTACAGCCCCGACACCGGCCCTGCAGAACAATAAAACTGAGAAGCGGAATATTATCGTACCAGGAAATTGCCATCTGACAATGCGGACAATGGGAACCGGGACTGACAATGGATTGTTCCGCCGGCAGCCTCAGAATCACCACATTAAGGAAACTGCCGACAATAATCCCAAAAATAAATACAAACGCATTAACTAAAAAAATAATCTCTCTCCCGACTGAAATACAACGATTGTCAACCAGAGATACCTGACCTAATTTAACTGACAATCAGATAAATAACCCCTAAATTACAGCCGGCAAAGCTTTTTCTTGGCTGATTAAAGTTTATCTCCGCACGCCAATATGTTATTTTTAATTAATTCATCTACCCCTACCAACGGAGACAGCAACTTGCCTCTTTCCATTAACGAATCCATCCAGCGCTTAAAGGCAGAAATTATCGCCCAGGACTGGAGCTTGAGCATAAAAAGAATTGAACTGCTTGATGATTCCTTCACCTGCCTGCGGAATCGCTTCAAAAATCGTAAAGCAGCCAAAGCCATCCTCACCATGGCCGCCAGTGTCCTTGCCTTTGTCAAACAAAGAGGCGACGACAGCCCGGCAGTATCCATCGATTTCCTCAAAGAATGCATGGCCCATATTGTCAGCCTCTATGAATCTGACGATTTTGACCCGGAAAAAGAAGAAGAGCTCTTCAAAGGGGTTTATCACCGCTTCAACCTCCTGAAAAAACAGATCAGCCACCAGCCAGAACCACTGCAGGAAGAAACAGAACAATCCAGCCCCAATGCAGCCAGCCCGGAAGACCTGATGGAAGACCCTCTCCTCCTTGATGGTCTTGACCAGCTCAAAGAACGGGTTATCGCCCTGCATAAAGACCCGGACGACAAAGTTAATTACTCAGAGGTGGAACAATTAGTGCGGGACCTGCAAATGTCCCTTTCCCGGGCAGAAAGTGTGGGTGGCACCATCAAGCACCTGGTTAACGAATTAATGACCATGAAGGAGGCAGTGGAAAAACAGGTAGGCAGCGTCAGGCAGTCACTGACCAAAGAAGACCCCCCAGCCACCCAAACCGAAACAAAGACACATGCCACAGTCAAAAGCTGCCCACCAACCCCGGTCCGCCACCTGGTTCTGGAAGACTACTCCATCTATATCCAGGAAAAGGCCATCGCCCTGATCCGGGACATTCCCCCCGAGCGCTGCCGGGCCTATTTACAGCAAAGCTGTGTACCCCTGAAGGACTTCAAAAAACGTTTCCGCAGTTTAAGCCGAATTTTCCAGGGGCCCCTGGCCGCTATCCCTGACAGAAATCTAAAAAAGATCATCCTGCCCCTGGTGATCCCCCGGGGTAACGGACTACCTGAGATCCCGGACATCAACGGCAATAAATTGGTCATTCTTTCCAATGATCACTGGACCGGAGCCATTATCTGCTCTGCTGTGGGGGGAGAGCCGGTGATCATGAACAAATTCCAGAACGACAAAAACGGCGACCTGGTTGGTACTGGTTTCAGCGAAATCGGCCAGCGGCTACCCATTGTCAATATCATCCCGGTATTGCGACGGGAAGGATTTCTAACCATGGTGGAAAAATGAAACAAGACGATCGCAGAAAAGACTCCAGGGTTATTTTCACCACCACCATTGATCTCTGCTTCCATGACGAGACCATTAATAATTGCCGAACCAGGGACCTCAGCTGCAAAGGGGTCTTCATCCCCGGCCTTGTCCACCGACCAATCGGCAACAAATGCCGACTCGTCATCCGGCTCACCAACAGCAAATCCGACCTGCAGATTGAGGTCAAGGGTCAGATCGCCAGAAAGACCAATGACGGCTGTGCCTTCCATTTTGACGAAATGGACCTTGACTCTTTCCAGCACCTGAAGAATATTGTTTACTTTAACAGTAATAGTCCCGACCAGCTTAATGAAGAGTTTTTCGAGACACCACCAGACGAAACCTTTACTCCTGAATAAATTATGGCCATTCTTCAATTAACCGTCATCCCTCTGGGAACAGAATCCACAAGCGTCGGTGATTATGTTGCCGACATCCAGCAGGCCCTGGCAGAGGAGAATGTCAGCTATCAGCTAAATGACATGGGAACCCTGCTGGAAGGAGAGGCCCGGGAATTGCTCGCTGTTGTCAGCCGATTACATGAGCTGCCCTTTAACAAGGGGGCAGCAAGGGTGGTCAGTCAGATTGTCATCGATGACCGCAGGGATAAAGAGATCCGGATCGGAGACAAAATTGAAGCGGTCCGCAAGAGATTATAAAATGGCTGGAAAAACAAAACTTCCCTTCTTCCTCCTGCTCTTCTTCCTTCTGCTCTTCCTCATCGGAGCAAACAGCGGAGAGCCTGGCAGGGTCCTGGAACAATCATGGCAGATCTGCCTGAGCTGTATAGGTATTGGCTGATAATGGAGCATAAATAATGGAATCAGCCAGAAAATGGGTCCAAATTGTAATTGCTCTGCTCACTAATAGTTATTGGGCCTTTCCCTTTACCCGCAATATCTACCGCGGCCCCCTCAAGGTGGTCTGTTCACCCGGGCTTAATTGTTACTCCTGTCCGGCAGCCACCACATACTGCCCCATAGGTGCCATTCAGCAACTTCTACTTAATATCCGCTTCAACCTGGAAAACAGCCAGTATTTTCTGGGACTCTATGTTGTAGGTTGTATCGGCATTGTCGGCAGCCTGGTGGGTCGGTTAATCTGTGGCTGGGCCTGTCCCTTCGGCTTCATCCAGGAGCTCCTCCACAAAATACCCTCAGCCAAATTTACCGTTCCCAGACCGTTAAGATATATTAAATACGGCGTCCTCCTGCTCATGGTGGTACTCCTGCCCCTGATCCTGGTAAACGATTTCGGAATGGGGGAGCCCTGGTTCTGTAAATACCTGTGCCCGGCCGGCACCCTGGAGGCAGGGCTGCCCCTGCTCCTGCTGAAACCCAATCTCCAGCAGACCATTGGCTGGCTATTCTATAATAAGCTGATAATTTTATTTATCTTCCTTCTCTGGAGCATTGCCAGCTCCCGACCCTTCTGCCAGACCGCCTGCCCCATGGGGGCATTTTACGCTCTGTTCAGCCGGGCCAGGCTGGTTAAACTGGAGCTTGACGAAGGGAAGTGCACCCATTGCCAGGCCTGTCATCAGGTCTGCCCCATGGGGGTTAAATTTGATGAATCACCGGATGATGCTGAATGCATCACCTGCATGGCCTGTATGAACAAGGCCTGTAATTACGGGGCAATATCCCTGACCATCGGCGGCCTGCCCCTTGCAGCAAAAGAAATCAGAAAACAAACGAACCCCCTGACAAAATGAAAAAAATTCTACTTATTACCGTCTCCCTGGTCCTGTTATGTCTCTCCACCAGCCATGCCCGAATGGTCAGTGTTGCCGTTGACCAGCTCAATATGCGTTCCGGTCCAGGAAATAACCAAAAGATCCTGTGGGAATTGGGCAAAGGCTATCCCCTCAAGGTAATCGGCTCCAAGGGCAATTGGCTGAAAGTTATTGATTATGAAAACGACACCGGCTGGGTCTTTAAAAAACTGGTCCACCGCAAGGCGCACCTGGTGGTGAAAAAAAAGATAATTAATATCAGAAAAGGGCCAGGCACCAAATACAAGATTGTCCGCCAGGCAAAAAAAGGGGTGGTCTTCAGAACCCTGAAACGCAAGAAAGGCTGGGTAAAGGTCAGCCACGATGAATCCAAGGTCAGTGGCTGGGTTAAGCGAAGTCTGCTCTGGGGCTGGTAGCTAAAAACTATTCAGGTTTATCGGGCAAGCAATAGCCCTACACCGGAATTTTCCTGTCCCAAACAAGCCAAAAACCATTAGACCCGTCCGCTAATTTCCGGCAAACTTCTTCTTGATTTAAACTTTCTCCCTCAATAGCAGAAGATACAACAGCATCAGAGACATAGAGGTATTGAACAGAAAAACCCGAAAGACATGCAGCCTTGGGGTTTATGAATAATTATGAATTGTATAGACCCGGAAATGGCGGAGAGAGAGGGATTCGAACCCTCGGTGGAGTATAACCCCCACACTCGCTTAGCAGGCGAGCACCATCGGCCAACTCGGTCATCTCTCCGCACCAGAAAACAAAAGGCCAGATGACAGTAATAAATCTCCTGCCCCTGACTAATGGAAATGGCGGAGGAAGTAGGATTCGAACCCACGGAACTTTCGCTCAACGGTTTTCAAGACCGCCGCCTTAAACCACTCGGCCATTCCTCCAAAGCCGAATCTTTTTTACCATCTAAGAAAAATCCTGTCAACGCAAGATTATGTCGAAACCAAACGGCTCACGGCAGCCAACGCCTCGGACACCGTGGCCACCCCATTGACCCTGATCCCTTTAATCTGCCCTTGAGAAGTATTGGCCACCGGCACAATGGCCTGTTTAAACCCATGTTTGGCTGCCTCCTGCAACCGCTCCTGGCCGCCGGATACCGGCCTGATCTCGCCGGTAAGGCCAACTTCTCCGAAAATAACCAGGTCCTGGGGCAGTGAAAAATTCTCCATACTGGAAACAATGGCCATGAGCAAAGCAAGATCAGCACTGGTCTCATTTACCTTGATCCCCCCCACCACATTAATAAAAACATCCTGATTATAGGTAGCGACCCGACCATGACGATGGAGGACTGCCAGCAACATGGCCAGTCGATTCTGCTCAAGGCCCAGGGCAATCCGCCGGGGGGTCTCGCCATGACTCTCGTCCACCAGGGACTGGATCTCTACCAATAGCGGCCGGGTTCCCTCCCAGATCACCATAATAACACTGCCGGCCACCGCCTTGTCCGAACGGGAAAGAAAGATAGCCGAGGGGTTCCGGATCTCCTGCAGGCCCTTATCGGTCATGGCAAAGACACCCAGCTCATTGACTGCACCGTATCGATTCTTCACCGCCCGAAAGATACGGAAACGACTGTCCCGCTCACCTTCGATATAACAGACCACATCGATGATATGCTCTAACACCCGTGGCCCAGCCAGATCACCGGTCTTGGTGACATGACCCACCAGCAGAACAGCAACCCCGTTCTCCTTGGCAAATCGAGTTAGGCGGGCCGCTGATTCCCGTACCTGGGAAACACTGCCGGGGGCAGATGATACCCCGGCCGCCTGCATGGTCTGGATAGAATCAATTACCATTACCTTGGGCTGATCACGATTTGCAGCTTCACATATGAGCTCCACCCGAGTTTCTGCCAGCAGGTGAAGACTTGCAACATCCACTCCCAGTCGCCTGGCCCTGCCGGCAATCTGCTGGGGTGATTCCTCGCCGCTGACATAGAGAACACCCACATCCCTGCAGAGATGTCCACAGACCTGAAGAAGCCCGGTACTCTTGCCAACCCCGGGATCACCGCCCACCAACACCACCGAGCCCGGCACCAGACCACCCCCCAGAACCCGGTCAAACTCCTGAAGCCCAGTGGTCAACCGGGACACGCCGTCAAGGCTGACCTCAGACATTAACTGGACCTCAGCCCGGGCCCCGCTATAGCCGGCAAAACCCTCAACTGACGACTGGGGCAAGGTCTCCTGCAGACAATCCCATTGACCGCAGCCAGGGCATTGACCGGCCCATTTGGCCGACTCAACCCCGCAGCTTATGCAGACAAATATTTTTTTCTTAGCCGCCATATCAGCCTATGATTAATCTCTCGGCAAAAGAGACAATTGGTCGAATAATTCTCGGTATAATACCGGTATAAAAAAGGACCAGAAGGATAATAAAACCAAAGGGCTCCAGCCGGGCAATGACCGCGGCCTGTCGATGGTTAACCAGGCCCATGAGAACCCTGCTGCCGTCCAGGGGCGGAATGGGGAGAAGATTAAAAACCGCAAGCATGATATTGATCCAGACAGAGGCAACCAGCATCTGGAAAAGGGGAAAGACTATGGGTTCCATTAATCCCGGAAGCGCTGAGGCCAGAGGGATCATTAATTTTACCAGCAGGCTGCTGACTACGGCTGTCGCCAGATTGGCCATGGGCCCGGCCAGGGCCACCCAGACCATATCCTTCAAGGGGTTACGGAAATTTCGAGGATCAACCGGCACCGGCTTGGCCCAGCCAATCTTCATGATAATAAAGGCAAGAACCCCCAGGGGATCCAGGTGAGCCAGGGGGTTCATGGTTAAACGGCCCTGGGAACTGGCAGTTGGATCACCCAGGCGCCAGGCCACATAACCATGGGCATACTCATGGATGGTCAGGGCAAAGAGCAGGGGAGGGGCCAGGATTACAATCTGTTGGACAATATTCATTTTAATCAGTCATTAATGGAAATTTTTCAGCAAGCAGGGCCTTTTCTGCCTCCCGGCTGGCAATCTCTTCATCAAGATTTGCCGCCAGCAGGCAGGCCAGCATCTCCTGGAATTGCGGGCCGGGCTCATAGCCCAATTTCTTCAGATCAGCTCCGGTAAGCCGGCAGCTGACATATCTCAGCCGGGTAACATAGGCAGACACCGCCTTTTTCCCTTCCTTTTTCCGACACAGGGTCATTACATATAACAGTCCCTCCACGCTGAGTCCATCCAGCAGACGAAAAACCTCACTATTACGCATCCGAACCCGCCGTTCCAGAACCCGCACCGCCTTCCTCGCCCTGGCCCTTTCCCGGATCATGGCCTGGGCATATCGATCCGGCACCTCAAAGCGACGGAAAAATACCACCTGGGCCCTGGTCTGCATCCGCGCCAGCAGAGACATCATATAAACCAGCCAGGGCCGACAGCTCTCCTCCAGATAAAGGAGCTTATACCAGGCCACTGCCCGATGGGAATCTTCCAGGATATGACGAAGACGTTCATCAATCCGCAGAGATCGATGGAGGAACTGAAGCAGACCGAACTCATTCATTCGGTAAATGGCAGGCAGGGGGTTACGTTCCGACAAAATCAACTTAAGCTCCTGAAAATACCGGCGCCCCAGGCTGCGATCAAAAAGATTCATCCGTACCGCGTTCTTGATCTGCCGTTCGGTGAGGGATCCCATGGCAAAACCCATGCGCTTTTCCAGACGAATGGCCCGAAAAATCCGGGTGGGGTCTTCAACAAAACTCAAATTATGCAGAATCCTGATCCGGCGGTCCTTAAGGTCATTCTGAGAATTAAAAAAATCAACCAGAATCCCGAAATTATCCGGGTTGAGATGAACTGCCATGGCATTAATCGTAAAATCACGGCGAAAGAGGTCAAGCTTGATGGAGCTGAGCTCAACCACCGGCATGGCTGCCGGATACTCGTAATACTCCATCCGGGCAGTGGCAATATCAATCTTAAAGCCATCCGCCAGTTTAACCACTGCGGTATTAAATTTGGCATGGGTCCGCACTTTACCTTTCAGAATACGGGCCAATTGCCGGGCAAATACTATCCCATCCCCTTCAATAACCACATCGAGATCCAGGTTGACCTGATGAAGGAGAAGATCCCGGACAAAGCCACCCACCGCATAGACAGTATAATTCAGGTCCCGGGCCGTCTCGCCGATGGTTCTCAGCAACACCATCATCTCTCGGGAAACCGCCTGGGCCAGAACATTGGCCAGGTTACGGTTCCGTTCAACCGACGGATGCCCGTCCGTGACCCGCAGGCCCGGCATATAAGCCGGATCATTAACCAGGAGATTAAAAAGATCAGTCCGGGTGATGACCCCCAGAGGGCGACCCCTATCCACCACCGGGATAAAGCGCTGGCGATGCTCAATGATCAGCTCCTGAATTTCAGCCAGAGTTGCCCCCGGGGCCAGGGAAGCAAATTCCGTGGTCATAAATTCAGACACCGGCAATTTACCCAGATTATGGAACAGGGACTTACCCGCCTCCCGCCGGGAGATCAGACCCTGAATCTCTGTTTTATCAGCCATTACCGGCAAAACCGTAATAGAATAACGGGTCATTAAATCATTGGCCTCTGAAATTGCCACATCCGGTGCCACTGAAATTATGGGGGCCGACATCAACTCCCGGGCAATCCGCCGGGGATGAACATGTTTATGGAGATAACGGATCAGATTCTCTTCGGCCTCGACCAGAGTCATATTGCTGATGGTGGCAGAGGCTGCCGAGGCATGGCCACCGCCATTGAACTCCATGGTAACCAGCCCGACATTAACCTCGGGGATCCGGCTGCGGGCAATGAGGTAGATCCGCTCGCCCATGGCCGCCACCGCAAAAAGGACATTATGGTTCTCCATCTCAACAAAACGACGGACAATAAGAGAAAACTCATCGACATAATGGGGAACCGTGATCTTGGCCACCACAATATCAATCCCGTTAATGGTATAAGTGGTGGCCGACCGGATCAGGGCATGGAGAAGGCCAACCTCCTCCACCGTCAATTCCTGGGAGATATACTGGGTTACCACATGCAGATTGGCGCCGGCTGCCAGCAGCCAGGACATGGCAGACAGGTCTGCCGGGGTTGTGGTGTTGAAGGTGAAAGAGCCGGTATCCTCATACTCGGCCATGGCCATGATGGTGGCCTCCTCCGGGGTAAGCTCAACACCTCGCTCCTGGAAGATCTCGACAAAAACCGTGGCAGTAGCCCCCACCGACCGGACTACCTCAACAGAGCCCTTAATATCACCAGGGGCATCAGGATGATGGTCGTAAAGATGAATATCCACATCAGGACTTTCGAGGCAGGCCTGGAAATTACCGATCCGTGACGGCTGGCGGGTATCAACAATTATCAGACGACTGACCTGGGATAGATCGATATTCTTCAGGCGCTGAAAATCACAGCCAATAGCCGACTGAAGAAGAAATTTTCGCAGGTTCTTTTCCTGGGAGCCGGAAAATACCAATAGAGCCTCAGGGTAGAGCTTTCTGGCCGCCACCATGGATGCCATCCCGTCGAAATCAGCATTAAGATGTGTGGTGATGATCTCCATATCAACCCCGGGGATGAAATTTTTTATGGACAGCCTGGAGCCTGCTGCTGTCTACATGGGTGTAAATCTGGGTAGTAGCTATATCAGAATGCCCAAGCAGCATCTGCACAGAACGAAGATCAGCACCACCGGCCAGTAAATGGGTGGCAAAAGAATGACGAAGGGTATGGGGGCTGATTTTTTTATTGATCCCGGCCCTAATCGCTGTCTCCCGGACAATCTGCCAGAAGCGAAGCCTGGTCATGGGCCGAACCCGGCTGGTAACAAAAAGAAACTCACAGATCCGCCCTTTAAGCAGAAGGGGCCGACTGACAGCCATATAATTCTTAATCCTGCCGGCAGCCTCATCGCTGAACGGGACAATTCTTTCCTTCTCGCCCTTACCAAGGACCCGAACATAACCTGAATCAAGATTTAAGGCCATAAGTGGTAATTTCACCAGCTCCGAAACCCGCAGGCCAGTGGCATAAAGCAGATAGAGCATGGCATGGTTGCGGACCCCGTATGGAGAGACAACTTCCTCCCCCTGCTGCAACAGCAGACCAACTTCCTCCTGGGAGAGGTCCACAGGCAGGGTGCGCCGGGGCCGGGGCAGATCAAGCATCCGGGTAGGATCAGCACCAATATTTTTTTCAGCTGCCAAAAAAGAAAAAAAAGACCGAAGACAGGAGAGACGACGGGCATTACTGCGCACAGCTACTCCCTTTTTCCGGGAAGAAGTCAGAAACAAACGAATATGACGAGGGCTTACCTCGGGTAAGGATAATTTCTGTTGAAGAAGAAAATCAAAAAACAGGGAAAGATCAGAAAGGTAGGAACTTACGGTATTATCGGCCAGCCGTTTTTCGGCAACCAGATATTGAATAAATAAATCCCGGGCAGCATCAAGCCGGGCACCCAGGGAATTGCTCCCGCCGGAACCTGAAGTCAGACGGGAGCCTGCTAAACCTGAAGTGGATTGCCTTTTTCTCAGCCTTCTTTCTCCTGCCGCCAGATGGCTTTACGAAGTTTGCGCTGGGCCTCAGCCTTTTTCCGCCGCCTTTTCATACAAGGCTTTTCATAATACTCACGGCGTCTCAGCTCTCTTTTCATTCCGTCAAGCTGCAGTTTCTTCTTCAGCTGACGAATGGCGTATTCGATATCTCCTCTAACTTCAACTTCAATCATGTCTACTCCAAGTTCATTATAGATATATAATTATAGCTGCTAAACAACTCACTAACTATTAAAGCATAAAAGAGAAAATATATAAAGGATGGGATTGGCCCTTGTCAATTGTTTTTTCAATATGGCGCCTTTTAAATAACAAACCATCAAGCCTGGGGCGGCAATGAATCAATAGCCCGGGAAACACGGTCAAACTCCTCGCCAAGGCGCAAAGCCCGGTTGCTGACCTGACCATGATCCTCGCAGGCAAGGGCCTCTTCCAGCTCGATAACCGCCTCATAAACCCCGGGGATTGCCAGATTACCGGCCGTGCCCTTAACCCTGTGGGCAAGCCAGCTGATCTCTTCAAAATCAGCCGGCAGATCACCCCTGGCAAGGCTGATTAGATTTTCTCCATGGTCCAGGGCAAATTGGCGAAGCAGCTTATGATAGAGTTTGTGATTATTATTCAACCGGCGCAGACCAGTATCCCAGTCAACCCCACTGTCCTGCCCTAAAACCGCCTCCCCCTGTCCCTCTGGCGGACCGGCATAAGAAAGAAGGGGCAGAACTCCTCCTTCTTTGGGTAGCCATCTTGTCAGGGTAGTAAGGAGCATCTCCCGATCCACCGGCTTACTGACAAAATCATTCATGCCGGCAGCCATACATTCTTCCCGATCAGAGGCAAAGGCCCGGGCCGTAAGGGCAATAATGGGCAGCTTCCGGTTTTTCTCGTCCTGCCGGATCAGGGCCGTGGCTTCAAGGCCGTCAAGGCCTGGCATCTGCACGTCCATCAAAACCGCATCAAAATCAGTCCCGGCCACCAGTTCAACCGCCTCATGCCCATCTGCTGCCTGGGCAAGCTCAAATCCAACCTGCTCAAGAATTTCTGCCGCCACCCGCCGATTAATCGGGTCATCCTCCACCAGAAGCAATCGCCGACCCTGAAACATTAAGGCTGCATTATCCCTGGGAGAATCAACCATCAAACCACCTGCAGTCAATACTTCCATAATAGCTGTGAGCAGAAGAGACGAATTAACCGGTTTAACCACCACCTGGCTGACTCCCGCCGCCTGGACCCGGCCCATGTCCTGCTCCTTACTGACAACAGTGGTGGCAATTACCGGCAAAACGGGCAAAACCGGATCTTCCCGGATCTCCTGAACCAGGGCCAGGCAATCCGTTCCGGATTTCCCCCAATCAGCCATCACCAGGGCAAACGGTTCTTCATTAACCGCAAGACGCATCCGGGCTACCGCCTCCTTAATGGAGCCGACCCCTTCACAACCAAACCCCAGCCCGACAACCGTGTTGACCAGTAATTTACGAAAGGCCGGATGATCATCCACCACCAGCACCCTGAGCCCAGCCAGTTCAGCCGGCGCCCGAGCCTGGGCACCAGTAGCAGCAAAATCACCGTGAAAACCACAGCTAAAAGAAAAAACCGAACCCTGCCCCGGCTCACTCTCCAGCCAGATCGTCCCCCCCATCATTTCCACCAGGCGACGGCTGATGGAAAGACCCAGACCAGTCCCGCCATAATGCCGACTCACAGAACCATCTGCCTGGATAAACGGTTCAAAAAGATTTTCTACCTTCTCCGGGGCAATACCGACTCCAGTATCACTAACGGCAAAAAGAAGTTCCGGCTCGTCCCCGCCAGTTTGCCGGAGCGTGGCATTAACAACGATTACTCCCTCTTCGGTAAACTTAATCGCATTACCCACCAGGTTCAGCAATACCTGGCGCAGACGCAGGGAATCACCCTTGATTTGAATCGGAACATCATCCTCCACCTGGAGAAGTAGACGAACTCCTTTTTTAGCCGCCGCCTCCTCATACAGAGAGACAATGTCGCCAAGCATGGCATAAAGGTCGAAATCAACCATCTCCAGAACCAGCCTGCCTGCTTCGATCTTGGAAAAATCAAGGATATCGTTAATAATACCCATTAATAATTTTGATGAAGATTGAACAATGGCAAGGCGTTCAGAATTTTGCCGACCAATATCGTCCTGGGTCAACAATAATTGAGTCATACCGATGATTCCGTTCAGGGGCGTTCGGATCTCATGGCTCATATTAGCAAGAAATTCACTCTTGGCCGTATTGGCGGCCAGGGCCCTGTTCATCGCATCTTCCAGCTCATTGGTCCGCTCATTTACCTGTTCCCAGAGAGTAGCGTTCAACAGCCGCAACTCCCGGTCCCGCTGCTTAACCGCCAACCGCATTTTTTCCAGGGCCTGACCCATCCGCCCCACCTCGTCCTCTTCCCCATTCCACAGGGAGCGGCTGAGATCACCCTCTCTAATTTGATCAGCTCCCGCGGTAAGTTCCTGCAGACGTCGGGTATAGCGCCCAACCAGATATTCAAAAGCCGCCCCACATATTATCAAAGCAGCAATAACCGTCAAAATGATATAAAGAACCTGGCGGCCATTAACCATTTCCATGGAATCAGCTGTTAAGGTCAACTTCACCTGACCAATAATGGGCCAGGGGGGCTTTTCCACCAACCCGGATCCCACCTCATCATCTCTGGTCATCACCCGATAAACCAGAGCCCGGCCCTGGAGAAAACTCTCCGACTCACCCCCTGAATGCTGCTGACGGGTGTCATCACTTGCCGCCAGCTCCTTTCCGGTCATATCGTAAACCGCCAGGGACAGGATATGACCTGCCCCCTGATAGCGGCTCAAAACCTGCCTAACCTCTGCCAACTGGCCCCGGGCCAGAGAATTTTCCACCTGCCGCGCCGCATCATGGGCGATACTGTCAGCAAAATTCTGTCGTTCCGCCTGAAAAAACTGGGTGGTCTGAACCAGGGCGATATAGGCAACTAGGGAAAACCCGAGGATCATTATCCCCCAGACAAAAAAGAGAACCTTTTTATGAAGACTCACCGACAACTTCATCGGACCTCTCCTAAAAAGATCTTGCCAGGGTTTAATATTCCGCAGGGATCAAAGAGATCCTTCACCTGCCGCATCACCGCATACTCAACCTGACCAAGTTCCTTCCGGAGGAAGGGAGCCTTGGTTATCCCTATCCCGTGTTCTCCGGAAATAGTACCCCCCAGGGCGAGGACTTTCGTAAAAAGAGCGTCCTTGGCCATCTCGGCCCGGCTTACCTCCTCCTGGTCATTACGGTCAACCATGATATTTACATGAATATTACCGTCACCGGCATGACCAAAGGTAAAAACAACAAGATTTTTATCAGCAGCAATTCCCTCAACCTCAGCCACCAGCTCGGCAATCCTAGAGCGGGGTACCACCACATCTTCACTTATCTTGTCCGGTCGCAGATCAAATGCCGAAGGCGACACTGCCCGGCGGGCTGTCCAGAGTTTTTCCCTTTCCTCATCATTGGCCGCGGCCTGAAAGGACAAAACCAGCTGATCACTCCGGCTGACCATAAAATCACTGAGAATCTCTGCCTGCTCCGCCACTGCCCCCTCATCACCATCAACCTCAATGAGCAACAGACCCTCCACTTGGGGCGAAAGATCAAGGTCAAGTTTCTCCCGGACAATACTGATGGCCGTCCGGTCAAGATACTCCAGGGTACATGGGGTAAGCCGGGTCAGAAGATCAGCCACCAGGGAAACAGCCCCGGTCATGGATGAACAGGCCACCAGAAAGGTACGGATAGCAGAGGGGGCGGCAATAACCTTAACCGTGATCCGGGTAATAATGCCCAGGGTGCCTTCAGAGCCGATAAAAAGACGGGTAAGATCGTAACCAGCCACGCCTTTCGCCGTTGGAACCCCGGTCTTCATGATCCGTCCATCGGCCAGCACCACTTCCAGCTCACGGACATAATCCCTGGTCACCCCGTATTTCACCGCACTGGGTCCACCGGCGCATTCGGCAATATTCCCCCCCATGGTGCAGAATTTCAGACTGGCCGGGTCAGGTGGATAAAATAACCCAAATTCTTTAAGGGCATCCCGCAGATCACCGGTAATGACCCCTGGTTCAACCACTGCCACCTGATTGACTGGATCAATTTCAACAATCCGATTAAGGCGACTGAGAGCCACCACAACCCCGCCCTGCACCGGCAGGGCGCCACCGGTCATTCCACTGCCGGCTCCCCGGGGTACCACGGGAAAGGAAGCAGAGCCTGCAAGCTCCATTATGGCCGAGATCTGGTGAGCAGAATCAGGAAAAACAACCGCTGCCGGCAAAAAAGAGCCACCACTGCCATCATAGGAATAACAGAGACAATCCTCGACAGAAGTGGTCACCTGGTCGGGGCCAACAATGGCCTCAAGCTTTTTAACCACCGGGCGATCAAGTTTTTTCATAATCAAACCATGGGAAGAGAAAATTGAAAAAGCTACCGCAAATACTATATGTTATATTAATGGCAAAATGCAACCAACTAATACCTTACACGAACTGAACAATGACTGACAAAATCCGACTTGCCCTGATTGCCGGCGGCCGCTCCGGTGAACGAGATGTCTCCCTGAAAGGAGCTGAAGGGGTGCTGGCCGCCCTTGATCCTGCGCGTTACCAGATCAGCCAATATGACCCGGCAACCGACCTGGTTAGGCTGGCCGCTGACGCCAGAGACCTTGATGTTGCCTTCATCCTTCTCCATGGCCCCCTAGGTGAAGACGGAACCATGCAGGGCTTTCTTGACCTGCTGGATCTGCCCTATCAGGGCTCCGGGGTGCTGGGCAGCGCCCTGGCCATGGACAAACACCTGGCCAAAACCATCTACCGCACTGCCGGCCTGCCGGTGGCCAATTGGCTGACCCTTAAATCGCCAGACGAAAAACCAGCTGAAGAAATAATTGAACAATTAGGGCTACCCATAGTGATCAAGCCGGTGAGTCAGGGCTCAAGCCTGGGGATGAGTATTGCCCGCTCCCTGGAAGATGTTGACAAGGGCCTGGCCAGGGCCTTTGCCGTGGATCAGCAGGTCATGGTAGAAGAATTTATTAAAGGCCGGGAAATAACTGCCGGAGTGCTGGGTAACAGCGAACTGACTGCCCTGCCCTTGGTGGAAATTATCCCCGATGAAAAATACGATTTCTTTGATTACGATGCCAAATACGAGGAGGAAGGTGCCACCGAGATCTGCCCGGCTCCAGTGGACAGGGAAACAGAAACCATCGCCCGCCGATACGGGGTCATGGCCCACCAGGCCCTGCAGCTAAGGGGCTATAGCCGGACAGACATGATTATCGATCGCCAGAACCAGCTCTACCTCATCGAAACCAATACCATTCCCGGCATGACACCCACCAGCCTGTTTCCCCAGGCTGCCGAAACCCACGGCCTGTCCTTCAGTGCCCTTCTCGACCAGTTAATTGACCTGGCCCTTGAGAAAAATTAAAAACGATCAGCGAAATAGGGCTCCAGTACCTCCGGCAATTTAATCGAGCCATCTTCCTGCTGACAATTCTCCATAATTGCAGCCAGGGTACGACCAACTGCCAACCCGCTACCGTTTAAGGTATGGACAAGACGGCTTTTCTTTTCACCCTTGGGCCGGTAACGGATCCCACCGCGTCTGGCCTGAAAATCACCAAAATTGGAACAGGATGAAATCTCCCGATATTTGTTCTGGGCCGGCATCCAGACCTCAAGATCAAAGGTCCGATTGGCGGAAAAACCAAGATCACCGGAACAGAGCATTACCACCCGGTAAGGAAGTTCGAGAAGCTGCAACACCTCCTCGGCATCAGCCAACAGGGCATCAAGCTCATCATCCGAGGTCTCCGGGGTAGTAAACTTGACCAGCTCCACCTTATCGAATTGATGCTGACGGATCAGGCCCTTGGTATCCCGACCGTATGATCCGGCCTCTGAACGGAAACACGGGGTATAAGCACAATACTTAACCGGCAAATCATCCGGAGCCATGGTCTCGTCCCGATGAATATTGGTAACCGGAACCTCTGCCGTGGGGATCAGATACAGGTCCCAGTCCTGGGCCTTGAACAGGTCCTCGGCAAATTTAGGTAATTGACCGGTGGCAGTCATGGTGGCGGTGTTTACCAGAAAAGGTGGCAGAACTTCTTCATAGCCATGGCGCTGGGTATGAAGATCGAGCATAAAATTAATCAGAGCCCGTTCCAGGCGGGAGGCAAAACCCTTAAGCAGGGCAAACCGGGCGCCGGCGATCTTGGCTGCCCGCTTAAAATCAATGGTGCCGGCCATTTCCCCCAGCTCCCAATGAGCCTTAGGGGTAAAGGTGAAATCCGGGATCTCACCCCAGATGCGAGTCTCCACATTGTCGGTATCATCCTGACCATGGGGAATAGAATCATGACAGAGATTAGGGATCTCCATGACAATGGCAGCCATCTTCTCTTCAACCACCGCCAAGCTGGAATCAAGCTCCTTGACCCGGGCACTGACCTGCTGCATCTCGGCAATCAGCTCATCAGCGGACTCTTTATTCTTCTTACGACGGGCAATCTCCTGGGATACGGTTTTACGCCGATTACGCAAACCTTCCACCTCAGACAGTTCCGTCCGCCGCTGCAGATCAATCTCGATAAAAGAATCGAGCCGGTCTGTATCCAGTCCACGGTGTCTGGTCTTTTCCTTGACCAGATCTATATTTTCCCTGATGAAACGAAGCTCCAGCATAATTTTTCCTTTGTCAGTGACTTACCCTGCATGTATCAGAAAACATAGCATTGCATAGGCAAATTTCAACGTGACCAGAACAGCAAAACCACCAAGCAACTTATGCCGTTCCTAAATTATTATTGTCAAAGGTGTCAATGAGTTAAAATGACCTTGATTTTACCCAAAACATCTTCAAGTTTTTGTAACTTATATCATTACCATCCCGCAAGCCCATTTATCTGAAAGAAAATATAGCAGGTCAGGTCTTGGCCAATTGCCGGCGGACAAGATAGACATCATCCTTTTCCCGAACCAGCTCCAGTTTATAAGCGTCCAGCAGGTGACGCACCGCTTCCGCCAGAGCCATATTCCTGAAATTCATGGTAAGCTTTTCATCAATATCCGGTGCCAGCCGAATGGTAAAATCACAGAGCGCGTCCACATATTCAAAAAAATCACGGATACTACAGCGATAAAAAGAAAAACTGAGCTGACGATCCGGCATCGGCGGAAGCAGGCCCGGATTACGAAAAACAATTTTCAGCCCCCTTGCCCCGGGAACAACCTTCGGGGCTGTCGGAGGCTCAGCCGGTAGATCAAAGACAAAACGGACCTTGC
The DNA here is from genome assembly GCA_964653055.1 of uncultured Desulfobulbia bacterium. Lineage (GTDB taxonomy): Bacteria > Desulfobacterota > Desulfobulbia > Desulfobulbales > SURF-16 > CAZZCA01. Next base: position 153,662 of record CAZZCA010000002.1, on the reverse strand, counting down.
CAGGGGTCCGTCCGATCCTTACCCTGGTAAAACCCCAATGGTCACCAGGCAAAACCCCGGGGGATCTCACATCACAATTTGCCAGCTCCAGGACAAAACGGGGTGGGGAGGAAATCATGAACGAGCGATAATCAACAATGGGTCGCCGGGCATTAAGATAAAAACAACTGTCCCCCTTCTGTTGACCAAGAGCAGGAGTAATAAGCAGGCTGGGCGACAGACTGCCACCAGCCGGAGGTGCTGCCTGGGCAGAAAGAATATTCAAAATCATGACCACCAAACAGATCAACCATGTCGGTAATAGCCATCTCATCTGCCAGCCTCCTCTTTCTCAGGCAGCTCTTCTTTTTTGGTCAACCGCCCTACAGCCTCCTGCAATAAGCACAGAGCCTGTTGCCGTTCATCATAATCCAGCCGATCAGGGTCAAGCTGCAGGCTGAAGCCAGGTCCCCGGTGCTGCAGAACCTGGCTCGAATCATCCTGCCCGGCCTGCATCCCCCGGACCTGATAAACCGCCAATGGCTCAGAAATACCCTTCACCATAATACTTTCAAGGGGCCGGCAATCAATTTCATCCCGGACCAGCAGCCAGGTAGCCCGGGACAAAAGAATATGGCCGGGCTCAGCCATGGTCTCCAGCCTGGCGGCCAGATTAACCTGGGAGCCAATTGCCGTGTATTCCAACCGCTCGTCCGCTCCGAAATTGCCCACTGTCCCATAACCGGAATTAATCCCCATCCTGACCTGAAAAGATTCGCTAATGCCCTTTCCCCGCCAAACCCTGGCCAGAGAGAGCAACTCATCCTGCATGGCAAGGGCCATGCGGACACAGGAGACAGCATCTTCCTTAACCCCGCGACTATGGGGAGCCCCGAAAAAGATAACCAGACCGTCACCAACAAATTTATCAATGGTGGCACCGAAATCCATGGCAATTCTAACCATGACGCCAAAATAGGTATTCAATAAAAAAGTCAGATCCTCTGGCTCCAGATGATCACTGGTACGGGTAAAATCGACAATATCAGAAAAGAAGAACGTCATCTGCCGGCGTCTGGAATCTATCCGCGGTTCAACCCCACCCGCAATAATCTCATCCCGCAATTGCGGCGACAGATAACAGGCCAGTCTGGAAGATACCTGTTCCAGGCTGTTTTTCGTTGCCTGGAGTTCAGCATAGGTCCGGGCCCGGAGCCATTCATAGATAAAGGTAAAGGAAAATACCACCAGATAGGCCAGGCCAAACCGCAGGACATAGAAAGAAAATGTCTCACCAGCCCGAAAAACAATCAGGGCCAGTACCATAAAGTAAAAAACCGACCAGAAAGAACCCTCACGGCGCCCCAGGAGGTAGATGGAGACCAGGGGCAGGGTAAAAAACCAGAGAGCAGTACCCTGCTGACTCTGCCAATCCGCCCAGGCCAGAACAATAACCGTAAAGGCCCCCAGGCCAAGACCCAGCCGAAATGAGCCTCTACTGCTGTCAGAATGGCGACCGTAAAGAAGATTGAGCATGAGGGCCAGGGCAAAAAAGAGATCAAAACCGGCCTTGGCCATGGCACCGGCATAAAGATAAAACCCGGCCATCACCATCAGGGCAGAGGCCGCCACCACGGAAAGATAGAAAAACACTTTTTGCTTAAAGGATATCTCGGCAACAGACATATTTACCCCATCCGCAACTGAGCCTCGGATTTACCACTGCCCCATTTACCAGGCCAATAGATCCCAGGACCAATATCAGGAAGGTGAAAGATGAACCGATACCATTTCGCCCTTCCGCAGACAACGACGATGAGCCGGAACAATAATGGTGGCCATGGCCTGTTCAGTTAAACCAGCCGTCCGCACCGTCATTTTGTCATCGACAAAATCAATAATCCCGCCCTTTAAATTTACCAGCCCCCGCCTCTTCATCTTAATCTCCTCCGCCAGGATGGCCCTGATCCGAACCGGTCGCCGCCGGACATCTCCCTGCATGGCCAATAACGCAGGTCGAACCAATTCCCTGAAGAGAAGATGGGCTGCCGGTGGCGGGCCCGGCAGACCAAAAAACATGGTCCCATCCTTGACCCCGAAAATGGTAGCCCGGCCGGGACGAACCTTGAGACTGCGATAAAGAATCTTAATCCCCACCTCCTGATAACAGTGATGGAGCAAATCGTACTTCCCGGGCCCCATGCCACCAGTGGTAATGACCATCCGGGCCGAAGAAGCATCCTGCAAGGCCCGGCATATCGGGGAAACCGAATCAACAACTGTCCCCAGATCCCGGGGTTGACCACCACCCTCTTGAATAAGAGAGGTCAGGAGCAGCCTGTTGCCGCTGATAATCTGGCCGGGCTCAGGGTCAGTCATTACCAGTTCGCTGCCGGTACAGATAAAGGCCACCTCCGGCCGGGCGAAGACCTTAACCTGCCGATAACCGGCACTGGCCAGGAGCTGAAGATGAACCGGCATAAGTCTCCTGCCCCGCCCGATTATCGTTCTGCCCCGAGCCAGATCTGCGCCAACAGACCGGACAAAGCTATTAGCCCCAAGCCGAGCCGGCACCTGAACGACCCCGTCCTTTTCCCGACACCACTCAAAAGGGACCACCATATCCGCATCAGCAGGCACCAGGGCGCCGGTCATGATCCGACAGGCCTCACCAGTCCCCAGATCAACCTTCTCCGTAGCTCCGGCCGCTGCTTCAGCCACCACGACAAATTCATGCCAGTCCTGAGCCTGAGCAAGACCGGCAGAGGCCAGGGCAAAACCATCCATGGCTGCCTGACGGAAATGGGGCAGGGGACGCCGAGCCTTTAACGGCTCAAATGAACGGCGGAACAAGGCCTGATCCAGCTCAACACCCTCCGCTGTACCCAAATCAACCTGGTCAAGAATCAGAACCCTTGCCTGCTGCAGATTAATCTCTCCGGTCATTCTCTCCATCCACTATAGCAGCATTGAGCAGATCATGCTGAAAATTTATGTTATGAAAAACCTTCGTCCCCCCACAAAGATCCACCACCTGTTGTCGCTCAATCTTGCGAAGACGTAAAGAGCGGAGAAAAAAACCAATTTTATAGTCACCACGAACCAGAGCCTCTTCCACCAGGGGTAACAGGTGGCGTTGATAAACGGCAAAAAGCGGTTCTGGCCGACCATCAAGCCAGGGCAGGGCTACATCCCACTCCCCGGGCTGCTGACATAGGTTCTCAATCAGATTTTTACTGACAAAGGGCATATCACAGCCCACCACAAAGGCCCGGGAGGTAGTTATGGTTTTTAAAGCGGCATGAATTCCGCCCAGGGGCCCGCAACCAGCAAAAAAATCAGCAACCATGGGCCAGCCAAGAAAATCATAGGAATCAGGATCGCTGGTTACCAATAGCTTATCGGCAAAAAGATCAACAAAAGGGGCAGCAACATGTTTGATCAGGGGCTCACCGGAAAAAGAGGCCAGAGCCTTATTGGAACCAAACCTGAAACTGGCACCGCCGGCCAGAATAACCCCGGTGGCATCAGGAATCATCATCCCCACTCCGGTTATTAATTATCCGGATATCAATATTCTGGGGGTCTTCGCAGCCCTTTAGAGAAGCCACCATCCCCAGAACACTGCGACGGATAAAATCCTCAACAAAACGATTAAGATAAATTACCTTGCCATTAACCATAACTGAGGTCTGCTGTCGTTTGCTGCCGGTGATAAAGGTCTCCACCAGAAAATCAGCCAGCCCTTTGACATCATCCAGGGCAAAACAGGGCAGATCCGAGTCAGGGTCAACATCAGAGACAAATGCTATCCGGCTCCCGTCTGCAAGGGCCAGGGGCTTTGCTGAAACCCCCTGGCGAAACACTTCAATCTTAGGCATGGACCCGGTTTTATAACCCTCGGTCAGCACCATATCCATATCGGCAAAATACTTAGCCGAAAGTCCGACAATATCCCCGTCATGGTCCACATCACGGATAATGCCGAGACCAGTGGGAGACGACAGAGCCACCACCCGGGCACCGGCCTGTTTATGCCGCCAGGTGTCCTTGCCGGGCTTATCCATTTCAAAGCCATGAACATGGTGTTTAATTGTCCCCACCTGATAGCCGCGCCGGACAAGCTCCGGCACCAGCTTTTCAATCAAAGTAGTTTTGCCATGATTGGGTCTGGCCACCAGGGAGACCACCGGCGGGCCAAAAGAACCGGTTTCTGTAAAATCCATTTACTCGTCCTCTCAACCAGGGGGCCAGTTCATGGGACGGCCACCCAGAACATGGAGGTGAATATGAAAAACCGTCTGTCCGGCTTCAGCCCCGTTATTAAAAACCAGACGATAACCGTCCCCAATCCCCTGTTCCCGGGCAAGCTGGGCCGCCACCCGCATCATTTTCCCCAGCAATTTCTCATCATCCTCTCCAATTGCCGACGGGCCACTGATATGTTTCCTGGGGATGATTAAAAAATGGTGGGGAGCCTGGGGGGCGATATCGTTAAAAGCACAGACATCTTCATCCTGATAAAAGGTATCCGCGCTGATATCTCCCCGGGCAATCTTACAGAACAAACAATCATCAGCCATTACAACCTCCCTTAAGTCACCGCAACCTGCTTATTTATTAATTAAGCCCAGCTTCCCTGCCTGCTGACAGTTTTGAGGAAAAACTTGCAAAAACCAGGCTCAACCCCTAAGTTGTCCTGACAATGAAACCGACAAACCCTCAACCACCGTCATCCCGCTGGCATCTGCATCGCTGGCTCTATTTCTGGGTACTGCACTGGGCCGGAACCCCGTACAGCCTGCCCGCCCTGATCCTGATCTCATTTGCCGAGAGCAGTTTTTTCCCGATTCCGCCGGATATTCTTCTGATCCCTCTGGTCCTTGCCGCCCCCAGTCGCTGGTGGCGTCTGGCTGGCTGGTGTACTGCCGCCTCTGTAATCGGCGGCCTTGCCGGCTACGGTATCGGTCTCTTTGCTTGGGAAACCATGGGCAAATGGATTATTGAAAACATTGTCCATATCCAGCTTATTGACATTAACGGCCGGGCAGACATCCACCTGCCGGCTTATATTATCAACAGTCTGGGATCTGGACTGGGGGGAGAATACCTTTTCCAGGTTTATGACCACTGGAACGCCTGGATCGTCTTTATCTTCGGCCTGACCCCCCTGCCCTATAAACTGGTAACCATCACCGCCGGGGTTGCCCAGATCAACCTCCCGATTTTCATCCTGGCCTCAATCTGCGCCCGGGCTACCCGCTTCCTGGCAGTTGCCTGGGTTCTGCGCAAATGGGGCAACCAGGCCACCCATTTTATTGAACGCTATTTCAACCTGCTCTGCTTAACCTTTGTCATCCTGCTCATCGGCGGCTTTGCCGTAATCAAGCTGGCGTTCTGAGCTATTCCTGCCAACCGTAACGACCAATAAGGCTGACGAATCGCACCTGCTCCAGAACCTGTCGGCTGATCTTCCCATCCTTTTTATGGAAACAGACCAGATCCTGACTGATCCGGTCACCAATGGGAATCACCAGCCGACCGGGATCAGCAAGCTGAGCCAGCAGGGGTTCCGGCAAATCAGGACTGGCCGCTGTCACCATTATCGCATCATAAGGGGCATGATCCTGCCAGCCAACAGTACCGTCATCAACCTTGCAGAGAACATTGACCCGCTGAAGCTGGTCAAGATTACGGCGGGCCTTGATATGGAGTGCCTTAATCCGTTCAACAGAAAATACCCGATCCGCCAGCCGGGAGAGAACAGCGGTCTGATAACCACAGCCGGTTCCTATTTCCAGAACCGTTTCAGCCCCGGTCAGGGCCAGACCCTGGCTCATCAGGGCGACGATATAAGGCTGGGAAATAGTCTGCCCTTCACCAATGGGCAGGGGGAAATCACTATAAGCCTGCAACTGAAGGGCATCTTCGACAAATAGATGGCGGGGTATCTCCCCCATAACTGTCAGGACCCGTTCATCATTTATGCTCCGAGCAGCAAGCTGCTCCCGCACCATCCGGGCCCGGGCAACTGTATATTTATCTTCCGCTGATGCCATCATTCCCCATAATTCCTGAGCCCCTGAACTCTTCTTCGCTCATGGAACGATAAACACAGGTCACCACCTTGTCCCCTGCAAAACGAACCGTCACCACATCAACATCTTCCCGGCCTAGCCGGTCACCAATATAGGGAGCCTTACGCAAAACAGTCTGATTAACCTGAAAATATATCCATAACTCCGCCTCCTTACCCCCCTGTCGCTCATCAGGAGAGCCAAGGTATTGCAATACCTCTTTTTGGCTAACCCCTTCCGAGATCATACAAACATCAGAAGCAAGATGGCGAACCGGCTCACGATAAAAACAGCCCTGACCAAAGAGCATAATGACCAGCAATACAGACAAAGCAGGTCTCAACATAAATTTAAGCCTATTAAATTCCTCTAAACTTTTCATAGAAGGTCTCATTTTTGACAAATTATGGTTTACTTCCGTAAATTTTCCTGAATATACTACAAATAAATACATCTTCACATCTTCTTTGGACATAAATTATGCGCTGTCCCCAATGTGGCTATATATCCTTTGACCAGACCGCAAGCTGCGGCAAATGCTCAGGCTCCCTGATTAAAGCCAACCGGCTATTAAATGGAACCGGTCTTGCGATCAGCAGCCCCGTCTTCCTTTCTGAACCTGCCACTACCAAGCCAGCACCATCAAGCTCCGGAGACGAGACAATACCCGAGACAACAGAAGCTGGCGAAAATGGGACAAATCAAAGCCCAGCACCGGATGCTGCAAAAGCCCCAGACAACGAGCCATCAGCTCCGGCAATCAACCTTGATTTTGATCCAGACCTTGGCAGCCAGCCCAGCGAAGAAGAGCTGATGGTCAACCTGGAAGATATTGAATTAGGTGACCTGCTTCTCGAACAAAAAGCCAAAGCCACAGAAAAAAAATAAATAAGCGCCTTTACACTTACCCCAGGACCAATAACCCTTTTCGCAAGATTCACATTTTACCCTGGATTTGTTTAAACAGGCATGGGTCCCGTGCTTCCGGCAACGAATCTTACTTTTTTCTTGACAAGGGCTGGCCATTTACTTACCTTAACCCTGTTTTTCGCCGAGATAGCTCAGTCGGTAGAGCAACGGACTGAAAATCCGTGTGTCCCTGGTTCGATTCCTGGTCTCGGCACCAACAAATGCAAGGGGCTGTGTTATGCACAGCCCCTTTTTTATTGACCTATGACCTAATATATGATTGTAAGCAAGAAGATAGCTAAAGGATAAATTCATCGAGACAACCAAGAGGAAACCATGCTGAACAAAACAGAATGCACCCTTTACAGCGGCGGCCTGAAAGGATCAGAACAGGCCTTTGGTGAAACTGCAGAGAAATGGGGAGTAAAAGAAGTAACCCTGACCTTCGCTGATCATAAGCTTGCCCGCCAGGTAAATGTCAAAACCCTTTCTGACGAGGAACTGGCCAAAGGTGACATCAGCATGGAACTGGCCTCCAAAATGATGAACCGGACCTATTACCAAAAAAACAAGATCCGTAAAGTCCTGCAAACCATCTTCCATATGGTTAATAACGGTCATCAGATCTTTGCCATCGGCACAATTCTGGAGAATAATACAGTCAAAGGCGGTACCGGCTGGGCTGTTGAACTGGCCCGCCTGTTTAATCGACCGGTCAATGTCTATGACCAGGAACAAGGAAAGTGGTTCAGCTGGCTGGACGGCTCGTGGCAGCAAAGCTCTCCGAAAATAGAATATGACACCTTTGTCGGTTCCGGTACCAGAAACCTGAACGACAATGGACGCAAGGCCATTGAACAGCTCTTTGCCGACTCTTTTGGTTCGGCATAAAAATGAGCCCTATTGTCATTTTTTCTTGACAAAACCATTCAGCCGCGGATAAATTTATTTGTTTCATGTGCTGAATTTGACGAAAAACGGTCCTTCAGGGGCCGTTTTTCATTTTCTCCGGATTAAGAAATCCGGCTATTTAAAAGTCGTAAGATCGAAAAACATTATTTTTTGAGAAACAGAGGAAACCAAAGATGCAACAAGACCTGAACAAAATGCGCAATATCGGCATCAGTGCCCATATTGACTCCGGCAAGACCACCCTGACCGAGCGTATCCTGTTTTACACCCAGCGTATTCATGCCATCCATGAAGTGCGGGGCAAAGACGGTGTCGGTGCCACCATGGATTCCATGGAACTGGAAAAAGAAAGGGGAATTACCATTCAGTCAGCAGCCACCTTCTGCAACTGGAAGGAACATGATATCAACATCATTGATACCCCCGGCCATGTTGACTTCACCATTGAGGTGGAAAGGGCCCTGCGGGTACTTGACGGTGCGGTTTTGATTCTCTGCTCAGTGGGCGGTGTTCAGTCCCAGTCTATTACTGTTAATCGACAGATGACCCGCTACAAGGTCCCGCGAATTGTTTTCATCAATAAATGTGACCGGACCGGCGCAAACCCCAACCGGGTTACTGATCAGGTTCGGGATAAATTGAAATTAAATGCCATTCATATGCAGCTCCCCATCGGCCTGGAAGGCGATATGGAAGGCGTGGTTGATCTGGTCAAGATGAAAGCCATTTATTTTGACGGAGACAACGGTGAAACCATTCGCGAAGATGAGATTCCAGCCGATCTTCAGGACGAGGCGGACACCCTGCGTGAAGAGCTACTTGATGCAGCGTCCATGTTCTCCGACGAATTGATGGAAGCGGTTCTTGAAGGAGAGCCCACCGAAGAGATGATCAACGAGGCCGTCCGCAAAGGAACCCTTGATCTGGAAATGGTCCCTGTCTTCATTGGCACAGCCTATAAGAATAAAGGTGTACAGCCTCTTCTTGATGCGGTTAACGCCTATCTTCCTGCCCCCACCGACATTGAGAATACAGCCCTTGACCTTGACAACGACGAAAACGAGATAATCCTGTCATCCAACTGCGATGACCCCTTAGTCAGCCTGGCCTTCAAACTGGAAGATGGTCGTTACGGCCAGCTCACCTATGTTCGAACCTACCAGGGAACAATGCGCAAGGGTGACACCATTGTCAACACCCGTACCGGCAAGAAACTTAAAATTGGTCGCCTGGTCCGGATGCACGCTGATGACATGGAAGAAATCAGCGAAGCAGGTTCCGGCGACATTGTCGCCCTTTTCGGAGTTGACTGTGCCTCCGGCGACACTTTTACCGCCAGTGAGATCAACTGCTCCATGAGCTCCATGCATGTGCCTAATTCAGTTATCTCCATGGCCATTATCCCCACTGACAACAAGGCCCAGGTAAATATGTCCAAGGCCTTGAACCGATTCACCAAAGAAGATCCCACCTTTCGCACCTATGTGGATGACGAAACAGGTGAGACTATTATTTCCGGCATGGGCGAGCTTCATCTTGAGGTTTACACTGAAAGGATGAAGCGTGAATACGGCGCCGAAGTCGAGGTTGGCGCACCCCAGGTTGCCTACCGTGAAGCTATTACCCAGAGGGCCGAGTTCAACTATACCCACAAGAAACAGACCGGTGGCTCTGGACAATTTGGTCGGGTTGCCGGCTTCATGGAGCCGATAAAAGAAGAAGAGTACGAATTTGTCGATGCCATTGTCGGTGGTGCCATTCCCCGGGAGTTCATCAGCTCCTGTGATAAGGGTTTCACCAAGAGCATGGCCCGAGGGCTACTGGCTGAATTCCCCATCACCGGAATAAAAATTACCATCAATGATGGAGCCTCGCATTCGGTTGACTCCTCGGATGTTGCCTTTCAGCTTGCCTCCATCGGCGCCTTCAAAGAGGGCTACCAGAAGGCCAAACCGGTTCTGATGGAACCAATCATGAAAGTTGCAGTAGAAGGGCCCACCGAGTTCCAGGGCGCCATTATGGGTAGCCTCAACCAGCGCCGCGGCATTATCATCGGCACCCTGGAAGAGGCAGACTACACCGTGGTTGAATCGGAGGTTCCCTTATCTGAAATGTTCGGTTACTCCACAGTTCTCCGCTCCCTTACACAGGGCAAGGCAGAGTTCACCATGGAATTTGCCGACTACAAACAGGTTCCCAAATCCGTTTCCGAAGAAGTCATTGAAGAGTTTCGCAAGAAAAAGAAAGAGCAGGAGAAATAATCAATGTTAAAAGAGGATCTGATCAATAATAATCCGTTACGGGTACTCAATCTCGAGGCGACTGCAACCCCGCGCATGGGTCTGATCATGGCCCGGGCCGGTGTAGGCAAAACTGCAATCCTGGTCCAGCTCGCCCTGGACTCAATGCTGCGGGACAACCAGGTTCTGCATGTCAGCATCGGTCAGACCCTGGAAAAAACCAGGGTCTGGTATGATGACATGTTCAAGGACATCGCCGCCGGGGCCAAACTGACCAATGCCAACGAAGTTCATGATGAGATGAACAGAAAACGCATGATCATGACCTTTAACGAAGAGACTTTTACCGTTGGGAAACTGAAGGAACGGCTGAATGATCTCATCAGTCAGAATATCTTCAACCCCACCTGTATCCTGATTGACGGCTTTGACTGTACCAGCAATCCTGAGGAATCTCTTGGCGAGATGCGGCGATTGATGGAAGATTCGGGCAGCAATATCTGGCTGTCTGCCATCTCACATCGCGATGATGACAGGGTCAGTGAAACAGGCATTCCGGCGCCATGCCATGGTACCGACCAGCTCTTCGAGACCGTAATTCTGCTTGAGCCCAATACTGAAAACAAATCAGTTGCCCTTAATATCGTTAAAGACGAAACCGGCACGGCCAAAAGCGATAAAAACCTCTGCCTTGATCCGGCAACCCTGCTGATCATGGAAAAATAAAATCATGACCCAGGGCAGCGGGCTGCGTGAAAGCAGCCTGCCTGCTCCTGCAGCTTTGGAAAAGCCATGAAATTCCGCCCCTGTATCGATCTTCACAACGGCCAGGTAAAGCAGATAGTTGGCTCGACCCTTTCCGACACGGCCACCGGCGCGCTGCAGACCAACTTCACCTCCACCAGACCATCTGCCCATTATGCCAGGATGTACCGCCAGGACAATCTCACCGGCGGTCATATAATTATGCTTGGCCCAGGCAATGAAGAGGCAGCCACCGAGGCCCTGGCCGCATGGCCCGGGGGAATACAGCTCGGCGGCGGCATAACCCCGGTCAATGGGCCCAAATGGCTTAAGCGTGGTGCTGCCGCTGTCATTGTCACCTCCTATGTCTTTCAAAACGGCCAGATCCATGAAGAACGTCTCCAGGAAATGGTGGATGCTGTGGGCCGACAGAATCTTGTGCTGGATCTCAGCTGCCGGAAAAAAGGCTCAGACTACTTCATTGTCACCGACCGCTGGCAGAATTTTACTGATGTTACCATCACTCATGACAGTCTTGCCTATTTTGCCGGTTTTTGTCAGGAATTTCTCATCCATGCCGTGGATGTGGAGGGAAAATGCAGTGGCATAGAAGAGGAGCTGGCAACAAAACTGAGCCAATGGACCACCATTCCCACCACCTATGCCGGCGGGGTGAGAAACCTTGCGGATATGAAAAAGATTCAGAAATTGGGCCAGGGACGGCTGGACGCCACCATCGGCAGTGCCCTTGATATTTTCGGCGGCTCAGAGATCACCTACCAGGAAGCAGTCAATTTTCATCGGCAATTCAACCCCTGAAAAAATGACCACCACAGACAACGAACCTGGAACTGACAGCCAACAGAAACTGACCACCATCAAGATCAAGGTTCCTGCCAATCTGGCCCGGGCCTATCAGCGCTGCAACTGGATCATCATCAATGAACATGACCGCGATCAACTCGGGATCATGGAGGAAATGGTGGAGGATTTTCTCAAAAAATACGGCTGCTGATCACCTATTTCCGCCGAAGCACCAGCCCCCGACACATATTCTGCCCGGCCTGGCAATCCATCACCGGGACAATGGCGGTGGCTTCACCTTTTTCCCCGATAACCGTAAGCAAGAGCTTCTCATCACCGCCAAAACGATAAATTCCCATGTCACGGGCATTGCGGGCATTGGTCAGATCCACCAGCCAGAACCCCATGGAATCAACCAGGGTTGCCAAAGGAGCCGACATCCCGTTCAAGCCGGCAACCTGGACCTGGACAATGGCTCCCACTGCAGGAGAGCCGTTGGGGTTACTAATCTTACCGGCTGGCTGGATATTGCCGGGAAAGAGAATATCCGGGCCGGTACTTGCCAGATAACGGCGCCCACCCTGCTTCAGAAAATACATATACTCGGTATCAGGACGCAGCCCACGGATGGTTACATAATGGGTTTTCCCTTTATAGGCTATTCCCCGGTTGTCAAAATAACGACCCGTGGTTCCATCAGCCTTGATCAAATAAAGCTCAGCCACCTCGGGCTTCTTGGTCTGCCAGATAACAGTAAAGCGGTCTCGGTCAACATTTGCCACACTTACCTTGCCTATAGCGGCCATGGAAAGTGAATTGAAGATAAGCAAAAATACCACCGGCAAAATGATCTTTACCAGTCGGGGTAGGGGATAATTATTCATAATCCTTTCCTGCCTGATGAGTTTATTGCATGCCGCATCGGCTCATCCGGATCCGACACGCAATAAACAAAATACCACAAGGTACAAAAAGGGGCAAGTCAGCCTTATTTACTTACCTTATCGCCCTTGATATCTTTCTCGAAAAGGCTGTAACCACGCTCCATGGCACAAAAATCACCGCACATGGTACAGGTCTTATTATTTTCTGGAGTCCGTTCCGCCCTGACCCGCTCCGCCTTTTCCGGAAACATCAACATACCAAAATGATCTTCCCAGCGGGAGTCCCGTCGGGCCATGGCAACCTGTTTTTCCTGCTCGCGCCATTCCGGATGAGCTGCAATATCACCAATCCGGGCAGCCAGTCTGGTGGCCCGCACCCCCTGGCGAACATCATCTTCATTGGGCAGGGCCAGGTGTTCTGCCGGAGTAATATAACAGATAAGATCCGCCCCGTAACGGGCAGAGTTTGCAGCCCCGATGGCAGCGGTAATATGGTCATAACCGGCACCACTATCCGCGGGCAACGGCCCCAGAACATAATAAGGAGCATTGCCGCTCATCCTTTTCTCCAGCATGATATTACCCTCAATCTCATCAAGAGGGACATGACCGGGTCCTTCCACCATCATCTGACAGCCCATTTCCCGGCCCAGCTCCGCCAGCTCACAATTAATAATCATCTCCGCCATCTGGGCCCGATCATGACTATCGTGAATAGCCCCGGCCCTGATCCCGTTACCCAGGGAAAGAACAGCATCATACTTCTTCATCAGGGCACATACCCTGTCAAATTGCTCATACAGGGGATTTTCCTTATTATGGTATTCCATCCAGGAAACCATAAAAGTCCCGCCCTTGGAAACCAGACCGCCATAACGAAACCCCTGTTTACGCAGACGCTCGATACTGAAACGATTGATCCCGCAATGAATGGCCATAAATGACATTCCGTCCGCCAGCTGCCGTTCAATCAGATCAAAGAGATACTCCGGATCAAGCTTATTGGGATTCTTATGTGTACGGGCCGCATCGGAAAAGGCCTGGTACAGGGGAACATTACCCACCGGCAGGGAAGTAGCGGCCATAACCTCCTGCCGAACCTGATCCAGCTTACCACCGGTGGAAAGCTCCATCAGGGTGTCAGCCTTCTCCTCCTCGGCAATCTTAGCCTTTCTTTTCTCCATCTCAATATCCTGAATATCAGAAGAGGTGCCAATGGAGGCATTGACCTTGGTCCGAAGACCGGTACCGATCCCCACCGCCTTCTGGGCAGGTCGATTAGGGTTACAGGGGATAACAACCTCTCCCAGGGCTACCCGCTGACAGATTGAGCTGGCGCTCTGATTCTCATCCGCTGCCACCTGCTCCATTGCCGGCGTAACCACTCCTTCCCGGGCCAGTTCCAATTGTGTCTTCATTTTTTTCTCCTTATTATCAAATATCCTGCCGGGCAAAAAAAATCCGCATTGCCAATAGAGGGTTTCCCCTTAACCGGCAACACGGAATCAGGACATATCCATGGTTATTAAAATACTGGCAGGTCTTCTGACTTGCAGATCAACCCGACCATCCGCGCCTTCCCATTAAAGGTCATCAACATAACCTTAGATAACAGTGGCTTTATGCGGGGTCAGTCCCTGCTTACAGCGTTGGCCCAACGTTACGGATTTACACCGTATTCCCTTTTCATCGCCAGGATCTGACGACACCAATACCAATTATTTACAAATGGATCCATTATGGACCCGAATTACAGAAGCAAGATAACGGCATGGGCAAAATTTTCAACCAAAAACCTCTTCTGGATTCAAGGTTAAATTTAATGCTGACTTATGGTATCCTCTCCCCATGCTTCCTGTTCTACAGATAACCTTATTACTTATCTGGCTTAATTTCCTGCCACCGGCCGCCAATCTCCTTTTCGGTAAACAGGGAGACTGGCCTCTCGACCTTGGCCGGCACTGGTTTGACGGCCGACCCCTGCTGGGCCCCCACAAAACCTGGCGCGGTGTTTTCTTCTCTTTAGCTGGCGGCACGGCCATCTTCCCCCTGCTCAGCGTCTCCTGGCAATCTGCCGCCACCATCGCCCTACTCAGTATCAGTGGCGACCTTGTTACCAGTTTTGGCAAAAGACGCCTGGGCCATGCCAGCGGCAAGGTCCTGCTTGGTATTGATCAATGTGCCGAGAGCCTGCTGCCTCTTCTCTTTCTCATCTGGCAGGACATCCTGACCCCGACCCAGGCCGCAGCCACCCTCGTCCTCTTTATCGTTATTGCCTTCTGGGGCTCCCAGTTCTGGTCTTTTCTCATGTACCGGCCACCATCCCGAAATTATCCACGGATAATACGCTCCTCCACCAGGCTGAAAGAATGGCGGGCCTGTCACCAGCCATCCCGCCGTTTCCATACCCTTTTCAACCTGGAAAATTTTCTTTCCCACCGTCTGTTCATCGGCAATATCTTCAGGTTCATCGGCCTCTACCGCCAGGGACGCCAGAACGCCTTAAACCCCGAGATCCGCCAGGAAACCTTCTGGCTGCCGGAACTGCCTCTCGCCTTTGACAATTTCCGGATCCTGCTGCTAACCGACCTCCACCTTGACGGCCTGCCCGAACTGACCGACCGGATCCTTGCCCGCATAGACAAACAGGAATTTGATCTCTGCCTGGTGGGAGGCGATATCCGAATGGAAACCTACGGTGCCATTGCCCCGTCGCTTCGCCAACTACGGCGGCTGCTGAGCAAAATCAAAAGCAAATACGGCATTTTAGGGGTTCTCGGCAATCATGACTGTATTGAGATGGTTCCCGACCTGGAAGAAACAGGCATGACCATGCTGATTAACGATAGCTGGCGCCTGAGCAAAGACGGCCAGGAGCTCTGGCTTGCCGGCCTGGATGACCCCCATTATTACCGCACCCACGACCTGACTGCTGCCTGCCGCGACATCCCGGAGCACAGCTTCCGCCTGGTGCTGGCCCATTCACCAGAGGCCTATAAAGAGGCTGCCGCCTACCGCTGCAACCTCTACCTCTGCGGCCATACCCATGGTGGTCAGATCAGGCTCCCTGACCGTGGCCCCATTTTCACCAATTGCCGGGCACCCAGGTTTACCGCCGCCGGCAAATGGCAATTCGGCCTGATGCATGGTTATACCAGCCAGGGAGCCGGTGCCTCCGGCACCCCTCTCCGCTTCAATTGTCCCGGCGAGATCAGCAAAATAACCCTGCGCCGCAGCCCAGGCATTGATCTTGACGACCAGCCCCAACCCTGAACCACAACCTCCAAGGTAAAACACCTGTGAACCACCTGATAAGCTGCCAGAATCTAAGCAAGTCCTTCGCTGCCCATACCCTTTTTACCGATATATCCCTGGGCTTTAACCAAAACGACAAAATAGGCCTGGTGGGCCCCAACGGCTCCGGTAAATCCACCCTGCTTAAAATCATGGCCGGCCTGGAAGCAGAAGACCATGGCACCATCTTCCGCAGCCGTCAGACAGAAACAGTCTATCTGAGTCAGGAGGATGATTTTGAACCGGGCAGGACCGTGGACGAAATCGTGGCCGAGGCCCTCATGGATGAAGATGACGAAGCCGTTCGTTACAATAAAAGCCGCCGGGCCCTGAGCCAGGCCGGCTTTAAAGACCTAAACCAGACAACAGAAACCTTATCCGGTGGCTGGCGCAAAAAGCTGGCCATCGCCCGGGCCATGGCCCAGCAACCAGACCTGCTCTTTTTAGATGAGCCCACCAATCATCTTGATATCGAGGCAATTCTCTTGCTGGAAAACCTGCTGCAAAACGCCTCTTTTGCCTTTGTCCTGATCAGCCATGATCGAACCTTTCTTGAAAATGTCACGAACCGGACCATTGAACTGAACCGCTGCTACCCTGATGGATTTTTTAATGTGGATGGCAGTTATAGTTATTTCCTCGAACAACGAACCACCTTCCTCAACCATCAACAGGAGATGGAAACCAGGTTATCCAATAAGGTCAGGCGTGAGGTGGAATGGCTGCGCCGTGGTCCCAAGGCCCGAACCACCAAGGCCCGTTACCGAATTGACGAGGCCCATCGCCTGCAGGATCAATTAAGTGAAGTCAAAGGCCGTAACCGGGCAGAAGGCCAGTTACAGCTCGGTTTTGCCGCCACCGGTCGGAAAACCAAAAAGCTGCTCCAAATTAACAAGATCAGCAAATCCTTAGGTGGACGCCTGCTCTTTTCCGACCTTTCCTTTGAGCTGACCCCCGGCAGCCGTCTGGGCCTGGCCGGGGGCAATGGTTGCGGCAAATCTACCCTGATCAAAACCATTCATAACGACCTGGAACCAGACAGCGGCACCATCAAAACCGCTGACGGGATCCGCATTGTTCTTTTTGACCAGAAAAGAGAGCAACTTGACCAGAGCCTGAACCTTCGTCAGGCCCTGGCACCGGATGGTGATTCCATCCTCTATCAAGATCGACCGCTGCATGTGGTAAGCTGGGCCAAGCGCTTTCTCTTTGACCCTGATCAACTGGATATGCCAATCAGCCGTTTATCCGGCGGTGAACAGGCCCGGATTCTCATCGCCAACCTGATGCGTCAGCCCGCTGACATCCTTCTCCTGGATGAGCCCACCAACGACCTGGATATCAACTCCATCGAGATCCTGGAAGACAGCCTCCAGGAATTTAAAGGTGCCATAATCCTGGTAAGCCATGATCGTTCTTTTCTTAACAATATGACCGATGCCATCCTGGGCTTTGACGGCCGGGGGGCAACCAGTATCTTCGCCGATTACCAGCAATGGATCAGCTCATCTGCCAAGAAAACCAGCAGAAAATCCGCAAAAAAAGCCAAAGGCAGACCAGCCCCGGCAAAGAAGAAAAAACTCTCCTTCAAAGAGGAAAAAGAACTTGCCGGCATGGAAGAGGCCATTATGATGGCAGAAGAAAAACTGGCCGAGGCAACAGCCATGGTGGAAGACCCGGCAATTATGGCAAACCCTGGCCAATTGACCTCGGCCTGCGCCAGTATGGAAAACTGCCAGGCCGAGGTAGATACGCTCTACCTGCGCTGGGACGAACTTGAGGCCAAAAAGGAAGAACTTGCCAATGAAAACAGGTGAAGCCATTGCCGAGGTTTACGGCCTGCAAACCGGCAAAAAGATTAATTGCCCCCTGTTTCTCTCCGGGGTATCCGCCGGTTTTCCCTCACCGGCTGACGACTATATCGATCGACTCCTTGACCTTAACGAGCTTCTGATCAAAAATCCGCCAGCCACCTTCTTTGTCAAGGTCGCCGGCGACTCCATGATCGGAGTCGGCATCCAGGACGGCGACACCCTGGTGGTGGACCGCTCCCGGGAGGCTGGCCATAATAAAATAATTATTGCTGCGGTCAATGGTGAACTGACGGTAAAACGCCTATATAAATCCGGCAAAACCTGCCGCCTTGTTGCCGGCAATCCCGACTATCCACCCCTGGAGATAAACAATGATAACCCTTGCGAGATTTGGGGGGTAGTGACCAGTGTCATCCATCAATTTGAAAAATAATTTTGCCCTGGTTGACTGTAATAATTTCTATGCCTCCTGCGAACGACTGTTCCGACCCGACCTGATCGATCAACCCCTGGTGGTCCTTTCCAGTAACGACGGCAATATCATCGCCCGCTCCAACGAGGCCAAGGCCTTAGGGGTCAAAATGGCTGAGCCCTATTTCAAAATAGCCTCCTTCCTTCATAAAAATAAGGTTCAGGTATTTTCCTCCAATTATACCCTTTATGGCGATATGTCCAGACGGGTAATGGCCATTCTCCAGCAACTTGAAGCCGAAGTGGAAATCTATTCCATTGATGAGGCCTTTATCTCGCTGCCAATCAGCCCGAATTTCAACCTGAACGACCATGGCCGCCACATCCGCCAAACCATTAAAAAATGGACCGGCATCCCTGTTTCCATCGGCTTTGGACCCACCCGGACCCTGGCCAAGATCGCCAATCATATTGCCAAAAAAACCCCGGAGCACCAAGGGTCATTCGACCTTACTGGTAAAAAGAATATTGACCAGCTGCTGGCAAAAATCAAGGTAAACGATATCTGGGGTATCGGCAGTCGATCCACTGCTAAATTAAACAGGGCCGGGATATTCACCGCCCGGGAGCTGAAACAGGCAGATGACAATTGGCTGCGAAAAAACCTCTCCGTCACCGGCCTGCGGACAGCCTGGGAGCTCAGGGGCATTCCCTGCATCTCCATTGACCAGGCGCCGATCGCCAAAAAGAGCATCACCTGCTCCCGCTCTTTTGGTCATCCGGTAACCGATTTGCCCGAATTAAAAGAGGCAGTTGCCGCCTTTACCTCCCGGGGTGGAGAAAAATTACGGCAACAACAGGCCTGCGCCCAATCTCTCCAGGTTTTTCTTGCCACCAATTATTTCCAGAAGGAAAAAGCGCAATACTTCCCCGGCATCACCATTAAATTACCTGCAGCCACTGCCTCCACCGCCACTTTGCTTAAATATGCCATGGACGCTCTGAAGAGAATATACCGGCAGGGCTACGAGTTCAAAAAGGCGGGGATCATGCTGACCAATCTCTGTCCACCAGAAAGTCGCCAATTAAATCTATTTCAGCCTGAGAAGGGTGATAATGAATTAATGAAGGCCCTGGACCAGGTCAACCACAAATGGGGCAGAGATACAGTTCACTATGCGGCCACCGGCACCACAAAAACCTGGGCCAGCAAACAGGATCACCTGTCCAGATCCTGCACTACCAGCTGGCAGCAACTACCCGAGGTCAAAGCATCTTTTCCCCCAGAAACGACATGACAAAAATAACCCCCACAAAAGTCATGATAATTTTTACCCCGGGGAACAATTATGGTCTGTGGCGAGCCCGGCAGGATGAGTCAACTGACGGAACGAGTTGGCGCCGCAATGTTTCGTGCAAGCTGCTAACTTTTTCCAATAGGATAGTTGGGGGTAGTGGCGCGCCCGGCAGGATTCGAACCTGCGGCCTACGGATTAGAAGTCCGTTGCTCTATCCAGCTGAGCTACGGGCGCAATTAAGAAATGACTTAATGATGCCATTTTTTAGCATGACATCGGCCAATTTGCAACCTGAATCACCATGAACCCATATGGGCTGACCAACCTTGACTGCCCCAGAAATAACGGCTAAAAACATCCTATGAAATTTAGTGGGAAAAGAATGGAGCGAGAAGCTGATACTATCCGCGCCATGATAAAAATTTACTGCCGGCAAAGACATGGCAGCAGCGAAAAGCTCTGCCCTGACTGCGCGGAGCTACTGGCCTATGCCAATAAACGACTGCAGAACTGCCCTTTCCAGGAAAAAAAATCAACCTGCGGCAAATGCCTGGTGCATTGCTATAAACCGGGGATGCGGACTAAAACCAGAAAGGTAATGGCCCATGTCGGCCCCCAGATGATGCGTTATCACCCCCTCATGGGTATAAGGCACCTGCTGGACGGATTGAGAAAAGCACCCAAGATAATTAAAAAAGAACAGCGCCGGGACTGAAATTCATCAATCCGGCGCTGTCGTACCCGTTAAAGGGCTGAGGCAGGAGCAAAAGACGATGGCAGAACCGGCACCATCGGTTGAAATAATCAACTATCGTTTACATGATCGCCCGGAGGAATTCCCAGGACGATTTTATTAAATTGCCATTTTTTTCGGCTATCACTACGGGGCTGGACGGTTAAACCCATTATCCGCGGGCCATGCCCGGCATCTGCCGGCACCAGTGAAACCTCAACCTGGGGCAGATCAAGCTGGTCTTCCTCTAATTGCTCTTCGAGAATCAAACGCTCCAGATCAGAATCGAACCTCTGCCGGCTCTCCTTGGTATCCCGATTTATCCCGACATCAACCTGCCACTGACGCTGCATGATATTCCGTGACTGGTCATTGCGAATACCCTTACCAGCTAAAAACAAAATCCCTTTTCTTTCCAACCCTGTCATTTACACCCTCCAGAGTTTTCTTCAGCCTGCATATTAAACATCAAAGAGAGATCATCTTTTCGCCGGATAAGCCTGTCACGAAGAGCAGGGCAAAGGGCATCGCCCCTGGCAATCTGCTTTTCCAGGCGACGCAGCTCCCTACCCATAAAGCTTGTATCAATATCTGCTATCCGGGAACTGTGATTGTCAGCCCTATTCTTTGTCATGAAATCATGCTTAATTGTATCCATGACTATATAATAATAGATTGGGAAAAAAAAGATGTCAGCCCACGACTGAAAATCGTGTAGGAGTTCCCCTACAAATTAACAAATTATTTGCGCAGAAGGCGGCGATCGCCGCCTGAAATGAGAAAAAAGCTACTGACCAAGACCCATCTTCAGAACATAACGGACCAATTCGACCTGGCTTCTTACCTGGAGCTTATCAAAGATGCGCTGCTGATAGGTGGAAATGGTTTTGGCACTAAGGCTCAGATCTTCACCGATCTCTTTAAGCTTTCGGCCAGCGGCAATGAGGAGCATCACCTGGAACTCCCGGTCTGACAATAAGTCATAAAGCGGCCTGCCGTCACCCCGATCAAGCTCTTCTGCCAGCAGAGACGCCACCTCGGGGGTAATATAGCGCTCACCCTCAGCCGCTGCCTTAATGGCAGCAACCAGCTCATCATCCGATACCGAACCTTTGGCAAGAAAGCCGGAAGCTCCAGCCCTGATCACCCGGCAGGCATATTGATCCGCCGGGTACATGGTCAGGATTAACACCCCCATTGACGGTTTAGTCACCTTGAGCTGATGCAAAGTATCAAGACCATCCCGCCCCGGCATGGAGAGATCAAGAATAGCCACATCAAACTCCCCTGCCTCAACCATGTTGATGGCCTCACCACCGCTGGCAGCCTCACCGGCTACTTCAAGGTCATCCTCAAACTCCAGCACCTTGGCCAGGCCTTTCCGGATAAGATTATGGTCATCCACCAGCAGGATACGGATCACGAATCATCACCTGAAACCGGCTGTGAACCATTCTCCTGCCAGACCGTACCTTTCACCGTATCGATCAGGGTAAAACCCTTACGGGCCAACTCGTCACGAACTCCATCCGCCCGATCCCAGTCCTTCTGCCGGCGAGCCTCCTCCCGGGCCTGAATCAGACGATCAATCTCCGGGGCAAGGGGGCAGGCCTCAAGCTGAAGAACATTAACCACAGCATTAACCTTTTCCAGGGCATCAAGAATATATTTTTTCTGTTCCCGGTCAAGCTGACCCTCGCTGAGGATCGGGTTAACCTTTTTGATAAAATCAAAAAAAGAACCCATGGCCCGGGAAACATTCATATCGTCATCCATGGCTGCCTGAAACCGCTCTTCCATGGCAGACAGATACGAAGCCACCTGGGGATGGGGCAGGCCGGGGGGCAGACAGAGAAGCTTCCGGGTGAATTCATCAAGCCGGCGCAGGCTGGCCCGGGCCGCATCCAGTTTCTTATACGAGAAATCAATGGGCTTGCGATAATGGTTGCGGATAAGGAAAAACCGCACATCCCGGGCTGAATAGCCCTTATTAATAACATCTCGAAGGGTAATGATATTATCATTATCCTGGCTCATTTTCCGACCATCTACCAAGAGCTGCTCACTATGGAGCCAGAACCTGGCCAGGGGCTTGCCGGACACACTCTCGGCGATAGCGTTCTCGTTCTCATGGTGGGGGAAAAGAAGATCCCGACTACTGGTATGAATATCCATGGTTTCACCCAGAAAGCGCAGGGTCATGGCCGCACATTCAATATGCCAGCCAGGCCGCATATTGCCAAACTCGGTCTTATAGAAGATCCCACTTTTCAGCTCAGCCAGGGTAGATCGTTTCATCAGGGTAAAGTCAAAGGGGCTGTGCTTCTCATAATTATCAAGATCCACGGTTTTACCCACCTTGATCTTGCTCAGATCCACCCGGGAAAGCTCGCCATATTTAGGAAATTTGGCAATATCAAAATAAACCGATCCATGTTTCTCATAGGCATAACCCTTATGCACCAGGTCATGGGCCAGTTCAACCATCTCATCAACATGCTCCGAAGCACGAGGATAACAGGAGGCCGGAGCCACACCGAGAGCCGCCAATTCCTTCTTGAACTCTTTGATATAATAGCCGGTGAACTCGGCCAGGCTCTTTCCGCTGTCTTCAGCACCGGTGATGGTATTATCATCAAGGTCCGTGAAGTTCATGAAAAACTCAACATTATATCCCCGGCTGCTCAATAAACGATTGACCAGATCAGCCACCACAAACCTGCGGCAATGACCGAGGTTGGCAAGTTCATAGGCAGTGGGGCCACAGGCATAAAAGGTTACCTTATCCTGAGCCAGGGGCTGAAAAATCTCCTTTTTCCGGGAAACGGTATTAAAGAATTTAAGGCCGGTGGTCTTGGTCTTTTCCTGTTTCTGCCTGGTAAACAGCTCAGTTGACAGGTATTTATCACCACTGTCCGGCAGAATAACGACAATTACCCCTTCACCTATCTGCTCAGCCCTGGTCAAGGCCGCTGAAATGGCGGCTCCGGAGCTCATGCCGGCAAAGATCCCCTCCCGCCTGGCCAGAAGCCGGGCATGACGGAAAGCCTCTTCATCAGGGATATTGATGATCCGATAAGGCAGGGTCTTATCAAAGATCCCGGGCTTATAGGATTCCTTCATATTTTTCAGACCCTGAATCTTATGGCCGAGAAAAGGCTCCACTGCCGTCATCCTAACTTCCGGGTGATTGTCGGCAAAATAACGGCATAAGCCCATGGCGGTTCCTGAAGTCCCCAGGGTGGAAATAACATCGGTTACCCGTCCTTCGGTCTGCTCCCAGATCTCCGGGCCGGTTGTATGGACATGGGCCTGCCAGTTCGCCTCATTATTGAACTGATCCGTAAGGAAATAGCGATCCGGATGTTCCCGGGCCAGCATATAGGTCTGCTCAATGGCACCATCGGTACTGCGCTTACCAGGGGTCAGCAGAATCTCTGCCCCGTAAGCCTGCATAATCTTGCGCCGTTCGATACTTGCCGATTCAGGCATTACCAGCTGACAGCGATAACCCTTAACCGCACAGACCATGGCCATGCCGATACCGGTATTGCCACTGGTGGCCTCCAGCACGATTTTATCCGGAGTAAGCTCGCCGCTTTTTTCCGCTGTCTCGATCATGGCCAGGGCAATCCTGTCCTTCACCGAGCCGCCGGGATTAGCAGCTTCAATCTTACCGAATATTTCAACACCCTCATGGGGATTAAGCCGATTAATCCGCACCAGGGGGGTATTGCCTATCATCTCAAGAATATTATTATATGCCATTTTCGTTATCTGACCTCAGCTGATAATCTACGGCACCAGAACACGCACCATACACAATATTCTTAAACTAATAATCACAAGTATCAACAATAAAAAACAAAAGCACAGGCCAACAATAAAAAAAAGCGACATCCCGGATTACCGGGATGTCGCTTGCTTAAACGAAACTACGAGTACCGACTATGCTGTTTTTTCACTCTCCATCTTTACAGAAAGAGCAACCTTGTAAAGAATGGTCAGAATAAAGAAACCAGTGGCCCAGATACCAGCCGTAACGCCGATCTCAACCGCTGTGGGGTAATACTCGACAACATACTCAAGGGGTGTGGGAACAAAACCACCCAGCACCAGCCCCAGCCCCTTATCAATCCAGAAAGAAACAAAGATGGAAAGACAGGCAAGGGACAGAAGACAGTCAGACTGTCTCTTGCGGGCATAAAAGAGGGTAGCAATACCCACCAGGCCAATAACCACAGAAAAACGCATAAATGGTACGAGGTTATTAAAAATAGTCCCGGTATCATGATCCGCAAGACCAAAGTAAAGATAATCAAGAGTATGGGTATGACCAGGAACCTCACTGTAATATCCAACAAAGATCTCACAGGCAAGGAAGAAGAAGTTAATAAGAGCGGCATAACCAATAATGGTAACCAGCTTGTCTTTGGCAACCTGACCGACATCGAACTTAGCGGTCCGCTGCATGATCATGGCAATGATCAGAAGCAGTGCAGGTCCGGCGGCAAACGCGGAAGCAAGAAAGCGGGGAGCCAGAATAGCAGTCAGCCAGAAATGACGACCAGGCAGACCACAGTACAAAAACGCGGTTACTGTATGGATACTAACAGCCCAGGGGATGGAAAGATAAATAAGGGGCTTGACCCAATTTGCGTACTTAACTCCCTTATGCTCAGCATGGAGAACGGCCCAGCCACAAACCACATTGAGGAAAAGATAGCCGTTTAAGACAATCATGTCATAAAACAGCATGGAGTTAGGAGTAGGGTGCAGAACCACATTAAGTGCCCGCATGGGCTGACCGAGATCAGCCATGATGAAGAGCAGACACATGGCAACTGCCGCGATAGCCATAAACTCACCAAGAATGGTGATCCGGCCGAAGGCCTTATAGTCATGAAGATAATAGGGCAGGACCAGCATCAGACCACCAGCAGCAACGCCGACCAGGAAGGTAAACTGGGAGATATAAATACCCCAGGTTACGTCCCGGCTCATGCCAGTGGCACCAAGACCATAATTGAACTGGATGAGATAACATGCCACGCCCACTCCCATTATGACCAGGAGCAGAGCCATCCAGGCCCAATATGTCCCATTACCTTTTAGTGCTTTTTCTAACATAATACCTCACCTTAGATAATATAGAATACCGAGGGCTTGGTGCCCGCTGCCGGTTTCCTTTGAATGGTGAACCGGGACTTCAATACCTGCGATACTTCAGAAGCAGGATCATTAAGGTCACCGAATACTATAGCCTTTGAATCACCACAAGCCTCGACGCAAAGCGGTTTCTTCCCTTTATTGAGCCGCCAGGCACAGAAAGAACACTTCTCCACAACACCGCGCATCCTGGTGGGGAACAGAGGGTTCACCTTATCAATGAAAGGTTTACCCGCTTTAGAAGAACCCCGGGGATCACGCCAGTTAAAGCTCCTGGCACCATAGGGGCAGGCAGCCATACAGAAACGGCAGCCAATGCAACGATGGAAGTCCATCATTACAATACCATCCTTGTTACGGAAGGTAGCCTTGGTGGGACAGGCCTTAACGCAGGCCGGGTTATCACAGTGATTACAGGTAACCAGGAAATCCATGGAATGGACCCGGTCATCCTTGCGATAATGGCTATGCTCGGGGAAGGCATGGGAATAAGACTCATTCCACAACCACTTGATCTCATCTTTCTTATTCCCGAAATCAGGAACATTATGATAAGTATGGCAGGCCTCGACACATTTATCAGCCAATCCAGGATTATCGTGGAATTTGCCGGCGTCTATAACCATACCATAACGCTTGCCGGTGGCAGCCGGGGCATGCCCGTGGGCTGCCGGCTCCGCCTGGCCGTGACCGCCGCCGGAAGAGGCTGTTGCCTCACCCTTCAGCAGCATATTGATCCCGGCCGGGGCACCGATTCCGGCAACCGCGGACAGACCGGCGATTTTCAGAAATTTTCTTCTTGTACTATCCATCAATTCGCCTCCTTATTAGCCTTATCCGCCATGGGTGTCACATGACAATCCCAGCAGTAAGGATACACAGAAGCATACTGGTGACAGGTGTCACAGAACTTCTCCTTGCTGACATGGCATACCATACAACCATTCTGCAGACTCTTCTCATAGAGCTTGCCGCCAGCTTCAACCTTGTCCCGCTTGCCTTCCCGGATAACCTCATCGCGCCACTCATTGAGCAGAGCCATATGGGAAGATTTAATCTCAGCCAGGGGCTTAACACATGCAGTGTAACCCAAGTCTTTGGCACTGGCAGGTTTAGGTTCCTCTATCTTGCTTCCGACATTGTTAAAGATGGCAAAACACATCAGGCCAACGAAAACAATCAAGCCGGGTATGATCTTTCCTCCGTCATACATTGCTTTCACCCTCCCATTCCTTCAAGAGCCTCGAACCGCAGTCCGGTTTCTCTCTCTATTTCACCATCCATAATCAGGGCATTACCAACCAGCTCTGAAATACCGCAGACATCAACATCCGGAGTCCAGTATTCCACCAAGGCTGACAAAGTGGCCCTGTCAATAGCACAAACATTGGACAGCATATTGACGCCAAACTTGTCGCGAACAAACTCAACAGCATTTGCCCGGGGCAGGCCGGCGCGCATCCTCAACTCCATAATCTCACCGGTGTTAAGGCCGGTACCACTACCGCAACAATAGGTTTTCTCACGGATGGTATTTTCCGGCATCTCGTACCACTTGGGTACAACCGCATCAAGAACAGCCCGTGGCTCATCCAGAAGACCCATGGCCCGAGCCGGGTTACATGAATCATGGAAGGTCGGCCGACGATGGGCATTACGCATGGGATCAAGCTTCAATTTATTATGCTTGATCAAGTCAGCGGTAAACTCACTGATATGTACCATCTTTGTGGATGCCGCATTCTCAAAAACCGTTCCGGTAATCGGTGAAGTCGGAACCTCAAGGAAATCGGCAGGACCGTTCATGGTATCCATATACTGGTGAAGTACCCGCCACATATGGCCACATTCGCCACCGAGAATCCACTTAACCCCGAGACGCTTGGCTTCTGCGTACATCTTGGCGTTAAGTTTCTTCATCATCTCATTGGAGGTAAACAGACCGAAGTTACCACCCTCAGAAGCATAGGTACTGAAAGTATAATCAAGACCGATATGCTCAAAAAGAAGGAGATAGCCCATGGCAGTATAGATGCCGGGCTCAGCAAATACATCAGCTGACGGAGTGATGAACAGAACCTCCGCCCCCTTCCTGTTAAAGGTCGGATGAACGTCAACACCGGTAATCTCTTTGATATCATCAACAAGATACTCGATGTTTTCCTTGAAGGTATGGGGCTGAAGACCCATATGGTTACCGGTCCGGTTTGAGTTAGCTGCCGGCTCCAGAATCCAGTTGATCCCCACACCCACCAGATGCAATAACTCACGAAGCATCATGGTGATCTCGGCAGTATCAATCCCGTAGGGACAGAAAACCGAACAACGCCGACATTCGGTGCATTGATAAGAGTACATGAACCACTCTTTCAGGACACCGACTGTCATTTCACGACCACCAGCCATTTTACCCAGCAGTTTACCTGCAGTGGTAAAATCATTCCGATAGACCGAGCGAAGAAGCTCAGCCCGCAGTACCGGCATATTTTTGGGATCACCGGTACCAAGGAAAAAATGACATTTATCGGCACAGGCGCCACAGCGAACACAACAGTCCATGAAAACTTTCAGGGACCGGAATTTATCAAGCCGTTCCTTCAGGCCGTTGAGAATAATTTCTTCCCAGCCTTCCGGCAGTTTCCAGTCTTCTTCATCGGGTCGCCATTCCCGGACATTGGGGAATTTATGGTATTCCACCATCTCTGGCTTTGCCGGGTAACAGAAGTTTCCTTCCTTGAACACGGCCGGGGTGTCCATCCAATCCTGCTTGGGGATGGCTCCCGTCATCAAAGACGGCTCCCGCGCTACATTAACACGCAATTCTTCTACTTTAGGTATCGCCATCGTTTTATTCCTTATCAACTGGGATGCCGGCTTCGACCATAACCTCTCTGAACTCGTCTTCATAAGACGCGTAGGCATGAGGTTTGATCGCCGGATCGTTCCATGGATTAATATGCCTCACCGCCCGGCTGTTGTTACGCATATTCCGGGTCGGGCTCAAAAATACTCCACCCATGTGCATCAGTTTGCTGAATGGGAAGTAGGCCAGAAGAACACATACAAGAAGTACATGTACAAAGAAAACAGGATGAATGCCGGCAGACATTACCGGGCTGAAAGAAGCTATGCCAACAGTAAGCTGTTTGATTGCCGTGATATCAACCCGATAGTAAAACCGCATCAAAATGCCGGTTAAACCAATGGCAAAAATAAGGAACAGGGGAAAGTAATCAGCAGCCAAGGAGATATAACGGATCTGCCGAGCAACTACCCGCCGCAGAAACAGAAAAGCTATTGCACCCAGGAAGACCAAATCGGTCATATACAGGGTGGGAGCTCCAATCTGCATCATACCATCAAAGAATTCAGCCATTGCCACAAATCCGGGCACCGGCTCGGTGAAAAGGCGCAGATGGCGCACGACAATCACCAGGAATGAATAATGGAACATAATAGCAAACAGCCAGAGCCATTTACTTGATCCATAAACCAATTTCGGTCCGTCATGAACCTCCGCCTTTGTGTTGCGGAACAGGGACCTGAATGCAAAAACCTCCAACAACATCCGACCGATTACCTCAAGCCTGGTGTTGGGAGCTTCAAGCCTGTCCTGTTTGATCCAGGACAGGGACTTAGCCTGACCGCATGTGGTGGGAATTCGAAATGGCACCGGGGATTTTGCCCATTGCAGAACGCGATTGACAAAGCCCACAACAAACACTCCGAACGCCAGATAGGGAAGCACTACCCCGAACAGGTACTGCAAGCCCGTAACCTTGCTGCCCATAGTGGCAACCACGATCAGCGCCAAGACTGCAATGAAGGGATACAGGATTCTCATTTACCGTTACCTCGCCTCATTAAGTGTGACTGTTTAGATGACCTGACCAACATGATCAAGCCACCTGCTTATTTCCACCACCCAGCAGCTTGCCCCCTCTCCTCCGAGTCAGGAACATCAGCCACCGCCTTCTGCAGCAGAAAACCCAAACTACTATATTTAAATTGACTCAGCCTCATCACCGGCAGCAGCAGCTTCCCGTTCTTCCCTGTTTTTCCGCATCAGGGCTGACGGACAGACAGCGTTACTGGTAATAATATCGCGGCTGGCCTTAATATCCTTCAGCCGAACCTGGTATAACTGCTCCCGGCTGGCCATAAAAATATCAAAAACAGCAAGAGCCGCCGCATCAACCCGGGCATCAAAAGCCAGCCACTGGTCAATGGGCATCTCAATCTTCCCTTTCTGCCACTGGTTTCGCACCAGCTCCTTGAACTTAAAGAGAAAGGAAACCGTCTGCGAAGGCGGTTCATCCTGCACCGCCCGCAGCTTAATCAACTGACCAAGCACCGGGGTCTCAATTTCCCGATCACTTTCATCACAGATAACCTCGTAAAGTTCTTCCAGGCCGACCCGAATCTTGTGACCCACCGGATTTGCAAACTGATCCTTTTTATTCTTAAAGATTGCAAAAGTATCAGGCTCATAATTGCCGAGCACATAATCTTCCCATTGGGCAAGAAGCTCGGTTTTTTTATTCTTAAGCAAATCTTTAATCAGCATAGCCATCCGCACAATGGTCAAAGGGCATTATGGCCCAAAAAGATGAATGGTCATTCATTGACCACATTCGATTAGCATATTTATTGTCAATTGACAACGAAAAAAGGGCAAAACAGGGCAGGCCTAACCCAGGGACTGGCGTATCCGGCCCATGGCTTTTTCCACATTTTCGTAACTATTGAAGGCACTGATCCGGATATAACCCTGACCGCATTTACCAAAACCAGCCCCCGGAGTACAAACCACCCCAGCATCATTAAGGAGCAGATCAAAAAACTCCCAGGAATCACGGCCACCATCTATCCAGATATAAGGCGAGTTCTCGCCTCCTACCTGGTCAAAACCCAGGGCCCCTATTTCCCGCCGGATGAGATCGGCATTATTAAGATAATAAGATGCCAGCTCCTGAACCTGGGCCTTACCCTCTTGCGAGTAAACCGCCTCCGCCGCCTTCTGCACCGGATAGGAGACCCCGTTAAATTTAGTACAATGACGCCTGTTCCAGAGAGGATGCAGGGCCTGACGACCACCGGTGGAATCATAAACCATACATTCTTTAGGCACTACGGTATAGGCGCAGCGGGTACCGGTGAAACCGGCATTCTTGGAAAAACTGCGAAACTCCACCGCAACCTCCCGGGCTCCCTCAATCTCATAAATGGACTTTGGCAGAGACTCGTCCCGGACAAAGGCCTCGTAAGCCGCATCGAACAGAATCAGGGCCTTATTCTCCCGGGCATAATCAACCCAGGCCTTAAGCTGCGCCTTGCTGATGGTGGAGCCGGTAGGGTTATTGGGGAAACAGAGATAGATCAGGTCCACCTGCTCTGTGGGCAGTTCCGGGACGAAATTATTTTCCCTGGTGGAGTCAAGATAATATACCCCCTGATAACGACCGTTATCCCAGGTTCCGGTGCGACCGGCCATAACATTGGTATCAAGGTAAACCGGGTAAACCGGATCCGGAATCGCTATTTTCGCATCCAGGGAAAATAATTCCTGGATATTGCCGGTATCACATTTGGCCCCGTCACTGACAAAAATCTCATCCGGGCTTACCTCCGCCCCTCTGGCCTGGAAATCATTTATCGCAATCTTTTCCCGCAGAAAATCATACCCCTGTTCCGGGCCATAACCACGGAAACTGGCGTCAGCCGCCATTTCATCCACCGCCTGATGAAAGGCCGCAACACAGGCCGGTGGCAGCCCCCGGGTAACATCACCGATACCCAGTTTAATGATATCCTTGTCCGGGTTATTCTCTTGATAAGAATTAACCCGTTTGGCGATATCAGAAAAAAGATAAGACGCCTGCAATTTAAGATAATGTTCATTAATGGTAATCATTTTTTCTCCCGGCTTAATCCACAAAAAAAGGGCTATTGCCCTGAAATTTCAACTTCACTCAAAAAACTCCGGCACTATAAAACAAAGCAAAGTCCCTGTAAACACCTTCATCCCCGCCAACCTCACACCTTACGATCCACCAGCAGCCCCACCTCTTCCTGAAGAGAAAGGATAAAGGCCGGCAGCTCTTCAAGCCCAAGCTCCCGGTCCCGGATCAGGTGGCATGCTGCGGAATTGGCCATGTCATATATCTCCAGCTCAAAGCCATCATCCCGACGAACCAGGCTGAGGTGAAGCGGAATCGCAAGCGCAGTCAGATGCTCATTAACCTGCTCAATATAACCCCGGATGGTTCGCTCCAGCACAACTTCCTCACCAGATCCAGTCTCCTTTTTCCTGCCACCTTTGGTCAGGCTCGCCGGCTGCCGTTTCTGATAATGATTAACCGCCATGGCTGGGTTAAGGGCCGCAGCCCGACAGAGACGAAGCAGCTCTTCCCCGGTATCAAGCCGGATCCGGGGCGGAAATTTATATTCACCGGTAATTACCATCCTCTCCCCTCAGCCCTCTTCCCCGAGCAGGCGCTGGCCCAAAAAAGAATTCCTGCTCCTGACCCGGTTATTATTAATGGTCATGGCCACCGCCTTGCTGCTGCCGACAATTATTACCAGCTGCTTCCCCCTGGTCATCCCGGTATATAATAGATTGCGCTGGAGCAGGGGGTAATGACTGGCGTGGATGGGCACAATGACACAGGGAAACTCAGAACCCTGGGATTTATGCACCGTAACCGCATAGGCCAGTTCCAGTTCATTCTGCTCCGCTGACTCATAGGTAAGAAGACGCCCGTCGAATAAAACCGTTATGGTCCGTTTTTCAAGGTCAACCGTCTCCACCAGGCCAAAATCACCATTAAAGACTTCCTTGTCATAATTGTTACGGATCTGCATAACCTTATCCCCGTTATAAAAGCGGCGGCTTCCGGCTGCCCCGTTTAAAGAATAATTCAGGGCCTGCTGTAATGATTGATTAAGGCTCTCCGCCCCGATTACTCCTTTCCGCATGGGGGTCAGCACCTGAATGTCCTGCAAAGGGTCAAAACCGAATTTCCGGCTCAACCGGCTCTGGCAGAGGCTGACAATCTCCTGGGCGATGTCGGCCGGATCGTTCCTCCGGATAAAATAAAAATCCTTGTCACCCTGATAATCGGGGTGAAGATCCAGAGACTCGCCTTGATTGATCCGGGCCGCATTAAGACTGATCAGAGACCCCTGACCCTGGCGAAATATCCGGGAGAGCCGAGCCACCGGCAAAGTGCCAGAGTCGATACAGTCCCGCAGAATATTACCCGGTCCCACGGAAGGGAGCTGGTCCACATCCCCCACCAGCAGAAGAGAGCTGCCCTCCGCCACCGAGCGCAACAGAGAGTTGGCCAACACCACATCCAGCATGGAGGCCTCATCAATAATTATATAATCAGCAGCCAGGGGGTTTTCATTGTTCCGCTTAAAACCCCTGATCCCGGGATCGTACTCAAGAAGCCGATGGATGGTACGGGCCGGTCGGCCACAGGCCTCGGCCAGTCTTTTCGCAGCCCGACCGGTGGGGGCCGCCAGCTCAATCTGCTGACCCCGGGCTGCCAGCACCATAACCAGCCCATGCAGAATTGTACTCTTGCCGGTCCCCGGCCCCCCGGTGATAATGGCAATATTATGGCCCAAAGCCAGAGCCAGGGCCTCTTTCTGTTCCGGGGCGAGCTCCAGTTTCATCCCGGCCTCGGCCCAGGCCACAGCCTTGTCAATATCAAGGTTCAGCCCTGTCTCTTCAGCAGCAGCCAGCATGCCCAGGCGATTGGCAACTCCAATTTCCGCATAATAAAGAGGTGCCAGGTAGATTCGCTCATCCTCCTCCACCACCTTATCGTCCCCGGCCAGTTCCGGAACTGCCTGCTGAAGCAGATCCGTCAGGCCGGCACATTCACCTTCCGGGTCCAATAGATCGCTGCCAAGAGCAAACAAGGTATCTTCATTGAGAAAACAATGACCATCCCCGGCTGCCTCATTTAAGGCAAAAAGCAACCCGGCCCGGATCCGCCGCGGATCCATAACCGCCACCCCAATGGAAAGGGCAATACGGTCAGCGATCCGGAAACCAATACCCCAGATATCCTCAGCCAGCCGATAAGGATTACCCTTAACTATCTCCAGGGCATCATTACCGTAAGTCTTGAATATCCGAACCGCATAAGCCGCTGAAATGTCATAGCTCTGCAGAAAAACCATGATCCGGTGAATATCCCGCTGCTGGCCCCATGCCTCATTTATCTGGGCAATCCGGCGACTGCCAAGACCAGCCACCTCTTTCAGCCTTTCCGGCTCATCCTCCAGAACTTTCAAGGTCTCCAGGCCAAAACAGCCAACAATCCGGGCGGCATAGCCAGGCCCGACCCCCTTGATCAGACCGGATCCCAGGTATCGCTCGATCCCGTTAATGGTGTTGGGCCGAGTCAGGGTATAATTCTCCACCTTAAGCTGCCAGCCGTGACGGGAATCCCTATGCCACCGGCCACTGACCGCCAGGGAGGAGCCAACCGGTGCTCCGGCCATGGTGCCAACCAGGGTAATAACCTCGTCCCTGTCATCCGGCATAAAGCGGGCAACAGTGAAGCCATTTTCTTCATTCTGATAGGTGATCCGCTCCAGAACACCCTTAATTTTTTTTATTTGCCCCTCATCCATATCAGCAAGCCCGGGCATAATATTCATCCATGGTCCGCATTATACCCCATCACCCCTGAGCGGACAAATTAAACAAAAGCCCTTGGCGACCTCTTCTGTTTACGGTAAATAGAAAGTCTTTCAATAATTAATTCAGGCAGTGCTGTTAAAGCTGTTCAATTACCGCACTGCAACTGTTCAGGAGCAAAAATGTCCACGAATAACGACCCTGCATACATCATCGGCATCGATACCGGCGGCACCTATACTGATGCCGTAATCATCGATCCGGCTGACAATAAAGTCCTGGCCACCGCCAAGGCCCCCACTACCCATTATAATCTCAGCATCGGCATCGGCCAGACCCTCTATCAGCTCTTCAAGCAAACCAACCTCAAGAGCAGCTCCATAAAGTCAGTCGCTGTTTCCACCACCCTGGCCACCAATGCCGTGGTTGAAAACAAGGGGGCAGATGTGGCCCTGCTGGTGGCCGGCCCCACCAAACGATTCAACCTGCCCACCATCACCACTGCCCATTTCAAAGGTGGCCATAACCATCTTGGCGAAGAAGACCAGCCCCTGGAAATGGAGGCTCTGGTAGATTTCCTCCAGCAAACCAAAGACCATGCCGACGCCTACGCCGTTGCCGCAACCATGAGCATTAAAAATCCAGCCCATGAGCAGGTAATGGCTAAAGCCATCAGCCTCATCGACCCCAAGCCGGTATTCATGTCCAGCGAGGTCAGCCACCGGTCCGGTATCCAGGAAAGAGCTGCCACCGCCGTCCTCAATGCCCGGCTCATGCCGGTAATGCAGGAATTTCTAAGCTCCATGCAGGAGGCCCTGCTTGCCCTTGGTCTGGCTGCCAATGTCTCCATCATCCGAGGCGACGCCAAGCCCATGGCCATTGGTGACACCTATAAAAAAGCAGCATCCACCGTGGCCAGTGGCCCGGCAGCCACCGCCTGGTTCGGCTTAAATGCAAGCCCCGAAGCCAATGCCCTTATTATTGACATCGGCGGCACCACCACCGACATCACCATGATCCGCGATCAGCAGCCGGTAATCGACCAGGAAGGAAGCCTCATCGGCCAATGGCATACCCAGGTTGATGCGGTGAAGATGTCCACTGTAGGTGCCGGCGGCGATTCCCATGCGATCATCGACAAAAACAATAAACTACTGGTGGGCCCGGCCCGGGTTCTGCCCCTGGCAACCGCAGAAATTGCCGACCCGAGCCAATGGCTCGGTCCCGACCTCAACTGCCGCTGTATAAGCATCAGCCCGGATCTGGAAGACAAAGACGCTGAGCCCGACCAGATCCTGGCCTGGCTCAAAAAAAACGGGCCGGCAACCCCCGGCCAGCTAAAAGAAGAATTTCAGATGGCAGAAATTACCCTGACCAGCCATCTCCGGGACCTGAGCCGATTGCTATTAATAACCGAAACCGGCTTTACCCCCACCGACGCCCTCCATGTCCTGGGCAAACTCGACCTGGGCGATCAGGAACAATCACGGGCCGGAGCTGAAATTCTGGCAAAAGAACTACATGTTTCGGTGGAAGATTTCTGCCAATTGGTCCTGGCCGGAGTAGAAGAAAAAATCGAAAGGGCAATTCTTGACCACCTGCTCAAGATCGAAACCGACAAAACCATGAGCGGCTTCTTCCCCAATTACCATCAAAGCGACCTTTTTGACCTGAACTTCACCGTCAAGATGCCCCTGGTGGGCCTGGGGGCCGCAGCCCGCCACCTCCTGCCCCGGGTTGCAGAGCGCCTTGGCTCCGAAGTCGTCTTCCCGGACCACTACAAAGTGGGTAACGCCCTGGGCGCCGCCCTGATGACCGCCAACCGCTGAGAACCTCAGCTCCCAGAGCTGAAAATTTCACCCCAAGGATTCCCTGCCTGATTTTTTAGCCAAAGCTATTTTCCGGCATAGATAAAAAAAACTGGTTATTCATCTTCTTCTTCGCCACTACCTCATTCAGAAGCCCAGGGTCTGGGCCAATAACATGGTTCCTCAACCTCATGAGCCAGAAAAGAGTCATCTCCTCCATGACTACTCTCTTCCCTCCAGACCCAGACCCCAGGGGCCTGATTCCTCCAGTCAATCAGGAACCTGCCCCACCTCGGCCACGAGGCTGCTTCATTTGTCAGGCCTCCGGTTAAACCGCCAAAACCGCCCGGCTTGACTTGCCAAATTTCTTCTGTTAGTCTGGCAAAAATGTTGCAGATGCTCAGATTTAGAGCTTAATAGGGAACCCGGTGTGATTCCGGGACGGGCCCGCCGCTGTAACCGGAGACGAAAGCCGCACAAAGTCACTGTCAACAAAAGACGGGAAGGCGCGGCAAGTAGATTTGATCCGGGAGTCAGAAGACCTGTCTGCTACAGAAATAAGTTTATCTCCGTGGACAAGGGATGGCTTTTTTTATTCGTGGAAAACAGGGAGTCCCCGAATCAATTTCAAATTGGTCCGGGGTTTTTTTATGTCCGCCAGCCCATAAACCCCGACCAGAATCAAGGAGGCATTATGGCTGGACACGAACAAGCTCATACCAAACTCACCCTGTTTCTCATCAAGGACTGGGATTCATTTCAAATCGCCATGCGCGGCTGCCTGCAATAAAGGAGGGTAAAAATGCGTAATAAATTTATTCTTATGATTGCCGGGTTACTTAGCCTGATTATGGTCAACAATGTTACTGCCTCAAGCAGCGGCCCGGCTGCTCCGGGAAAAAAGGCCATTGTCTTGGCCAGTTTCGGAACCACAGTACCGGAGGCGGTAAAATCAATTACCAATATTTATAACACCGTGCAGGAGGCCTTTCCACAGACCGAGGTCAGGATCTCTTTTACCTCTAATATTATCCGTTCGGTCTGGAAAAAAAGGCGGGCTGAGGCAGATAAATGGCTGGCCATGGGGATTCCTGCCAATATCCTCTATGTCAAAAACATCATCTCCACCATTGGTGATCTCAGGGAAGACGGTTACAGCGACATTATTGTGCAGCCCACCCATATGTTCTATATGGAACAATCCCAGGACCTGAACTCCTATGTAGAGGCCCTGGCCTCCATCAAAACCACCAAAAAACGGTGGCAGCCCTTCAATTCCTTAACCATGGGCCGACCGGCCCTGGGAATGCCGGGCAACCGTTACGATTATCATGCCGATATCGAAGCAGCAGTGGCCACCCTGGCCGATGATGCCAGATCAGCCAGGGAACAGGGGGCCATGCTGGTTTACATGGGGCACGGTAACGACCATTGGTCCACCGGAATCTATCAGGAAACAGAAAAGGCCATGCGCAAGGCCTATCCCGGGGTAAAAACCTATATCGGGGCAGTGGAAGGGTATCCAAGCCTTGAAGACCTGCTGCCCAGGATTGCCCACGCTAAAACCAAGAAAATCATCCTCAAGCCATTCATGATCGTTGCCGGTGACCATGCCACCAATGACATGGCCGGGCCGGAGGCTGATTCCTGGAAGACAATTTTAACAGGGGAAGGCTACGAGGTAACTGCCATCCTCCAGGGCCTGGGTGACAATGACGATTTTGCTGCTCTGTTTGCCGAACATGTGAAAGACGCGGCCAAGGAGCATGGCTTACGCCTGCAATAGGGTCTTTTCCCCTTATTGACCGACAGATAACAATCTGGTAATTTGTTGTTTTTAGATGAAAAATCAAAGATTCAGATACTGGCTGCTGCTGGTGGGCCTGGTCATGGCCACCGGTGGCGCCATAATTATCTCAGCCGGCATGGGCTTTATGGAGATAAGGGCCGCCCATATCATGGACACCCTTGTCTCCCGGCTCTGGCAGGTTCCCCTGCCGGCAGGCCTTGAACAGAGCGTTCCCTTTGTTATTATGGAAGTTCGCCTGCCCCGGATCCTCACCGCTGCTCTGGTGGGAGGCGGCCTGGCCATGAGCGGGGTAATTTATCAGGGCATCCTGTTAAATCCACTGGCAGACCCCTATACCCTGGGGGTGTCCTCGGGAGCAGCTTTCGGTGCATCCCTGGCTCTATTGGCCAACCTGACCCTGCTCGGTCAGTTCTCTGTCCCCCTCTTTGCCTTTGCCGGGGCCATGGCCACCCTTTTTGCTGTTCTCTATCTCTCCACCTTCAACGGCCAGATGTCAGCCAATACCCTGATCCTTTCCGGGGTAATTGTCGGTGCCATTCTCGCAGCCGGCATCAGCTTTATTAAATATCTGGCGGATGAACAGGTGGCGGTTATTATCTTCTGGCTCATGGGCAGCTTCGCCTCCCGCAGCTGGCAGGATGTGATGATGGTAGCTCTGGCGGTTAGCGCAGGTCTTGGTATATTTCTTTTTTACAGCCGCGATCTTAATATCATGAGCCTGGGTGGTCGTTCCGCCGACACCCTGGGGGTGGAAACAGGGCGGACCCGCAATGTGCTTTTACTCACCGCCTCTCTAATCACTGCGGTCTGTGTTGCGGTTTCCGGGATCATTGGTTTCATCGGTCTCATTGTCCCCCATCTCATGCGTTTTCTGGTAGGCCCGGATAATCGCAAACTTCTTCCTGTTTCCATGCTGGCCGGGGCCTGTCTTCTCCTGACGGCTGACACCGTTACCCGGGCTGTGCTGCCGTCAGAAGTGCCCATCGGGGTGCTTACTGCCCTAATCGGCGGGCCGTTTTTCTGCCTGATCTTCCGTAAACGGCAACGGGGTCTGCGTTATGACTGATCTCTACAGCCTGGAAAATATCTGTTACGCCTACGGTGATACTCCGGCCCTTGACCGGATAGATATCAACCTGTCCCCGGGCAGATTCTACGGTCTCATCGGCCCCAACGGCTGCGGCAAAACAACCATGCTGGACATCCTCACCGGCAACAAGGCTCCGGATTCAGGCAGGATTTTTTTTAATAAACAACCCCTGGCCTCCTGCCGACGACGGCAACTTGCCAGGCAAATGGCCCTGGTACCCCAGGATTTCACCATCGGCTTTGCCTTTACCGTGGAAGAGATTGTGATGATGGGGCGCCATCCCTTTATCAAGCGCTTTTCCGCTCCCACCCCCCGGGACCGGGAACTGACCAGCCAGGCCATGAAACAGATCGGAATCCATCATCTGCGGCATCGTTATGTCAATGAATTATCCGGCGGCGAAAAACAACGGGTGGTGGTGGCCCGGGCCCTGGCCCAGGATACACCGGTTTTCCTTTTTGACGAGGCAACATCCAACCTGGATATCCACCATACCATCACCATCTTCAATATTGCCCGCCAGCTGGTGAAAAACGAAGGTCGAACCATCATCGCGGTTATCCATAACCTCAACCTGGCAGCGGCCTATTGCGACCATCTGATATTTCTCCAGCAAGGGCGCCTGATAACTGCAGGCCCCACCGACAAATCATTAAACCCCAAGACCATCAGTAAGGTTTTCGGGGTGGAAAGCAAGATCAGCCTGGATCCGTACAATAAAAGCCGGCAGGTATCTTTCCGTTACGGAGAAAATTAATGATTAAGATTATTCTCCTGACCCTGATGATCTGTCAACCCCTCACTGCCATGGCGGACGGGCAGAAAACCTTTGAGCGAATCA
Source organism: uncultured Desulfobulbia bacterium (assembly GCA_964653055.1). GTDB lineage: Bacteria > Desulfobacterota > Desulfobulbia > Desulfobulbales > SURF-16 > CAZZCA01. The sequence continues at coordinate 114,186 of CAZZCA010000002.1, read as the reverse complement.
TCTCACTCTACCCTGCCCATAGCGAAAACCTGGTGAGCCTGGGGGCAGCTGACCAGCTGATGGGTATCTCCATAAGCGATAATTGGCCGCCGGCTATTCTTGATAAACCAAGATTCTCCTACCGGGACGGCCCGGAAAAATTCATTGCCGCAGATCCGGACCTGGTTCTGGTCAGGCCTATGATTGAACGGTCCTACCCCCAGCTGCTCAGTCGATTACGCCAGGCGGGAATCACGGTAATCTCCCTGCAACCCACAGGAGTTACCGAAATCTTCCCCTATTGGCAGGAATTAGGGAAACTCACCGGCCGCCATCAGGAAGCCGGGGAGATGATCAGGTCTTTCCGGCAGGACTTAAATCAGATAGCCGGAAAAATTGCCCTGATCCCCAGAGAAAAACGACCCCTGGTCTATTTTGAGTCCATCCATAAAAAGATGAAGACCTTTGCCCCGGCAAGTATTGCCATGTTTGTCCTGGAACAGGCCGGAGGGATCAATGCCGCTGAAGATGCACCCCGGGTCCGCAATACCAATATTGCGGCCTACGGCAAGGAACGGATCCTGGCCCGGCCTCAGATTGACATCTTCCTGGCCCAGCAGGGCCGAATGAACCCGGTAAGTGTGGAGATGATCCGCAACGAACCTGGCTTCGGTGCCATTAAGGCGGTTCGGCAAGGGCGGATATATCTCATTGACGAGTACCTGGTCTCCCGGCCAACCATGCGGATTATCACCGGCATCCGCCAATTGGCTGCCATCCTTCACCCGGAAATAGAGGCGGTTGCAGATGGGCATTAAGGCCTTCCTCATAGCCGGCACCAAAAGCGGATCCGGCAAGACCACCATCAGCCTCGGTCTGATGGCTGCCCTTGGTAAACGGGGACTGAATGTCCAGCCCTTTAAATGCGGCCCGGACTTCATCGACCCCAGCCTCCATAAGATGGTAACCGGCCGCAATTCCCGAAACCTTGACCTGTGGATGGCCGGCCAGTCGTTTTCCAGGTCAGTCTTCAACCGCCGCAGCAAAGGGGCCGATATCAGCGTTATTGAAGGGGTTATGGGAATGTATGACGGTGGCAAATCGTCCAGTGCTGCCCTGGCAGCAGAACTTGGAGTGCCGGTGATTCTGGTGGTGGATGTCCGCTCCACCGCCGAGAGTGCCGCTGCCATTGTCAAAGGCTTTGAATGCTTAAGCCCGGCAGCTGCGGTGACAGGGGTTATCCTCAACCGGGTAGCCAGCCCCCGTCATCTCCAGCTCGTCAGCGATGCCATCAAAGAACATTGCCAGGCCGAGATCCTCGGTCACCTGCCCCATAATCTTGACTTCAACCTGCCCGGCCGCCACCTGGGTCTGCACATGGGTGAAGAAGCCCCCCTGAGCCCGGCGACTATTCAGGATCTGGCCCAGACCATCAGCCAGCATATCGACCTTGACCGTCTCTGCGAGCTGGCCCAATTAAACCAGGCCCCGACAGAAGATGCGAAGCCCATTAAAGAGCCTGCCACCGTCCGCATCGGCATTGCCCGGGACAAGGCCTTCTGTTTTTATTATCAGGACAATCTCGACATCCTGGCCCGGGCCGGGGCCGAGCTGGTCTTTTTCTCCCCCCTTGAAGATCAGTCATTACCAGCGGATCTGAACGGCATCTATCTGGGGGGAGGGTACCCTGAGCTCCATGCCCGGACCTTGAGCAATAACAAGAAAATGCTGACAGCCATTAATAACTGGTCAGAAAAAGGCAAAGCACTCTATGCGGAATGCGGCGGCTTCATGTATCTCACCCGGGGGATAAATGATGGTAGAGATTTTCACCCCATGGTCGGCATCTTCCCGGTCAAGGCCTATATGCAGAAAAAAAGGGCCAGCCTGGGTTACCGCGAAATCACCATGTCCGAAGACCACATCCTCGGGGCAAAGGGAAGCAGTATCCGTGGCCATGAATTTCATTATTCAACCATTGACCCCATGCCAACAGCAATCAGGCGCCTTTACCAGGTTAATAATAACAGCCCGGAAGGATACCTTTACAAGAACACCTTGGGGGGCTATATACACCTCCATTTCGGCAGTAACCCCCAAGGAGCTGCCAACTTTATTAATTTCTGCCGAAAACTGAGCAGATAATACCAATAACACCCTATGACCATACAGATTCAACAGATAGCACCTGAAGAAATTGAAGGGGAGAGCTTCCGGATAATCGAAGAAGAGCTTGGCCCCCACGATTTTGGCCCAAAAGCCTTCAAGGTGGTGCAGCGAACCATCCATGCCACCGGTGATTTCAGCTTTGCCGATAATATCCGCATCCATCCCCGGGCCATCAGCCGGGCCATGGAGGTTATCAGTCAAGGCTGTGATATCTTAACCGATGTCAACATGGTGGCCAGCGGCATCAGTAAAAACATCTTAAAGAACAAAGGCGGCCAGGTGCATTGCCTGGTGGCTGACCCCGGGGTTGCAGCCACGGCCCGGGAGCAGGGCAAAACCCGTTCTGAAGTAGCCATGGAGCAAGGTCTAAGTAATCACCGGATCGGCATTATCGCCATTGGCAACGCCCCCACGGCTCTGCTTATGGCCATGGAGTGTGTGGAAAAGATGGAGCCGGTTAACCGCCCTCTCATCGTCGGTGTGCCGGTGGGATTTGTCAATGCCGCCGAATCCAAGGCCATTCTATCAGAGAAAAGCTATCCCTTTATCACCAGCCTGGGCCGGAAGGGCGGCAGCCCGGTGGCAGCAGCAATGGTGAACGCCCTCTTGAGGATGGCGGTTTAAATGGCAAGGTTGCGGAACGGATATACCACCGGCGCCTGCGCCGCAGCGGCTGCCAAGGCAGCAGCCCTGTACCTGCTTACAGGCAAAAAACCTGAGCAGGTGGAAATTCCGTTTCCGGACGGGAGCAGGCATTCTTTTTCCCTCCACCAGGCCGAGCTGGGAATAGACAGGGCAAGAGCCGGAATCCTCAAAGACGCCGGTGATGACCCTGATGTTACCAACGGCGCCCTCATCGAAGCCCTGGTCAGCAAGGGGCAGAATGAAAATCATCCTGAAAACTGCCTTGAGATCGACAAGATCCTCCTATGTGCTGGCCCTGGTATCGGCCAGGCCACTAAACCGGGCCTGGCAATTAAGGTGGGGGAACCAGCCATTAATCCGGTTCCCCGCAAGATGATCGCCGCTGCCGTAAAAGAAGTTATAACTGAAAAAGCAGTGGTGGAGATAAGCATTGCAGGCGGTGAGGAACTGGCGGAAAAAACTCTCAACCACCGCCTGGGAATCATTGGCGGCCTGTCCATTCTGGGAACCACCGGTATTGTCCGTCCGATTTCAGCTGAGGCATGGACCGCCACCATCCAAGCCTCCATGGATGTGGCCCGGGCCTGCGGTCTTGACGAAATTGTTCTGGCCACCGGCCGCACCTCGGAAAAAGGCGCCCAGGCCATGCTTGAGCTTCCAGATGAAGCCTATACCATGATGGGTGATTACCTGGAGTTTTCCCTCCTTGCTGCTGCCAGCCATGGTTTCCAGCATATCCATCTGGCCGGGATGTGGGCCAAGATAACCAAGGCCGCACTTGAAACCCCCCAGACCCATGTCCGCAACGGGGCCCTGGAGATGAAAGATGCCGCCACCCTTCTGGCCGAGCTGGGGGCAGAAGGCGAGCTCCTTGCCAAAATTACAAAGGCCAATACTGCCCGGGAAATGCTCATCCATCTCCAGGACGCCAAACGCCGGGACATTATCAGATCCATCTGCGCAAGGGCAAAACAATATGCCGAAAAGATAAGCGCCAAACCAGTAAGTGTCTATCTGGTAGACCATAAAGCCAGGGTCTTGGAAAATGTCTAAAATTATTATTGTCGGCATAGAAAATCAGCTCCTGGACAGTCACCAGGACCTGTTAAAAGGTTGCCAGCTGCTGGTTGGGGGTAAACGGCTCCTGACCATGGCCCAGGACCTTGCCATTGAAAACAGGGGTATAACCCCCCTGGCCGAAACCCTGCCCGCCATCAGTAAAACTCTTGAAACCGGCGATGTGGGGGTATTGGCCAGCGGCGACCCGCTCTTTTTCGGGATCGGCAAGAGACTTATTGAATATTTCGGCCAGGAGACAGTGGAGATTCACCCGGCCCTATCATCCATGCAGACAGCAATGGCCCGTTTTAAGACATCCTGGGACGATGCCCGGCTGGTCAGCCTCCATGGTCGCAGCCATCCTCATCCTGCCGGGCTGCTCCTCGGTTATCCCAAGACCTTTGTTTTCACCGACAGGGCCAACTCACCCAATGAACTTGCCCGGAAAATTCTTGAATACCTGAACCTGGTCGGGGAAGAGAGCCTGCAACAGAAAAGCCTGTTCATGGTGGCTGAAAACCTGGGAACACCGGAGGAAAAACTGTTCAGCGGCACCCTGGCAGAAGCCGCTGCCCGTGATTTCGCCGAGCTCAATGTCATCTGCCTCAAGCTCCCTGGCCAAAATAAAAACAGGCTGGGCCTGACGGAAAATGATATTGCCCACAGTCGGGGCCTGATCACCAAGGACGAGGTGAGAGCAATTACCCTCCATCGCCTGCAATTCCCGGAAAATGGAGTTTTCTGGGATGTTGGGGCCGGCAGTGGCTCAGTGGCCATTGAGGCGGCTTGCCTTAATCCGGGCTTAACCGTCTACGCCATTGAACAGAAAGAAGAAGAACTGGCCAATATCCGCGAGAATATCCGCCGTTTTGCCTGTTACAATGTGGTGCCGGTGGCAGGCCGGGCGCCAGAGGCCTTAAACCAGCTGCCGGATCCAAATCGTGTTTTCATTGGCGGCAGTGGCGGTCAACTGGCCGCAATCATCAAAACCGTAAGCCCAAGGTTATCAGAGGCAGGACGACTGGTGGCCAACGGTGTCATTAAAAAAACCGTGGACGAAGCCCCGGCATTAATGACCGAGGCCGGCTTAATGGTGGAAACCAGCAAGATAAATGTGACCAGAACCAGGGATAAGCAAGAGATAATATTCAATCCCATAACCGTTATAACAGGAAGCAAATGAAAGGAACATTCTATGTGGTGGGAGTAGGCCCGGGGGACCCGGAGCTACTTACCTTAAAAGCCGCCCGCATCCTCGACAAAAGCAAGGTCTGGCTGACCCCTGCCGCCAGTAAAAACGGCAGCAGCACCGCCCTGAGCATCGCCAGTGGAGCAGTTACCAGCAACGGCAAAAAGATCATGCCCCATCATTTCCCCATGAAAAAAGTCTATATGGATCAGGCCCCTGACCCGGAAGTAAAAAAGGCCTGGGAGGATGCCGCCGCCCTGATCAACCAGGAACTGGCCGACGGCCATGATGTGGCCCTGCCCACCCTGGGTGACCCGGCCATCTACTCCACCGGCTTTTATGTCTGCGAGACCCTGCTTAATCTAAACCCTGATACCAGAGTTGAGGTCATTCCTGGCATTTCAGCCATCGGCGCCTCATCCGCCGCCGCCCGGATCCCGCTCTGCCTGGGAGACGAACAGGTAGTGGTAATCCCTGCCGTCTTTGCCAATGACCGGCTGAAGGAAATTCTTCATGATTTTGACAGCATTGTCCTGATGAAGGTAAACCGGGCCATGGACCGCCTTGTTCCGCTGCTGGAGGAGCTGGACCTGCTGGACCAGACCGTCCTGGTGGAAAGAACCAGCATGACAGATCAACGGGTACGGCGGGATCTGAAAAAAGCCATGACCGAAGACCTGCATTATTTCTCCACCATGATAGTCCGGAAAAAAATGAGGCTGATATGACCATGATCCATCCCATCCATTTTATCGGCGCCGGCCCCGGTGACCCCGAACTTATTACGGTTAAAGGCGCCCGTCTGCTGGCTGAAGCTGATATTGTCATCTATACCGGCAGTCTGGTCCCAGCGGCCCTTATTCAAGGGCTGAAAGGGGAAATCCATAATTCCGCCGGCCTCAATCTTGATCAGGTTCTGGCGATTATGACCCCAGAGGCAAGAGCCGGCAAGAAAATTGTCCGTCTCCATACCGGTGACCCGGCCATTTACGGTGCCATCAATGAACAGATCAGCCGATTAATTGATGAGGACATCCCTTTCAGGGTCATTCCGGGGGTAAGCTCCGCAACGGCAACGGCGGCAGCCCTTGCCACCGAGCTGACCCTGCCGGAGGTTGCCCAGAGCGTAATCATCACCCGCCGGGCTGGCCGCACACCGGTGCCGGCTCGGGAAGACCTTAAGCTCCTGGCCTCCCACCAGACCACCATGCTAATTCTCCTCAGTGTGGGCATGATCGATAAGGTGGTAGATGATCTCCTGGCCGGTGGCTATCCCGACCATACGCCAGTGGCAGTTGTGGAAAAGGTAAGCTGGCCGGAGGAAAGACATATCCGGGGGAATCTGGCTAATATTGCCCATCAGGTCAAAGAGGCCGGAATCACCAAAACCGCCATTATTGCCGTGGGACAGGTGCTGGCCCAGGCCCCGCCTCCGGCCCTGTCCAAGCTATATGATAAACATTTCAGTCACGGATTCCGCCAGGGTGAGCAAGAAAAGTGAAGGTCGGGATTATCGCCATAAGCGCCGGAGGACGCAGGCTCGCCGGCAAATTAGAAAAAAGCCTGGATGAGGCAAGTCTTCTTGGGTCAGAGAAGAAAATCCGCCAGATCCTCCAGGACAATTGGTCCGAATTTGACGGATTTATCTGCATCATGGCCTGTGGCATTGTTGTTCGCAGCATTGGAGATCTTATCCAGGATAAAAAAACCGACCCCTGCCTGGTGGTGATGGACGAAAAAGGACTTCACGCCATCAGCCTGCTCTCCGGTCATATCGGTGGCGGGAATGCCCTGGCCCGGGAAGCAGCAGCCATCAGCGGCGGGAAACCGGTTATAACCACGGCCTCCGACACCTTAAAGCTAACCGCCCTTGACCTTTGGGCCCGGGAACAGGGCCTGGCTGCTGATAATAAAACCATCACCAGGGCAAGCTCCATCCTGGTGAATCGTGGCTCTCTCCAGATTTTCAGCGAGGTCTCGGTCCATTCACTGCCCCATGATCTCATCCAGGGCAAAAGCCGGGATGACGCCGACCTGATCATCTCCAGCTCAAGCGCCGAGCACGGACAACTGGTTTTCCACCCCCGCAATCTGGTGATCGGGGTGGGCTGCAACCGTAATACCCCGCTCCACGAATTTGAATTAGCCCTGGCCGAACTACTGAATGACGAAAATCTCAGTCGAAAGGCCATCTACAAGCTGGCATCCATTGACAAAAAAAATGATGAGCACGGTCTCCTGGCCTTTGCCCGGAACAATGACTGGCCCCTGGAGTTTTTCAGTAAAGACGAAATCAACAAGGTGAAAAATGTCACAAATTCAGCAGCAGCCATGAAGGCTGTGGGGGCCATTGGCGTGGCCGAACCCTGCGCCCTGTTAAGCGCAGCAGGCAGAAAAGACAAATTAATCCGCAATGAAAACGAAAAATTAATATGCAGGAAAAGAAAATGGCAGAACATAACCATGGCAATAGCACAGGCACCCTTTATGTTGTCGGAACCGGTCCCGGCTCCCTCAAGCACCTGACCCCGGCCGCCAGTGAGGCCCTGGAGCTGGCCGAAATAATTGTCGGCTATAAAACCTATCTTGATCTAATCCCGTCCTATCTGGAAAACAAAGAGGTTATGGCCTCCCAGATGATGAAAGAGGTTGATCGCTGCCGCCAGGCCCTGGAGCTGGCCGAAAACGGCAGGGAAATTGCTCTGGTATCCGGTGGAGACCCCGGAATCTATGCCATGGCCGGCCTGGTATTTGAAATGGCCAGGGAACGAGATTCCACCTGCCGGATCGAAATCATTCCCGGCATTGCCGCGGTGAACGGATGTGCCGCCCGGCTGGGGGCACCGCTGATGCATGATTTTGCCGCGGTCAGCCTTTCTGATCTGCTGACCCCACTGGAATTAATCGAAAAACGCCTGGAAGCCGTGGCAGCGGCTGATTTTGTCGTAGCAATATATAATCCGAAATCAAAAAAACGGACCAAACAGATCGTAATGGCCCGGGAGATCTTCCTGAAATATCGCGACCCGGAGACCCCGGTGGGAATCGTCACCGCTGCCACCCGGGAAAACGAAGTCATCACCCTTACCACCCTGGACAAGATGCTGGATGCCGAGATCGGAATGCAGTCCACAGTGATGATCGGCAATTCCCAGACCTACCTATGGAATGACAAGATGGTCACCCCGCGGGGCTATAAGGGCAAATACCAGCTCTAATCACCAATGTTTTCTGGCTGCGGCCCGTTCCTGCCTTTACTGAACAGAATAATCGTCTCCCAGACCATCCAGACCTCCAGCACAAGAATAATGAGGCTGATACCAAGAAGGAGATAATTCTGCTGGTCAATAAAACTGCCAATACCAATGAACATGGCCCAAGCAGTCATGACAATCATAAAGAGCATGGGCAGGGCAGTTATCCAGAAATTGGCCCGTCGCTGAACCAGGTAAACAGTAATCACCAAAAGGGCAAGGCCAGCCAGCAATTGATTGGCGGTCCCGAATAAGGGCCAGAGAACAAGGGCGCCCTTGCCGGAACCATTGTAAAATGAAAGGGTAAAGGCGGTTAATACCGCAATCAATGTGGCCATGGTCGGGTTTTGCAAAGCAGGCATTCTGCAGGTCCTGCCCAACTCACCGACAATATAACGCTGCAGCCTGGTGGCAGTATCCAGGGTGGTTGCGGCAAAAGAGACAACAAATACCCCCATGATGGTAATGGTAATATTATGGGGGATGCCGTAGCTCTCAATCATATTGGCGGAACCATTGATAAAAGCCCCAAGTTTGGCCCCCAGCCCCTTGGCCGCAGTCCATGAGGCATAATGATGATTAAAGGCAGCGGAACCCATCAGGGTCTCACCATCAGCCACAAGCCCCATCCCGATTCCGGCGGTACAGGCAATAATTACAAAAAGAGAAAGACAGGCCTCGGTAAGCATGGAACCATACCCGACAAAGAGGGCATCATGCTCAGAGGAGCATTGTTTTGCAGAAGTGCCGGAGCTGACAATGGAATGAAACCCGGAAATCGCACCACAGGCAATAATTACAAAAAGCATGGGCCAGATGGGTGGGGCCCCAGCCGGGGCCGGATTATAAAGCGGAGCCACAATCTCAGGGCGAGCCACCAGCAGCCCGACAAAGAGCAGGGCAAAGGCAACAAAGAGCTGATGGGAGTTAATATAATCCCGGGGCTGGAGCAGGGTCTGCACCGGCAGGCGGGAAGCAATAAAGGCATAGACATAGAGAATCAGCATCCAGCCCACCAGGGCCTGGGAACCACTTAAGCCCAGGTCCTTGAGATCAACCGGCAGATAAGCCCCCAGCACCACAGCCCCATACATCAAAATTACCGCCACCACACCTAAAGCAGCATGGCCGGCTCCCCTTTTATAAACCATATGACCCAGCCAGAGGGCTATGGGTACCTCCAGCCATACAGGGATCACCGCCTGGGGATACATATTAAAGAGAATGGCGATAATCAGGGCAAAAATGGCAATCACAATCATCAACATGAAAAATATAACCAGCAGGAAAAGAAGCCGAACCCTGGAACTGATCAAATCACCGGAAATATCACCAATGGAACGACCCTGATGGCGCAGAGAGACCACCAAAGCCCCGAAATCATGAACCGCCCCCATGAAAATAGAGCCGAAAAACACCCAGAGCACCGCCGGCAGCCAGCCCCAGATAACGGCAATGGCAGGGCCGACAATGGGACCCAGACCGGCAATGGAGGTAAAATGATGGCCAAAGAGGATGTGGCGATTGGTGGCCACATAATCATGACCATCCGCCAGCAGATGAGCCGGGCACTTGCCCGCAGCCAATTGAAAGATCCGGCGGCCAAGAAAGGCGCCGTAAATATTATAGGCAGCGATAAAACCGGCCATCACCGCCACAGCCAATAAAAGTGAATTCATCACCTTCCTCCCTTCCTACAGAACAACAGCCCGACGCCTCAGAAGCCAGTCCACCAGAATGCCGACCATAAAACCAACGGCCAGATTGACAGCCAGGGTAATGGCAAGCATCAGCAGACAGATAAAAATATCCCGCCGCTCCTGCAGATCAATAATGGTCAGGCCTAATTGCCCGCCGGCAAAAACCAGAAGAACCCCCAGCACCGCAAAGGGGATGAGCTGAATCACCGCCAAAGCCATGGACCCGAGAAACAGGGCAAGAGCCAGAAAAATTACACCAATAATGATATTTGAACCAGCCGTTCTGGCACCGAAACGATAATGGGCCGCCAGGCCGCCGGCTCCGTGGCAGAGAGGCATGCCGCCCAGGATGAAACTTAGGATATTGGCCAGACCCATGGAAAAACAAAGAGACCTGTTGGTTACCCTGGCGGCATCCTCGCCAAAATAGGTTTGGGAAAGGTCAGAATTGGCAATCACCGCATTACCCATGGTCATGGGCAGCTGGGGCAGGACCAGAACCAGCAGGGCAAAAGAAAAATCAGCCCCACCCGGCAAGCCAAAGGGCAAAAGCCCGGGCAGCTTAAAACCAAAAGACCAGCCACTGAAAACCGCACCCCGCCCCCAGAGCAGGCCCATAAGCAGACCACCACCAATTACCAGCAGAGCCGCCGGCAGTTTTTTATTATCTATGAAGAAAAAGGTAAGTAAGGCGGCAGCCAGCCCGATGATAATCCCCATGGGCAAGCCAGCCACATCCTGAGCCAAAAGATATGGTTCCGCAAGGCCCTGCATTACCTGCAGGGAAGATGTACCAGCAACAAACCGCACCCCCTGGATCATCAATAAGACACCGGTGGCCAGCTGCACACCACGAATAACCGCCAGAGGAACCAGCCGGACAACAAAATTAATCAGGCCGCTGCCACCGATCAGCAACAGGAAGATACCAGCCAGCAGACCAGCTGCCGTTACCTGGGTGGCCGATAACGCCATGGCAATGGCATAACTGCTGATAACCTTCATCGGCTGCACCGCAACCGGCACCTGATAATAAAAACCGGACAGGATATAAAAAAGGCCAATGGCGAAAAACAAGCCGGCAGGATCAAGACCACAGACCATTATCAGGCCCATGGCCAATGGCAACAAAGTCCCAAGATCACCAAGGGAGCCGGCCAGCTCCATCCGATTAAATTTATATCCCATTTTTCCTCTTAATTCGCCTGGACCATACCCAGCAGATCATGACTGGATGGGTACTGAAAAATTCGCAGGCCAAATTCCGGGGCAATTGCCAGTATATGGTCAAAAATATCCGCCTGAATTCCTTCATAATTGGCCCATACCTTGTCCGTACTGAAGACATAGATCTCAATGGGAAGACCCTGGGCCGTCGGTGCCAGATGGCGGACCAGAAAGGTAAGATCCTTACTGATCAACGGGTTATTATGCAGATAGGCCTTGATATACGCCCGAAAAACCCCGACATTAGTCTGACGACGCTCACCGATGGTGGTGGGGTCATCGGCCATGGTTTCATTAAAATGATCAATCTCTTTTTCTTTGCCGGCAAGATAGCCCTGGAGCAGAGGGTATTTCTCCAGGGCTATCAGCATATCTTCACTGCAAAACGAGATTGAGCTGATATCAATATAGATCGACCGCTTTATCCGCCGGCCCCCCGACTCGGCCATGCCCCGCCAGTTCTTAAAGGCATGATTAACCAGGTCATGGGTAGGAATAGTGGTAATGGTCTTATCCCAGTTCTGGACCTTCACCGTATGCAATGAAATATCCATGACATCACCATCAGCGCCATGCTTTGGCATTTCGATCCAGTCACCCACCCGGACCATATCATTGGCCATGAGCTGGAGATTGGCCACCAGGCCCAGAATGGTATCCCTGAAGATGAGGAGAAGAATGGCAGTCAGACCACCAAAGACACTGATAATCCCCCATGGAGATTTATCAGTAATAATGGCAGCGATAAATACGGCAGCCAGAATGTAAATAATGATCTTTACAGCATCGAGATAACTGCGAACAGGCCAGTCTGCAGCCCGCTGACTGGAATAATAAATATCCTGAACCGACTGCAGCACTGTAGCGAGAACCCGAACCCCGGCAACCACAAAAACCACCAACGCAGCCCTCCGGCCAATCTCTGCTGCTCCAGGAAAATCAACCAGAACAAGATCCACTCCCAGGTAAATTAAAACCATGGGAACCAGGGCCGCTACTCTCTGGGGAAAATGATTACCAACAAAAACATCGTCCCATTGAGCCCGGGTCTGCCTGGCAATTCTGGCAAAGATGCCCACAAGATAGCGCCTGGCAATCCAATAGGAAAATAACGCTGAAACAGCCAGCACAAGCAAAGACATAACCAGATGACTCAAAAAAAGAAATGACTGGGAAAAACCAAACCCCACTAGGTAATCATCAAGAAATTGCCACATAAAGTGCGCCCCCTTTAAGAGAATTATTTGTCGTGACCCATGGTAGCTTGACATTTAAGGCATTGCAACAAACCTTTGCCAAAGGAAACCTTTAATAAATAAATTTGCCAAAACAATAAACTAACTGTATGGTGGGCGGACTTTTCAAATCAATTAACCACCTCATCCTTCACCTGTCATGGTGTACATGTCGCAAAGACATGTCCGGCCCGCCATGAGATTCTCTTCACATCGCCGGAACTACAATAACAATATAGCCATTAATCCATTCGGGATTTGTAATGGCATCAAAATAACGCAATCTCCGCTCACCACTCATTCAATTGATATGGGCGGATAAAAAGCCCTATTTAAGGAGTTACAGTGAGTTTTTCCAAATTTAAGTTTGACCCTAAAATCACAACCAATATCAAAAAATGCGGTTATGAACACCCAACCCCCATCCAGGACGAAGCCATGCCCCTGGTCATGGAAAGACACGACCTTCTCGGTCTGGCCCAGACCGGTACCGGTAAAACCGCGGCCTTTGCCCTGCCCATTATCCAACAATTACTGAAGGGACCACGGGGCAAAGCCCGAGCCCTGATAGTTGCCCCCACCAGAGAACTGGCGGAACAGATCGACCAGAATTTCCAGGAACTCGCCCAAGGCACCGGCCTGAAAACTGTTACCGTTTACGGTGGTGTTGGTAAAGGCGGCCAATTGCAAAAATTCAGAAGCGGAGTCGAAATTATCATCGCCTGTCCCGGCCGTCTTCTTGATCATCTTAATAATCACGACCTCAAATTGAACAAAATAGAAACACTGGTCCTGGACGAAGCAGACCAGATGTTCGATATGGGGTTTTTCCCTGATATCCGCCGGATTCTCAAACACCTGCCCCAACAACGGCAGACCCTGCTCTTTTCTGCCACCATGCCAGCCGACATCCGCAAACTGGCCGATGAAACCCTTACTGACCCGAAAGAAGTTCGTATCAACCTGGAACAACCGCTGGAGGCAATCAGTCAGGTTCTCTACCCCGTAAGCAAAAGACAAAAAACCGGCCTGCTTCTTCATCTTTTAAAAGAAGGCTTTGCGGGCTCCACCCTGGTTTTTACCAGAACCAAATATGGCGCAAAAAACCTGGCCAAAAAGCTGGACAAAGCCGGATTCAAGGCAGCTGCCCTCCAGGGCAATATGTCCCAAAACCAGCGGCAAAAGGCCCTGGCCGGATTTCGGGACGGTGAGGTCCACATCCTGGTCGCCACTGATATTGCTGCCCGAGGTATTGATGTCTCGCTGGTGGGCCAGGTGGTCAACTTTGATCTACCGGCAACCGCCGAAGCATACACCCACCGAATCGGTCGCACCGGCCGGGCCAAACGAAGCGGCCGGGCCATTAATTTTGTCTGTTTTGATGATCAGCCTATGATCCGGGCCATTGAAAAGATGCAGAAAGTCTCCATTGAACGGCTTAATGTCGAAGGTTTCGCCATGGAGGAAAAAGGGGAAGAGAAGCCGCCCCAGCGTCAAAGAGGACCGAGGAAGGGTGCCAGAAAAAAAACAGGCGGCCGCCGACCAGCTAAACAAAACCGCCCCCAGAAACAAGACGGTTCTGAAAGAAAAAACAAAACCAGCCAAAGCCGGCAACAGCCAAACAAAAATTCCCGCAGGAAATCCGGCAAAGTATCCAAAACCAAACAGTCATCCAAGAAAGGCGGTGTCTTCGGCCTCAGCTAAAAACTCCTGAACAAGGGGGCCGAAAACGACAAAAGCCCGAAGGATCACTCCTACAGGCTTTTGTTTATATATATAAACATCAAAAGATGGAAAAAACTGGCCCCCCGACGCGAATGTTCTTTCGTGCGACTCCCTGTTCTTCTATCGGCAAAAAGTGGCACAATTTCAACGAGATAAGACTTTGTCCTCAATTTTATCGTTGGGAAATGTTTTTAATTTAGATTTCCCAACGACCATCTTTTTTGCCAGCTTTCAAGGTCTGAAATTTTCAGGCCATAACGGGCCAGTACTCCTTCATGCAGTCGACGTAACTCATCATTAATAAGAGCACACACATTGTTTCGTTCTTGCTCCGGCACATTTTTACCCACCCATTCCTTGATAATATCCAGAGGATTTTTCTGTGGGTGGGTGACAACATGATGAACGGTTTCCTTGATGATGGCGCGGTATTGTAAACGTAATGGGTCCGGCTCAGCAATATCCTGCTTCAGAGCCAGATATTCCTGGGTGGATCGTTCATAAGCCCATATGAAAAGATCCCGCAAGAGTTCGATGCGGGTAAGTTCATATACACCCAGAATGGCCCGGCTGTATGCCTGTTCTGGGACATCAAGAAAGGTAAGTGGGCAAAGATTTTTCTTAATCAAGGGCAGGTTTGCCGCTAGCCTGGATGTCCGTTTGTTGATATCAATGAACGGCTGAAGGTAAGGAAGATGAACCATCATAAAAAAAGACTGCTCAAAGGGATCTCCTATGCTGCCAGCTTTCGTCAAGATCATGTCGAGTGTTTCATTGATAATGGCCGGAATGGCAAGTGGTTTATAGCAACTTTTGCCGATTTCCACGCCATGGAATCTGACTCTTCCTTCATCAGCCGGATTTGCCAACAAATTTTCTGATAAAGCGCTATGGAGATTGAGTATGGTGTAGCGATTGAAACGTGCGGTGTCACTGTTGTCCACCAGCAGCTCAATGGCGTTTTTGTGGTTGATGATCATCTGGGTTTCAATTGCTGCTTTTCCATGCGCTGCCTGTCCCTGTTCAATCAGTTTACGGGTATCAAGTCGGCTATAGGTGTTGCCTTCCAGGTTGCTGGATGCCCAGGAAAGATCGATGAGCAGCCGGTTCAAGATTACACGGCCATAGGTACCTGCTGGCAATCCGACTTCCTCAGTTGTACCCATTTTTTTAAGTTGCCGACGCAAGGGTTTCGACAAATAATATGAATTATTTGGCTTATATGACTTTAGAAAATCAGACTGATAACCAACTGGTTTGCGGGCAGATGTGTGCTGATCAAGATAGCCCAAAATATCCCGGCTGTCTGGGGAAATTGGAATCCATGAAGGAAAGATATCTCCTTCATGGCCCAGAGATTTGGCGATCTGATAGCGTCGAGCCCGGCCTTGGCCCGTGGCCACAATACGCTCCTCTTTGATGAGTTTGCTGAGCCAGCGTTGAGCTGTGCGTCGGGGTACTGCCGGGTGCCTAGCCAGCACGTCGGATAGCTTAACAGGGGTAGAAGATTTTTGAATGCTGACTAATAAGTCTGTGGGTGTGGACATGGCATACCCCGAGCGTATTGCAAGATTGTGGCGCGATTGTGGCGCGATTGTGGCGCGATTGTGGCGCGATTGTGGCGCAGTTTAAAGCTAATGCGCCATCGTGTCAATTGAATTCAGTTAGTTCTTGGAATGCAAATTATAGAGAGCTTTTAATTTAGATTTCCCAATGACCACTTTTTTTGCCACCGACACCTTTTAGCAGACCTTTTGTTTTTACCTACTTACTTACTGGGGGTGAACAGCTGGTGTCGCATAGGGTACCAGAATGTTTTTTGAGTTAACCAAAAAAATGTGAGGAAAGGCAAAGGAGGGGAAAAGCAGAAAGAAACGACTGAAAACCTTGCCAGGTGCGGCTTAAACAGAAAAAGCCTGAAGATTGCTCTTCAGGCTTTTTGAGTTAACACTATATAAACATCTAAAAGATGGAAAAAACTGGCTCCCCGGGACGGACTCGAACCGCCGACAGGGTGGTTAACAGCCACCTGCTCTACCAACTGAGCTACCGAGGACCATGTCAATGGAACGAGGAAATATAGCAACTTGACCAAAGGTCGTCAACTGTTTTAGACAAAAATTTTATTAAAAATTTTCCTTTCTCTTGACGGAAACCTTTTACAATGCTAATTGATCTTTTCAGTTAATGAGTCGGGGCGTAGCGCAGCCTGGTTAGCGCGCCTGCCTTGGGAGCAGGAGGTCGGAGGTTCGAATCCTCTCGCCCCGACCATTTTTTCGTATCTAAATCGGCAAACCAGCTATGGCAGCCAGGTAGTCCTGATTCAGGAATTGGCCAATTTCACCTTGGGGCCAGAGCCGAACCTATGGCTCTTTTCAACTCATCAAGCGTAAATGGTTTCATTAGAACACCAAGCAATCCAAACTCTTGGTAATTAGCCATTACAGGGTCGTCTGAATAACCGCTTGCAACAACAATCCTTGCCCCCCATACCACCCGGAATAGTTAAATCCATAATCACAAGATCAACAGGAGTATTGCCTCCTGCAGGGCCCGGTATCTGCCTATTGCCTCTTCACCGTCCGCCACCAGCACAGCTTCATGACCGAGGACGGAAAGCATCTCCTGGGACATCTTCCGGATCATCTCTTCATCATCCATCACCATAATCCTTGCTGCTCTCACCTCTGGCCTTGGTTTCTACTGTTACGCAACACTGATTTCGGCGGAAGGAGTGGCTGGCAGGATACTGGTATGGTGGGGATCAAATATCATCAGCGGGCAAAACAGGTTGACCTTTATAAACTGATCAGCGAAAGCGACAGGACCATTTCCTGTTAGCAATCTTCACCGGCCTTGTCCTTTTCAATGCCGGAGCTATTTCCCGTCCAATAGGCCGGATCCTGAACCAAGCGGTCATAATTGCCGATATAGATATCAGCCAGAGTAAGAAAACCGGTGACAATCAAGGGGCCATAGATGATCCCCAGCACTCCGAAAACAGCCAGCCCCCCCATTATCGAGAGAAAAACCAAAAGAATGGGCATCTCCACCTGGTCGCCAACGATCTTCGGTTTAAGCAGGTACTCCACCGAAAAAGAAAGAACCACATAAAACATCGCCATACTCAGCCCCGCCCCAACCTGACCTTGGAACAAAAGAATCAGGGCCGCAGGGCCCAGGATCAAACCAATCCCGACAATGGGCAGAAAGGCAAGAATGGCCATGAGCACCCCCCACAATACCGGGGAGCCGATTCCAAAAATGGCAAAGGCCATGCCCCCGAGCAGACCCTGGATCAGGCCGCAGATCCCGTTACCAATGAGAATAGCCCGGCTGATCTCTTCAAATTTAACCAGCAGCCGCCGATCATGGTCATCGGGCAGGGGAGAAAGTCGTTCAAGATAGGTAATGAGCCGGTCCCGATCAATGAGCAGAAAGAAAATAACCAGAAGCATCATCACCGAACTGATAATAAAATGAAGCAGGTTAGCCGCCCAGGCACTGGCCTGATTATAGACAAACATGGCTGCCAGCCGACCAAGATCAGCAAGCTCCTTACTGAATTGCCTGATCTCCAGGCTAACCCCATAACCTTCCAGCAGGCCCTTCACCTTAACAAAGATAATATTAGACTCGAGAATCTCGGTGAAACGGGCGGCCAGATTAACCCCTTTGGTCAACTGAAAGAGGGCATAGGCCTCTGTTGACAGGGCGCCGACAAAAAATAGCAGAGGAACAAAAATAACCAGAGCCACCAGAACACAGGTGGCAAGGGAAGCAAACTGCTCGGAAAAACTCCGCTTGAACAAGCCGTAAACAGGCTGAAAGATGGCCGCCAGCAGATAAGAAAGGATCAGGATGGAGACAAAGGGCCATAACAGACGCCCCATCAGCAGAATTGACCCCAGCATCAGGGCCAGAAAATAAATCAGGACAACGGGACTAGGCAGACGCTCACTCATCAATGCTCCCCTGTTTACCGGCAGGATTCTTTTTCAATCAACATCGCGATAAAGCGCGATTCAACGCCTCAACAAATAAATTGTTCCAAACAAAAACATTATCAGCTATATTGCCATTTTTCAAAATAAACTTTAATTTTTTCCGGTTAAATACCTTTTTTCAGTGGATTCGGAGACAACTGTGACAGACATTCTTATTCAACAGGCAGAGGAAAGTGAGCTAAAAGCCAAACCAGATAACGGTAATCTCGGTTTCGGCAGTTCTTTCACTGACCATATGTTTGTCATGGAGTATGATGAAGACCGGGGCTGGCATAATCAGCGGATATGTCCGTACCAGGACTTCGCTCTGGATCCGGCAGCCATGGTTCTTCATTACGGCCAGGCCATCTTTGAAGGCTTAAAGGCCTATCACGGGAAAGATGGCAATATCTTCCTCTTCCGGCCGGAAGATAATCTGAAACGAATGAATATTTCGGCCACCCGGATGTGCATGCCCAATGTTGACCTCAATGATGTAATGGCGGGTCTGCGCAAATTACTGGCCATCGAGCAGGACTGGATCCCCCAGGGCCAGGGAACATCTCTTTATATCCGCCCCACCATGATCGCCACCGAAGCAGGGCTCGGCGTTCGTCCTGCCAACCGTTATCTTTTTTTCATTATCCTCAGCCCGGTGGGTGCCTATTACCGGGAAGGATTCAACCCGGTAAAGATCTTTGTCACGGATGAATATGTCCGGGCCGTTACCGGCGGGGTCGGCAACGCCAAAACCGCTGGCAATTATGCCGCAAGTATCATGGCCGCGGTCAAGGCCCAGAAAAAGGGATTTACCCAGGTGCTGTGGCTTGACGCCATAGAGCGCAAATATATTGAAGAGGTGGGGACCATGAACATCTTCTTCAAAATAAATGACGAAATCATTACCCCCCCTCTATCCGGCAGCATCCTCCCCGGCATTACCCGGGAATCGGTTATCACCCTAACCAGGGGCTGGGGCTTAAAGGTCTGCGAACGCCGAATTACCATTGATGAAGTTTTTGCCGCTGCAGATGACGGCTCCCTCCAGGAAGTTTTCGGTACCGGGACTGCCGCCATTATCTCGCCGGTTGGCTCCCTCAGCTACCGGGACAAAACCTGCACAGTCAATAACGGCAATACCGGTGAACTGGCCCATCGCCTTTTCCAGGAGCTGCAGAATATCCAATATGGCATGACCCCTGAGCCTTACGGCTGGGTCGAAGAGCTTGCGGTTTAAGTCCTGTTAACTGAATCTTGTAAAATTTTTTTTCCATCCCCTTGATTTTTCAAATTCCCATCCCTATTGTTTGAACATTCTGAAAATAAACCTGTTTGGCACATAACATCATTACAGTTTCAACCAATTTAACGGAGGCATTAAATGAACATTCGTCCTTTAAACGATCGCATTCTGGTCAAAAGGCTGGAGAGTGAAGAAAAAACCGCCGGCGGCATCATTATTCCCGACAGCGCTAAAGAAAAACCGGCTGAAGGCGAAATTGTTGCTGTTGGTCCCGGCAAACTCAATGACCACGGCGAGCGGGTTGCCATGGATGTCAGCGCCGGTGACAAGGTTCTGTTCAGTAAATACGGCGGCACTGATGTAAAAATTGAGGGTGAAGACTACCTCATCATGCGGGAAGACGATATTCTCGGCGTGATCGAATAAGCAAACTATCATTAGTAAAAGGAGATAGAAGATGGCTGCAAAAGATATTAATTACGGTTCTAAAGCCAGAACCGAGATCCTCAACGGAGTTAACGCTCTGGCCAACGCCGTAAAGGTGACCCTCGGTCCTAAGGGCCGTAATGTTCTGCTGGAAAGGTCTTTCGGCTCCCCCACCATCACCAAGGACGGGGTTTCCGTTGCCAAAGAAATTGAACTGCAAGACAAATTCGAGAATATGGGCGCCCAGATGGTTAAAGAGGTTGCCTCCAAGACCTCTGATGTTGCCGGTGACGGTACCACCACTGCTACCCTGCTGGCTCAGGCAATCTACACCGAAGGCTCCAAACTGGTAGCTGCCGGTCACAACCCCATGGAGATCAAACGGGGTATCGACAAGTCAGTAAGTGCCATTGTTGATGAGCTGGCCTCCATTGCCAAGCCCACCAAAGAGCAGAAAGAGATCGCCCAGGTCGGCACCATATCTGCCAATAACGATGCCACCATCGGCAATATCATTGCCGAGGCCATGGATAAGGTTGGGAAAGAAGGGGTAATCACCGTGGAAGAAGCCAAAGCCATGGAGACCTCCCTTGACGTGGTTGAGGGTATGCAGTTTGATCGCGGCTACCTCTCTCCCTATTTTGTTACTGACGCCGAGAAGATGGAAGTAAACATCGAAGACCCCTATATTCTGATCAACGAGAAAAAGATCAGCAATATGAAAGACCTGCTGCCGGTTCTCGAGCAGGTAGCCAAAACCGGTCGCACCCTGTTCATCATTGCTGAAGATGTTGACGGTGAAGCCCTGGCTACCCTGGTTGTCAACAAACTGCGTGGCACCTTGAATGTTGCCGCTGTTAAGGCTCCCGGTTTCGGCGACCGCCGTAAGGCCATGTGCGAAGACATCGCCATTCTCACCGGCGGCCAGGTAATCACTGAAGACCTGGGAATCAAGCTGGAGAACGTTACCTTAGACGACCTCGGTTCCGCCAAAAAGGTTATTATTGATAAAGACAATACCACCATCATTGACGGTGCCGGCAAGACCGACCAGCTTACTGCCCGGGTTAAACAGATCCGCGCCCAGGCTGAAGAGTCCAGCTCTGATTATGATCGTGAAAAACTGCAGGAACGCCTGGCCAAATTAATTGGCGGTGTTGCAGTTATCAATGTCGGTGCTGCCACCGAGATTGAAATGAAAGAGAAAAAAGCTCGCGTTGAAGATGCATTGAACGCTACCCGGGCAGCTGTCGAGGAAGGAATCGTTCCCGGTGGCGGTGTTGCCTATCTCCGTTGCCTCAAGGCTCTTGACAATCTTGAGCTTGCTGGTGAGCAGAAACTGGGCAAGCAGATCCTTCTTCGGGCCCTGGAAGAGCCGGTACGGCAGATTGCCACCAACGCCGGTCACGAAGGCTCCGTAATTGTTGAGCATGTCAAGGAACAGAGCGGTGCCGACGGCTTCAATGCCGACACTGAGAAATACGAAAACCTTATCGAGGCCGGTGTAATCGATCCTGCCAAGGTTACCCGTTTTGCCCTGCAGAACGCGGCCAGTGTTTCCGGCCTGCTGCTGACCACCGAATGCGTTATCGCCGAACATCCAGACAGCAAGGATGAAATGCCGGCTATGCCTCCGGGCGGCGGCATGGGTGGCATGGGCGGCATGGGCGGCATGATGTAATTCTGCCCCTCCTGCCCCTGGCATACCACGCACGCAGTAAAAAGCGTCTCTTCTCACAAGAAGGGGCGCTTTTCATATTGACAAGCGCTTATAAATCAAACATATTGTCTAATCTGTCACGGTAGCCAGAGGTTTTTCCCTCCTGCTGCCCATTGACTTCGATTATGGCGATGTAGCTCAGATGGTTAGAGCATACGGCTCATATCCGTAGTGTCCGGGGTTCAATTCCCTGCATCGCCACCAAAATGAAATCCGGCAAGTTCCGGTTAAGCATATAAACCCCGAGTCCTGATAAGGATTTCGGGGTTTTCTTTTTTCACTACATTTTGACCCAAACCTGCTATTTTAAGTTAAAGCGTCACAATAAAATTAATTATGCAATATCTGAACTAACACCAAAACAAACCAATGAACGCTGCTGAAATTTTTGTCAAATGTCTCGAGAATGAGGGGGTTGAATATATTTTCGGGCTGCCGGGAGAAGAAAACGCTCACCTGATAATGGCCCTTGAAGAATCTGCCATTGACTTTATCATGTGCCGCCATGAGCAGGGTGCAGCTTTCATGGCCGATGTCTATGGCAGATTGACTGGTCGACCCGGTGTCTGCCTGGCAACCCTGGGGCCGGGGGCAACCAACCTGGTAACCGGTGTGGCTGACGGCAATATGGACCGCTCGCCAATGGTCATCATCACCGGTCAGGCCGACAGCCGCAGGCAACATAAAGAAAGCCACCAGAATATGGATGTGGTGGGCATGTTCGAGCCCATTACCAAATGGGCCCAGGCGGTTATCCATCCAGCCAATATCCCTGAAATCGTCCGCAAGGCCTTTAAGCTTGCCACCACCGAAAAGGCCGGAGCCTGCCATATCGAGCTTGCCGACGATATCGCCGGCTTAACCGTGGAAGGGGAACCGATCCCGGTAAAAATCCCAGCTCAACCGGTGGCAAGTGACAGGGAAATTGACAAGGCATGTGCCCTGATCGAGAAAGCGCATCACCCCATTATTCTGGTGGGTAACGGCTGCCTGCGCCAGGGAGCCTCCGGACCTTTGCGGGATTTGGCTAAAACCACAGGGATCGGTGTGGTTAACACCTTCATGGCAAAAGGTGCTGTTGACTGGGATAGCCCCGAATGCCTCTTTACCATAGGTCTTCAGGCTCATGACCATGTTTTATGTGCTTTACAGCGAGCGGACCTGGTGATTTGTGTGGGTTATGATCTGGTGGAATATGCACCAAGGCTGTGGAGCCAGCATGTCTCAGCAAAAAAAAACACCCTTATTCATATCGACTGTCAGCCCGCTGAAATTGATGATCATTATACCGTTGACCTGGAATTAATCGGCCATATGGGTCACACCCTACAGGCCATTAACCAAAAACTTGCAAGCGCAAGGCTAAATTTCGACCTCCCGGCCCAGGCCAATATCCGCAAGGCACAATTAGAGGATATTATGGCCCATACCCGGGATACGGAAAGCCCCCTTAAACCCCAGAAGATCCTGGCTGATGTCCGGGCCTTTCTGGACCCTGAAGACATTGTCCTGTCCGATGTTGGTGCCCATAAGATGTGGATTGCCCGCCATTACCTGTGCCATGAGCCTAATACCTGTCTGATCTCCAATGGTTTCTGCTCCATGGGCTTTGCCCTGCCCGGAGCCATTGGGGCAAAGCTTGTCCATCCGGACAGGCAGATTCTGGCCATCTGCGGAGATGGCGGCTTCCTGATGAATATCCAGGAGCTTGAAACCGCCAGACGCATTGGGGCAAATATCGTGGTCATGGTCTGGGAAGACGGCGGCTACGGGCTGATTAAATGGAAGCAGATTAATAATTTCGGTGCCCATTCAAATTTAAGTTTCCAAAACCCTGATTTTAATCTCCTGGCCCAATCATTCGGCTGTATGGGAATACGGGTGGAAACCCCGGCGGAACTGCCAGAGGCCCTTGACCAGGCCTTCAGTGCCGACTGTCCGGTTATCCTGTCAATGCCGGTTGATTATCGGGAGAACCTCAAACTTTCAGCGCGACTTGGCCAGCTAAGCTGTCCGATTTAACCCATTTGATTTTTTTTCGGGGACCCCATGAAACTTCAAGAAAACTACCCCTATTATCTGGCCAATAAAGCGATTTACGCCAATAATGACTTAGATGTTTTTGATAAATTCAGCGGGAATCTGGCCTGCCGGGTGGCCATGGCTGACCATGCGGCCATTGACCAGGCAATTGCAGCCGCCCTGGAGGCTGAGCGACCCATGGCCAGGCTGCCTGGCTATAAACGGCAGCAGGTATTAAATCACTGCGTCAATCGCTTCAGCGCAAGGAGGGAAGAGCTGGCTCATTATCTCTGTATCGAGGCCGGCAAACCCATCAAATACAGCCATGGTGAAGTTGAAAGGCTAATCGAAACCTTCAAAATAGCCGCCGAACAAGCGGTTAACACCACCGGCTCTTATGAGAACCTTGACCGCAGCCCCCGAACCACAGGATACACCGCCACCACTAAAAAGGTACCTGTGGGGGCATGCTCATTTATCTCTCCTTTTAATTTCCCCTTAAACCTCGCAGCCCATAAAATAGCCCCTGCCATTGCCGCCGGTTGCCCCTTTGTCCTGAAACCGGCAAGCCTTACCCCCCTTGGTGCCTTGATTATCGGGGAAGTCCTGGCCGAATGCGACCTGCCGAAAGGAGCCTTTTCCATTTTACCCTGCCGGCGTGACGGGGCCCGGCTTTTTACCGAGGATGACCGACTCAAGCTCTTAAGTTTTACCGGCTCGCCCGAGGTGGGCTGGGCCTTGAAGGCCAGGGCCGGCAAGAAAAAGATGATTCTGGAATTAGGGGGTAACGCCGCCTGCGTGGTGGATGAAGACACCAATATTGATGATGCTGTCGCTCGCATTATTGTTGGCGCCTTTTATCAATCCGGCCAATCCTGCATTTCCGTTCAGAGAATTTATGTCCATGAAGAGATCGCCGATCAATTCATCGGCAAACTCACAGAATCAACCCAAAAACTCAAAATGGGCAACCCCCTGGAGAAAGATACTTTTATCGGGCCGATGATCAGCGATAAAGAGGCCCGCCGGGTAAAATCATGGATTGACCAGGCCATTGCGGCAGGGGCCAGGATTTTATGTGGCGGGGGACGAGACGGCTCTTTTGTCGAGGCCACCTTATTAACCGGGGTCCGGCCTGACCTTGACCTGGCAGCAAAAGAGGCCTTTGGGCCTGTGGCAGTTATCGAGACATTTGATGATTTTGCCACTGTCCTGGAAAAGGTGAACGACAGCGACTTCGGGTTGCAGGCTGGCATCTTTACCAGAGATATCCACAAAGCCCATCTGGCCTGGGATGTCCTAGAGGTTGGCGGGGTTCTGATTAACGAGATCCCCTCATGGCGGGCCGACCAGATGCCCTATGGCGGGGTTAAGGATTCCGGCCTGGGACGGGAGGGGATTATCTACGCCATTGACCATATGAGCGAGTTGCGAACAATGATTGTTCGAACTGAAAAACCTTGAATAAATACGCCCTGATCCCGATTAGTACTGGGGCCAGGTCTGGATATTTCTGCTGATCTCAAAACAAGTATCTTTCCAGTTAATCTTTTTTTTACTCACCGGGCATTGCAAGGCCACGGATTTTTCATCAACCCTGATCACCAGCCAATCCCCCCGAAGTGGGCCGCTGGCAATATTTACCTTTTCGCCAACCGTGAATTTATACGGTTTAAGGCATGTTATATTTTCCATGGGCTGCTCTTTTATTATAGGGTAAAATAATTGCTGTAAGCCTATCCATCCATGGTCGTCTAAAATATAGCTCCATAAAATTCGGAGGATTTACAAATGATTGACTGGGCCTATTTTCGTAAGGGATGAGCATCTTGTACAAAAGCCCGGGAGGCTTTGCAAGGTGTAAGTATCACAAATGAGATTGATGCCAGAAAAGACACCTTAAAAGAAGAAGAAGCCTGGCAGAAACTTAAAAAGGCAGACCGGCTCCTGATTGCCAAGGGCAAAAAACAGGTACTGGATCTAACTCCAGTTGAGGCCAATAAAGAGGAAATCCTGAAAATCGCCCTGGGCCGTACCGGCAACCTGCGAGCGCCTGCCCTGCAGATCGGTGCAACCATGTATATCGGGTTTCAAGAAGAGATGTATGGGGCTTTAATCAAAACATTATCTGTTATTTAACAAAACAACCTGAATCATGCCCATGAAACGACGATCATTGGTCTTTGTCACCCTGGCCACCATCATCGCCATTGCCCTGTTGGGTAATATTAATCCCCTGCTGAAAAAGGGGATAGAAAAGGGTGGCAGCCAAATTCTGCAAACCACAGTAATGCTGGAAAAGGCTGATGTCTCCTTTTTTACCGGCAGAGGCGAACTGAAGGGGCTCACCGTCCTGAACCCGGAAGGCTTTAAGCCAGGCCCGGCTCTGATCCTGGGCAGGCTCAAGGTCAGACTCAAGGGCCGTTCCCTGCTCACTGACAACATCCATATCAAGGAGCTCCATATCCAAAACCCCCATGTTTTTTTTCAGGGAGAGGGACTGAGCCGCAATAACCTGAGAACATTACTATCCTCAAGCAAAAAAGCAGCAGACCCGGCCAGGATGGCAGAAAATGACGCTCAGAAAGAAAAAGAAGCTGGGCAAAAAACAGACAGAAATATCCGGATAGACAAGCTGGTTATTGAAGGAACCATGGTCTCAATAGCAATCCCTCAGCTCCACGGAGGCAAGCTGACCCTGCAGCTACCTGACCTGGAATTGATGGATCTTGGCAAAAACAGTCAGCGAACTGCCGCTGGCATCATGACCGAGGTCCTTGAAGAGATAAACCTCAGGATCATAAGGCAGCTTGGCAGACAGATAAATAATAAGAATATCAGAATCCTAGAAAAGATTCTGGGCAGGTAAAAACTGCGAGCAAATTATCCCTGGATTGCTGCCACCGGCTGGTCACCGCCATTTTCCGCAGCACTACCATTAACGCTACCATTAATTGTCGGTGGTGGGCCATCAGGAACAGAGACCGCTTTTTTTACTACCTTGGTCATTTTAGACGGCGGCAGAACAATCTCCGTTATCTTTCTAACCTCATAACGAACATCCGGGTCAGCCTGGCAGACCGGACAGTCAACCATATGCTTCTCCATGAACTCAACCATTCTGGCCGGTGCCAAAGACTCTTCCTGAACCTGAACATACCAAGCTCGTACAAGCCTGTCTAAGCGCTCACATTCCATTAAATAATTCCTTAATAATAAAAAACTTAACGATATAAAACCTTCAAATCAGCCATCAAGTAACATGAAAACAATTATGAAGAAACTCGTTCTCCGACCTTCATATAAAAAATGTTGCCCATTTGAGCAAGAACAATTATTAATAATGTCTCTTAGGGAAGTGGAAAGGGCACTGGTGGCCCTCCCGGACTTCAAATCCGGTGCACCGGGTTAACAGCTTGGTGGGTGGGTTCGATTCCCATGCACTTCCGCCAGCAAACCCAATGGTATCAGGCTTTCTGCCGGATGCCATTTTTTTATGGATTGGGTCCCCATACCCGATTACGGCCGCTGTTCTTAGCTTGGTAAAGACGACTGTCGGCAAGACGGACCAGATTGTCCATGGAAACTTTTTTCAGCTCACTGGCAGCAGCAACTCCAATGGAAACAGTAAGGGGGACCTTCTGCCCCCAATGGATAAAATCACTTGCCCCGATCTCCCGGCACAGTCTCTCCCCAAAAAGAATCGCCCGGGCCGCATTACCCTGGCATAAACCGTAAAACTCGTCTCCTCCATAACGACCCACAGCGTCCTCTTTCCTGACCGAACCAGCCAACACCCTGGCAAATTCCTGCAAAATAAGGTCGCCAGCCTGATGACCATGGGTATCATTTATCTGCTTGAACTCATCAATATCAATCATCAACAGAGAAAAATCAGGGATATTACCCCGCTCATAATCACCGATCTTCATCTCCATAAAACGCTCGAGAGATATCCGCTTCGGCAGCATGGTCAACTCATCAAGGTAACCGGTCCGATCAAGAAAATCCTTATGCTGCATCTCCGGACTGACATCAACCAAGGAGCCAACAGAGAGGTTAATCCCGTCCTCCCTAAAGGTCTCGACCCGGGCCATATCCTTCAACCAGATATCACCTCGGTCGGTTCCAATACGATAAATGGCATTGAGCCCGTCCCGGCTGACCTGCTGTCGCAGCTGATGACGAATATCGACCAGATCAGAACCGACCACCACCTCTTCCACCACCTCAGCTCCTTCTACCTCCGGCGGGGGGGGGGGCGATAAACCCGGCGCTCAAGCATTGACCGGCGTAATACCGCAGCCGTATCTTCCGGCTTACAGCCGAGAAGAGTAGACAGCCCGGAGGGGGCATACTCATACCAGATGTCCTGACTATTTTCAGACCAGGCGGCAAGATAAAACATCACCCCAGCCCCTGCTGCCTCCATCTGCCGACAAAGGCCAACAAGCTCTGCCACCCGTTGCTGCAGATCCTGACTACAGGAACCAATCAAGGCTCTGGGACCACAAGAACCACTGTCCTGGGTAATCGCCATAAATTTTTCTCCAGTCGAATTTCCCTATTCCTTAAGGAATCTACAGAAATTTCATTGACTTCCCTACTTTTTTTTACATATATTCTTTTTACATTCAATCTAAACCTTTCAGCTCCGCCTCTGGCGGATTTAATTATTTAAACCAGTGAAAAATATGAAACCAACACTGCTGACCCTTTGCTTTCTCTTATTGATAAATATCAACCCTGTCCTGGCTACCGATCACAGCCAGGCCGCCGTCTCTCTGGTAAACAGCAGCATGGGTTATTTCTCCATTATTCTCTTTGTCCTGGCTTATTCCCTGGTCATTTTTGAAGAACAGCTCCACCTCCGTAAAAGCAAGCCCGTGGTTCTGGCAGCCGGCATCATCTGGATAATGGTGGCTCTCAGCTATAACCAGCTGGGCCAACCCCATGCTGCTGAAGAGGCCATTCGTCATAACCTGCTGGAGTATGCCGAGCTCTTCCTCTTCCTCCTCGCTGCCATGACCTATATTAATTCCATGGACGAACGACATGTCTTTCAGGCCCTGCGGACCTGGCTGGTCAACCGCAGATTCTCCCTGCGGATTATCTTCTGGTTAACCGGGGTGCTATCCTTTCTCATCTCACCCATCGCCGACAATCTGACCACAGCGCTCCTCATGGGAGCGGTAGCCATGGCAGTGGGCCGGGGCAACCAGCGCTTTGTCGTTCTGGCCCTCATAAATATCGTGGTGGCAGCCAATGCCGGCGGTGCTTTCTCGCCCTTTGGCGATATTACCACCCTCATGGTCTGGCAGAAGGGCAAGGTGGAGTTTTTCGAGTTTTTTGCCATCTTCTTTCCTTCCCTGGTCAATTGGCTGATTCCGGCTATAATTATGAGTTTTGCGGTGGCCCGGGATGTCCCGGCAGCAGTTGAAGATAATTTTCAGATGAAAATAGGGGCTAAACGGATCATGCTTTTATTTCTCGCCACCATTACCACTGCGGTCTGTTTCCATAATTTCCTCCACCTGCCACCGGCAACCGGCATGATGCTGGGACTGGGTTATCTTGGCTTTTTCTCCTTTTACCTGAAAAAGAAAGAGCACCGGCTCTACGATGTGGATGACAACCCCCTGGCTCATCAGGCCGACCGCTCCAAACCCCTTTATTTTGATCTCTTTCGCAAGGTTGCCCGGGCCGAATGGGATACCCTGCTTTTCTTCTACGGGGTTATCCTCTGTGTGGGCGGCCTTTCCCAATTCGGCTATATGGCCCTTCTTTCCAATTATATGTATATTGATCTTGGCACCACCAATGCCAATGTAGCAGTAGGGGTGTTATCCGCAATTCTTGATAATATCCCGGTGATGTTCGCCGTCCTTACCATGGATCCCGCCATGTCCCAGGGTCAATGGCTGCTGGTCACCCTCACCGCCGGAGTTGGTGGCAGCTTGCTCTCCATTGGCTCTGCCGCCGGCGTTGCCCTGATGGGGTCTGCCAGGGGGACCTATACCTTCGGCGCCCACCTGAAATGGACCCCGGTTATTGCCCTGGGTTATGCTGCCTCGATTATTGCCCATCTCTATATCAACAGGGCCATCATGTAAGACCCTGCCGGTCCTGAGCCAACAGCCATCAATAAGGTAAATTTCAAAACCCCACTGACAAGCTCATCCTGCCAAGGAAAAACAAGGGAAATGTCCAGGCCAAATAAGGGAAACCCCATTGCGACTAATTCTCCTTCAACTTATGATGAAATGATGTGACAAAATCTATTCATCACCTATCCACAATGACCGGCTAATTAAGAGCATCTGTAGAGGAGAAGCCCATGAACCATGACAACAAGATCATTCTCAGTGAAAAAGAAATGCCCCAGGCCTGGATGAACCTGTTACCCGACCTGCCAACCCCTCTCGCTCCTCCTCTCCACCCGGCCACCGGTCAACCGGTGGGCCCGGATGACCTGAAACCAATCTTCCCCGATTCCCTCATTGCCCAGGAGATGAGCCCAGAACCATGGATTGAAATTCCCCAGCCGGTACAGGATATTTATAAGCTCTGGCGCCCCAGCCCCCTCTACCGGGCCCGGGCCTTGGAAAAAGCCCTCGGCACCCCGGCACGCCTCTATTATAAAAACGAAGGGGTAAGCCCTCCAGGTAGCCATAAACCCAATACCGCCATTCCCCAGGCCTATTACAACAAACAGGCAGGTATCAACCGACTTGCCACCGAGACCGGGGCCGGGCAGTGGGGAAGCTCACTCTCCTTTGCCTGCAGCCTGTTCGATATGTCCTGTGTGGTTTACATGGTTAAGGTCAGCTTCGAGCAAAAACCCTACCGCAAGATATTAATGCAGATATGGAACGGGGAAGTTTACCCCTCTCCCACCGATCGGACCCAGATAGGGCAGAAATTCAGGGCAGAAAACCCCGACACCATGGGCAGCCTGGGAATGGCCATCTCCGAAGCAGTGGAAGATGCCGCCACCCGGGAAGACACCAATTACGCCCTGGGCTCTGTTCTCAACCATGTTCTTCTACACCAGACCGTAATCGGCCTGGAGACCCAAAAACAGCTTGCTCTGGCCGAAGACAAAGCTGATGTGGTAATCGGCTGTGTTGGCGGTGGCTCCAATTTTGCTGGTATGTGCATCCCCTTTGCCAAAGATAAAATCAAAAACAACAGCGATGTTGAACTCATCGGGGTTGAGCCAGCCTCCTGTCCCACCCTGACTAAAGGTGCCTATGCCTATGACTTCGGTGATACTGCGGGGATGACCCCGGCAGTATTAATGTATACCCTGGGTCATACCTTTGAGCCCCCGGGCATTCATGCCGGTGGCCTCCGTTACCATGGGGATGCCCCCCTTCTCTGCAATATGGTTAAAGAAGGACTGATCTCTGCCAGGTCATATACCCAGAACCCGGTCTTTGAGGCAGCTGCTCTCTTTGCCCGCACTGAAGGCATTATCCCGGCACCGGAAACCTCCCATGCAGTAAAGGGGTTTATTGATGAGGCCCTGAAATGCAAGGAAACCGGGGAAGAAAAATGCATTGTCTGCTCGTTCAGTGGCCATGGCCATTTCGACCTGGCCGCCTATGATGATTTCCTCCACGGCAAACTTGTCGACCATAAATATCCGGAAGATATGATTCAAAGAGCTCTGAAAGATCTGCCTAAATTCCCCACCGGTGTTTAAGGGCCAATCTGGTCAAATAAAAAACGCCCCGCATATTGCAGGGCGTTTTTTATTAATTTAAACAGGGACTAAAGGGCTTTGGCAGCGGCCATAGTCCGGGCAAAACCATCAGCCGAATTGGCAATAACCCTGTCCTCCACACAGAAGGCCAGCCGGAAATAACCAGGCATGCCGAAACCCCGGCCAGGCACTGACAGGATTTTTTCCTCCTGGAGCATGGCGCAGAAGGCAGCATCATCCTCAATAGGTGATTTAGGAAAGAGGTAGAATGCACCTTTGGGGGGCTCAAACTCATATCCACAGTCCTCAAGAATCTGGCAGAAAACCTCACGGCGACGAGTATAAACAGAGGTATCAACCGTAACCCCCTGCAGATCCGCCACCACCCGCTGCATAAGAGCCGGGGCATTAACAAAGCCCAGAATCCGGTTGGCCAGGGTCAGGGCATTTAATAATTCTGCTTTGTCTTCAATCTCAGGGTGAACTGCGATATAACCTATCCGTTCTCCGGGAAGAGAAAGGTCCTTGGAATAAGAAGAAACCACTATGGAGTTTGCATAGGCCGGAAAAATTCCGGGGACCTCATAACCCTCAAAAGTTATCTTACGATAAGGCTCATCCGCCAGCATATAGATGGTGGTGCCAAAACGTTCACCCGCTGCAGCCAGCAGCGAGCCCAGCTCCGCCAATTCTCCAGCGGAATAAATCTGGCCGGTGGGATTATTGGGGCTGTTAA
This sequence comes from uncultured Desulfobulbia bacterium, assembly GCA_964653055.1. Taxonomy (GTDB): domain Bacteria; phylum Desulfobacterota; class Desulfobulbia; order Desulfobulbales; family SURF-16; genus CAZZCA01. The sequence continues at coordinate 82,163 of CAZZCA010000002.1, read as the reverse complement.
TAATTATGGCCTTGGTTCGCTCGGTCAGGGCCTCTTCAATGGCCCCGATATCCAGGCTGAAATCAGGTGCTGTCTTAACAACCCGAGGCACTCCGCCATGATTATCAATATAGAAATGATACTCAACAAAAAAAGGAGCAAGAACAACAACCTCATCACCGGGATCCAGAAGTGACTTCATCACTACATTAAGGGCTCCGGCCGCACCACAGGTCATCAGGATATCATTATCGCTTAGCGCGGTATCCTGCTCTTTGCCGATCTGGGCAGCCACTGCCTCCTTAACATGGGGATAGCCACCGTTGGGCATATAACTATGGGTACCGGGCCCGGTCTGAGCCGTCATTTTCTGTAATGACCGGGCAAAAGAAGGGGGGGGAGGAAGATCAGGGTTCCCCAGACTGAAATCAAAGACATTATCAGCCCCGTACTTCTCCTTTAATTTACCGCCCTGCTCAAACATCTTGCGAATCCAGGACGAACGCTCGCCAAATTCCACCATTTTCTTTGCTATTGCCAAAATAGTTCTCCTATATCATAGGTCAAATGTGAGATGTCAATTTACGGCAAATATAAACGACTTGCAACACCGGTAATCAAAACCAAGAAATTCATGACAGATAATTAGCACCTGCCAGGCGGCCAGAGAGTAATTAGACATACAGAGAGTTAAGATTGCTTTGGGCTACAGTTATACAGGCAAAAGGCTCAGGTCTGCCAAAATCTTGCACCAATCCCAATTATTGCGGCGCCATCAGATTACGCAAATCAACAACCCGCTGGGCCTTGCCATCTCTACGCTCAATACTCTTTTCCTCAACCAGTTTAACCGCCACCCCAATCCCCAGCTCACTGGCCAGACGTCTTTTAATCTCTTCAACCAGCAGGCGCTGTTTCTTCATCTCATCAAAGAAAATATTCTCCATAACCTCCACCAGCACCGTAATCTGGTCAAGACGGTCTTGTCGTTCAATCCTTATCTGATAATGGGGCCTTGTCCCTTCAATGTCAAACAGAACAGCCTCTATTTGGGATGGATAAACATTAACCCCTTTAATAATCAACATATCATCACTGCGACCCATTATCCGGTTAATCCGACGGAAGGTCCGGCCACAGGAACAAGGATCAGTGATGAAACTGGTAAGATCACGGGTTCGGTAGCGGATCAAGGGGAAGGCCTCTTTGGTCAAGGTGGTGATAACCAGCTCGCCGGTTTCCCCCGGAGCCACAGGCGCCAGGGTTTCCGGATCAATAATCTCGGCCAGGAAATGATCCTCATTAATATGAAGTCCGTTACATTCCTCGCATTCACCGGCCACACCCGGGCCCATGACCTCACTTAAGCCATAATTGTCCGTTGCCCTGATATGGAGTTTATTCTGGAGCTCACGACGCATGGCCTCTGACCAGGGCTCTGCCCCGAAAAGACCGAATTTCAAGGGCAGACTATTGATATTAACCCCCATCTCATCCATGGTATCAGCAAGAAGAAGGGCATAGCTGGGAGTGCAGACCAGGGCCGTTGTCCGAAAATCTTCCATGATCCTGATCTGCCTCTTGGTGTTACCACTGGAAATAGGTATTACCGAGGCCCCAATCCGCTCTGCCCCGTAATGGAGACCAAACCCGCCGGTGAACATTCCGTAACCAAAAGCTATCTGAATAACATCATCCCGACCTACTCCGGCAGCGCAGAGAACCCGGGCTGCCATATCTGACCAGTTTTTAATATCGTTCCGAGTATAGCCAACCACCGTGGCCTGACCAGTGGTGCCGGAAGACGAATGGACCCGTACCACATCCCGCAGGGGAACAGCAAAAAGCCCGTAAGGGTAATTATTGCGCAGATCCTGCTTGCAGGTGAAAGGCAGACTGCGGATCTCATCAAGGCTTCGAAAGCCGTCTGGATCAACGCCACTCTCCTTAAACAGCTCACGGTAAAAGGGGACATGGGTGGCCACCCGATAAAGAGTTGCCTGCAGACGCTCAAGCTGCAATTGTTCCAGATCTCCCTGGGCCATGCACTCATTTTCCTGTTGCCAGTACATTGTCATCCTCTTTGCTTGAATTAGACACCATCAACATCACGGCCAAGATAGGCCCGCTGAACATCACGATTTGCCAACAGATCCGAAGCCGGTCCCTGGAGAATAATCTTACCGGTTTCCATAACATAGCCCCGGTCTGCAACACGCAGAGCCACCTTGGCATTCTGCTCCACCAGCAAAACCGTATTACCCGCCTGCCGCATCCGACTGATAATCAGGAAAATATCCCGCACAACCAACGGTGCCAAACCGGTTGAGGGCTCATCCAGCATAATCAACCGAGGTCGAGCCATCAAAGCCCTGCCCATGGCCAGCATCTGCTGCTCACCACCAGACAGAGTGCCAGCCAGCTGTTTCTGCCGTTCCTTAAGAATGGGGAAGATCTCATAGACCTTGTCCAGATCACCGGCCGTGCTTTTTTTATTACGCCGATACTGAACATAGCCGCCAAGAACCAGATTCTCCTGAACGGTCATTGTGGAAAAAACCTGGCGCCCCTCGGGAACCAGAGAGCAACCGGCAGCAACAATCTTCTCCGCCGGCCAGGTGCAGATATCATCGTCCTGGAAAACAATCTCACCGGCACTGGCTCGCACCAGCCCGGTAATGGTGGATAGCAGTGTGGTTTTACCGGCACCGTTGGCACCAATAAGAGTAACAATTTCACCGTCTGCAACATGGAGAGAAATTCTTTTCAGAACCCTTAATTTCCCATACCCAGCCTCAAGATTGCGGATATTAAGCATCATCCTCTCCCAAATAAACCCGGACAACTTCTTCGTTATTCTGTATCTCCCGGGGAACACCTTCCGCTATCTTCTGCCCAAAACTCAAAACCACAATATCATCAGAAATATCCATTACCAAGGACATATCATGCTCAACCAGCAAAATGGTAATCCCGCGATCCCTGATCTTGCTTATAAGTGAAGCTACCTCAGAGGTCTCATAAATATTAAGCCCGGCCGCTGGTTCATCAAGAAGCAGAAGACGAGGCTCCATGGCAAGGGCCCGAGCAAACTCCACCGCCCGCTGCTGACCAAAAGCCAGACTATCAGCATTGATATGGGCAAATTGACCGATCTCAAGGAGCTCCAGCAGCTCAAAGCAATGACGACGAATGTCTCTTTCTTCCTGCCGAACCCAAGGCAAACGTGCCATGGAGCCGGCAAATCCGGCTCTGCTTCGGAGGTGATGCCCCACCATTACATTCTCCAGGGCCGTCATTCCGGGGAAAAGCTTAATATTCTGAAAGGTACGACCCATGCCAAGAGAGGCAATCTCAAAAGGCTGCAGGCCCAGTAGCGATGCCCCATCAAATAAAATTGAACCCCGGTGAAAAGGCAGATCCCCGCCAATAAGATTGAAAAGGGTCGTCTTGCCGGCACCATTAGGCCCGATCACCGCCTTAATCGACCCTTCCTCCACCGCAAAACTGACATCACTCACCGCCTTGAGCCCGCCAAAACTGCGACAGAGATTATTAATTTCCAGAAGAGCCATTAATCCCGCCCTCCTGGCCATAATCTGCGCAAATTAAAACGAAGAGCAAGCAGTCCTTGCGGGGCAAAGAGCATGATCATAATCAAAATAGCGCCAAACACCGCATCATCATAATTACCGAACATCCCCCTAAGGGACATGAAATTAAGAATAATCCCCATGGATAAAGCGCCCCAGAGGCTGGCCATACCACCAACAGCCACCAGGGCCACATAACGAACCGATTTCATGATACCGGCCTCGGATGGACCGATCCCGCCGTTATAATGGGTAAGAAATATGCCGGCAATGGCAGCCAAGACGGCACTGATAACAAAAGTGTATAATTTATAGCGGGCAGTATCAACCCCCATGGCCTGGGCAGCCTCCTCGGAACCATGAATAGCACGCAGAGCCCGTCCAACCCGGGAATCAACCAGATTCATCAAAAGAATCATGGCAATAACCACCAGAACCCAGGCAACATAATAATTACTGACCCGAGAACTGAAATCCCCGCTGATAGTAAAACCAAGGACAAGGGGAAAGGCCGGAATATCGGAAATACCGTCTGCTTCACCAAAATAAGGGGTAGCCAGAATAAACCGATAGATAATTATGCCAAAACCAAGAGTAGCCATGGCCAGATAATGCCCCTTCAGCTTGAGCACCGGCACTCCAATGGCAAAAGCGACAATTATGGTAACAATAATGGCAACAGCAGAGGCCCCCCAGGGATGGACAGTAAGGAGCGACTCGCCATAAAGGTCCAGGGAGGCAACCAGGAGTCCCGCCCTGTTCAGCAGAGCCACCAGCCCATTTTCCTGCCAGGGCAGAAGATTAAAAGAGGTCAAAGCCCCAGACAGATAGCCGCCAATGGCAAAAAATGCAGCATGACCAATGGAAATCTGGCCGGCATAACCCATAACCAGACATAACCCCACCACCACCAGAGAATAATAAGCACTCATGGTGAGCTGCGTCAGATAATAAGAGGTTCCGGTCAATTGGGTGAGCTGCTGGACCAACACCACCAGCATAATAAGAAAAACAACAGGGAAATAGCGGCGCATGATTATCAAAACTCCTTCAAACCCGCAGCTTCTTTATTGCCGAAAATACCATGCGGCCTGACAAAAAGAATCAAAAGAAGAATGATAATGGCGATAACATCCTGAAAGACCAGGGGCATGACGCTGACACTGAACGACTCAATCAGGCCCAGGATCAGACCGGCAGCCACCGCCGCCATACTATTACCCAGACCACCGATAATAGCCACGGTAAAACCCTTGATCGCAAGTCCGGGCCCCATATCGTAGAGTGTATAAGTAATGGGCGAGACCACACAGCCGGCCATGGCGCCTATCCCGGCACTGAGCATAAAGGAAAGGGTCACCATGTTTTTAACATTTATCCCGCAGAGAGTGGCAGCCATTCGATTAGCAGAACAGGCACGCATCTCATGACCAAGAGACATTCTTTTAAAAAAAATACTGAGCCCGGCCACAATCAGCAGGCAGGCAGAAAGCACCCAGAAAACCTGGGGTGAGACCGAGGCCCCGAGAATCTTCACCGACGAAATCTCGTTGCCAGTAAAATAGGGCAGGGAACGGACAGATTCTCCCCAGACATGAAGAGCAACCTCCCGCACCAGAATAGAGACACCGATGGTGATTATTATCATCCGCAGAACCGAAGGCTGGTCTAACCAGCGGATAAAAATCATCTCAATCAAGGCACCGATGATCATGGTGGCGATAATAGCCAGGCCAATGGCCAGGGGAAGGGGTAGAATCTGATTTAAGGAGATGGCGATCATCCCTCCCAGCATAACAAATTCGCCTTGGGCAAAATTTATAATACCGGTGGTATTATAAATAATATTGAACCCTATGGCGACAACGGCATAAATGGAGCCATAGGTTATGCCAGCCAGAAAATACTGACAAAACAGATCAAAAGACATCAGATTTTAATCCCCAGGTAAAAGGACTGGGACGAACCGCCACCGGCTTCGCCCCAGTTTGTCCAATAGATTTTTCTCTTACTTAGAAAGACCTATTTTTTATAAAGGGTAAACTTCCCGTCTTTAACCGTTACCATGGTAAAGGCATCAATGCCGAGACCATTATGGTCAGCCGGGCTGAAATTAAAAACACCACCGGTACCGACAAAACCCTTCATATTTTCAATGGCATCCCGAACTTTCTCCCGATCAGCACCAGCCTCATCAATGGCCCGGCAGAGAATTTTGAAAGCATCATAACCATGACCACCAAAGGTGGAGGCCGGCTCTTTAAAACGCTCCTCATAGGCATGCTTATACTGGTTCAGAACCGCTTTCTGAGGGTTGCTGTCCGGCAGGGCATCGCTCACCAGCAGACGACCGGCCGGAAAGATGATACCTTCCGCTGCCGCACCTGCGGCCTCTACATATTTAATATTGCCAAAGCCATGACTCTGGAACAAGGGCACATCCCAGCCGGCCTGACGCATGTTCTTTGCCAGGATCGCCTGAGCCGGTACAATAGACCAGTTAACAACCGCCTGGATGTCTTTATTGGACCGCAGTTTGGCAACGACCGCACTGAGATCAGTTGATTTTTTGTCATAAACCTCAGTGGCCACAACCTCGATCCCGAACTCAGGGGCAATCTTCAGCAGCTGACTCTTACCAGCTTTACCAAAGCCAGTATTACCAGCCATCACAGCAACCTTGGTAATCCCCAGCTCATTCATCACCATAAAGATCTTCTTGGCGGCAAAGGAATCTTTCTGGGGAGTCTTAAAAACATATCTGGCAACCGGGTTTACAATAACCTCAGCCGCACCACAGGACAGCAGGATGGTCTTATTAGATTCGCAGATCTTTTTCAGCTTCATAGTCTCACCACTGGTGGAAGGACCAATAATGGCAAAAACCTGCTCTTCTTCAATAAGCTGCTTGGCAAAAGAAATAGCCTTTTCCGGATTGGCACCGGAATCCTTGATAATAAGCTCTATTTTATTGCCATTGATACCACCGGCGGCATTTAACTCATCCGCCAACATCTCAATGGTCCGAGACTCAGGGCCACCAAGAAAAGATGCTCCTCCGGTTACCGCCAAAATAGCGCCAACCTTTATTGTCTTAGCCATGGCAGCCGGGGCCACGGTCAAACAAAAAAACAATCCAGCCATAATCAGGGCAACAAAACGCTTCATTTTTTCCTCCTTAGTATGATTTTTACTACCTTTATTAAAACAACATTCACTGATTTGAGTATATATCCTGCGCTTGGAGAACAATAACCCCGGACTGCCGAAGAATATCGCCAGCCTGATCCGGTTCTTCAAAACGAAATATCATCCGGGCAACACTAGTTGACTTACTGGTACAATGATACATGTACTCAAGATTCAACCCCTGATCCTTAATGATCTGTAAAATACGGTTAAGGCCACCGGGCTGATCACTCACCTCCGCAGCCACCACCTCATTCGAGCTAACGGTAAAGCCTTCTTCCTTCAGCAGAGAAACGGCACGGTCAGGCTCACTGACCACCAGGCGCAGGATTCCAAAATCAACGGTATCTGCCAGAGACAGACCGAAAATATTGATCCCACCGGTTTGCAGGACCTGGCTGATTTCAGCCAGACGACCTGATTTATTCTCCAGGAAAACGGCAACCTGCTCAACCTTCATCGCAATCTCCTGCCTTAAATTTCTCTATTGTCAATAACCCGCTGGGCCTTACCCTCACTGCGCTGGACAGCCCGAGGATCAACAATGGCAACCTTACTGGAAACTCCCAACAGGTCTTTTATTTCGGTCTGAATCCTACGGCTTAAGCCATCCCGATCAGCTTCAGCCACCGAATCACTGGCCTCGGCCTGCACTTCCATGGAATCAAGATTCCCGTCCCGGGTAACAATAATCTGGTAATGAGGCTCCACTCCGGCAACCCCCATGAGGACCTCTTCGATCTGGGAGGGGAAGACATTAACACCCCTGATAATCATCATATCATCTGTGCGGCCGGTGACCTTGGGCATTCGATAAAAAGTCCGGCCACAGCTACAAACCTCCGTCATCAATCGCGAGATATCCTTGGTTCGATAACGAATAACCGGAAAGGCCTCTTTGGTCAGGGTGGTAAATACCAGCTCGCCCTTTTCGCCAAGGGCAACCGGATCCAGACTATTCCGGTCAACAATCTCCGGCAGGAAATGATCTTCAAAAATGTGCAGACCCTTCTGCTCTTCTTCACATTCAGCAGCAACCCCAGGCCCGATAATTTCACTTAAACCATAAATATCAATGGCCTTGATCCCCAGGCGACATTCAATCTCCTCCCGCATCTTCTCGCTCCAGGGCTCGGCCCCGAAAATTCCAACCCGCAGGTTCAGGGTGCTCGGGTCAACCCCCATATCCTCCATGGCCTCAACCATATTCAAGGTATAGGAAGGAGTGGCAAGAAGAACAGTGGAGCCAAAATCCCGCATAATGGTGATCTGGCGCTTGGTGTTCCCGCCGGAGATGGGTATCACCGAGGCCCCGATATTTTCAGCCCCGTAATGGGCCCCAAGACCACCGGTAAACAGACCGTAACCATAGGCATTATGCACCACATCACTGCGCCGTACCCCGGCAGCAGTCAGGGTTCGGCTCATCAACTCAGCCCATAATTTGATATCTCGCTTGGTATAACCTACCACCGTGGGCTGACCAGTAGTACCGGAGGATGCATGAATCCGGACCACCCGCTCCAGGGGGACGGTGAACAGGCCAAAAGGATAATTCTTGCGAAGATCTTCCTTGGTAGTATAGGGCAACTTACTGATATCAGATAATACTTTAATATCTTCCGGCCCAACTCCTGCCACATCCATCTTATTACGGTAATAGGGAACCGTGGCATAAACCCTTTCCACCTGAGCCTGAAGCCGGGCAAGCTGAAGTTTTTCCAGATCTTCCCGGGGCATGGTTTCATACTCTTCATTCCAGATCATTGTCTTTTCCTGCCTTATAATTACTTATCTTTGCTGCATAGCCTGACGACCAGCCTCAAAAGCCTTAATATTAAGACCCTGAATCTTCTGGGGGAACCGGGTTTTGATAACATCAATAAACACCGTTGAATCAACATTCATATGCGCTGACAGGGCACCAACCAGAACTACATTAGCTGCCTTGACATTCCCCGCTTCACCGGCAAGGTCAAAACCATCAACCTGATTAACCTCTATACCCTGACTGGTAAGACGATCAAGGCAATCATCCGGATAAGGCAACTTGCCAGTGGCCACCGGGGGCGGAAAAATTCGCTGGGAATTAACCACCACCTTGCTGTCCTTATTCAAATAAGGAAGATAACGAGCCGCCTCCATTAATTCAAAAGAAACCAGAAAATCAACCGTTCCCATCTCAATAAGCGGCGAATAAACCTTTGGGCCAAAACGAAGATGGGCCTCAACCGATCCTCCCCGCTGAGCCATGCCATGGACCTCGCTTTTTTTGACATCAGCGCCGGCACTCAATAATGAATAGGCGGTGAGCTCACTTGCCAGCAAAATCCCCTGGCCGCCAACCCCGCAAAATAAAATATTTCCCCGCTCCATTATTTCTCCTCCCTGCTGCCAATGGCCTCAAACTTACACAGAGCCACACATTGATCACACCCTATACACATAACCTGATCGATCACCGCATGACCTTTCTGTTTTTTCTTCTTGCCAAGGGCAAGAGCCTGTTGCGGTGACAGAGCTGTCCAGCTGATGGCCGGACAACCTATCTTCAAACAGGCGGAACAGCCAGTACATTTGTCGAGGCTAACCTGGTAAGGTGTCTTTTTCCGTTTACGTTCCTCCGGGATCAACACACAGGGGAAACGGGTTATGACCACCGAAGGTTCCGGCCGTTCGATCTCTTCTTTGAGCACCTCATAACTTCCCTTGATATCATGGGGGTTAACAGTTCGTACATGTTCAACCCCACAGGCCCGGCATAATTGCTCAAAATCAATGGCATTGGCCGGCTCACCCTTAATGGTAGCCCCGGAGGCAGGATTCTCCTGATGACCGGTCATGGCAGTGATCCTGTTATCCAGGATAATAACCGTGGCGTAGGATTTATTATAAACCATATTTATCAGACCGGTGATCCCGGAATGAACAAAGGTTGAATCACCAAGAACCCCGACTATTTTACCCTCGCCCTTCTCACCCAGAGCCTTACTCATTCCATGGGCCACCCCGATACTTGCTCCCATGCAGACACAACTATCCATGGCAAAAAGAGGGGGCAGAAAGCCCAGAGTATAACAACCGATATCTCCGGAGACAAAGACCTTTAGTCGGGCCAGGTTATGGAAAAGACCACGATGGGGGCAGCCAGCGCACATATTGGGCGGCCTGGGAGGCAGGTCGGTTATTGCCGGCAGAAGTTCTGCCTTTTCACCAGTAACAGCCTCTCGAACTAGGCCGGGGTTTAATTCACCAATGGCCGGCACCCGGTCCTTACCCACACATTCAATTCCCCGGGCCTTAAGCTGGATCTCAATAAAGGGGTCCAGGTCTTCCACCACATAGAGCTTATCAACCCTGGCAGCAAAATCAGCAATTTGGGCAAAAGGCAGGGGATTAACCATGGCAAGTTTCAAAAAAGATGCATCCGGCAACGCCTCCCGGGCATAAAGATAGGATGTTCCGGCAGCAATTACACCGATGGTTGCCTTTTCTCCTCCTGCCAGTCGATTTTCCTCAAAGGATTCAGCAAAAGACTCCAACCTCTGCTGACGCTCAGCAAGAAAAAGACGACGCTGCCGGGCATTTGCCGGCAGCATGACCAGTTTGGCCGGGTCTCTGATAATATCAGGCTCATTCTCTGCAATATAGGGCTCAACCCGGGGACCAACCACACCCTTGACATGGGCAACCCGGGTGCAGCTACGAACCAGAACCGGCGTATCAAATTCTTCACTGATGGCAAAGGCCAGTTTGACAAAATGCCTCGCTTCTGCCGGATCAGCCGGTTCCAACATGGGCATCTTGGCTGCCATAGCATAATTACGGCTGTCCTGTTCATTCTGGGAGCTATGCATGGAAGGATCATCAGCGACAATTATCACCAATCCACCCTTAATCCCGGTATATGACACGGTAAACAAGGGATCAGCCGCCACATTCATTCCCACATGCTTCATGGTGGCCAGGGCCCGGGCACCGGTAAAAGCAGCTCCAATGGCTACCTCTAATCCAACCTTTTCGTTGGGTGCCCATTCCGTATATACCCCATCATAGGTGCACAGGTTTTCCATCACCTCGGTGGACGGGGTTCCGGGGTAACCGGAAGCAACCTTTACTCCAGCCTCAAATGCCCCAAGGGCCAGGGCCTCATTACCGCTCATCCACAAACGGTCGTTATCCAATGTCTGATCTGCCACAGATTTTTTCTCCCAGATATCGTTAATTCACAACCATGACCAGCCCCTTACACAGAAAAATCCACAACACCAGGATCAGGCTAAGGCATGCAAAAGAAATTCAACTTGTTTTAGCTTTATTTTAATTAACACTTCCAGCTAAAGTATTCAACAAGGTTTCTCCATAATTACAACAGGTTAGTCAACATTCAACACAAGGGTTACCCTTAAGAGGGCACCAGGGAAACCCTTAGAAGAGGGCCTGCCGACTCTGGGTGAAAATAGCAAAAACGCCAAAAAGCCGGGCAGATAGATAATCTGTCCGGCTTTTATCGATTTCAGGTAAATATGCTGGAAACTTATTTTTGCAGCGAGCGCTCCAGCACCTTATAAATCCGATCCACCATCTCCCGGGGCTCAATCATCAGCCCGGCCTGGATCATGGCATTATCATAAACCTGCTCCACCACATTACGGGCGAAATCCTCATCACTGATCCGCATATCAGCCAGTCCCGTGATCAAGGAATGAGAGGTATTAATCTCCAGGTTTTTGCTGGTAATCTGGTGTTCCTGATTAGTGGCCCGCATCACCCTTTCCATGCTGGAGCTGAACATGCCGTCCGGATTAACAATAATTGCCGGGCTGTCCACCAGGCGGGTGGAAATAGTCACCTCTTTGACCTTATCCCCCAGAACCTCAGCCACCCATTTTACCAGGGACTCGGCCACCGGCTGCTCCAGGCTCTCACCCGTCTTCTCTTCAGCCTCGTCTGTGGTCTCCGTTGTTTCCGGCAGCTTAAGATCAGCCCGGTCGGCTGAAACCAGTTTTTTACCGTCAAACTCGCCCAGGTGAGAAAAGACAAAATCGTCAATGGGCTCCATGGTATAGAGAATCTCGATATTACGCCGCTTAAAAGTCTCAAAATAGGGACCGGTCTCAATAGCCTGGCGACTGGGACCGTTGATATAATAAATCGCCTCCTGCTTTTCCCCCATTCTCTCCACATACTCAGCCAGGGAAACCAGCTCGCCGTCATCAGCTGCTGACGACTCAAAACGCATTAATTTGGACAGGGCATCCCGATGGGTAAAATCAGAAGTTGCCCCCTCTTTAAGGAAAAGACCAAAAGTCCGCCAGAAAGTGGCATAATCTTCCGGTTCTTTTTGAGACTGCTCATCTAAGAATTTAAGAAACCGGCTGGTGATGATCTTGTTGATCTTGGTAACCAGGGCATTATCCTGCAGAGCCTGCCGGGATATATTCAAGGGCAGGTCTTCCGCGTCAATTACCCCCTTAAGAAAGCGTAGCCATTCCGGCAGGATATTCTTCGAGTGCTGCTCAATCAGAACCCGCTGACAATAAAGACTGACTCCTGGTTCGGTGCGACCAAACCCCATGAGCTCCATATTCTCGGTGGGGACAAAAAGAAGAGACTTAATGGCCAGAGGAGCATCTACACTGAAATGGAGTCTGCTGATGGGCTCATCAAAGGCATTACCGATGAATTTATAAAATTCATTATACTCATCATCACTTATCTCGCTCTTACTCCGGGCCCAGACTGCCTGAACCGTATTAACCTCTTCCCCGGCAACCTTGATGGGGAAGCTGACAAAATTGGAATAACGCTTGATAATTTCTTTAATGGCATGCTCACTGGCATATTCCGCTGCCTCATCTTTTAATTCGAGGATAATCTTGGTTCCCCGGTGCAGGCCATCCGCCGGAGCCAGAGAATAACTGCCAGCCCCTTCAGAACTCCATTCATAACCTTCGGCATCAGGACGATAAGACCGGGACTGCACCCTTACCTTTTGGGCAACCATAAAGGCGGCGTAAAAACCAACGCCGAACTGACCAATGAGGTTCACATCCTGCCGGGCACCCTCTTCCAGGGCGGTAAAAAAGGTCTTGGAACCGGAATGGGCGATGGTACCCAGGTTATGCTCCAGCTCCTCTCTGGTCATGCCGATCCCGGAGTCGATAACGGTCAGGGTTTTTTCATCTTCATCAAACCGGATATTGATCTCCAGGGCAGCTTCCGGATCAAAAACATCATCTTCCAGTAATTTCTGGTGACGAAATTTTTCCAGGGCATCGGCCCCGTTGGAAATCAACTCCCGCAGGAAAATATCTTTTTCCGTGTACAGGGAATGAATTACTATATCCAATAGCTTTTTTACTTCCGCCTGAAACTCTCTGGTCTCCACCTTGTCACTCATGTTAATTTCTCCATATCTTTTTCCTTAAAGCAGGCAACAGATCTGTCATTTAAAGCAGCCGGCTTCCTGTTTTTCTTATAGTCAGCTACAAAAATAAGCATCAAGTCCATCCTGTCAACCATCACATGACCAGCTTTTTGCCTGGCATCATAATTTAAGTTCAGGATTAAGTTGCATCGAACCATGGTCGTTGGTATTATTTTTTGTTTATTTTAATAAATAGCTTTCAGTAAATAATTATAAGGGCGGATTAATGTCGCCATGGAGAATATTTAAATGAGTATTCGTGAAGATGCGATAAACGGCAAGGTTACCCCCATTTTTGAAGCATGCGCTGCCAATGAAGGCATCAGCACCGCCGAGCTTATGGACGGTGTAGCCCAGGGAATAATCGCCATTCCCAAAAACAATAATCATGACTTTGAGCGGATCATGGCGGTGGGTAAAGGCACATCCGTCAAGGTCAATGCCAATATCGGCGCCTCCAAAGACATGCCTGGCCTGGACCAGGAACTTGACAAACTTGATGTCTGTCTCAAGGCCGGTGCCGACACCGTAATGGACCTCAGCCTGGGAGAGAACCTCAACGAGATCCGCCGCGGCATCCTCAAACAATGTCCCATTCCCCTGGGAACAGTCCCGATTTATCAGACCGTTGCCGAGGTGGTTGAAAAAAACAAAAAAGAAATCGCCGATGTCACCGTTGACCAGCTGCTCTCCACCATTGAACAGCAGGCAATTGACGGGGTTGACTTCATGACCATCCATTGCGGCCTCACCCGTGACTCCATGGACCGGATCCGTAACCACAAGCGTCTGATGGGGGTAGTAAGTCGGGGGGGATCTTTTACCATTGAATGGATGAGCGCCAACAAGAAGGAAAACCCTTTTTATGAGCATTTTGACCAGATCCTGGCCATCCTCAAAGAGCACGAGGTTACCATCAGTCTGGGGGACGGTCTCCGTCCCGGCTGTCTTGCCGATGCCACCGACCGGGGTCAGGTTCAGGAATTAATCCACCTGGGCGAACTTACCCAGCGGGCATGGGAGGCCGGGATTCAGGTAATCATTGAAGGTCCGGGCCATATGCCCATGGATCAGATCCAGGCCAATATGCTGCTGCAGAAACGATTATGCCACGGCGCTCCTTTTTATGTCCTCGGACCCCTGGTAACCGATATTGCCCCGGGTTATGACCATATCACCGGTGCCATCGGTGGAGCCATTGCCGCTGCCGCCGGTGCCGACTATCTCTGTTATGTTACCCCGGCCGAGCACCTGAAACTACCCTCGTCAGATGATGTCAGGGAAGGGGTCATTGCTTCCCGCATAGCCGCCCACGCCGCTGATATAGCCAGAGGCCTGCCCGGTGCCCTGGATAAAGACATTGCCATGGCCAAATGCCGGAATCAACTAGACTGGAAAGGACAGATCGACCTGTCCATGGACCCGGAAAAGGCCCAGCGCTACCGGGAAGAGGGTAATTCCTATAAGGGTGATGCCTGTTCCATGTGCGGGTCCTATTGCGCAATCAAGGTTTACAAAAACGCCATTGATATCGGCGGTTGCGGTAAGGCCAATAAATAGGGGCCAGACCGCTTCCCGTTAAAGAGGAGATATGCTTGATTTAATAAATCCGGTTATCGATTTCTTCAACCAGACCCAGATCCCGGTCCAGCTCCGGGAAGTTGATCTCCAGGGGCTTTTTTTCAACCCCTGGTTCATGGTTCCGGTTTCCGTTCTGATCCTGTGGTGGCTCTATACCCAGGCCATCAGCAAACTTGCCGTCACCGCCCTCGCCTTTGGCCTCTGGCTCTTTTCCGGCAGCTCCTACAGCAAGAATCTCATCATCAATAATGAGCTGCAGCTGGACAAGGTCTGGCCTCTTACCATGGTGGGGGTTATCGCCATTGCCATTATCATCTACCTGGTCTTTGTCCGTGACGACTGATCTTGAAGAAATCTACCAGAGCCTCTACGATTTTTTCGGGCCCCAGCACTGGTGGCCGGGGGACTCACCATTTGAAATCATGGTGGGGGCCATTCTCACCCAGAACACCAATTGGCAGAATGTCAGCCGGGCAATTACCAGCCTGAAAGCCGACAACCTTCTTGAACCGACAACCCTGGACCAATTACCCATAGAGTCCCTGGCGGACCGAATCAGACCGGCTGGATATTATAATCTCAAGGCAAAACGCTTAAAGAACCTGCTGGCCATGCTCAGAAACGAAGCAGAAGAGGGGAGGGGAATCAATGATTTTCTCGACCAGGACCTCTGGACCCTGCGGGAAAAACTACTGTCGGTAAAAGGCATTGGCCCGGAAACAGCAGACTCCATTCTTCTCTACGCCGCCCACAAACCAATCTTTGTGGTGGACGCTTACACCCACCGGATCCTGCTCCGCCATGACCTGATCAACGATGATGCCGATTATCAGGAGATCCAGGACCTGTTCATGGATCGCCTTGCCGCTGACAGCAGCTTATTCAACGAGTTCCACGCTCTTTTAGTCTGTCTGGGGAAAGACTTCTGCAAAAAGACCTCTCCCCACTGCACGGACTGCCCCCTGTACAGAATGCTGCCAGCCTAAAAATCAAGAAGCTCAACATCAAAAACCAGGGTGGCGCCTGGTGGAATAACCCCGCCAGCCCCCCGGGAACCATAGGCCAGGTTTGCCGGGATGATCAAAGTTCTCTTCTCCCCTTTTTCCATGGCAAGAAAGGCCTCATCCCAACCGGCAATCACCCGGCCCTGTCCCACTGAAAAACGAAAGGGCTTACCCCGATCAAGAGAACTGTCAAATTTGCGACCATTAAGAAGCTTACCGGTATAATGGGCAGAAACCATGGCTCCACGGGCCGGGGTCCCGGCGCCGTCACCTTTTTTTGTCACCACATACATCAGGCCTGATTCTGTGGTAACGGCCCCTGGCCATCTCTTGTCTACCTCAACCTGCTGCCGTTTCTGCCGGGTCTGGGATTCAGCCTGTTTTTTTGCCTTAATTCCAGACAATAATTGATCAAAAGCCTGCTGATCGCTCTTAAAGGACTTTGCCGCTGCACCGATTCGGAGGATCTCCACCCTGGTGATCTCATCACCCTTACGAACCGCATCAACCACCTGCTGGCCCACAACCACCCGGCCAAAAACCGTATGCTTGCCATCAAGCCAGGGGGTGGCCTTATGGGTAATAAAGAACTGGCTGCCATTGGTGCCGGGTCCGGCATTGGCCATGGACAGAACCCCGGGGCCATCATGCTTCAGGCTGGCAACGATCTCGTCAGGGAAACGATATCCAGGTTCACCAGTACCGGTCCCTTGCGGGCAGCCGCCCTGGATCATGAAATTAGGGATAACCCGGTGAAAAACCAGGCCATCATAAAAACGAACCCCCTTGCCCTTATTGGAGTCTTTGCTTCCTTCAGCCAAACCGGCAAAATTAGCCACAGTCAGGGGTGTTTTATCCATCTCCAACCGACAGATAATTTCACCCCGGCTGGTGACAATTCTGGCATAAAGCCCCTGGTCCAGCTCCTGGTCACCGGCAAAGCCGACCTTGATCCCAAAAAACATAAATGCTGCCAGTACAATTCCTGTAATCTTCATCTCACTCCTCATTAATTTATTTCAATTATTAAATTTTAATTCTCATACAGGCCCATCTGATAAAGCCTGATCTGGCGGCTACGGGGAAACTCTCTTTTAAGAAGAGTTTTCAAGGTCTTACGCAACTTGGCCGCCGGGACCTGAAAACGACGACTGATAAAACCCTCTTCCACCACCAGAAACATCTCTTCACTTTCCTTGACGATCAACACCGAACGATCCCGTTTATAGGGGCGCAGGTCAATATGATGATTAACCGGTAATTGCTTAAGCCGACTGATCACCGTGGCAATAAAGGCAGATCTGGCAATCATGCCGAGAAAACCACTAAAGATCCAGAAAGGTGGTATCACGATTAAGCTCGCGGCAACCGTCCTTGCCGACAACCACCATATTTTCCAGGCGGATGCCGCCCCAATGGGGAATATAAATTCCCGGCTCCACCGTTACCACCTGACCTGTTTTCAATTTGCGCCTACTGCGCCGATTAAGGGACGGCGCTTCATGAACAGCCAGACCCACCCCATGCCCAAGGCCATGGGTAAAATAATCAGCCAGACCACCTTCTTCCAGAACCTGACGGGCCGCCAGATCAACATCCCGGGCTTTTACTCCGGCCCTGACCATGGCCAAACCTGCCAGCTGGGATCGTCGCACCAGACGGAAACGTTCTCTGGTCCGGGAATCAACCCTGCCCAGAACCACCGTTCTGGTCATATCAGAACAATAACCATCAAGAACCAGGCCCATATCAATTACCACTGGCTCACCCTCCCTGATGGGCCGGGAGGATGGAACCGCATGGGGCATGGCACCATTGGGCCCGGCAGCAACAATGGTATCAAAAGACGGACGCTCCGCCCCAGCCATGCGCATGGCTGATTCAATTTTAAGAGCCACCTCAACCTCGGTCTGACCAGGAGCCAGATCCTGATAAACCTCGGCAAAAACCTGCTCATTAAGCTGAACCGACCGCTCAATGGCCCCAAGTTCTTCCTCTTCTTTCTGGTCCCGCATCTTCTCCACCAGCCCCACCAGGGGGACCAGTTCAACTGGAGCCAGAAGCTCTTCCATCCGCTTAACCACAGCATGAAGGCTATACTCACTTTCAAACCCAAGATGCCGGATCTGGAGATCGGGCAATATTTTCCCAAGCAGGGCCAGCAACCCCTTAGGGTAAAGAAGAACCTCAAAGCCAGCTGCCTCAGCCCGGGCATGGAGCTCAAAACGGGAATCAGTAAGAAGAAAGGGCTGACCCCGGCGCGGAATGAGCAAAACCCCGGAAGACTCGGCAATGGACGAATCAACCGCTGAAAAACCACTGACATAACGACGGTTTTCCGGCTGGCTGACCAAAATGGCGTCCAGGTTGCGGCGGGACATGGACCTGCGCAAGCGTTCAAGGGCCAGGTTATTCTCCTTGGTCGGCAAAATCTATCTCCAAGTTAACCCCCTGATCATAAAGGAGGGCATAAAGATCATTGGTCAATGACAGAATATCATTCTGGCTGGTGGTCAGGCTCAATAGCCAGCAGGCAACAGCAGGGTCCGGCAAAGAAGGATCATATCCACCGATACTGTGCCGTTGACACCATTGCTGCAACAGACCCGCAATCAGAGGCCAGGATCCCCCTTCCTCATCATCAAGGCAGAGCTGTAAATTTATGGAAGTCATCAGGCCGGATTAGCCAGCCGATGCTCCACCAGTGTCTTATGCTGAGCCATAGCCTGATTGTATTGTTCGTTAAGCTGATCCTTCAGCTTGATCCATTCTTCAGCAAATTTAGGATGCCGATCCGGAGGAAGACCGGCAGCAGCACCGGCGCCGGCCATTCCCTCGGCACCGGCCCCGCCCATCATAGCCATCTGCTGGGCAAACTGATCTTCCAGCTGCTGGCGAAGCTGATCACGGTGGTCAAGAAACCGGTCAACAATGGTCTTAATCTCACCGACAATGGCGGTCAGGTCATCCAGCTGTCCATCCTGGCCAAGGTCCAAAAGACCCTGCATCGCCCTTTCAATATCAGCCTTATCGTCTTTATCCCGGGGCAGGACGATATTACGCAAAAGGGCTTGGGCCGCCCCCCCGCGGAAAAGCGTCTGATCCACCGACGCACATTGACCAAGGGCTGAGGCAAGATCCTGCTCCTGGCGAAGAAAAGCGGCAGCAGCCCGCATCCCCAGCCGTTCCGTCTCACCACCGCCTGTTTTCACATCCGAAGAGGTCGCCTCCATTCGGGCCGCCCGCTCCATAACCATATCCATGGTACTTTTAATCTCTGCCATTATATCCTTACTCCTGAACTGATTAATTCATCCAAAATCAAATACGCCAATTACCGGGGGAAAGCAGCAGCCACCCCGCCATCAACCGGCAAAGTCGCACCGGTGGTGGGGGTCAGGCCGCTGGCAAAAAAGACCACCCCATGACCAACATGATCTGCCAGCACTTCTGCCTTGAGCAGATTACGCTGACGATAATATTCCTTAAGACCTGCCGGATCAAGATTACGGGACTTCATCCGATCCGGACCAATAACATCCCACAGGCCGGAAGAAACATCCTGGTCATTAAAAATGGCGTCCGGATTAATCATATTTACCCGCACATCAATTTCCGCAAGCTCCATGGCCGCAACCTTACCCAATTGGTGGGCGCCGGCCTTGGACGCGCTGTAAGCACCAAAGGCAGCACCCGGGGCAAAAACATTCTTGGAGCTGTTAATTATTATCTGACCACCAAAGCCCTGGGCCCGAAAAATAGGAATCGCCGCCTTGATCACCTGAAAAACCCCCATGAGATTAACATCAATCACCTTACGCATACTCTCGTCGGCAAGATCCTCCAGCCGGGCAACATGGGCAACCCCGGCATTAGGAACCAGAATATCAAGGCCACCAGCCTGGACAACCAGACTATCCAGCCCGAGGCGTACCGAATCAGGATCACAGACATCCATCACCAGGCTCGAAACCATGGCCTCATTAAATTCATCAACCAGCTGCTGCCGGACCTGATCAAGACGGGTCTCGTCAATATCGGTTAGAAAAACCCGGGCTCCGGCTGCCAGCAGCTGTCGACCGATTCCACAGGCAATGGCTCCACCGCCACCGGTGACAAGGGCCACCCGGCCGGCCAGGGCCTTAGCAGGCCTGCCACCAAGTTTTGCCTGTTCAAGGCTCCAATACTCCATATCAAAGATGAATGATTCCCTCAGTTCAGCATAGGGGGCAATTGCCAGACCGCGAACCTTGGTCCGAATGGTATGCTCGGCAATATCAGCAACCGCAGAAGCAGCCCCCGGGCTGCCACCGGCAGTGATAACCCCGAGCCCCGGCACCAGAATCACCCGGGGCAGTGGGTCAAGCTTGACCAGCTCAAGGTTCCGAGCCGCTACCTGGTCTGCAAAATACTGACCATAACGCTGACCATAGGCCTTAAACTCATCAGCAATAAACCCTGGCAGATCATCCTCTCCTACCCCGGCAAGATCGAGAAAAAGCGGATAATTTTTGGTCCGGATAACATGGTCCGGGGTTAAAACCCCGGAGCTGAAAAGCTGACGGGCATCCTCCCGGGCCAAAGCCGCCAGGACTTCTTCGTTCTGGCGCAGGTGGAGCTGAAAAAAGATATCCGGCCCCTGTGATCCGTACTGACCACGCAATAATGGCATAAGCCCGGCCGGATCAACCTGTTCCTTCGGGCTGACAAAGAGCGGCTGGTATTTGCTGTTTGCCCGGTCAATATACTCTTCGGCCAGACTGACATAATGGATCATCCGCTCATAGGAGGTTCGGGCGTCATCCCCAAAGGTAAAGATCCCGTGATTACGCAGGATCAGGCATTCCATATCCGGGTTCTTCTCATAAAGATCAATCACCGCCAGGGCCAGGGGAAAGCCGGGCATGATAAAAGGCAGAATCCCCACCTTCGGCCCCAGGGCCTCCTGGATTATCTGCTGGCAATTATCAATATTGGTCAGGGTGACAATGGCATCGGCATGGGTATGGTCAATAAAGGCATGGGGAAGAAAGGTATGGACCAGGGTTTCAATGGAAGGGTTGGGAGAAGAGGAATCCAGGAGATGGGTACGGAATTGATTAACCATCTCCTCATCACTGAGGCTGTCCAGGGCCCGCAGCTTACGGAGCCAGGCAAGCTCCAGACCGGGGTGTCCTTCCGGCTCAATTTCACCAAGATCCCAGCCACTGCCCTTGACAAAAATAACCGGCCGCGCCTCTCCTAAGATATCCTCAACCTGGCATTTTACCGAAGTGTTACCGCCACCATGGAGAACCAGGTCCTCTTCCCGGCCGATAAGCCGGGAGGTATAAACCCTGAGGGCCAGCTCCGGCGGCTGCTCAGGATAACGTTCAATATAGGCTGCTGCCTCTTTTTCATTATATTTATTTTCCATTATTCCCCATCAATCCTTAATTTGATCAAAGACCTCATTTAAGCAGAAAAATATAACCACCGTAGGTAGCAAGTAACATCAGGCCATGCCAACGCTGAATCTTACCCCGAAAATACAGCAAAGAGGCCAGAACCACCGAGAATAATATCATCACCGGCAGATCCCTGACCAACAGAACCGACTGCAGGGCAAAGGGCTTAACCAGGCCGGCCACCCCGAGAACCATGAGCAGATTAAACAGATTACTGCCAACTATATTTCCCAGCAATAACCCGGACTCACCACGCCGACCGGCAGAAATAGAGGCCGCAAGCTCCGGCAACGAAGTCCCCACCGCTGCCATGGTCAATCCGATTACCAGACTTGACACCTTAAAATACAGGGCCATGTCCACCGCACCCTTGATAAAAACATTGGAGCCATAGGCAAGAAAAACAAAACCAGCCAGGCAATAACATAAGGCCGTCAGGTTGGATCCCCCTTCTTTCTCTTCCCCGTTCCCGGCAGACCTCCCGCTACGGACAGAGACAAAAGTAAAAAGGATGAGTGCCACGACAAATAAGAGACCAGCCCCACGACCAAAAAAACCGAGCCAGACAAAAGCAACCAGGGCCAGACTTGCCGCCAGTACCCAGGCAAGCTCATTGGCGATAAAAGTAAAAGACGCGCCCAGGGGGCGGACAAGGGCGCAACAGCCAAGGATCAGACCGACATTGGCGATATTACTGCCCACCACATTACCCACCATAATATCCGGCTGATTCTGCAGATTGGCTGACAGGCTGACAAAGAGCTCCGGAGTAGAGGTGCCGAAGGCAACCACAGTAAGACCAATAACCAGAGAGCTCATTCCCAGGCGCCGGGCCAGACGAACAGCCCCTGCTACCAAGAGCTCGCCTCCGACGACCAGCATGGTCAGGCCGGCAATAATAGCGATTAAGGCAAAATAGATGGTGGAAAAATTTGCTTCCATTTATAAGAACCTGTCTCCCTTTTGCTGATCAAAAGCCACTTCCGCCAGTTTTTTCAGTTCTTTCTTTATCTGGGACAGAGGAGTCAAGGGAGGCAGAATTGGCAAGTCATCCTCCACCGCCGGCGGTGGCATAACCCGCATCTTTTTCTCCATGCTTTCGGCATAGCCGGAAACTAAACCACCCTCAATACCACTGCTACTGCCGGCACCACTGTCCATGGCCCGCAAAAAGCCCATGATAGCGCCTATATCATTTTTGCGGTAAAAAATTTTAATCTCTTCCTCGATAACCTCCTGACTATCAACCAGAGCAGCCAGCTTCGACCTATATTCAGCTACATCAGACTCAAGGGCCTCATAGGTGTCGGCCAACATATTCTTAAAACGACCGGCGGCAGTGAGCCCCCGGGTGCGAACTCCATCAAAAACCCGGGCTCTGATCGTGGGAGAGGTAAGGATATAAGGATCGAAGAAAAACCTTTCCCCCAGCCCGGCTAATTGGAGAAAAAGACGGATCAACTCATCATCCCGAAGAAGAATATAAAGCCTGGTAAGATTAAGAACAATCCTGTTGCCCACTGTCTGGCTGGAATGGCGGATATTGCGGGCCAGAGCCATTTTGTCCTCTTCAATGAGCTTACGAAAACCAAAATACCGGTCTGCCAATTCTTTTTTGATTTCAAAATCAAGAAATTTCGTGAAATCTTCCATGCCAACCTATCCTACCCCTGCTTTTTGCTTGACTTCTACCCCAATAAAGGAAAGAGTAAAATTCATCTTTAAATTTTAGGCTATTAAACGCCAGGTTGCTTATTCATGACCACCTTTGACAATAATTCCGCCCAATTAGTTAAAGATGCCGCCGACATTATTGAGATAATCGGTGAACATGTAACCCTGCAGAAACACGGCGGTGGCTACAAAGGCCTGTGTCCCTTCCATTCCGAAAAGACCCCCTCTTTTTCCGTTAATCAAACACGACAATACTATCATTGTTTCGGCTGCAAGGAAAGCGGAGATGTCTTCTCTTTCATTATGAAGTACCACAACCTCACCTTCCCCGAGGCCCTACAGGAATTAGCCCAACGCTATGGCATTACCCTCCAGGAGGGTAAATTGTCACCAGCAGAAGAGCAAAGGGCCCGGAAAAGAGAGGTAACCCTCCAGGCCAATGGGCAGGCAGCCGAGCTTTTCCATGAATTTCTATGCAAAAACCCGGCGGCGGGCGAGGCCAGACAATACCTGGAAAACCGGGGAATATCAGAAAAAATCATTAAACATTATCAACTGGGATTTGCCCCGGACAGCTGGGACTTCCTCAGCCGGAAACTTAGCCGGAACCCGGCAGATAGGCAGGCTGGCATGGATGCAGGCCTGCTGGTGGCCAAAGACAACCGCTGCTATGACCGATTCCGCAAACGGATCGTCTGCCCCATATTCTCCATGAGCGGGCAGATAACCGGTTTTGGCGGTCGTATTGTCGGTGATGGCCAGCCCAAATACCTCAACACCCCGGAAACCCAGGTCTTTGATAAAAGTCGGCTGCTTTTCGGCCTTTTCCATAACAAGAAGGCCATTCAAAAGGCCGGTAATTGCCTGGTGGTTGAGGGCAATTTTGATATGCTCACCCTGGCAGACCATGGTCTGGATCATGTGGTGGCCCCCTTAGGAACGGCCCTGAGCCAGCACCATATCCGCCTGCTAAAACGCTACACCCCGGAAGTAGTGATGCTCTTTGACGGTGATGAGGCAGGGATCAAGGCGGCCATGCGTTCGGTGACCCTCTTTCTCAACGAACAATTAAACGGTCGGGTTGTCACCCTGCCGCCAGACCAGGATCCGGACAGCTTCATCCGGGAAAATGGGAGCAGGGCCCTTGAAAAAAGAATTGCCAATGCCGTCTCCCTGCCGGAATTTGTCTTCACCCATCTGGCCAGCAAACACGGCCTTGACCTTCAAGGCAAAAACAGGATTGTCAAAGAACTTGAACCCGTAATCAAGGCCCTGGACAATAACCAGCTGCAACAGACCCTTTTTGTCTCTCATTTCAGCGAGAAACTCGGGATCCCGGCAACAGACCTGCAAGGGTACTTCAAGAAACCACCTTCTAAACCAAGCAAGCCCAAGGCCGCTCCAACCAAGCTTCCTGTTCTATCGGTACAACACCGGCAATTTCTCGAGTTCATCCTGGCCTACCCTGACACCCTCGACGATTTTATCCGGGCCGGCATAGCGGAAGTGTTCGACCCAACACCAGGCAGTAAGCTTATTCTTCAGCTCGAAACAATTGCCCGAACCGATCCCCTTCTCAGCCCGGACTCACTTCTTGCCAACCTGGAGGAACCATACCGAACCCTTATCGCCGGGCTACTGGTAAGTGTTCCACACTATGCCGAAGACAGCAAGGACACCATGACCCGGGAAATGGGCAACTGGCTCAAACAAAAGATCATCAAGAAACAAAAAGCCAGACTCCTCGCCCGGATCAACGAGGCCCAGCAACAGGGTGACGATTCCCTCCTCCTCACCCTCCTGTCCCAGAAGGCGGAAATTGACCAGCGTGGCCACCATGACCGGTAAACGTAAACATAAACTGACCCGCACTGCCGGCAGCAAAGGCAAGAGCACAAAGCACCTTGTCCTCTCTGAAATTGATCCGGTCAAGGCCTATCTCCAGGAAATAGGCTCCATTCCCCTTTTAAGCAGTGAAGAAGAAATTGCCATTGCCAAACAAATTGAACAGGGCCAGCGCCAGATCCAGGACTCTCTCTTTACCCTGCCCTGCACCCTGCTCATCCTCAAACAACAGGCTGACCGAAAGATCTCAGAAATTATCCGGGGCCTGAACAATGACGATCAAAAAGAATGTGCCGCCAAAACCATCGAGTTTAATCTGCTCCTGCGGGAAGCTCAGCGAATCGATCGGGAACGGACCGCCCTGCGCCGGGACATGAATAAATTAATCTCCCAGGACAAGGCCGTCAAACTTCTGGTTCGCATCGAACGCTGCAACCATGCCATCACTGCTCTCTTCCGGAAAGAGCGAATCCAGCAGAACATAATCCAGATAATCCTGCGGGAACTCACCGGAATATCCCGACAATTTGACGCCGTAACCAAACGCCGACAACAGGACCCTGACAGCACCAGCCAAATGGACATCATGCTGACCAATCTGGAAAAAGAGCATGGCATTGATCACAGCAGTATCAACAAGATGGTCAAACGAATTGCCGTTGGCCGGGAAATCAGCCAGGAAGCCCAGAAAGAACTTTCCCGGTCCAACCTGCGGCTGGTGGTAAGTGTGGCCAAAAAATACAATAGTCGGGGCCTGCAGCTTCTTGACCTGATCCAGGAAGGAAATATCGGGCTGATGCGAGCGGTGGAAAAATTTGAATACCGCCGTGGCTTCAAATTCAGTACCTATGCAACCTGGTGGATCCGGCAAGCCATCAACCGGGCTCTGGCCGACCAGAGCCGCACCATCAGAATACCTGTTCATATGGTGGACACCGTCAATAAAATCATTAAAAAAAGCAAAGACCTGCACCGGGAAACCGGACGCAATCCCAGCGCAGAAGAGCTGGCCCATGAGCTTGATGTTGATGTGAAAAAAATCAAAAACATCATGTCAGTCTCCCAGGAGCCTGTTTCCCTGGACAGCCCGGTGGGCAATGATGAAGACAGCACTTTAGCCGGTTTTATTGAAGATGATTATTACCCGTCACCCCCGGAAGTGGCAGAAAAAAACAGCCTCCGCCAGAACCTCAACCAGGTCCTCCAGTCCCTGAACCCCCGAGAAGAGTCTGTTTTACGGATGCGTTTCGGAATTGATACGGCCAAAGATCTCACCCTGGAAGAGGTAGGGCGAAATTTTTCCGTTACCCGGGAGAGAATTCGACAAATTGAGGCCCGGGCCCTCAAAAAATTAAAGCATCCCTCCCGGAAAAAACACCTGGCGAGCTTTGCTGACGATTAACCCATTCTGACCCGGGGAAATCAGCCCCAAGCAAAAAACAGGTTGACACTATCTTGGCCAATGCTGTAGTTATCTCCATTTTCAGACGATTAATCTTGGCTACCCCTCTTTTTCAGCATGGATCCGCAATGAGCAGGGAATTAACAGACTGGCTGGCTCTTTACCTTATCCCGGGTCTCGGCATCAGAACCTGGCATAAACTGCAGGCTGCCTTTGACAATCCTGAAAAAATTTTTGCCGCCTCAGAGACAAAGATTCGGCAAATGGTGCCGGGAATATCAGCAAAGATCATTGCTGGCATCAAACAGAACAAATTGCAGGCGCAGGCAGAGGCCGAACTTAAACTGGCCGATAAAACCGGGATACGAATCATCAGCCGCAGGTGCCGGGAATACCCCGAACTGCTGCAGCATATTCACGAGCCACCACCCTTCCTTTATATAAAGGGTAACCTCGACCTGCTAAACAATAAATGCCTGGGAATTGTCGGGGCCCGGGCGTCAACAACATATGGTCAGCGGATAGCCACCAGCATGGCCAAGCAGCTCAGCCGCCAGGGGTTAACCATAACCAGCGGAATGGCTCTTGGCATTGATACCGCCGCCCATAGAGGAGCACTCCAGGCCGGGGGACCAACCATTGCAGTGCTTGGCTGCGGGCTGGATATTATCTACCCGCGCCAAAACAATAAATTATATCACCAGATAACAAAAGAGGGCGCCGTTATCAGTGAATACCCCTTTGGCACCCAGCCGGAACCTTTTCGCTTTCCGGCTCGCAACAGGATAATCAGCGGTCTCTCCCTTGGCCTGCTGGTTGTGGAGGCTGCCAAGAAGTCTGGCTCCCTGATTACTGCCCACCTTGCTCTGGAGCAGGGACGAGAAGTCTTTGCCATACCAGGACGAGTTGATTCCTTTAAAAGCGAAGGAACCCACGACCTTTTGAAAAGTGGCGCCAAACTGGTGCACACTGTGGATGACATATTAGAAGAGCTGGCCCCCATGGCCAACTGGCAGAGAAATGAACAGGATGAACCAAAACCACCTAAAACAGAATTGAACCAGGAGGAACAGACCCTGATCGACTGTCTTGAGGTCTACCCCCAGAATATTAACAACCTCATGGAAAAAAGCGGCCTGAAAGCCGATAGCATTCAACAGAACCTGCTGACCCTTGAGCTGAAAAACCTTATTATTTCGCTGCCCGGCAGCCAATACCAACTAAAATAAAGAATAATGACAAAATCCCTCATAATTGTTGAGTCCCCGGCTAAAGCGAGAACCCTGCAAAGGTATCTTGGCAAAGACTTCACCGTCAAAGCCTCGGTTGGTCATGTCCGTGATCTGCCGGTTAAAAATCTGGGGGTGGATGTTGAAAACGGCTTTCTCCCCCAATATGTTACTATCCGGGGCAAGGGCAAAATCCTTACCGAGCTGCGCAGCGCCGCCAAAAAAGTCGACTCCATCCTGCTGGCCCCTGATCCCGACCGTGAGGGTGAAGCCATCGCCTGGCATATTGCCGAGGCTCTGAAGTCAACCAAAAAGCCTATCCACCGAGTCCTTTTCCACGAACTCACCAAAAAGGCAATCCTCGAGGCGATCAATAACGCCACTGAAATAGATTACCATAAATTCGAGGCCCAGCAGGCCCGCCGCATTCTCGATCGTCTGGTTGGGTATAAAATCTCACCCCTGCTCTGGGATAAAGTTCGCCGGGGCCTTAGTGCTGGCAGAGTCCAATCCGTGGCGGTACGCATGGTCTGTGACCGGGAAGAGGAAGTCCAGGCCTTTGTCCCTGTTGAATACTGGTCCGTCACCACCGAACTGCAACCAGACACATTGCCCCCATTTCAGGCCCAGCTGGACAAGATCAATGGCAAAAAAATTGATAAAAACAAAAACCGGATCCCAGATCAGGCCAGCGCCGACAAAATCATAAACGACTTAAATCAAACCAGTTATCAAGTAAAGGAGATCCGTAAAAAAGCCAAAAAACGGCATCCCGCACCTCCCTTTATCACCAGCTCCCTGCAGATTGAGGCCAACCGCAAACTCCGGTTCTCCGCCAAGAAAACCATGATGCTGGCCCAACGTCTGTATGAAGGGATAGAACTGGGCTCCGACGGCCCCACCGGCCTGATCACCTATATGCGAACTGATTCTCCCAGAATCAGTGATGAGGCCATTGATCAGGCACGGACCCATATCAGCAATAATTATGACACGTCTTACCTGCCTGCCAAAGCCCGTCGCTTTAAAACCAAAAAAGCTGCCCAGGACGCCCATGAGGCCATCCGCCCTACAGACGCTCAGCACACCCCGGAAAAAATGGCTGGCCTCCTGGAAAAAGACATGTTGTCCCTGTACACCTTGATCTGGAAACGGTTTATCGCAAGCCAGATGACCCCCGCCGTTTATGACCAGACCACCATTCTCATCCAGGCCTCTGAGGCTTATGAACTCCGGGCCACCGGCTCCATTCTTCGTTTTGACGGGTTTATGAATCTTTATCAGGACTCATCCTCCCAGCAAAAGAAAAACGGCAAAGACCCGCTGCTGCCCGATATCCAGGAAGGAGCAGCTCTCATCCTGACTAAAATAGAGCCCAAACAGCATTTTACCCAGCCACCAGCCCGCTACACCGAAGCATCTCTGGTCAAGGCCCTGGAGGAAAATGGGGTGGGCCGACCCAGTACCTATGCCGCCATTCTTTCCACCATCCAGGACAAGGAGTATGTCCAGCTCCAGGAACGCAAATTCTTCCCCACTGATCTGGGCATATTAATCAACGAACTCCTGGTGGGCCATTTCCCGGCCATTATGAATGTTGATTTCACCGCCTCCATGGAACAAAAACTGGATCAGGTGGAGGAGGGCGAAAGTAATTGGCAGAAACTTCTATCTGATTTCTATGACCCGTTTCAGCAGACCCTGGCCTCGGCCAAGGAAGAAATGCGCTCCGTTAAGCGTAGCGCCATCCCCACCGACATCAGCTGCCCGAAATGTGATGGTGAAATGCAGATCAAATGGGGAAAGATGGGGGAGTTTCTCGCCTGTGCCAATTATCCCGATTGCACCAATACCCAGGACTTCACCCGGGATAAAGACGGCAAAATCATCCCCACTGCCAAGAAAGAACCAGAGACCTCTGACAAGGTCTGCGATAAATGCGGCAAGGCCATGGTCTATAAACATGGACGCTTTGGCCGCTTCCTCGCCTGCTCCGGTTATCCGGAATGCAAAAACATCATGGCCGAAAGCACCGGGATCAAATGCCCGGAAGAGAATTGTCCCGGTGAAATTGTCAAGAAGGTGTCAAAAAGAGGCAAGGTCTTTTATTCCTGTAACCAGTTCCCTGATTGTAAATATGCCCTGTGGGACAAGCCAGTCAACCAAGCCTGCCCTCTGTGTGAATCTCCTTTCCTGGTGGCCAAGGAAACCAAGAAGATCGGCCCCCATCTCCGTTGTCCCCAGAAAAATTGCACCTATCTGAAAAAAGAGGATGATGAATAGCGGTGGAACCCGCCAGAAAAAAATTCCTTCGCCAAATCAAAGGGTCCTAATCCTCGATAATTCCTTAAGCAAAACAGCAGCAGCCTGGGCCAGCACCTCAAGGCTATGATGGAGAGTAATGGAAATGCGGAGCCGGGCCGTACCCTCCGGCACCGTGGGCGGTCGAACAGCAGTTAAGTAAAAACCCTGATCACCAAGGGCCTTGGCCAGGGCCAGGGCCTTGGCACTGTCACCCACCTTAACCGGAATAATCTGACTATCACCCAGGTCCTTCAAACCACCGGTAATTAATTTCTCTTTAAAAAAATTAACCCGATTGAAAAGCTCTGTTCGCAGAGAAGGTTCACTTACCACCAGCCTGACCGCTGCCAGGGAGGCCCCGGCCACCGCCGGCGGCAAGGCAGTGGAATAGATAAAGGAGCGGGCCCGGTTAAGGAGATAATCCACCATCTGCCGATCAGCTGCCACATAGGCTCCATAACTGCCCAGGGCCTTACCCAGAGTGCCAACCGCCAGATCCACCTCTGCTGCCAGTCCCCTCTCCTGGAGTAAACCTCCCCCCTGGGAGCCAAAAAGGCCGGTGGCATGAGCCTCATCAACCATCAGCAGGCAATTATATTTTTCCTTAAGCCGCACCAGCTCCGGCAGGGGACAGCGATCACCGTCCATGGAATAAAGCGATTCCACCACGATCAGGGCCTCATTCTCGCCCCGCTGGCTCTTCAATAAATCTTCCAGGTGACCAAGGTCATTATGACGAAACCGAATCAGGCGGGAAGATGCCAGCCGGCAACCATCATAGATACTGGCATGATTAAGACGATCGGAGAAAATAACATCATTGCGACCAACCAGGGCAGGTATGATCCCGCAATTGGCGAGAAAACCACTGCCAAAAAGCAAAGCGGCCTCCTGTTCCTTCAAGGCCGCCAGCTCCTCTTCAAGTTGATGATGAATGGCCAGGTCCCCGCTCATCAGGCGGGCAGCACCGGCACCGGCTCCCCCCTGTTCCAAAGCCTTCCGGGCACCGGCAATAACCAGGGGGTGATTAGAAAGGGCCAGATAATCGTTGGATGAAAAATCATGGAGCATTCTGCCGTCATCTGCCCGAACACCATCTGAACCATGCCGGGTCAGGGGCATTAATTTCCGGAGTAGACCCGAGCTCTCCTGTTTAATCAGCCAATTCAACCTATCCATAGAGTGCGGATCTCCTCAACAAAATGACGATCAGCCTCCGGACTTCGTCCCCGCTGGGTAAGATAGCCGCCAATCATCATCCCGTCAGCACCAGCCATAAAGGCGGTACTTAAAAAATCAGCCAGGCCACTCTCGCGACCAGCTGCCAGCCGAAGGGCGGCTGTTGGCAAAATCAGACGAAATAGGGCAATGGTCCGCAGGATATCAACAACCGGCAAGGGCTGAAAATCAGCCAGGGGGGTTCCGGGCAAGGGAATCAAAATATTAAGAGGTACCGAAGTGATGCCAAGATCCGCCAGTGAACAGGCCAGGGATACCCGATCAGCCTCACTTTCACCAAGACCGATGATTCCACCGGCACAGACCTCAAGGCCTGCAGCCTGGGCTGCCCTTATGGTTTTCTGGCGATCAGTAAAACCATGGGTGGTGGTAACTTGGGGGAAAAACTCCGCCGAGGTCTCCAGGTTGTGATGATAACGACTGAGACCTGCCTGGGCCAATAATGAAAGATTGTCCTCATTAATTATGCCGAATGAACCGCAAACCTTTATCCCCACCTTCTCTTTGATCCGGGCAATAATCCCGCAAAGACGAGGCAGGTCGTCAGGGGCCGGGCCACGACCACTGGTAACCAGAGAGAATCGACTAGCTCCGTCTACCTTAGCCTGGGCCGCAGCACTGACAATCTCCTCACTGCTCAACAGGGGATAAACCGGAGTATCAGTACTGAAATGGGCCGACTGGGTACAATAACGACAATCCTCACTGCATTTCCCAGAGCGAGCATTGATAATGGAGCAAAGAGAGAAAGACCGGCCCCGAGAGGCAAGTTTCCGGGCAAGGGCAAGGCCCATGAGCTCCTGACAGGACATGGCCCGCCACTTTGCTATTTGCTGATGATCTACCATGGAAAAATATCAGTGACGTCTGAAACCAAAGACCCCGCCTTTCTGGGAATCAGAGGCAAAGGACGCAAGCTGACGCCGGCCCTTATTCCGCCGGCCCCTGCCGCCAGGCTTCTTACCCCCCCCACTGGTAGCCGGAGGTGCAACCGGCCTCAGATCCGCAACCGGTTTACCCTCTTTACTCTCACAATACATCAGATAAAAACGGGAACTATCCTTAAAATAACTTTTCTTCTGCAACCAGCGAGGCCAACCCTTCCGGGCATGACAGGCAAAGAGGGGCAGGCGAGAGAGCATTCCGGCAATCTCCTCCCGAATAAGCCTCTTCAAATTAAGATGCTGCAGATGCTGGTCCAGATCCTGACGAATCTGGCGGGAAAGGGCAAAAAGATCACCAAATTCTCCATCACTGCCGGCAAGTACCGGATAATTTGCCATTGCCCAGGGAATAAGAATCAGGCCAAGGAGAACCGACTCCGCCATCTGACCGCCATCACCCTGAAGTCGATCACTAACCGCCAGAAGAGCAGCGAGTTCCGTCACCAGCTTCTTGTCAGCCGCCAGCAAAGAACGATAAAAAGGGAAAAGTTCGGCAAAAAGACCGCTCTCCACCGCCAGGGGCAGCCAGACACTGCAAGCCCCCCCCCGCAGATCCTTGAGCAACTCATCCCGAATCCGGGAGACCGGACAGATATGGATCTTATCAATATGATTGAGAATTGCCTGCCAGGTAACAGGGCCAATGGTGAATCCGCTCCGGGCAGCATGGCGAATAGCCCGCATCATCCGTACCGGATCCCTGGTTATCCGTACTTCCGGATCACCAATTATCCGCACTACCCCGGCATCAAGATCCGCTACCCCACCGGTATAATCAATTATGGTCTGGTCACTGATATCATAGAATAGACCATTAATGGTAAGATCACGACGACAGGCATCGTCAGCCAGGGAGCCAAAGGTATTATTGGAGGGTAAAACCTCCTGCTTATCCTTAATATCGAACTCACTCCGACAACGAAAGGTGGAAACCTCCAGGATATGATTGGCCCCGAAGAAAACCTGAACCAGGCGAAAACGGCGGCCAATGGTCCGGCTATTACGAAAAAGCTTCCGCAATTGCCCGGGCCGGGCATTAGTTGAAATATCAAAGTCCTTGGGCTTCTTGCCGAGATAGAGATCCCGAACTCCGCCGCCCACCAGATAAGCCTCAAAGCCTGCATCCTGCAGACGGCTTAAAACCTTGATTGCGTCCCGATTAATATCACCTCGGGAGATGTGATGATCGCCATGGGCGACAACGAGAGGATCTACATCCTCCGGGCCGCTGACAACCTTTTCTGCCTGTGCCATTATCCGCGGCTACCTTCCCGGTAAACTGATTCCGCCTGGGAGGTGAATTGATCAAAAACCTCCTGTACCGTCAGGATATCGTTCATTTTATAAACATTCTCCCCGGTAAAGAAGAGTCCCTCTTCCAGATTACCGTCCCGGGCCTGCATCAGTCGTTCGCTGATACAATAATGATGGTCACATTTCTTAAGGCATTTATACTTACATTTCTTCACCGCCTCAAGATCGCCGGCGGCAAGCTTCTGGATAAAAGGGGTCTTAATAGCCCGACCGGGCATCCCCACCGGTGAAGAGGTAAGAACCACGTCTTCTGCCGTGGCCTTACGCATGGCCTCTTTAAAATTATCATCAACCGAGCATTCTTTGGTCATGACAAAACGAGTGGCTATCTGCACCCCATCCGCCCCGTATTTATCCATCATCTCGCCCATCTCATAGCCGTTGGTAATGCCGCCGGCAGCTATCAGGGGTACCTTCTTCACCACCTTTCTAATCTCCGGGAACAGGTCGCGCAGAGCGATATCGGTTCCCAGGTGACCACCGGCCTCCTTGGCCTCGACAATAATGGCGGCAGCACCCATCTTTTCAGCAAGGCGGGCAAAGGCCGGTGACGAAACTATGGAGACAATGGGGGTATTGGTCTCGCGGCCGATTTTAAAGATGTCCCGGGAAAAACCAGCACCGGTGACAATCATATCAACTCCGGCCTCGATGGAGGCCATCACTGTATTATTGAAATTTTTCATGGCGTACATGATATTAACCGCCACAATGCCATCCGTAAGGCTCTTGGCCCGACGGATGTCTGCCTTCAGTTCTTCCTTTGGAATTGCCGACCCGCCAATGGTACCGATCCCGCCACATTCAGCCACCGGGGCCACAAGGGCCGAAGTTGATACCCGAATCGACATTCCGCCCTGGACAAGGGGAATCGGGGCGGTAAATCGGCCTATTTTTAAAGGAGGAAGTTTCATCTTTTGACCTTATATAAATTAAGTGCAGTATTTGATAATCTCATCGCAACAGCCCTACTTCAACCAATTACGCAAATTTAACATTAAAATATGAAGCGACTATGACCCTCTTGGTCATATTTGTCAAGAAAAGCCGCAAACAGACCTACTTAAATAAGAAGATGAACGCATTGCGCTCTTGCCCTGATCATTGCCAGAGATTAAACTAAAATAATTGAGGGTGTAGTTAGAAAATATTAATGAAAAGAGAAATGATAAAAATTGAACCCGGGCTAATAGGCTTTGATATCGACTGCGTGGTGGCTGACACTATGGAGGCCTTCATCCGGCTGGCCCGAGAAGACCATGGCCTGACTGTCAGGCCGGAAGAGATCACCGCCTTTCAGGTAGAAGATTGCCTTGACCTGGATCAGAGCATTGTTGATGAAATTTTTCAGCAGATCCTGACTGAACCCCTAACCTGCCGACTAAAACCCATGACCCATGCAGTGGAGGTCCTCTCGGAACTGGCCACTGCCGCCCCCCTGACCTTCATCACTGCCCGACCGACCAGAGAACCCATCCAGCAATGGCTGGAGGTTATGCTGGGAGAGGAGATCTGCCAAGAGATGACCCTGATCGCCACCGGTGAACACGACAATAAAGGCCATCATATCCGCCAGGCCGGCCTAAGGCACTTCATCGACGACCGGGCCAGCACCTGCATCCGGCTTGCAGAAGAAGGTCTTTCCCCCATTGTCTTCAAACAACCATGGAACCAGGGGCGGCATAACCTGCCCACAGTAAAAAGCTGGCACTGCATCCGCAGACTTTGCCTGCCCCAGGAACCTGCTGAATAATCAAGCCCGGACAAATCCCAAGCGGTGATAAAATGAGCGATCAGCAAAACTGTCCCCATTGCGGCAACACCATCAAAACATGGCGGAATCCCCTGGTCACGGTTGATATCATTATCGAGCTGGAAGAGGGAATCGTCCTGATCAAACGAAAAAATCCTCCCCATGGCTGGGCCCTGCCCGGCGGCTTTGTCGATTACGGCGAAAGCCTGGAAGAGGCCGCCTGCCGGGAAGCCCTTGAGGAGACGGGGCTTCAGGTAAAATTAACCGGTCAGCTCCACAGCTATTCAGAGCCGGGACGGGACCCCCGTTTTCACACGGTAACCACCGTCTTCACCGCCACTGCCAGCGGTGCCCCCATGGGGGCTGATGACGCCAGCGAAGCAGCCATTTTCCCCCAAGATAAGCTCCCCCCCCTTGTTTTTGATCATGGCAAAATCATGGATGATTATTTCCAAAGTCAGGAAAAATAATGGCATAATCAGCCTTAAGGTCATTTTTTTACGCTAATTTCGATATATATTGTTGTTTTTGCCATATGGCTCTGGTATAAAATGTTTTTTTTAATATAGAGGCAGGAGGAATTGTCCAATGGGTAACAACGAAACAACAACACAACCTGACGGCATTGGGGCCGTTGAAGATGAAATGAGCTTTGCTGATCTGTTCAATGAGGAACAATTACGCATAGCCACAGTCGGTGAAGTCGTGGAAGGAACCGTAATCGGTCTTTCCAGCTCATTCGCCCTTTTCGATATTGGCGACAAATCGGAATGCGAAATTGCTTTAAACGAATTCACCAGCGAAGAAGACACCCCGGTTGAAGTAGGCAATACTTACGATGTATTTGTCGAAAAACGGGAAGCAGAGGGCGGGCTTAAACTTTCTTATGAAAAAGCCATTGCCATCAAGGTCTGGGAAGACATCGCCAAAATCCAGGAAGATGATAATACCATTACCGGCCGCATTGACAGCCGGGTTAAGGGC
This sequence comes from uncultured Desulfobulbia bacterium, assembly GCA_964653055.1. Lineage (GTDB taxonomy): Bacteria > Desulfobacterota > Desulfobulbia > Desulfobulbales > SURF-16 > CAZZCA01. The sequence goes on along the minus strand of CAZZCA010000002.1, from coordinate 46,252 downwards.
GGACTCTCGGTTGATATCGGTGTCCCCGCCTTCCTGCCATACTCCCAGATCGACCTACGACCAGTTAAGGACCTTGACAGTCTCTTGGGCGAAAGCTTTGACTTCAAGATTCTCAAATATAATAAAAAGAGGAACAATGTCGTTGTTTCCCGGCGGGCCATTCTTGAAGAAGCCCGGAATAAATTACGGGAACAGATGCGTGACACCCTCACCGAAAATGCAATTCTTAAAGGCAGCATCACCAATATCACTGATTACGGTGTATTTGTTGACCTTGGCGGCCTCGACGGGCTCTGCCATATCACCGACCTCTCCTGGGGCCGGGTTTCCCATCCCTCCAAGCTGTTCAAGGTGGGAGAAGAGATTGAGGTCAAGGTTCTCAAATATGACAAGGATACCGACAAAGTATCCCTGGGTGTTAAACAGCTTAAGGAAGATCCCTGGTCAACTGTTGAAGAAACCTATCCGGTAAGCTCCAAAACCAACGGCAAGGTTGTCAGCATCACCGATTACGGTGTATTCGTTGAGCTGGAAGAGGGAGTCGAGGGACTTGTTCATGTTTCCGAGATGTCCTGGTCGAAAAAGACCAAGCACCCCTCCAAGCTTGTATCGGTTGGCGACAATATCGAGATCGTAGTTCTTAATATCGATGTCAGCGCCAAACGGATTTCCCTGGGCATGAAACAGCTTCAGCCCAACCCCTGGGACCTGGTTATTGACAATTATCCCCCAGGCTCCATTATCGAAGGTCAGGTTAAAAACATCACTGACTTCGGTATCTTCATCGGTATTGAAGAAGGAATTGACGGTCTTATCCATGTCTCTGACCTCTCCTGGACCGAACGGATCAAGCATCCTTCCGAGAAATACAGCAAAGGCCAGACCATTCAGGCAGTTGTGCTTAAGATTGATCGGGAAAATGAAAGATTCTCCCTTGGCATCAAGCAGCTTACCCCTGACCCATGGCAGGAAGCAGTTACCACCTATCCTGTTGGAAGCAAGGTCGACGGCAAAATCACCAATGTTACTGATTTTGGCATCTTTGTTGAGGTAGAAGACGGAATTGAAGGCCTGGTTCATGTCTCTGAAATCAGCAAAGAGAAAGTTGGTAGCCCGGTGGGTATGTATAATGTAGGCGATACCATCGAGACTCAGGTTATCTCAGTATCACCCAAAGATCGGAAAATCGGTCTGTCCATCAAAGCTCTTACCGATGACAGCAGCAATGGCACCATGGCGGACCTGGCCCAGCAGGAAGACAGCGGCCCATCCACCCTTGGCGATTTACTGAAAAACAAACTGGACGACCAGGAATCTGACTGATAAGCTGATCAATTCCAATGACCACCAATAAAAGGTTATTCCACCAAAGGCACCCGGTGCTCACAGGATTTTTCATCCTGGGAGCCCTGGGTCTTCTTTTCATGGCGGGAATAACCTTTTTTTTGGGCAGCATTTTCAACAACACAGCTGACCAGCATCTCCTTGCCAAGGACAATATCATCGGGGTCGTTGACCTGAAGGGAATAATTACCGCCCCTGAAGAAAATATGGCCCACCTGGTCGCCCTGACTCAGGACGATCGGGTCAAGGCCATAATTGTCCGGATTGACAGCCCCGGCGGTGCCGTTGGTGCCTCCCAGGAACTATTCCGCGAGATCAAACGCTGCAATAAAAACAAACCCGTCATCGCCTCCATGGGCTCGGTTGCCGCTTCAGGTGGTTATTATGCCGCTCTTGGGGCAGAGAAAATCATAGCTAACCCGGGCACGGTCACCGGCAGCATGGGTGTTATCCTTAAATTTCCTAATCTTAAGGAAATCTTTGAAAAAATCGGTTATAAAAATGAAGTTGTCAAAAGCGGCGAATTAAAAGACATTGGTTCTGCCAGCCGCAGCATGAGCGCAGAAGAACGTGAGCTTCTCCAGAACCTGATCGACAATGTCCATCAGCAATTCATCCGCGATATTGCCAGCCAACGGCATTTAGATAGAAACACGGTGAGTAAACTGGCTGACGGCCGGATCTTTTCCGGAGAACAGGCCAGGGACCTGGGTCTGATCGATGAACTTGGCAATTTTTATGATGCAGTAGCATTGGCCGCCAGCTTAGGTGGAATCAGAGCCACTGAGCCCAACCTGTACTATCCGGGGAAAGAAGATTTTTCCCTGTTAAGCTTAATTAAAACAGATGCCATGGCAAATAGCCTGCAGACAGTCATTCCAGTTCTGCGACCGCTTTTATTCTATCAATGGCCAATAGCCCAGTAAAAACATAGCTCAATCAGGAAAAATAATGCTCAAAAAAGACCTTATCGATACCATTGCCGCCCAGATGGACGGTTTCCTTAAAAAAGACATTGATCACGCCGTTGATATTGTTCTCGACACCATCAGTGAAGCCCTGGAAGAGGGCAAACGGGTGGAGATTCGCGGACTGGGCAGTTTCAGTGTTCGAGAGCGAAAGGCCCGCTCCACCAAGAACCCCCGAACCGGCAAAATGATGCATATCCCGGTTCGCAAGACCGTTCATTTCACCATGAGTAAGGCCATTAAGGAACCTCTGGTCAAGGGCTAAAAATAGACCTGTCCCTTCCCCTCACGCAAGACCTGGGGGGCATCGCCGGTGAGATCAACCACAGTTGACAGGTCCGGGATAACCGGGCCGCCATCAATAACCTGATCAAGCTGGTTACCAAAAGAATCTTCAACCTGATACGCCTCACTGAGGAAATCTTCCTGCATGGCACTGGTGGTCAAAATGGGGTTACCCAGCTCCGCTACCAGGTGTCGACAGATATTATTATCCGGAACCCTGAGGCCAACAGTCTTCTGCTTGGTCATCATAATCTTGGGGACCAGTTTCATCGCCGGCAGGACAAAGGTATATGGGCCGGGGAGGCTTTTTTTCATCAGCCGATAGGCCATATTGGAAAGATAGCAATAACGGCTCACATCTTTCAGATCAGCACACATGAAACTAAACGGTTTATTTTTGGCTCGCCGTTTAATCTGAAAGATACGCTTAACCGCCTTCTGGTTAAATATATCACAGCCAATACCATAAAGGGTATCAGTGGGATAAGCGATAATAGCTCCCCGGCGCAAGGCCTCCACCGCCTGGCTGATTAAGCGGGGCTGGGGGTTATCCGGATTAATATTCAACATAAGCCTTTTCCCTGGTTCAAAAGATGACCACTCCTGACAAGCCGACAGCAAATAAATCCAACAACTCTGTCCGGGCAGCCATGGACCTTGGCAGCAACTCCTTTCGTCTTCTCATCGGTCGCCAGCATCATAATAAAATTGAAGTTCTCCATAAAGGCCTGATCACCGTCCGCCTGACTGGCAACCTGAACAAAAACGGCATGATCTCAGCCAAAGCCTGCAGTAGGGCAAGGGCTGCCCTGGAAGAGTTTCAGCGCCAACTTAAACCATATCAGCCAGCAGCAATTAAAATCTGCGGGACCCAGGCCCTACGCCAGGCAGCAAACAATGAAGATATCAGCATCTTATGCCAGGACATCCTCAAAACCACCCTGGAGATCATCAACGGTCAGCAGGAGGCTGAACTTACCCTGTTGGCCACCATCAGGGGGCTAACGCCAATTATCCGGCCATTCGGGGTACTTGATGTTGGCGGCGGAAGCACCGAGTATATCGCCACCGGTCCCTCTCCCCCCATAAGCCTGGCTCTGGGAGCAGTGAACTTAACTGAAAAATTCTTCCCGGGCAACCAGGCTGGTACTGACAATGTCAGGGCCTGTCGCCATTTTTTACACAAGACCTTAAACCAGGCCTTTGCCCACCAATCTAAAATACCCATGCTCATTGGTTCCGGCGGCACCGCAACCAGTCTTGCAGCCCTGGCCCTTAAACTGCAAACCTATAGGGAAGAAATTGTCCACGGCTGTCGCCTGCACCTCAAGACAATTTCCGCCATTATCGCCAAACTGGCAGCAATGGATGCTGAAAAAAGAAACAACCTGCCATGTCTGGAGGATGGCAGAGGTCGTATCCTGCTGGCCGGGGCCCTGGTAATTCAGTCCTTTCTCCAGATATCCGGCAACAAATCCATAACCGTCAGCGACCATGGTCTGCTGGAAGGCATTTTCCTGTCCATGGATAAAAACTAAAGAGCCAGATAATCCCTGACTATTTCTCTAATCTGAGCCTCAGGGTCCGCAAGAAGGGGGGTAAGAAGTTCCTTCACCTCCGGCGTATCAATAATGGTAAGAACAGTCACCGCCTCACCCCGCACATAGGCCTCTTCATGGGCAAGTAAGGGCTTTAAGCTGGGTAGGGCCAGGGCCACCTGATTAGAATCCTCCATGGCCAGTTGTTCAAAGAGAAGAACCACCCCCATCCGCACCATGAACCTTTCATCCTTAAGGAGCTCCCCGCAAAAACGAAAAGAGGTAGAGTCCTGACGGAACATGGCCATGATATTCTCCACATGACCAGCCTCGACAAATTCGGCAATGGTCTTAATAAGCTCTTCATCACTTACCTGATCCATTCCCCCTCTATAACACACTTGACAGCAGGGACAAAGGTGGTAATGTTTTAATCCTGTTCAAATTATTAATAGTAAAATCCAGATAAATATTTTCAGCTCCGGCTGAATAATTGCCCTGAAAAATTTATGTATACACGCATCTATGTGCTGCGCTTTCCCAAAGAAACCAGCGACCAGCCTATTATCTGCAAAATCGTCAAGCATTACGAGGTAGAATTCAATATTCTCAAGGCCACCATCCTGCCCCAGAACGAAGGTCTGATGGTTATCGAGCTGGTGGGTCACAAGGAAAATGTAGGCAAGGCTCTTGATTTTCTCAAAGGTTTCGGCATCAAGGTTAAATCTTTAGCCACCATCATCCATCGGGACGAGAACCAATGCTTCCAATGCGGTGCCTGTACCGGTATCTGTCGAACCGGAGCCCTTTATATCAATCGGCCCGACATGGCTGTTCTCTTCAACCCGGAAAAATGTACGGGCTGCGGTCTATGCGTTACAGCATGTCCGGTGCGGGCCATGGAGGTATCCCTTACCCAGCCGGTAAGCGATGTCGCCTGATTTGTTGAAGCAGGCTAAACCCTCCCACAACAAATGATTAATCCGGAACGACTGGCCCAGACCTTCAGCACCCTCTGTGAAATCGACAGCCCTTCCCGGGGAGAAGGAAAACTGGCCCGACACCTCAAACGACTTATTCCTGGGCTGAGCCCATGCCGGCTTGCTGAAGACAGTTCCGCAAGCCTTACCGGCTCTGATACCGGCAATATCCTTTTTTCCCTGGCAGGCAAAGGCCAGCCCATCCTCTTCAATTGCCATCTTGACGTAATTGATCCCTGTATCGGGGTTAAGGTCCAGCGGCAAGATGATTATTTCACCAGCGCAGGAGATACCGTCCTGGGGGGCGACGACAAGGCCGGTATAGCCATTCTCCTGGAAGCCGTTGCCGTTATGTCCGGGCAGAAACTCAACCATCGCCCTCTGGAGCTGCTGTTTACCACCTGTGAGGAAATCGGCCTGCTGGGAGCTAAGCACCTGGACCAAACCCTTATTGAATCAGCCTATGGCTACGCCCTGGACGCAACCGGAATCGACAACCTGATCATTGGTGCGCCGGCAGCAGTGGAGATCAGGGCCGAAATAAGAGGGCGGGCAGCCCACGCCGGGCTCCACCCCGATGAGGGGATCAATGCTATCAAGCTGGCAGCCCAGGCCATTAGCAAGCTCCCCTTGGGACAGGTTGACCCTGAATCCACCGCCAATATCGGCTCCATCAAGGGGGGTGGGGCAACCAATATCATTCCGGATCATGTTCTGGTGGCAGGGGAAATTCGCAGTCATAGCCAGGTACGACTCCGGGAGCTGGAGCATTATTTTGAAACCATCTTCCAGCAGACCGTCAATTCCTGGCACGACCCCCGCTGCACCATTGGCGGCCACCCGGCTGTCTCATTTCAAAGCAGCCCCCAATACCCCCTGATGCAGCTCTCGCAAGAAGATCCGGTATGCCAACAGGCTCAAAAGGCCGCCAGCCTGCTCCAGCGCAACCTAAGCATGGGCCGGGCCGGTGGCGGCAGTGATGCCAACATCCTCAACAACCTCGGCCTGCCCACTGCCATTATCGGCATCGGCATGGAACAGGTTCATTCCTGTACCGAAAAAATCAGTCTGAGCAATATGGTTCGCACCACTGAACTGGTCATTGCCCTGGCAACCTGCCAATAAACACAGTCTCTCAGGCAACGTGCTGAAATCCTTACCTTTTTTCCAATTGTTCCACGTGAAACACTCTCCCCGAACCAATAGACGGCCCATCAAAAAACCAAATGGGCAGACAAAGCTATTGTCTCCCTGTGCAATTCATTATAGATTGAGAAAAATCAAACATTCCGTAAATACATAGAGCTATCTTTGATATGAATAAGGCAAAAACAATCGCCCTGGCCAACCAGAAAGGCGGGGTGGGCAAGACCACCACAGCCATCAACCTGGCCGCATCCCTGGCCAAACTTGGCCACAAAGTTCTGGTGGTAGACTCAGACCCCCAGGGAAACACATCTTCCGGTCTGGGGGTAATGGTCAAGGACAAAGACCGCCACCTGTACCATTGCTACCTTGATCACGGCAAAACCGTCCAAACCATCAGAGAATCACCGGCATTAGCCGGGCTGTCGGTATTGCCAACCCATGTGGATCTTATCGGGGTTGAGGTGGAGCTGATGTCCGCCCAGGAGCGGGAGCGATATCTGAGCAGGATGATAGCCCCCCTGAAAGACTCATACGATTATATCTTTATCGATTGCCCGCCATCTCTGGGCCTACTCACCCTAAATGCCCTGACCGCAGCTGACTCCATAATCATTCCCCTCCAATGCGAATATTTTGCCCTGGAGGGCCTGAGCCAGCTAATTCGAACCATCCGCCTGATCAAAAATTCCTATAACAATAAGCTTCAAATCGAAGGGCTGCTCCTTACCATGTTTGACCGCCGCAACAAGCTGACCCACCAGGTTGCCAGGGAAGTAAAGAACCATTTCAAAAACAAGGTCTACGAGACGGTTATTCCACGAAATGTCCGTCTCAGCGAATGTCCCAGCCATGGCAAGCCGGTGATCGAGTACGACAAAAACTCCAGCGGAGCCCTGGGTTATCTCAACCTTGCCCGGGAATTTATCAAAAAACAGGAAAAGGCCGCATCATGAAAGACAATATCCGCCTGGGCAGAGGGCTGGAATCCCTGCTGCCAGACAGCCTGGATCTCGATGAACAAAAGGGCGATTCCTCCTCCCGGGAATTTCAATGGTGCTCCCCAGAGTCAATTCGCCCCAACCCTTACCAGCCCCGCAAGACCATGGACAATGAAGGCCTGGAAGAGCTGGCCGCGTCCATCCGGGAAAAGGGCATCCTTCAGCCCCTGATTGTTCGGGGCCTTGATTCAGGTGGCTTTGAGCTGATCGCCGGAGAAAGACGACTGCGGGCAGCAAAGCTGGCCGGCTGTAACCAGGTCCCCGTTGTTATCCGCCAGGCCGAGCCCGAGGACAGACTGGAGCTTGCCCTTATCGAAAATATTCAGCGACGCAACCTCAACCCCATGGAAGAAGGGACTGCCTATGCCGGCCTGATCAAAGAATTTGGTCTCACCCAGGAGGAGGTGGCCCATAAGGTTGGCAAGCAGCGGTCAACCATAGCCAATATGCTGCGCCTTCTCCAATTACCGGATTATGCCAAAAAAGACCTGGAAACCGGCGACCTGAGCATGGGGCATGCCCGGGTATTGCTCAGCCTGCAAGACCCCCAGGCAATGAAAGACCTGCGCGACGAAATTATCCAGCGCGAGCTCTCAGTCCGGCAGGCCGAACAACTGGCGAAAAAACTAAAAACCCCGGCCAGCTCCACAGGCAAAGCAACAAGGCCCAATATGCTGCCCCCGTCATACTGCCAGACATTATCCCGGGATCTCGAACAACACCTCCAGGCAAAGAGCAAAATTATCCAAAATGGCCAGCGGGGCAAAATGATCATTGAGTATTCCTCGCCAGAAGACCTTGAACGCCTACATCAGCTCCTGCTTGGAGCCAGAAACGGAGATAAGGGATGAGCCTCCTGCCCTGCCAGCTTGACCATTGTCCTGTCAGCGAAAATAAAAAGGTGGCACCGGAGATTTACCGAATGGCCATTAAAGCCCCGGCCATCTGCGCGCTGGCCAGGCCCGGCCAATTCATCATGCTGCGACCAGGCCGGATTAATGATGACCCTTTGCTGCGACGCCCCTTTTCTATTCACCAGATCGAGAGCGACAATCTCGTCATTCTCTACCGGGTAGTGGGTCGGGGAACCGCCCTCATGGCTGGAGCAGCCACCGGAGACACCGTTGACATCTTAGGGCCACTGGGCCAGGGCTTCAACCTGGCAGACAAGGAGCGCCATATCCTGGTGGGGGGAGGCATGGGCACCGCCCCTCTTCTTTTGCTGGCAGACAGGTTGAAGCAAAATACTGAATTAATTATTACCATCGGTGCCCGCAGCAAAAATGAACTGGTGGCCATTGATGAACTGGCAGAAACCGGCGGCGTACCTGTACAGGTGGCCACTGACGACGGCTCCATGGGCCACCACGGCCTGGTCACCGAATTACTGACACCCCTTGCTGATAGCCCAGCCACCATGGTTTACAGCTGTGGGCCCGAGCCAATGATGCGGGCAGTGGCCAGGGTCTGCCAGGACAAAGGCTGGGACTGCCAGGTCTCCATGGAAAAAGAAATGGCCTGCGGCATCGGCGCCTGCCTGGGTTGCATTGTCCCGAAAAAAGGCTTAAACCAGGGCTACCATCACGTCTGCAGCGATGGTCCCGTCTTCAACGCTGAGTCATTATGGTAGAAAAACCAGACCTACAGGTATCACTTGGCCCCAAGCTCTCTTTAGCCAACCCGATTATCACTGCCTCCGGCACCTTTGGCTATGGGGAAGAGTTTCAACCCTTTGTTAATCTTGACACCCTGGGGGCCATAGTTGTCAAGGGGATCTCCCTAAAACCACGCCCGGGAAATCCACCGCCTCGAATTGTAGAAACCGCCTGCGGCATGCTCAACGCCATTGGCCTGGAGAACAAGGGGATTGACCATTTTCTTCAGGAAAAAATCCCCCTTTTTACCAATTATAAATGCCCGGTGATTGTCAATATCCTTGGCGACTCCATCGCTGACTACGCCAGTCTGGCCGCCAGATTGAACGATACTGAAATTGCTGCCATTGAAATAAATATATCCTGCCCCAACGTCAAAAAGGGAGGGGTGGCCTTTGGCAGTGACCCTAAAATGGTAAAAGAAGTATCCGAGGCTGTCAGGAAAAAAACCACTAAACCGATAATTGTCAAACTCTCCCCCAATGTTACCGATATCACAGTGATGGCAAAGGCAGCAGAGGCGGGTGGAGCTGATGTCATCTCTCTGATCAACACTCTTCTGGGAATGGCCATTGACCCCCGAAGCCGGCGTCCTCGCCTGGCCAATGTTGTGGGGGGTCTGTCTGGACCGGCAATTAAACCAGTTGCCCTCCGGATGGTTTACCAGGTGGCAGCAGCCGTTTCAATTCCGGTCATCGGCATCGGCGGAATCAGATCGGTGGAAGATGTGGTTGAGTTTATGCTTGCCGGCGCCTCAGCCGTCCAGATCGGCACCGCCAACCTGGTTGACCCGGCCATCAGCGGCAAAATGGTGGCAGACCTCACCAGCTATCTTCAGCAAAACCAGATCACCGCGGCCAGGGATTTAATCGGGGCTGTGGAAACCTGATCATGGTTAATTTTCTCCGGCGGCTGGCCCTCTACTGGAAATTACTCTGGGACCGGCAGACGCCCATCTATATTAAGTTTCTCCTGGTCTTAGGGCTCCTCTACCTGATAATGCCCATGGACCTGATCACTGACACTATTCCGGTTCTGGGTCTTCTTGACGATGTAACCGTGGCATCAGCCATCATTGCCCTGGCCCTGCGCCTGATGCCTAAACCAGAAGAGAAGCAACGGAAGAAGTGAGGAGCGAAGGACAGGGGGGGGTGATGACAGGTCGATATCCTGCCGCGCCGCTGGATGGCCTGAGCCGGCATGGCTGTTTGATGGACTGGATGCCTGAAGGCTTTAACCCTGAGTTTCCGACCATCAGCCATGAAAGCGAAAGCCAGACAAGGAACAAGAGGCTGCTGAGGCATGGCGTTATCACCTGCAAAGCTAAGCTACAATAATGGAGTGACGTGTGAAGGATAAGGTTTTACAGGAAATATACCAGAACTATGAAAAATGGTTGGCCGGGCAGGACTATGCCTGCAGCAAGGGCTGCGCTGCCTGCTGTACAGACAATGTTACCATTACTGCCATGGAAGGGGAGCTAATCCTGGACTTTGTCCTGGTCAACAACCAGGAAGAATGGCTGGCCACAAAATTAATGAATCGAACCGAAGGAACCCAGGAACACCTCACCACCAACGCCCTGGCTCGTATGTGCCTGAACAATATCGAGCCCCCGCCAGATGCGGCCAGACAAGATAATTCCTGTCCCCTGCTAACCGATAACACCTGCCCCCTATACCAGGTCCGACCCTTCAATTGCCGCTGTTTTGCCTCAACCGAACCATGCCTTAAAAATGGCAGTGCCAGCCAGCCAGACGAATTAGTGGCCATCAATACCGTCACCCTCCAGATCATCGAGCATCTTGGCCAGGGGGAGTTCTGGGGCAATATGCAGGATGTCCTGCTGGCCCTGCTGGCAGCCAGCAAATACCGCAGGATAAAAAAACTGATCAATGATGAAATAATCCCACCGGCCATGGCCAGGCTGGGCCGGGCCGAGCCCTTACCCGGCTTTCTGTTGCTGCCGGCGGAAGAGCCCCTGGTCAGACCGTATTTGGACCATTTAATGACGCGGGAAATTAACCATAAAACCATTGAACAGATTCTCAACAACCAATGATTATGAAACTTGAAAAAATTGAACCAAAGCTGATCTGGCCCGACATTGACATCGTCATGCTGGACATGGACGGAACCCTGCTTGACAAGCATTTTGACGATTATTTCTGGGAAGAGCATGTGCCGGAGGTATATGCCCGGGAAAATAAGATCAATTTCTGGGAGGCCCACGAGAAACTGCTGGCCATGTATAAGTCCCGGGAAAAAACCATGGACTGGACCGATATTAATTATTGGTCAGAGCAACTTGGCCTTAACCTGGCCTCCATGAAGGAAAAAATGAACCACCTCATCCAGGTTCATCCCTATGTAATCGAGTTCCTCGATTATTGTCGGGAAAACGGCAAGAGAATCTACCTGGTAACCAATGCCCACCCGAAAACCTTAGCGATCAAGATGGCCAAAACCGAAATCGAAGGCCATTTTGACCAGATCATCAGCTCAGAGGAGATTGGCCTGCCTAAAGAAGACCCGGCCTTCTGGCCCAGGCTGAAAGAGATCTATCCCTTCTGCCGCAAATCGTCCATGCTGGCCGATGATAATGAAGATGTGCTGGCAAGCGCCGCTGATTACGGGATCCAGAACCTGATCTTTGTTGCCAAATCAAGCAGCACCAGGCCGGTGACCTATTCACCCCGTTTCCCGTCCATAATTTTCTTTAAGGAATTAATGACTTAGAGCTTCACCAGCTCTATCTCACCCCAGGCCCCCAGCCCCTCGCCCATAACCACAACAACCCCGATAAGGCCGCTAATCTCACGGGCATGGGCCAGGGCCAGGTCAATATCACCCTGGCGACAGATCTCATTGCCAAGCCGGGTTGCTGCCGCATCAGCAAGGGCTGTTGACCGCGCCAGCACCGTCACCGAATCGGCCTGACCCAGACTCAGGGAATGACCAACCGTCCCGGAAGAGGTACAGATACCAAGAGGCATTATTGCCGCAGGAATCCGAATCCCGATCTTATTAGACAGCGGAGAGGTGCCGGCAAAGATGGAGGCCACACTGTCCTGGCTGCGCTGCATAAAGATATCACCCCCGTTTTCCACAATTATCTCATCTCGACCCGTCTCCTCCTGCAGGCCCTGGCCCACCGACTGGGCCATAACCCCGGCCACTGCCGCCATGGGCCCTACTGCACAGGCCTGAGCAGCCTTCAGCATCTCTCTGACAATAGGGGGGGCTAAAGGGTCAAGGGGCAAGGGACTCAGGGAAGATAAGAAGGAGGGCCGGGAGGCGATATATGCCTCCAGCTGATTACGGTATTGAATCACCAGATGGGTTGCCGGCTTACCGACATCAATGGGGGCCAGGATGAAGAGGTCGGTCTCCCGGACCTGAACCTCTGAGGCCACCAGATCATCAGCCGCCATCTGCCGGCGATAATCACGATGACGATAAGACGAGGGACGGGGCTTGCTGGCCATCAGGGTGTTCCGGCATTGTCCTGCTTCCGGTCAGCATCGGCATTACCTGGCAGCACCTTTTTCCCCAGCTCAAGGGTATTGGTAATAAAGGCAGGGATAGCAGGTCGCCGGGGCATGAGCTCAGTACGGAGATTATCATTTTTTACCAGGGTAAGGATAATGGATGAGCCTCGTTCCAGGTAGGGGTAGGCAAATGAATCAGCAAAAAACGGGCTGCCAGCCGATATGAATATGCCAAGACCCATGAAAAACAGACAGGAAAGGGCAAGACCCTTGGCCATACCGAAAAAAGCCCCAATGATCCGGTCAAACCAGCCAAGAAGCGAGACATGCATAACCTTTTTTAAAATCATCCCGCAAACCACCGTGCCACCGAAGACAATCAGAAAGATCAAAAGATAGGCAATAAAAAACCCCACCTGCTTATTACTGATATAGGGTGTAAGCAGATGAGCCGACTCGCCATAATAACGACCAGCCACGATAAAGCCGAAAACCAGGGCCAGAATAGAGGCCATCTGTCGGATGAACCCCACCCAGATCCCCCGGATCAGAAAAACAACAATAATCCCGATTATTAATGCGTCAAGCGTTGACATAAGAAATCCTTAGGCTAATCTTTGGTCAGTATGGTTTTATTCATAAATATTCTAAAAAGGGCTACAATACTACCGTCGGCTTGTCAAGTTTCTGGGGCCAGGGTTGCGGCTGTCGGAGTGCCAAGATAATGATTTCCAATATCACCAGCCTGATTGCCGACCCCAATGACACAGCAAATGGGGGGTTTTGCCTGATCTCCGTCGACCTGGGCCAACTGGAAGGCCAGATCCCTGCCAACGGGCCCCAAAGCCAATTAAATAAATACCTTTCCCCGGCGGAAAAAGAGAAATTTTCATCCTTTAAGCTGGCCAAACGACAAAAAGAATGGCTGGGTGGAAGAATTGCCGCCAAAGAGGCGGCCTCAGCCCTGCCCAGATGCCACGACATCCCCTTACCAGAACTTGAAGTTCAACAAAACAGCCAGGACAAACCATTCATCCAGTTAAGGCCGCAGGAAACAATCAATATCTCCATCTCCCATAGCCATGAGCTGGCAGTGGCCATGGCCGGCACCAATTCATGCGGCATTGATATTGAGCCGGTCTCAGAAAGAATCCAACGGGTACAGGCGAAATTCTGCCAGGACCAGGAACTGGCCCAATTAAACACATGGCAGAACGATCAGCAAGATAACCAGCAATTACTTACCATGCTCTGGTGCGCCAAGGAGGCTCTCAAGAAAATGATCACCCCCATGCCGGGCTTCCTTGAACTGGAGCTTTACCATATAGATAAATTAACCGTCTTTTCTTTCCACTCAAAGAAAAACCACAATTACCAGGCAGCCGTAAGATTCATCGCCAATAATTACGCCATGGCCATCTGTCAGGAGAACCCATGAAAACAGATTACAACCTGAGCCAGATTAAATTATTTAAAGGCCTATCCCCGGAGCACCTGGACAATTTAGCTGCCATCGCCAAGGAATCAACATTTAAGCGGGGCGAAATGATCTTTCATGAGGGCGATGAAGGTGCGGGCTTTTACCTCATCCTCAACGGCCAGATAAAGGTCTTTAAAATGTCACTGGACGGTAAAGAGCAAATCCTCCACATCCTGGGGCCGGGGGAGCCCTTTGCCGAAGTGGCGGTTTTTGCCGGCATCCCCTTTCCTGCCAACGCCATGGCCCTGCAAAAAAGCCTCCTCCTCTTCCTGCCCCGCCGGGATTTCAGTGAATTACTGGCCCATCATCCCTCCCTGGCCATGAACCTGCTGGCCACATTATCTCTGCGACTTCGTCAATTCACCCATATGATCGAGGCTCTGTCCCTGAAAGAGGTTCCCGGTCGACTGGCAGCCTATCTCCTCATCGAAAACCAGCAGCACCAGGGTGATAGCTTCAAACTGCCAATCACCAAGGGGCAATTGGCCAGCCTCCTGGGCACCATCCCGGAAACCCTGTCCAGGATTCTTGGCAAAATTGCCGGCCAGGGCCTCATTACAACAGAAGGACCGCAAATTACTATCCTGGACCATGACGGCCTCCAGAATCTGGCTGACGGCGAGGCCAAGCTGGCCTGACCAGAGCCCGGACAAAAACCTATCTCATTGGCATCACCAGGCGGATCAAGGTGCCATCTCCCCCTTCAATCTCCAGCCGCCCGTTCCAGGTCTGGGCCCGCTCCCGCATCCCGCCAATACCGTAAGAACTGACATCATCAAGCTTCTCCACCGGAATTCCCCGGCCATTGTCTGCCACCTCCAGTTTAACCTGATCATCATCCATCAGACGAAAACTTACCAGCACCCGGCTGGCCCCGGCATGGCGCAAAATATTGGTAAGACTTTCCTGCAAGATCCGATAAACAGTAATGGATCGCTCCGGATCGAGAACAGTTTCATCAATTTCCTGGAGCACCTCACAGTCCGGATGACGACGGGCAAACTCCCTGAGCTGATGATCCATGGCCGCCTTCAACCCGAGATTGTCCAGGAGGCTGGGCCGCAACTCTCCGCACATCCGCTGAACCGAGGCCGACAGCTCTTCAACCGTTTTAATCATCTGCCGGACCTCTTCACTTCCCTGCTCCATCCTCTGCTGACGGCGATAAAGTCCCATCATATCCAGGCGCAGGCCGGTCAGGGCCTGTCCCAGCTCGTCATGCATCTCCCTGGCAATCCGGGCCCGTTCTCTCTCCCGGCCCTGCTGAAGATGACCAGCCAGACGATGCAGGCGTTTTTCCGAACCCTCCATGCGCTTAATCAGCTCACGACGCTTACCGATATCCCGACTGACCCCGGAAAAACCAATGGGCCTATTATGCCGATCCTTAAGCACATCCATATTCACTTCATACCAGCCCCAAGACCCATCCTTATGGGTCATCTCCAGCTCGAGGGATCGACCAAACCCGGAAAACTGACCAGTCTGGAGCTGAGGCATGATCCCGGCAATAAGGGCCACCACCTTTTCATAGGACGACGGGGCAAGGGTGCCGGCCAGGCCAAGGGCCATGGCCTCATCCACCGAATAACCGCGCTGCTGCGTAACCGAAGGACTGATATAGGTGAAATTAAAATTAAGATCCATGGCCCAGATCGCATCCCGAACATTATCCGCCAATAATTGATACTGACCGTCGCCCTCTGCCATTACCTTTTGGTCGGCAAGAGAAACAGACATGGGGACAAGGGACTGGTAGCGGGCTGCCATCTGCTTGAGCTTGGCCGTACCACCCCAATCAGAAAAAAACTGCCAGGCCTTACCAAGGGCCTGCTCACCCTCTTCATTGCCACCGCCGACAAGATAAAGCATGGCCAGGCGCTCCCAGGCAATCCCGGCATAATGATTAAACCCGTTTTCTTCCGCCAGCTCAGCTGCCTTTTGATAAAGCTCCTCAGCCCGGCCATCATCATGGCGCAAACAGGCTCGCTCTG
This sequence comes from uncultured Desulfobulbia bacterium, assembly GCA_964653055.1. Classification (GTDB taxonomy): domain Bacteria; phylum Desulfobacterota; class Desulfobulbia; order Desulfobulbales; family SURF-16; genus CAZZCA01. Next base: position 30,370 of record CAZZCA010000002.1, on the reverse strand, counting down.
CCTCCACCAGAAGATAACAAGGCTGAAAATTTTCCGGACTATTTTCAGCCCAACGCCCCATCTTTCGCTGATTGAGCCAGATCTGCCCCCTTATCTTCATTTTTTCCAGCCGGCACGCCTCCCGATAACAACCAGCAAGGCTCAGGGAATAAAAAAAATTATGAACAGGCACTGCTAATTGCCCCAACAGCTTACTGCCAACCTCATGTTCAATTTCAACAGCCAGAGACCGAGCCTGCCGATAATCAGCAGCAAGATATAAAGACACCATCCTAAAGATGATGAAATAATGATAATAACTATCTATCTTTGTCTTCTTGAATTGCTCAAACACCTCTTCAACTCGACCCAGTCCCTCCACAGCCGGCAAATTAACCTGCCCCGGCTCCTGCCCCCTCAGCATTGCCAAAACAACGGGAACCAAGGACGAAATCTGTAATATATTATGAAAATACAAATCAGGTTCTTCAATGCTGGCAAGTCTTGCCAGATCCTCAATTGACGACAGAGAGTAACCTGCCATTAGCTGATCAAGGAGCAGCGCCGACAGGGCATAATGACCATAAAAGACATCACCATTGACCCCTGCAATATCAATTGCACCCTCCAGCTCTCTTATTGCCAGGGGAAGAGGCTTGGTCCAATGACAGATAAAGGTGCCATAAAGATGCCCAATTCTGGTTGTAAAAGAGTCGGAACCATCCTCCCTGGAAAGAAACATGGCCTGATCTGCTACCTGGCTGGCAAACTGGTAACGCCCAAAAAAAGAACCCTCCGCCACCGCATAGGTCAACAGAGCAAAAGAGGTTGCCGGATGAAGACCATAAGCCAATGACAGATTGGTCATCCTGAGGGCAAGAAAAACCGAAACATTAATATCAACAAAATACGATACCGGCATCATCCGCATCATCAGGTTAAACCTGGCCTTAATCCGATCATTCTCCATGGGGGCCAAACGGGCAAACTGCTGCAATCGCTGACCCCGCAGCCGCCAACGCACCAGGGCAAGCTCCCTTAATATTTGCAGGGCCACAGCAGAAGAGCTTACCTTTTCCCCAAGCAGGGCAAGACCCCTGAAGCCCCAGGCCAATCCCTCTTCCGGGTCATCCTTGCTCTCATGGATGAGAATCATATATTCATGAACTGCAACCCGATCGAGAATATCAAGGGATTGCTGGAGAATTTTCCGAAAAGCCGCTTCTGAGCCGGCCAAATCGCCTATGAGGAAAAGGCATTCCCCCTGTTGCCGGGCCAGATTAACGGTTAAGCCATAATCACTTTCCCAGCAATCATCCGGCAAGATGGCCAGACCAAGGGTGAAGTAGTGCTCGGCCCGATTATAATCCGTGCCCTTACGAGCCTTGTATCCAGCCTCCAGGTTGAACCTGGCCAGCTCAAATTTTGCTTTTGTGTCAACAAGAAGAGACGAACCCTTATTAAACTGCTCCACCATGAGAAAGAATATGGCCTCGTCCCGGACATCACCCCAATAACGCTGCACTCCCCGGGCAATGGCCAGGTGCTGAGAGGCCCGCTCATCGTCTTTGACCAGCAAATAGGCCGCGCCCTGAAAACGATCATGGGCAAAATGATAGAATCCGTTACCACCTCTCTCATGCACCAGCAAACCGTCCCCGGTCAGGCGCTGGAAGAAATCAAGAACACGGGATCTGGCAAAATTACTGACCAGCGCCATAAGGTCTGCATTAAATCGATAGCCAAGACAGGCGGCAAATCCCAGGAGATGGAGCTCTTCATCGTTATAGTGGGATAATTGTCTATTAATCAGCTTGTTTATATCACCTGCAAAAAACCTGTCGACCTCCTCCTGATTCCATTTCCACTCACCACCTTCCTGGTCAATAAAGATAACCCCTTCAAGCCAGAGAGAGGCAAGAACCTGCTTAACGAGCAAAGGATTACCACCGGTCTTTGCCTGCAATAAACTGCTTAAAGAAGAGGGAAGTTGCTGACCATACAAAAGACTGGAGGCAAGCTTGCCTACCTGGACAAGATCAAATGGTTCAAGAATAATTGCCAGAACCATATTGCCCCGGGAAAAGCAGGAAAGATGGTCTGTCACCAGGTTGGGCAGGGTACCCACCCCGCCACTGTCACCATGCTTATTGCAAGAATCGAGAAAAACGGAGAGACAATGGTCCTCCCCCACCTCCCCCGAGCGACAGGCGCCGATGATTAAGAGATATTGGTTACGGGTCAGCAGCCGCTGCAACAGACCAAGGGAAGCCTGACCAACCCATTGAAGATCATCAAGAAAAAGAGTGAGAGGGTGCTCCCGGGTAGCAATAACCCGGAAAAAAGACTCCAGGGCCTGCTCAAAACGATTCCGGCCTTCCTTTTCACCAACACTGGCCAGGGACGGCTGGGGGCCGACAATTTCTTCCAGGCGGGGAGCCAGGCCGGTGACCAGGAATCCGTTGCCGGCCATCTCCCGCTCAAAACGATGACAAAAGGCAAGCCGGTCATCCTGGTCAAGGCTGAGCAGATGCACGGCCAGTTGATCAAGGGCCTGAACAAAGCCGCTATAAGGAACTCCCAGGTCAAACTGATCAAATTTGCCCCTGATCAAGAGGTGGTCATTCTCAGCCAATTGCCGACCCAGGTTGTCAACCAGGCAGGTCTTGCCCACACCTGACTCGCCGGCAATCAGCACCATTACGGCAGGGCCGCCAGAGATTCTATGATGGGCAAGCCAGAGGGAGGCAAGCTCCTGCTCCCGGCCGATAAACAGGTCAACTCCGACAAATTGCCTTATGACAGAATCAACCATAATCGGGACATTCTCCTCTTTTTCCTGGGTCACTGCTCCAGAGCAAATTCATAGTCGAGCTTACCCTTTTGAAAATGCTGAAGTACATACTTCAATTCCTGCAGGGTCTGCACCTCAAAGGCAATATCCCAGGCACCGGCACTGGCCTGGCGGGAAAGCCCGTCAACATCGACAATCTTCATGGCAAGGGGTGCCACACTGAGCATCATAAACAATCTATTCCGGGGGGTATCCAGAACCAGCAGGTTCTGCCGTTTCCGTACCCTGGTGTTTTTCAAATGCCAGCGAACCTCCAGAACATCCTCCCGCTGCATCTTCAACCCCTTAAGCCGGGAACATTCCTTCCTGTGCACCGAAAGGCCGCGATCATCCATCAGGGCCAGGAGCCCCTTTTCCGTGGGAGCCGGCCGGCAACACCGGGAAAGCTTGATACAGGCCTGGTCAAGGGTCTCCAGATAAACCCGATTAAGGGCACCGGTGGGGGGCAGCAGGGTCTGCCGATCGGCATAGAGACCGTTTTTAATCTCATAGAGCAGCTCTTTTAAGCGCTGACGGCCCTGACCAATGGCCAGATAGAGGGCCGGCAGGTCTTCCGCCCCGTAATACTCGAGAATATGATCAAACTCATCTTTTTCCAGGAGCTCTAAGGGCATGCCATAACGTTTTAATTCCTGCTCGAGCAATGAGCGGCCAATGCGCCGGGCCAATTGCTGACGGCGAAAACGGAAATTGCGGGATAATTCTGAACGGGCCCGGGCTGTCTGACATAATTGATGGATCTCCGGCTCAAAACGAACCGGCTCCTCCCGGGTAATTATCCTGACCCGGTCGCCATCGGCAAGAACATGGTCAACCCCCACCTGTTGCTGACCAACCTTGGCCCCCAGACAACGGCGACCAACCTCGGTATGGACCTTAAAGGCAAAATCCAGGACAGTGCTGTTCCGGGGCAGAGAAAAACAATCACCCTTGGGGGTATAGGTATAGATCTCTTTCTTGCCGCTGGCGGCGATGATATCACGATAACTGTCGTCCCGTCCTAAAATCCCCAGCATCTCCCGGATCTCCCGGGGGAAACCGCCGGGCACAGTCCGCTGGGTAAGCCATTCCCGGACAATACCGTTACGGGCATCAGCCATCATCTCACTGGTCCTGATCTTGAAAAGATAATTACGACCCCGGATATTGGCCCTGGAATGCAGGCTCTGGTAGCCGGTGGCCTTGGGGTTGGCAATAAAATCGCGGATGGTCCGGGGGATGGGGGGAAAGAGCTGATTAATCACCCCCAGGGCCTGATAGCAGGAATGAACACCATCCACCACCACCAATACCTCCAGAGGGTTTTCCAGCTGCCGGGAAAGAATGCGGCTAAGGGGATCATAATAGGCCCACAGTCCCTTGGCCTTCAAACGAACCTCGGCCTCCACCCCGGCCTGAATCAGGGATTCTTTCAGGTCATCACAGATAACCTGGGCCTGCTCCAGCTTCTCCAGCTTACGGATCACCCCCATGACCTTCTGCCCCTGACGAGGAAATTTATAGATCAAAGCCAGGTCATAAAGCTCCCGTTTCAGGGCATAAAGTCCCATGATCCCGGACATGGGGGCATAAACCGCCAGGGTCTCGTCAGCAATCTTCTGCCGTTTATGACGGGGCATGGCGTCCATGGTCCGGAGATTATGGAGCCGGTCAGCCAGCTTAACCAGCAGGATCTCCACCCGGGAAGAGGCCTGGGCAAAGATCTTGCGATGAACCATTTTGGAAAAACTCTGACGATCACCGTCAAAATTGCTGATCTTGGTGCAGCCGTCCACAATGGCGGCCACATGCTTACCGAAGATGGAAGAAATAACCTCACTGGTCACATCTTCCACATCCTCAATGGTATCATGGAGCATGGCGGCAGCCAGAGTCGCCGGATCGGTGACACCCAGCTCCTCCACCAGAATAAGGGCAACAAGGCAGGGATGACTGACATAGGCCTCCCCTGATTTACGCATCTGATACTGATGGGCATCAACTCCGAAGGAAAGGGCCCGCCAAAAAAGCCGGGCCACCCCGTCCTGATCACCAAGGTACCTTTCCATCCGCTGACAATAGGCACCTATGTCAAAAACATTAGAGCTCGGCATTAACCCCGCCTGAATCGAATAATCATCCCGGATTAATTACCGGGACAAGCAAATACCTTGAAAGAACAGGCCCAACGGAATAAAACTCCTGAAAGACCTTAATTTAGAGGCTAAAGCCCCCTATCAAATACAAAAAACCATAGATACCAACCGTGCGCAAGAAAAGATGGAAGAAAAAAGAACCCGGCTCCCGCAGCAGTCGCCGCAAAAGAACCAAAAATAATTCCCTGCGCTCAGCCCCGGCCGAAAACCTGCTGGCAAAAGGAGATTTAAGCGCTCTTCTCAGGGCTGTCCATCAATTTACCGAACCGGCAGGATTAAAAGAGATCCGGGAGGCAGCAGCTATTGGTCTTGAGCCCAAGAAGCTCAAGAAACTTCTTAACCAGCTCTGTGAACAGAACCTGCTTCAATGCCATGGCAAACAATACGCCATTAACCGCAAATCTGTTGTTCAGGGCAGCCTGAGCGTCAACCCCCGGGGCTTCGGCTTTGTCACCCCTGACCAGATCCGTGGCCAGCAGGATGATATCTTCATTCCAGCCCGAAAACTTACCGACGCCATCCATGGTGATCAGGTTCTGTTGATCATCGGCAAGGGAAGAGGAAGAGGTCGGAGCGAAGGGGAGATCATTGCCATTACCAGCCGGGGAAACGACGAGATTATCGGCATCCTCCAGGCCAGGGGCAAACAATTAACCCTTGTCCCGGAAGACGAGCATTTCCCCTTTACCATCACCCTTGACCCCCAAACGGCCACTGGGGCCCAGGATGGTGACTGCGTAATCTGCCAACTTGAAGAAAACCGCAAACAGGGCCGTATTATCCAGGTCCTGGGAGACCCTGACACCGTCCAGGTCCAGACCGAAATCACCATTTACAACCATAAGCTGCGGCGGAATTTCCCCCCTGCCTGCCGCCAGCAGGCCACCGGACTCGACCCCAGGGTTCGTCCCAACGATGATCGCCTTGACCTGCGGGACATTTTCCATCTGACCATTGACAGCGAATCAGCCCGGGACTTTGACGATGCCGTGGCCATCGAAAAAACAAAAATGGGTTTTCGTCTCCATGTTTCCATTGCTGATGTCAGCCATTATGTCAAACCCGGCTCGGCCCTGGATCAGGAAGCATACCTGCGAGGCACCAGCACCTATTTCCCCACCAGGGTTCTGCCCATGCTGCCGGAAGAGCTCTCCAATGAGCTCTGCAGCCTGAAAGAAGGCCTTGACCGCTACGCCTTCACCGCTGTTCTAGACTTTGACCGCAAGGGCCGCCGGCAGAAGATGAGCTTTGCCAGGTCCATCATCAACAGCAAACGCCGGCTCACCTATAACCTGGTAAGCGAGATTCTGACCAGGCCGGAGAAGGCTGCCGGGGAAGATGACCTTCTTGGCCACCTTAAGCCCATGGCCTGCCTGGCCGAACAATTAAACCATAACCGGGTTAAACGGGGAAGCATCAACCTGGAGCTCGGCGAGGCCCGGCTTGAAATCGATCCTGACCACGACCGTGTTCAGGCGGTTAACCTCCATGAACGAAATATTGCCCATAAAATTATTGAGGAGTTCATGCTTGCCGCCAACGAGGCAGTGGCTGAAACCCTGGCCAAAAGCAATCTCGACGCCATCTTTCGTATCCATGAGACCCCATCTGCCTTAAAGGTGGAAGAGCTGACAACCTTTGTCCAGTCCCTGGGCCTGGACTCTGAGCAGACGAACGGCTCCTGTCAGTGGTTTCAGGACCTGATCCGGCAAAGCGAGGAAAGGGCCTATATTATCAACAATATGATCCTGCGGGTGATGCAGCAGGCCCGCTACAGCCCGGACAATTCAGGCCATTTCGCCCTGGCAGCTTCCTATTACTCCCATTTCACCTCCCCCATCAGACGCTATCCCGACCTCATGGTCCACCGCCAGCTTGCGAATATCCTGAGCCAGGACAAAAAAACCGCCAAAGACTCCGCCCTGACAGATAAGGCCGAGCACCTGTCAATTCGGGAACGAGTCTCCATGAAAGCCGAACGGGAGGTTATGAACCGGCTCAAGGCCATGTATATGGCTGACCGCATCGGTCAGACCTTTACCGGGGTTATTTCCGGGATCACCTCCTTTGCCATCTTCGTTGAATTAACCGACTCACTGATCAGTGGCGCCATTATGATAGAAGACCTGGCTGGCCACTCATTCCATGTGGATGAAAAAAACCATATCCTGCTGGCCCTGGGCAGTGGTCACAGTTATCACCTTGGCGACCCGGTAACAGTCGAGCTGATCCATGTTGATCGTCGGCGCCAGCGCATTAATTTTATTCTCCATGAAGAGTCCTGAGCAAAATCCCCTGGCCAAAACCGCCATTGTCCTGGTGCAACCGAAATACCCGGAAAATGTCGGGGCTGCAGCCCGGGTTGGGGCCAATTTAGGGGTAAGGCAGATCATTGTAATCCGCCGGCAGATGCCGGATCGGGAACCAATGGAAAGGATGGCCACCCACCATGCCAGACACCTCATCGACCATATCGAACTCTACCCCACCCTCACCGAGGCCCTGGCCCCCTTTGGCTGGGTGTTGGGAACCAGCGCCCGCCAGGGTCGGCAACGCCACAATATCCGCCGGCTGGAAACGGCCAGCAGAGAAATCATCCCACAGCTTACCAATAACCCAGTTGCCCTGGTTTTTGGCCCGGAAGATCGGGGTCTGACCAATGATGACCTGAGTCTTTGCAATATGGTGGCCACCATTCCCACCGTTGACATGGCCTCTCTCAACCTGGCCCAGGCCGTGGCCATCGTCTGCTGGGAGATTACAGCCAGGGCCCGGGAAGAACTAGAAAAAGGGCCGACCCCAGGCCCCAAACTTGCCAACTCCCAGGAAAGAGAAGAGATGTATAGCTTGCTTGACTCCAGCCTGCGGGCCATAGATTATTTAAAGGAAAACGACTATAATTACTGGATGCATAACCTGCGCAGCCTGGGCAATCGTCTCCAGCTGCGGGCTCGGGAGGTAAAATTCATCAGGGGATTTTGCCGGCAGATAATCTGGCTCAGCCAGCAAAAAAACAAGAAATAAGATGGCAAAAGAAGACCCGAGACATACCCTGCGTCAGCAGATTTTAAACAAAAGGGACAAGCTTCCAGCCACCACCAGGGCCACAGCCAGCAAACTTATCTTACAGAACCTCTGGCAGATTCCGGCAACGAAAGAAGCCGCCACCATCATGCTCTATGTCAATTTCCGCAGCGAAGTGGAAACCATGGACCTTTTCAAGCAATGCCGAACACAAAATATCCGGACTGCAGCTCCCCTTACCCTTACCCGGGATCACCGTCTCGTTCCCTACCTGATCACCAGGCCGGATGATGACCTTATTCCGGGGTATTGCCAGATCCCGGAGCCGGACTCTAAAAAACTTTCTGCAATCGCCCCGGACAAGCTGGATATTGTCCTGATCCCGGGAAGCGTCTTTGACCGTCAAGGCGGACGCCTGGGCTATGGCGGCGGCTATTATGACCGTTTTCTGGCCAACCAGGCCCCCCAGGCCCTGCGAATCGGCCTGGCCTATGAAACCCAGGTGGTTAACAAAGTCCCCACCATGGCCCATGACATCCCCCTGCAATACCTGATAACCGAAAAAGAAATTACAAGGATTCACCCATGACCACCGCCATCTTTCGCAACGATCTATTTCTGGAACATGACCCCGGTTTTAACCATGTGGAATCAGCCGACCGCCTCCGGGCAATCTATCAACGCCTTGACCAGGAGCAACCGGCCAATACCATAATGCCAGCCTCCTGGCCGGCAGCAGACTACCGCCAGCTGACCCGCAACCACACCTCCCGGCTTTATAAACAGATAGCAGCAACAGCCGGCCAGACCTTTAATGCCCTGGACCCGGATACCGCCACCTCCCCCCAGTCATTTGAAGCAGCCTGCCTTGCTGCCGGCGCAGTTATCGAAGGCTGCCGGATGGTAACGACAGGTGAGGCTGACAACGGCTTTGCCCTGGTCCGCCCACCGGGACACCATGCCGAAGAAGAACGGGCCATGGGGTTTTGTCTTTTTAACAATGTAGCCGTGGCAGCCCGCTATGCCCTGGACGAGCTCAAATTACAGAAAATTCTCATTGTTGACTGGGACCTGCATCACGGAAACGGCAGCCAGCATTCCTTCTACGACAGCAGGCAGGTTCTTTATTTTTCCAGCCACCAATACCCCTATTATCCTGGAAGCGGCGGGGCAGGTGAGGTGGGCAGCGGCAAGGGAGAGGGCTATACCGTAAATGTCCCTCTGAGCGGTGGCCAGGGCGACCACGCCTTTGCCCGGATCTTTAACGAATTACTCGTCCCCATAACCCGCCAATTCCAGCCGGAGCTGATCCTGGTCTCTGCCGGCTTCGACACCTATTATGCTGACCCTTTAGGCGGGATGAATGTCACGGAAAAGGGTTTTGCCTATATGACCAGGGCCCTCATGGAGGTGGCAGCGGAGGTATGCCAGGGACGACTGGTCATAACCCTGGAGGGGGGCTATGATCTCACCGGTCTTGCCGACGGAGCAATGGCGGTGATCAATGAACTTTGCGGCTCTTCCATTCTCAGCAAAGATGACCTGGCCGCCTTTACCAACAACAACAATCCGCTGCCGGCCCTGGATGAGGCACAAAGAATTGCAAAAAATTACTGGACTCTGTAAATTAATTTTTTTACCCGAGTCCCAAGATTAATCAACCCGACAAAAAAAATCCTTTTCACGGAAGGTATTGTTTTTACAAAAAAATAAATAATGGCTAACTCTAAAATTCTTCTTGCTGATGATGACAACCTGGTACGGGATGCCGTGGCCAAGATTCTTGAACTATTCGGCTACGATATCACCGGGGTGGCCAGCGGCCAGGAGGCCCTTGCCGTCATCAACGACGATTTCGACACCATCATCCTTGATATCAATATGCCGGGGATAGACGGCTTTGAAACCATGCAGGAGATCAATAACCAGGGGTTTGATATTCCGGTCCTTTTTCTCACCGGGGCCGGTTCCATGGAGTATGCCATCAAGGCCATCAACCTGGGAGCCTACGATTTCATTGCCAAGCCCATCACCGACATTGACCTGTTTGAGGTGAAAATCCGCCGGGCAGTGGAGAAAAAAATGTTTCTCCGCAAGGAAAAATCATACACCGAGAACCTTGAGCAGGAAGTTAAAAATAAAACCAGGGAGCTGGCGGAAAAAAACATTCTCTTGGAGAAATACAGTCACCACCTGGAGGTCTCCACTGTCAACACCATCATCACCTTAAATACCGCCCTGGAAGAAAAAGACCCATACACCGCCGGCCATACCCGACGGGTGACCGACTATTCCCGCCAGATCTGCAAGGCCATGCAACTCTCCCAGCTTGAGCTGGGAATTGTCACCCGGGCCTGCCAGCTCCATGATATCGGCAAACTGATCATTGATGTCAGCTGCATCCAGAAACCGGGGCCCCTTTCAGGGGATGAATGGGATCTGGTCAAGAAACATCCGGCAGTGGGAGAAAATATTATCCGGCCGTTGAGCTTTCTCGGCAGAGAGGGTACTATTGTCCGCCATCATCACGAGCGGCTGGACGGCAATGGCTATCCTGACGGTCTCCACGGAGATGAAATTGACATCCTGGCCAAAATTGTCGCTGTAGCCGACAGTTATGACGCCATGACCTCCAAGCGCAGCTACAAGGTCAATATGAGCCATGATGAGGCCATTGACGAGATGATCAGCCAGAAAAATATCCAGTTCGACCCCACGGTGGTTGACGCCTTTATCAAAGTACTTCGACCATAACAGGGCCTGAGCCACCAATTAAGCCGCTATTTCCAATAATAAGCGGCAAGAAAATACCCACAGGACTATTGCGATGCGTATCAACGAAGATGAAATAAAAAATGTAGCCAGACTGGCCAGGCTCAATCTCAAGGACGACGAGATATCTTCCATGGCGAAACAGCTGGATCAGATCCTTGCCTATGTAGAAAAATTAAACGAGGTTGACACCACCGGCATCAAGGCAACCAGCCATGCCATTGACTCGGTAAACGCCTTCCGCCCCGACCAGCTTCAGGAATCACTACCCCGGGAAAAAGCCCTGGCCAATTCGGCCAAGCACAACGATGAGGCCTTTGTCGTTCCCCGGGTAATCTAAGTTTAATTAAAGTTTTTACGGAAATAATATGACCACCATCAACCAATTACAAAAATCCCTCCGCAACAAAGAGATATCAGCGGTGGAGGCAACCACCGCCGTCTTTGACCGGATCGCGGCAACAGACAGTGTCGGGGCCTATATCACCCTTAACCGCGATGAAGCCCTGGCCCAGGCCGAAGCAGCAGACCAGGCCCTGGCCCGGGAAGAAGGTGCGGATCTCTGCGGGATCCCAATATCGATTAAGGATGTTCTCTGCACCGAGGGGCTTCGAACCACAGCCGGCTCTAAAATCCTGGAAAATTTCACCCCACCCTATGACGCCACCGTGATCAGCCGGCTCAAGGAACAGGGCGCTGTCCTGGTGGGTAAAGTAACCATGGACGAATTCGCCATGGGCTCCGCCAATGAGAACTGCCCCTACGGCATTCCGAAAAACCCCTGGAACCAGAACCATGTCTGTGGTGGTTCCAGCGGCGGTTCGGCAGCGTCGGTGGCGGCAGGTCAATGCCTGGCATCCCTGGGTTCGGATACCGGCGGCTCCATTCGCCAGCCAGCCTCCCATTGTGGAGTGGTGGGGCTTAAACCCACCTACGGCCGGGTCTCCCGCTTCGGTCTCATCGCCTACGCCTCATCTCTGGACCAGGTTGGCCCCCTCACCACCAATGTCACCGACTGCGCCATTATGCTTAATGGCATCGCCGGTTACGACAGCAGGGATTCAACCTCCATCAAACATGACGTTCCGGATTACCGGGCAGGCTTGAAAAGCTCTATCCAGGGTCTGCGGGTGGGTATCCCCAAAGAGTATTTCGGTGCCGGTCTTGACCCGGAGGTGGAACAGGCAGTGAACCAGGCCGTTGCTCTCCTAAAAGAAGGCGGGGCTGAAATCCAAGAGGTATCCCTGCCCCATACCGACTACGGGGTTGCCGCCTATTATGTTATTGCCCCGGCGGAAGCAAGCTCCAACCTGGCCCGTTACGACGGTGTCCGCTACAGCTACCGGAGCCCGGACCCTGATTCCCTTCTTGAACTATATCAGGAAAGCCGATCCCAGGGCTTTGGCGATGAAGTCAAGCGCCGGATCCTCATCGGCACCTTTGCCCTGTCGTCTGGTTATTACGATGCCTATTACAAAAAGGCCTCCCAGGTCCGAACCCTGATCATCGAAGATTATAAAAACGCCTTTCATAATTGTGACGTCCTGGTTTCCCCGGTGGCACCCACCCCGGCCTGGAAGATCGGCGAGAAGGCCAATGACCCGCTAAGTGTCTATCTTTCCGACATTTTAACCATCCCCGCCAACCTGGCCGGGATCCCGGCCATGAGTATCCCCTGCGGTTTCAGCAGCCAGGGCCTGCCCATCGGCCTCCAGCTCCAGGCTGACCATTTCAACGAGGAAGTGCTTTTGAAAACCGCCTATAACCTGGAACGGCAATTAGGCATCACCGATAAACAACCCAACCTGCCTTGACCATGAAACTTTCCGTCAATAAAAATATAGAGACCCTGATCCCATACCCCCCTGGCAAGCCCTTAAAGGAGCTTGAACGGGAATACGGAATCAGCGATTCCATCAAGATGGCATCCAATGAAAACTCCCTGGGGCCATCCCCCAGGGCCCTGAACGCCATCAAGGAATCCCTTGCCAACCTCCACCGTTATCCGGACGGTTCCTGTTATTATCTGAGCCAGGCCCTGGCCCAGCACCTCCAGGTCCAGCCGGAGGAACTGGTCTTTGGTAACGGCTCAAACGAGGTAATCGAGCTATTGGTGGGTGCCTTTATCACCTCGGGAGACGAGGTAATAACCAGCCATCCCTCTTTTCTCGTTTACCAGACCATGGTCCAAGCCAGAGACGGGGTAAATATTGTCATTCCCTTAAAAGACATGGGACACGACTTAAACGAAATAGCCAGCCGGGTCACTGATAAAACCAGGCTGATCTTCCTTGATAACCCCAATAACCCCACCGGCACCGTCTTCACCGATGCTGAGTTCCGCGCCTTTCTCGGCCAGATTCCGGAAACAGTTATTGTGGTGCTGGATGAAGCCTATGTTGATTTTGTCGATGACGGGCTGAAGATAGATGTCCGCAACTATCTCCACGGCTCAACAGCGGTGGTTGGCCTGCGAACCTTCTCCAAGGCATACGGCCTGGCCGGACTCAGGGTGGGTTTCGGTATTATGCGCCAGGAGATCAGCAGCTACCTGCACCGGGTCAGACAGCCCTTCAATGTCAACGAACCGGCCCAGGCCGGAGCCCTGGCGGCCCTCCAGGATGAAGACCATTATCAGAAGACCATGGCCATGACCAGAGACGGCATCACCTGGCTCCAAGAAGAGATCAACCAGCTTGATTGCTCCTGTTTTACCACCCAGACCAATTTCTTTCTGGTTGATGTCAAGGCTGACTGCAAAAAACTTTATGAACAGATGCTCTTAAAAGGGGTCATTATCCGACCCATGGGCGCCTATGGTTATCCGTCCTATATCCGGATCACCGTGGGCACCCCGGCAGAAAATCAGCGGCTGGTCAAGGCCCTGGCCGCAAGCCTTGATGAAATCAGATGAAAATGGAAATAATCACCATTGACGGACCTTCCGGCAGCGGCAAAAGCACCTTAAGCCGCCTTATTGCCCGGCGCCTGGGCTTTACCTACCTTGATACCGGTGCCATGTACCGGGCCGTTGGCTATAAGGCCAGACAAAAGGGGGTCTCGTTCACCGATGATCAGGGTCTGGCGGAAATTCTCGAAGACATGAACCTGGAGCTCACCGCCGGCAACGGTGATACCCGGGTGATCATGGACAACGAAGACATCAGCCAGGCAATCCGAACTGCGGATATGGGAATGGCGGCCTCTGCGGTTTCTGCCCGGCCCATTGTCCGGGAAAAACTAACCATCCTCCAGCAGGAGATGGGACGCAAAGGCAAGGTGGTGGCCGAAGGTCGGGATACCGGCACTGTGGTTTTCCCCGAGGCCCGCTATAAATTTTACCTGGACGCATCACCAGAGGAACGGGCCCGCCGTCGTTACAGCCAGCTTCTCGAACAGGGCCAGAACGCAGATCTGGATGAAATCCTTGCCCAGATTATCCAGCGCGACCAGAACGACAGCTCCCGCAGCCTGGCCCCCCTCAAGGCCGCAGCCGATGCCGTTATCATCGACTCATCAGCCCTGTCCATCGAGGAAGTAGCCCTGGTAATTCTAAAGCGCATGGTCCCATAATTCGCCATTGAGTTCAGGATATTGCCTTCTCTTTACAAAGTTTTCTTGCCAAATCCGTCAAAAATGCCAAAAATATCAGAAAAATACTCGGCAATTTACAGTTAAGGAGAAGGGGCAATGGAAAAGAAGAGGGTTATCAAACGGCGACATCTCTTTTATTACCTGGAGGTATATGATCTTGACCAGGACATCCCCCTGGGGCGACTGGTTGACATCACCACCCGGGGATTTAAACTGGTCAGCCGAAAACAGATTCCGGCTGGTCGAACCTATCAGCTGAAAATGCTGCTGCCCGCCGATTTAATTCCGGCCCGTCAGCTTATCTTTAGCGGGACCAGCCTCTGGTCCAGTAACGAGGTAAATCCTGATTTCTACGATACCGGCTTTGAAATCGACAGCCTTGATCTGAAAGAAAGAAAAATAATCCTCCAGCTCATCGACCAGATCGGCTTCATTGATTAGAAATCAAATTATTTAACCATATCCGGTTCTGACCAGTCATTATGTTCAAATTGGCTGTGATCCGGCTTGGGAGGTTTCATCTCGGTGATTCGCTGATTCAACCAGACCATCACCTTGTCAAACTCGGCCACCACCTCGGCCAGGGCCCGCCCCCGGTGGCTGACTCGATTCTTGTCCTCCATCTCGATTTCTGCAAAGGTCTTGTCAAAGCCCTGGCAGCGAAATACCGGGTCGTAGCCAAAACCACCATCACCATGGATCTCCCGGGTGATCTCACCCTCACAGCGCCCCTCATAGGTAAGAGCGGTGCCGGCTGGAACCGCAATGGAAATTACACATTCAAAGGCAGCACGACGATCTGTTTTGTCTGCCATCTCCTGAAGAAGCTTATCTATATTATCTCTATCAGTGGCCTTTTCACCGGCATATCGGGCGGAATGAACTCCAGGGTCCCCGCCCAGGGCCTCCACCACCAGACCGGAATCATCGGCAATGGCCGGCACCCCCAGCACCCGGGCAACAAAAGATGCCTTTTTATAGGCATTATCGTCAAAGGTCTCTCCATCCTCCACCACCTCAGGCACCGGGCCGAAATCGGCAAGGCTGCGCAGGTCTACAGGATAGCCCTCAAGAAGCTTGGCAAACTCTCTAACCTTACCCTGATTACGGGTGGCCAGGGCAATTACCATCTTTTTTTCTGTCATTTTATTCTCCCAAATCTGAAAACCATCAAGGATGGCTGTTAATTATCACATCATTGCCCATTAACTGCTTGTAAGCCAATAGGCATTAAAACTGCCTACAAATTAGCCCTAAAGATACAGGTGGTAAAGGGTAAATATAATGATGACAAAAAAAAACAACTTCGTTTATCATGGGATAATGAAAAATAAAATTATTCTCACCGGCTACCGGGCCACCGGAAAAACTTCTGTGGGCAGATTATTGGCAGAAAGGCTTAATTTCAGTTTCCTTGATACTGATCTGGAGATTGAAAAGCGCAATAATTGCTCCATCAGTGAGATGGTAGGACAACAGGGCTGGGATTTTTTCAGAAAGCAGGAAAAGAACCTGCTAACAGAACTATGCCAGGCGCAAGAAATTGTTATTGCCACCGGTGGTGGCGCCATTCTCCACGAAAATGCCTGGGCAGGTCTCCGCCAGACAGCCCTGACCATCTGGCTCACCGCCAGCACCGAGGTTATCTGCCAGCGACTGGCAGAAGACCTGGCAACCGCCGGCCAGCGTCCATCACTCACCGGTAATGATATTTTACAGGAAGTAAATACAGTTCTCAAAGAAAGAACCCCTCTTTATGAGGCCGGCTCTGACCTGCAGATAAACACCGATATAGACTTAAAAGATATCGTCAGCCAGATCACCAGGTCATGGCAAAACCAACTACAATAAAAAAGGTAGAACAATGGCAGGAAATACTTTTGGCCAGATTTTTCGCATAACCACCTGGGGTGAATCACACGGAACCGCCATCGGCGCCACCATCGACGGCTGCCCGGCAGGCATTCCCCTGGCCCCGGCAGATATCCAGCAGGACCTTGACCGCCGTAAACCGGGCGGCGGCGGCCCGTCCACTCCCCGCAAAGAACCGGACAAGGTGGAGATCCTCTCCGGTGTTTTTGAAGGAATGACCACCGGGACCCCCATTTCTCTTGTGATCTTCAATAAAGACGCCCACAGTAAGTCATATAACCACTTAAAGGATATCTTCCGCCCCGGCCATGGGGATTTCAGCTATCTCTGCAAATACGGGATCCGGGACCACCGCGGCGGAGGCCGGGCCTCGGCCCGGGAAACCGCAGCCCGGGTAGCAGCCGGTGCCGTGGCCCGGAAGATCCTGGCCAGTCACGATATCGAGGTTCTGGCCTATACCCTGTCGTTGGGGGGGATTTTTATTGAGAACCTGGACCTGAACGCCATCCGGGATAATCGCCTCTGCTGCCCTGACCCTGAGGCGGCCAAACGCATGGAAGAGAAAATCAGCCAGGTTAAGAACGAAGGTAATACCCTGGGGGGAATTGTCGAGATCCTGGCCGCCGGCTGTCCGGCCGGACTGGGTGAGCCGGTTTTTAATAAACTGGACGGCGATCTGGCCGGAGCCCTGATGTCCATCGGGGCAGTCAAGGCAGTGGAGATCGGTTCCGGTTTTGCCGCAGCCTCCATGACCGGCTCGGAAAACAACGATGCCATTACCCCGGACGGCTTCACCTCTAACCATGCCGGCGGGATCCTGGCCGGCATCTCCAATGGTGAGCCAATTATCAGCCGGGTGGCGGTGAAACCAATCCCCTCCATCGGCAAAAGCCAGCAGACAGTAAATATGGACAATGAACCAGTGGAGATCAAGATAGGCGGCCGCCATGATATTTCGGCAATTCCCAGGATCATCCCGGTTTGTGAGGCCATGGTCTGCCTGACCCTGGCCGACCACCTCCTCCGGAACCGGGCATGTCAATTACTGCCGGAAACCGAAATGACCGACGACTGATCCTGATGAGCAAAAAAACCCTCAAGCATGCCTGGCTGATTACCAGGGAATATGAAGGCCTGGCCGGAGCCGGGGGCATCAAAGACGTCTGCCGTCAGCTGGCAGAAGCATTAAGCCGTCATTGCCAGGTCTCGGTCTGCCTGCCCTGCTATGGATTCATGAACCCGAAAGACCTGGGCTTTAGCCCGGGCCCGCAATTTACCGTGGACATGGACTATGTTGGCGAAGAACGACGGGAAGAGATCCAGGTCTGGCAGCAGGAATGGGCAAATCTCCATATTTACCTGATCGATACCCGGCGCTACCGTGAAAAAAACTCGGTTTACACCTATTCCACCGCAGACGAAGAGGCCAACCCTCTCCATCAGCAAGGCAACGGTCATTACGATTATTTTGCCATGAATGTTCTGCTGGAGAAGGCGGCACTCTGCCTGATGATGATTCTCCGGGAGCCACCAGCCATTATCCATTGTCACGACGGCCATACCGCCCTGATCCCGGCCATGGCCCGGGAACTTGAAGGTTTCCGTCATTTTTTCCGTAATACCGGGATGGTGGTCACCGTCCATAATGCCGGCCTTGGTTATCACCAGGAGATTGACGATCTGCCCTTTGCCCGGGCCATTACAGGCCTGCCAACCGCCGTAACCGACCAACACCTTCTCCACGGCTCTTTTAACCCCTTTCTCGCCGCCGGCCCCTATGCCATCATCAATACTGTCAGCGAAAATTATGCCCGGGAGCTCCAGGAAACCCAGGCCGATAAATTAACCGGTGGCCTGGGTCATCTTCTTCGGGAAAAAGGGGTGCAAATCAGGGGTATCACCAACGGCATCAACCCGGGGGATTTTAACCCCAGGCACCATAAAATACTGAACCTTGCCGCCCCCTTTAACCCTGCAACCATGGACCTTGCCGGCAAAAAAATCTGTAAAAAAAGCCTGATTAACCACCTTGACCAGCTGACCGGGGTCACTGTCCACGGCTCACTTGCCATGGAGCCGGACTGGCCCCTGCTTTCCATGATCAGCCGTTTTTCAGCCCAGAAAGGCTTTGCCGACCTCATCAAAACCCTGACCAGGCTGCTGGCAGAAGATAAAAAATTCCAGGTGGTAATTCTCGGCACCGGCAGCAGAGAGATTGAAGCTGAACTAACCTCGCTCTGCCAGAAATTCAAGGGTCGGCTCTGTGTTCTCCAGGGATATGACCGGGACATTGCCAACAAGATCTATGCTGCCGGTGATTTCTTCCTGCTGCCATCCCTGTACGAGCCCTGTGGCCTTACCGATTATATCGCCCAGCTCTTTGGCAATATTCCCATTGTCCATCATGTGGGAGGCCTGGTGAAAATAATCCATGGCCAAACCGGTTTCAGCTACGGTGCCCACAATAACACCACCCTGGAAGAGACCATCAAAAATGCCCTGAAAATTTTCCGCCGTAACCCGGAAATTCTTGCTAAGATACAGAGAAAGGCTGTTCTTAATATCAGGGAAAATTATTCCTGGAACCAGGTGGTTCGAAAATACCTGCAGCTCTACCGCGAAGCAATCACCCTATGCAGAAAATAGAGCCCATCCTCAATAACCCAGGTCAGGGTCAGAATCGCTGGTACAGCGCCCGCCGTGACTATTTCACCAAAAACCTTTTCCGTGGTTTTCACCACACCATGAAGGGGTTTCTTGACATCTATCAACGCTATCTTCATTCCGGCCATATCTCCTACCAGGATCTGGATCGGCTGGTGGGAAGCGAGAATAATAAAGGCAGCCTCTGGCTACTCAAGGATCATTGTCATCAGCTCTGGCAACAAAGCGAAACCCTGCCGGAAATCAACGGCTACCTCCTGGACTGGCTCATCGGCTCCATCTTCCACGAGGCAATGAAGCTGAAGGAAAATATCTACCTTCATAAATATTACGGGCCACTGGCCCAGGGCCTGCAGCATGAGGCAGATGAAACCACCATCCACTGCGGCTTTGAATGTCAGCGTTTAATGGAACGGATCTTAAAAGAGGCCGCCAGCCAGCTTGAGGATATCGGCATGATGTTCGGCCGGGCCAATTATCTCCTGCGAATTACCCTGCCATCGTTAAAGAATAACCGCCTCCTCCTGCGCTATCTGGTGGAACATGAAGAGATGGCCACAGAATTATGGGCCGAACCACTGGCTGACATCTTCAGCGAAATCTTCGCCGGTAAGGGAGATGAAGGCTATTGCCAGGCCGCAAGAAGCTACCAGGAAGGGCTGTGGTGGCAGGAGGCTGCCGCTACCTATAAGAAAGCCCTGGAGCTTAATCCCGCCAATGGGGAAGCCCGTAACTTTCAGCTTAACCAACAACAAGAGGGGAGGGAGTCATGACAATCGCAATTGGCATCAACGGTTTTGGTCGTATCGGCAGAAGTATCTTCCGGGCCATAGGCAAAGACCCCCTTTTCCAGAACCTTGAAGTTGTCGCCATCAACGATCTGACTAATACCGAAACCCTGGCCCACCTCCTGAAATACGACTCCATCATGGGAACCATGACCCAAGAGGTAGATTCGGAGCCAGGCGGGATCAAGGTGGCGGGCAAATTCATCCCGGTAACCAACCACCGGACCCCCGGGGACATCCCCTGGACAGAGACCGGAGCTGAGTATATTATCGAAGCTACAGGGCTGTTCACCAGCAGTGAACAGGCCGAGGGCCATCTTGACAGCGGTGCGGCCAAGGTTATTATTTCCGCCCCGGCCAAGGGCAAGGTCAAAACCATTGTCATGGGGGTTAATGAACATGAATACGACCCCGGCAAGGACCACATTGTTTCCAACGCCTCCTGCACCACCAATTGCCTGGCGCCGGTGGCCAAGGTCATTCTCAACCGCTTTGGCCTGCGCAAGGGCCTGATGACCACTATCCATTCCTATACCAATGACCAGCGGATCCTTGATTTTCCCCATAGCGATCTGCGCCGGGCCCGGGCAGCTGCCCTGTCAATGATCCCCACCCGTACCGGGGCCGCTGCTGCCGTTGCCAAGGTTATTCCGGAACTGAAGGGTAAATTCGACGGTCTGGCTGTGCGGGTTCCCACCGCCAATGTTTCAATAATTGATACGGTGATGGAGGTGGAGCAGGAAACCACAGTCTCCGAAGTAAATCAGGAGCTGGAAGGAGCCAGCAACCGCTACCTTGGCTTTTCCGACAAGCCCCTGGTTTCCATCGACTACCAGGGCAATCCCTGCTCCTCGGTGGTAGATGCCATGTCCACCAGGGTTATCCAGGGCAATATGGTCAAGATTATGAGCTGGTACGACAATGAATGGGGTTATTCCAACCGGGTGCTGGACCTGATCCTCCATATGGAAAACGAAAAAGCCCTGTAAAGGTATTAGATGACCAAAAAGTTTAATTCCGCCGCCCTTAAGGCCAACCTGGAGGAGACCGCTGTTGACCAGGTAATAATCGATCCGGCAATGAACCTGCTTCTTGCCGAGGTTGTCAATTACCGGGGGATTCATTCCTCTCTGGAAGAAATTCTTACTGAAATTTACCATCCCTACCGCAACTGGCAGCTGATTCTGCCACGGCTCCGTACCTTTGCCCTGGGTAATGCCGAACTTTATTGTCGCAGCCCCAAGGGGCCGGAATCCTTTAGGTGTTTCAACGAACTTTTCTTTCTTGCCCTCACCGACATCCGCAAAAACGATACCCTGTTGAACCTGGCCACTGAATCAATCCTGGCCTACGCCGAACAGGTCCTCACCATAACCGCCGGCCCTGAGCTGAATAAATTTGACCAGGCCCTCACCGAGTTCTTTACCAGAATTCACCAGTTAAATGACGACCTTCTACTTCTCATTGCCCAGGGTCAACACCCCATTAAAAAAATCAGCCAGCTCCTGAGCCAGCGCTGCCGGCAGACGGGTGTTGCTGTCAACCTGATGCCGCTTACCCTTCTTTTCCAGAAAGTCCTTGAACTTAATTACCGCTACTGGCTTAAAGAGGAAAACCCCCTGCCCTGGTTCCTTTCCCAATGTCAGGACATGTGCAATGACTGGGATGCCGGCAAACTCTTCAACTCGATTTCCCACGAAGAGATCAGCCGTCAGCTGGCTTTTCTCCAGAAAATTGAGCTATCCGGCCAGCCGGAAGAACTGGACAGGTTATTGGCCATGCCGGCCCATATCGATATTGTCCGCCTCTACCGGGAAATACCACCCCGACTTGCTTCCCTGGGCCAGCCCGGCCCGGAGGACAATGACCGTTTCGCCGAAAACCGGCGACTGCTCTTTCTCTTCCGGATCATGCGTACCCCCGGCCTCCACCTCATCCACGAAGAAAGCCTGCGGGAGATCAACCGCAGCCTGGTCCAGCTCATCCGCCAGCAGACCTATGATGAGATTAAATCATTTCTCCTCACCACCCTGGAGCTGCTGAAGGAAAATATCAGCCGCTATCCCCATACCGCCCTCCAGTGTATCCAGGTTTTGGGGGCTGAAGTATTTAACCGGGGCAGCAGCCGGCTGGTGGAAACATTTTTATGGGAAACCGTCCGATTCGGCTTCCAATACGCCAATGTTACCGGGGTAGATGAAGACTGGCAGCCCATAACCAACCCATCCCATCTGGCTAATATCCGGGTCTGGCTCAACCTGATCATGCAGGAACCCAAATGGTGCGCCACCCTTTTTTCCGCCCTGATCATCAACCTGAAACTTTCCGGTACCTGCGTTAAAGACACGGACCTTTTCCAGCGTGACATCAGTCGCCTGCTCAACCATCCCATCGAACCTGTCTATAACCTGGTAAAACAATTCGCCAAACTGATGCCGGTGTTCTTCAATGAGATCGGAGCAGAAGGGCAGCTCAGGGATGTTTCCACTGAGATCGACGAGATCCACAAACGTAAAGACCTGCTCATCCATTTCCTCCGAAAACAGAGCCATGTGGAGAGCTCCAACCTGATTGTCGATTTTATCAGGGCCATCCTCGGTTTCTGGCATAGCCGGGATAAAAACCTACTTAAAGACTACCTGCCGCCGGAAATCCTGGAGCAGATCCCGGAAAATGGACTTTTTGTCAATGATCTTAATCGTCTGGCCCGACGCATCTTCCGGGAGCCCCAGATAACCAAATGCGAAGACCTGCTGCTCTGGGACGATTCCCGGCTTAACCGTTTTCTCTCTTGGCAGGAAGATCTTGATCCCCGGGAGATAAAAAGGTTCCAGCTGCTGATTAAAATGTACCGGCTGCTGGACCAGAAATACAACCTGGGTTACCAGGAACTGCGCCTGCAACTGGAGCAGGCTGCCAATGGCGGCTTTCCGGAAATGGAACAATTACTGGCCGATCTGGAGATCTGCGACACGGTTCAATGCTTAAACTCCCTCTTGACCAACCTGGAAAAACTAAAGAAGATTATCTTAAGCTCGGAGACCTTTGAGCCCAAAGAAGACATCTATTATAAACGTCATATTGCAGTGGATATCCCTTCGGTTTACGGCTGCTATAACGAGCGCAAATTTAACGCCCTGGGGCTTTCCTTCCGCCTGGAGAGCCTGGCCAATATCTTTCTGGAGCAACTGCCCTCCACCATTAATCTGACCCTGATTACCCGGGCCACCTTTCTCCGGATTCTCAAATGCCTGCGCCTCTATCTCCGGGCCCTGAAAATCGACGGGATCACCAGCCGCCGTTTGGAAACCTCGGTTTCCCTGCTCTCCAACTCCCTCGGGATCAAACGCTTTTCCTATACCCAATACCTGGACATTTTCCGCAGCCTGTCAGAGGGGGTAAAAGACCTGATCTACGCCTATTACACCAATGTCCACCAGAATAATCTCTCCATCATCATTCCCCAGATCGGTGTGGAAAATCTGCTGGCCAGGTACCGGAATCTCTGGCAGGAAAAAGAAAAAGAGGACGAAAACCAGCAGGAGACCATCCACCGTCTTTCCGAAACCTTTATGCGGGACCTCATCGCCCAGACCTTCGGCCTGCAGCATCTCGACAATTTCATTACCAGAATCTACCAGACCCTGGAGCGGCAGAAAGAGCTCCTGGATCAGAAACGGCTGGACCTGTTGATGACCTATAATCCGGAAAAAGTCATCCACCACCTGCGCCAAAAAAGCCCCCATGCCCGCAATATCATTCTCCTGGGCAATAAAGGCTTCAACCTGAGCCAGCTGGCAGCAGACCAGAAACCAGTACCCCCAGGCTTCATCATCACCACCGAGATTTTCCGCTGCTGGTCGGTGGTAAAACAGTACCGGGCAGCCCGGGACGAGTTTATGGACCAGGTCCTGCAATCGTTAAAGGTACTGGAGAAAAAAACCGGACGCCTCTTCCAGGACCCCCATAAACCTCTGCTTGTTTCCGTCCGCAGCGGAGCCTCTATTTCCATGCCGGGCATGATGGCCACCATTCATAATGTAGGGCTGAACGAAGAAATTGTCCGGGGTTTTGCCGCAAGCTCCGGCCAGAAATATCTGGCCTGGGATAATTTCCGCCGCTTCCTCCAGTCATGGGCCATGGGCCATGGGGTCGAACGGGAGATCTTCCAGAACCTGATGAACGAAGCCAAGGAACGGCACAGTGTTAAGGTAAAAAAAGAATTTACCCCGACCCAGATGCAGGAGCTGGCCCTAAGCTATAAAACCAAAATAGAAGAGCTTGGAATCAAGGTTCCGGAAGATCCATGGCAGCAGCTCATCGGTGCCCTGGAAATAGTTCTGATCTCCTGGGATTCGGCAAAAACCAAGGGCTTCCGCCACCTGATGAATATCTCCGATTCCTGGGGCACTGCGGTAATTGTCCAGGCCATGGTTTACGGTAACCTCAACCGCAATTCCGGCAGCGGCGTAGTCTTCACCGCCCATCCCTACCGCAAAGTGCGCAGGGTGGCCCTCTGGGGCGATTACGCTCCCGGTGACCAGGGCGAGGATATTGTCAGCGGCCTGGTAAGCACCTACGCCATTTCTGTGGAACAGGCCGAAATCGACGGCCGACCGGTGGCCAACACCCTGGAACGGCGATTTCCAGCCATTTATCGCAAATTACTCGATATCGCCCGGGACCTTGTTTATAAAAAACAATGGAACCCGCAGGAGCTGGAATTTACCTTTGAAAGCCCGGAAGAATCGGGTCTTTATATCCTCCAGACCAGGGACATGATGACCATTAAGAAAAAGGAAAGGTTCAATGTCTTTGCCGACCAGGAGGCCGTTGACCAGAACCTGCTGGGCAAAGGACTCGGGGTAAGCGGCAGTGCCCTGTCCGGGCTGGCGGTTTTCAACAGGGAAAATATTAAGGAATTGCGCCGGAAAGCGCCAGACAGCCCCCTGATCCTGATCAGGCAGGATACCGTACCGGAAGACATCCGGGAAATCTCCACCGCCGATGGGCTCCTCACCGCCCGTGGCGGCCAGACCTCCCACGCCTCTCTGGTGACCATTCGCCTGGAAAAAACCTGTCTGGTAGGCTGCCGGGCCCTCCAGGTTTATGAAAATGAAGAAAAATGCCTGATCAACGGCCACACCATCCGTTTTGGCGACCAGATCAGCATTGATGGTCGCCAGGGTCTGCTTCTCCAGGGCGGCCACCAAACCAAGGAAGAAATCCACATCCTCCCCATCTGATTAATTTAAACCAATTGACATAATACCTGATTGGCCAGGGGCATAGCCTGACGGGTCAGCCGAAGCTGATCTTCATCCATAACCAGCAACCCCTTTTCAATTAATTGCTGAAGCTCAGCACCGTAATACGCCGCAGGGTTCAGACCAAGCCTCCTTTCAATTTCAGAGATGGACAAACCATCAATCATCCGCAGGCCCATGATCATGGTTTCCCGCAGCCTGGCCTCTCGAGACAAGGCTTCTACATGGCTAACAGGCTGTTTATTGTCAACAAGGTCCATTATAAAATCATCCGGTGATTTAATTCCGCTAAAACGCAAACCACCCACACAGGAAACTGCACCGGCACCCAGGCCTATATAATTCCTGTTCTGCCAATAAACCATATTATGACGGCAGCGATATCCGGCCTTGGCATAATTGGCAATTTCATAACGCTCATAGCCATGACCCGCCAGGAGCTCGCTACTGATCTCGTCCATGGCGACGGCCGCATCCTCTTGCGGCAGAACAAGATGTCCCTGATTTAGCATACGAGCAAGGGGCGTTTTCTCCTCCACCATTAATTGATAAAGAGAAAGATGCTCCACCTCAAGCTCCAGGGCGGCAAGCAGGCTATGGCGCCAAAGCTCTGGCGTCTGTCCGGGCAGTCCATATATCAGGTCAAGGCTGATATTGGCAAAACCAGCCTTCCGGGCCAGAGCAACAGCCTTGCGGGCTTCATGGGCCGTATGGCTACGACCAATGATCTGCAAAATATCATCATCAAAAGACTGAACCCCGATACTGAGCCGATTTACCCCGGCCCGACGCAATAAGGCAAGGTCAGCAAGGTCAAGGCTATTGGGATTGGCCTCAATGGAAATCTCGACCTGGTCGGTAAAAGAAAAATCATTTTTGATTCGAGTCAATAAATCGGCAAGAAGAGAAGCCGGAACAATTGTAGGGGTTCCGCCGCCGACAAACAGAGTTTCAAAGACAAGGTCTCTGGCGAGAGGGTGTTCTGCCATCATTCCTGCCTGCCGCCCCAGGGCCCTGATATAGGCGGCAATGTCCTGACCAGCCAAAACTAAGGAATTAAACGAACAATAATGGCATTTACTCCGGCAGTAGGGGATATGGAGATAAAAGGCAGCAGCTTCCAGACAAGAAGGCTGGCCAGGCCGGCTTAGAGGATCTTTCGACATTGTTCTTTGATCTCGGCCATAAGCCCGTGATCAGCAAAGCTATAAGGTTTATCCTCATGACCAATAATAAGGTGATCAAGAAGACGGATATCCATGAGCTGGCAGGACAAAAAAAGCTTACTGGTCAATTGCCGATCTGCTGCTGACGGGGTCTGATTGCCGGAAGGGTGATTATGGGCAATGACAATGGCCGCAGCATGGCGCTCCATGGCCATTTTAACCAATTCCCGGGGGTAAACCACATTGGTGGCCAAAGTCCCCTCAAACAGCGTCTCCGCCCCGAGAATAGCCAAAGAAGAATCGAGGAAGAGCACCATGAACACCTCTTTCTGGAGATGGCGCATCTGGTGATTAAGAAAAGCGGCAACATCTCTGGACGAGCGCAGATAATCTCGCTGAAGCAGGCGCTGATCAAGATAACGGCGGGCAACACTCTGAATAAAACCAATGGCAAAGGAGTTATGGGGACCAACCCCGCGCACTTCCTGCAGGGCATCAGGGGACGCATCCAGAACTTGTGCAAGGGAGCCAAAACGCTTTAATAAAGCCCGGGCCGCCTCCTTACAGTCCCGCCGGGGGGTTCCCAGAGTAAGAAGCAGCTCCAGCACCTCGTCGTCGTTCAAGGCCCCTATACCCCGCTTCAGAAATTTATCACGGAGCCGCTCCCTATGCCCTTCTCCCTTTTTTTGCTGATTTTTCCCGGACACCATTACCTCATTGTCCTCTCACTCATCCGACAACTCATCCAGCGGTGGGAAGCGAACAGGCTCGACTGATAAGCGCTGGCCCATAGCCCGCAAAACATCCATACCATGTACAAAGTGCCTCGATAAACCCCTCGCTCAAACTCACCAGCAACCTGACGCCTAACCAGGGCAAAGGCGGCAATATAATTTTGCAACAAGCCCCTCTGTTGGCAGACGGCTCGAACCTATCTCCCTAAATTTCCCATGTCGCCAAGCAATTCCATGTCCAATTATGATAAACATTCTGCACAAAATCACATCAAATGTCTAAAAAACGAACATCGTCCAAATAAACCCAATATTGCAATAATTCCTTACAATATCGAACCTTAACAAACCTACCAGTCCAGGGATCTGCAGTTCTAAGCTGAGACCTTGCCTTTATGACCCACAAGCGCTAAAAACTATTGCAATAATTCTTTGGAAAAAAGCTCATTGGCCATTTTAGGATTGGCCTTGCCCTTGGTCTCTTTCATCAATTGACCGACAAAATAGCCCATGAGCTTGGTCTTGCCCCCGCGAAAATCCTCGGCCTGACCAGGGTTGGCGGCAATAATCCCCTGAACAATGGCCAGCAGATCACCCTCATCACTCATCTGGACCAGGTTCTTCTCTTTGACAATCCGGGCAGGGTCATTGCCGGTTGCCATCATCTCTTCAAATACAGTTTTAGCGATCTTGCCGCTAATGGTTCCCTTATCCACAATGGAAAGCAGCGATGCCAGGTTTTGTGGGCTTACCGGAAAAGACGAGATGTCAAGCCCACCCTCTCCCTTGAGCTCCCGCAACATCTCGGTCTTGATCCAATTGGCAAGTTTGCGCCCATCGGCAAAACCCTCCAGGGCCTCTTCAAAATAATTTGCCAGATCCCGATCAGAGGTCAGAATTACCGCATCTTCCTCCATCAGACCCAGCTCATCAATAAAGCGAGCTTTACGGGCCTCCGGCAATTCCGGCATCCTGCCCCGCACATCTTCGATCCAATCATCATCAATAACCACATCCACCAGATCCGGATCAGGAAAATAACGGTAATCATGGGCCTCTTCCTTGCCCCGCATGGAATTAGTCACCTCTCGGTCCGCGTCCCAGAGCAAGGTCTCCTGGACAATCTGACCCCCATCCAGAAGAATATCCCGCTGGCGGCGTTCCTCATACTCAAGGGCCCGCTGGACATTCCGAAACGAGTTCATATTCTTAAGTTCCGTTCGGGTCCCTAATTCATCCTGGCCCACGGGACGCAGGGAAATATTCGCATCACAACGGAAACTGCCCTCCTGCATATTACCATCACAGATATCTAAGAAACGAACAATGGCATGGATCTTTTTCAAATAGGCCGCCGCCTCTTCCGGAGACCTTATCTCAGGCTCACTGACGACCTCAAGAAGAGGGGTGCCAGTACGGTTCAGGTCCACATAGCTCCGGGGCTGTTGGTCGTCATGAACCAATTTACCGGCATCTTCCTCCATATGGATCCGGGTAATACCAATCTGCCTGGGTCCGGTAGAGGTTTCAATATCTATATGACCATGTTCGGCAATAGGCAGATCAAACTGGGAAACCTGATAGCCCTTGGGCAGGTCAGGGTAAAAATAATTCTTGCGGGCAAACTGATTACGCCTGGTGATTCCACAATTAGTTGCCAAAGCCAGAAAAATAGCCGATTCCACCACCTGCCTGTTCAATACCGGCAATACCCCCGGCATCCCCAGACAAACAGGACATACATTGGTGTTGGGCGGGTTGCCAAAGGCAGTGGTACATCCGCAGAAAATTTTGGTATCAGTGGTCATCTGGGCATGAATCTCCAGCCCGATTACAGTTTCAAATTCCATCCCTGTATCTTCCTAAGAAAAATTTATCAGCACATCGTTAATTTACCCGGTCAATCCACTTAGCCAGGGCCTGACGCTCCTCAGGCCAGTCACTGCCAGTCCGCAGTTCAAGAAAGATCCGAAAAAGCTCATCAATGGTACCTACCACTGTCTCCAGCAGGCCTATCCGGTCAAGAATCCTTCCCTCAACGGCTAACGGATCATCACCCTCATCAACCCCTTCCACAGTACGAGGCAATTTAACGCTGCGATATTCCAGCAGGCTGCCCTTAAGGGTCAGCAGCCATTCATACTCACCTCGAGTCAGGCGAAGCCGGGCCTGCTCAAGCTTCTTACCCATCTTAAGGCCTGTACGGCCCTCGCGCAGCTCGGCCTGCAAACCCTGGCAGACGATCTTTTCAAAGGACTCACCTTCACCAGACTCAAGCAAAAGGTGCTTCTCGAAAATAAGGCCGATATCGCCCATGCCGGCAACCTCAATGAAACCGCTGCGCTGCTCACTCTTAAACCAGAGCCAGGTAAGAAATTCCTGCCCAATAAACCGCTTTTCCGCGATAAGATCAACCAAATCCATAATTGTCATCAAGTTTGCTTATGGCCAGACAAACCAATTGCCAGCCGTGATTATTAACAGAACACATCCGGGGTCAGGGAGGCTAATGCTCCCATATTAGCCGAGTCCAATAGATTTTCCGCCGTAGAATAAGGGATCTGCCTTACCAGAGCCAGATCAAAGGTATCCTTAAACAGCTCTTCCAGCTCCACCTGAGCCTTTTCGCCAGTGGCAAAGAAAAACAGGGTTGACTGGGCAAGGTTCCAGCAGAGATCATAGGTTGCCGGTGAGGGCACCGCCTTCTTCACCAGCTTAAGGCGCATATTCTCCCGGATCTCCACCCTCTGATTGCGATTCAACTTAGGCAGCTGCCTCTCTTTCCGAACCCGCTCCTCTTCTTTCAGGCAAAATTTCTTCAACACCTTGGGCGAAACCTTACGCTCATCAACCCGCAGGGTCAAAACAAGGTAATCACCTGCCGCATAAGAACTATATTCAAAAGAGGTGTCAAACATATTATCAATGGCAACCCAGCCCACTGACCGCTCTTCATAATTTTCATCAATATCCCGAAACAAATGCTGGCTGATCCTCTCCCCGGCAAAATCCCAGAAATTTACCGGCAGTTCTCCATCAACCTTATAGCGGATAAAACTTATTGCCCCTGTCAACAAACCCATATTCTTCTCTTTTTTTATATTTAATCTCAACTATGTCTTTATACCACAGTCGCCAATGGCAAAAAAGGGGGCCGAGCGTCTATTTTGCAACAAAAAACATTTCTTACCTTGACAAAGAAATCCGGGTCAGTTAAAAAGATTTTTTTCCGGGTCGTTAACTCAGTCGGTAGAGTATCTGCCTTTTAAGCAGAGAGTCGTTGGTTCGAGCCCAACACGACCCACCAAACGCTGTCCCCATCGTCTAGTCAGGTCCAGGACACCGGCCTTTCACGCCGGCAGCAGGGGTTCGAATCCCCTTGGGGACGCCATCAGACAGCACAAAGGGCTTGGGAGTCATCTCCCAGGCCCTTTTTTTATTCCCCCAAGGTCCCCCAAGGGGTCAATCCCCCAAGGGGTCAAATCTTTATCTTTGACACCTTGACAGAAATCTTTCATCCA
>CAZZCA010000001.1:308265-341706 GCA_964653055.1 uncultured Desulfobulbia bacterium | reverse complement strand
ATGAAGATTATTAAAATCACCAGTATTCTGAAGTCCCCAGCCCACAGGCTTATATACACCATCAGTACTATATTTGGCTATATTGCCAAGTTCGGCAAAAAGATGACCCATCTCGGAATTTGCCAGATTATAACCATGGGTATAATCGTAAATCCCGTCATTATCCGGGTCACCATGATTACCATAAAGTTGAACCCCGTCCACAGTATCAGGCAGGCGCCAGCCGGTGGACCAGTCAATATCACTTGAATATCCTGTGGCCAGGGTAACGGTAAAGCCGCTCCCGCCAAGGCCGGTTGCCCAGTCATATTGACCCTGCCAATCATCATTATCTTGGGAATAATCCAGCCAGACCAGGCCGCCACCGCCATGACCAGTATCGTCATCATCATAGATCAGGTTATAGGTTCCACCCTCATAATCAGCCGTACCTATGGTGGTCAGAGTTGCCTGTCCTGATGCCGGCAAAAAAAATAAAACAAAAGATGAAAACCAAATAATTTTCTTTCTGGTCATTAATGATCTCATTATAATTGACAATTCCTAGTCACCCTATTTTTTGCGGCGACGATATCCGGCCAGCCCTGCAAGGCCGGTGCCGAAAAGTAGCATAGTTGCTGGTTCCGGTACCGGGTCCTGGCTCACTGAATATTCGACGATATAGCCACCTGTAACTGCTCCATTCCCATAAGCCCACAATTTTTCACCATATCCAGACCCACCAGGGACAACACCATAATCCTCTGCACCAGGCTCTCCCGAATTAAACAGAGACATCAAGTCAGTATCAAATAAAGTCCCATCAACATTATAATAAGATATCTTCAGCTTGATAGGATCCAACCCACACAATAGCCCATGGCGAAACCCCCAAACTAGAACTAATAAATGAATGGGTTGAAGTTGAATCAATTATGGCAAGCTGTCCACCCAATCCGCCATACTCCCGGGCTGCAGCATCTGCCTTGGCATTATCCCAGGTGGCCCCAAAAAATACATTCTCATAAAACAGCCCATTTCCTGTATTTAACACAGGAGTTGCCCATGAAGACCCACACCAACAAAAAACAACCAACATAAATGATAACAATAATACCCTTTACATTTTCATCCTCCCTAGTAATATTTTAAAAACATTGAATACTATATAAGCAAATTATGGTCCGGGCACTCAACCACAACAGTTAACATCGACAAAAAGCAAACAATACTCACCACTTAGCCATGAAAACAAATATTACTACCATGGCTATGGGCTTGAGGAACGGAACATTAATTTCTGAAATGCGAACGGTTTTTTCCGGATTTCCGGAAAGCGGGACAGAAAGAAAGGGCTTAGATTAAGCTATTTAAAAGAGAAAAAATATCAGCCGGCAATTTAGCAAGATGACCCCGGGAGTTAATTACTGCATGGAGGGTGAATCCCTTTACCAGGAATTTGCCGTCATCGGCCCGGAGGATATGGTTATTGAATCGAAGGGATAGAGGAGAGATAACCTCAAGGGAGGTTTTGATCAGAAGAAGATCATCAAAAATAGCCGGCGCCTTGTAGCGGGTATAATTCTCAACCACCGGGAAAACATAACCAGCTTCAGAAAATTTGCTCACCGGCATCACATATTGCCGCATAAACTCGGAACGACCCATCTCGAAATAGCGAAGGTATGTGGCGTTATAAACAACGCCGCCGGCGTCGGTATCAGCGTAAAGAACCCGGCAATTTGTTTCATTAAGGGGTGTGGTTAGTTTAACCTTATGGTTCAGCATCACGCTCATGCTTAATCACGGTCCAGGAGAAAACGAAAAAACTCAGCCCCGTCAGCCAAAAGGATTTCAGAGGCCTCGCCGTTTTCCTCTGAATAGACCAGGCCCTGACCAGAACCCTCCCCTGCCGAATCATAAACAGCAAAAGGAATGGGCTGTGAGCTATGGGTTCGGATACTGATAGGGGTGAAATGGTCCATACAGACCACAAGGCGAAAAGAAGGACCATTTTTCAAGCCGTCCAGCATGGGACCGACTATTTTCTGGTCAAAATCCTCAATGGCCTGGATCTTTTCGGCAAGCAGACCCTGGTGACCAGCCTCGTCCGGAGCCTCCACATGCACCAGAACCATGTCCTGACGGGCAATGGCAGATAGAGCAGCATCCACCTTGCCCTGGTAATTAGTATCAAGATAACCGGTGGCACCAACAATATCCGGCACATCAAGACCGGCATAAACCCCGATCCCCTTTAAGAGGTCAACCGCTGAAATCAAACTGCCGCTAAGCCCATAAGTTGCCGCCAGAGAAGGCATGGCCGGGGCCTTACCTTCTCCCCACAACCAAACCCCGTTGGCCGGCATTTTACCGTCCTGGTGCCTTTTCTGGTTCAGCGGATGCTCAGCCAGGATTTGTCGGGCCTGCTGCATGAAATCCATTAATTGCGGCACCGACTCGTATGCCTGCCAGCAATTTGAGACCTGCTGGCCGGTGTAATCATGGGGAGGAACAGTGCTGAGGTTTTCGACATTGCCCTTGAAAACCAGGAGATGACGATAACTAACCCCGGGATAAAGGGTAATAGGGCCACCGGCAAGTTTATCTGCAAGATGATTTATGAGCACTGTTGCCTCATCAGTACCAATATGGCCACCGCTGTAATCCACCATGGTGAGATCATCCTCGTCCCCGGCAAGGGTAACCAGGTTACAGCGAAAGGCTATCTCACCTTCCGCAAGATCCACTCCGAGGCTGGCTGCCTCAAGGGGTGAACGACCGGAATAAACCTTCTCTGGCCGATAGCCAAGAAGAGAGAGATTGGCCACATCACTGCCCGGCGGAAAGCCATCAGGCACAGTCTGCAGCCGCCCAAGCCGACCATGGGATGCAACAAAATCCATAGCCGGAGTTGCAGCTGCCTCGAGGGGAGTTTTACCATCAAGCTCGGCCATGGGAAGATCACCCATGCCGTCACCCACCAAGATTATCAACTTCTCAGGACTCATCATCCACCAGAATTCTTATTTTAACCGTGGGAGCAGTGGTGATTTCAGAATCATCAATAAGGGATAATGCCGCATCCACCGCAGCCTCACCGGCCTCATAGGTTCTCATGACAATGGGTACCGGCCCCTGTTTCTCCCTGCCCTTCTGAATGACTGATTCAATACTGATATCATGGTCACCGAGAACACCGGCAATCCGGGAAAGCACCCCTGGCTTATCAACAGTTGAAAAACGGAAATAATAGGGACAGCGCAGTTCCTCCATGGAGGTTACCCGCCGGGGTTTAATCTCATCAGGCAGATAAGAAAGACTTGGCACCCTGTTAACCGCATCCCGATCAATATTACGGGCAATATCTACAATATCGGCAACCACTGCACTGCCGGTGGGCATCATCCCTGCACCCTGACCATAAAGAAGGACATCTTCAACCATATCGCCGGTAAACATGATCCCGTTATAGGCTCCATTAATACTGGCCAGCATATGATTTTCCGGAACCATGGTGGGATGAACCCGGGCCTCGACATGCTCTCCGTGATTACGGCTGATGGCCAGCAGCTTGATCCGACAGCCGAACTCCCGGGCAAACTCGATATCAACCGGCTCAATACTGCTAATCCCCTCACAGCTCACATCTTCCAGCCTAGCCTGCATCCCATAGGCCATAGCCATTAGAATAACCAGTTTATGGGCAGTATCGATGCCTTCAACATCATAGGTGGGGTCAGCCTCGGCGAAACCCTTTGCCTGGGCATCCTTCAAAACCTCGGCAAAAGGCACCCCCTCATCTGTCATCCGGGTGAGAATATAATTACCGGTACCGTTCATAATACCCATTATGGACATTATCCGATTGGCAACCAGACCCTCCCGCAGACTCTTCAAAAGCGGAATACCGCCTCCGACACTGGCCTCGAAACCAATTTCTACATTATTATCAGCAGCCGCCTGAAAAATCTCCATCCCATAATGGGAAAGCAGGGCTTTATTGGCAGTAACAACATGCTTACCAGCAGCAATGGCATCCATGACAAATGTTTTTGCAATGGTGGTGCCCCCCACCAGCTCAACCACAATATCTATTTCCGGATCATTAAAAAGATCAACCGCATCCCCGGTAAGGTTTACCCCGGCAAACTCAGCCGGCAGGGAATCAATGGCAATATCTGCCACTGCCTTTAAATTAATCGCAATACCACTCCTGGCGCTGATGCGTTCAGCCTGCTCAAGCATCACCCTCGCAGTTCCGCTGCCGACGGTGCCAAAGCCAATTATGCCAACATTTATTTTTTTCATGTCATCCCTTAAAGATTAAGCTCTCCGAATAAAGTAAAGAAATATTTTTACCTGCTTTAAGAAACCTTGTCAAAACAAATCAGATCCAGAAAATGCTTTCAAATAGAGGACAAAATATATATATTAATTATTCTGATCGGCATTAAGTGGCAACCTCAATAATCAGGGCCCTTCTTGCCGAATTAATTCATTTCCCGCATCACTATATTTCATTCATAAGGTACCAATGTGGAAGATATAAACCTCATCCAGATGTTCTGGCATGCCGGCATCATCGTTAAGATGGTTATGCTCATCCTTCTCTTTTTCTCATGCATGTCGTGGTATATTGTTTTTGACAAATTCAAATTATTCAAACAGACCGACAACCTGTCTGCCGATTTCCTGGATATGTTCTGGAATTGCCGCAACCTGGCCGATGCCTATCGCCAGACTGAAAACACCGACAATTGCCCGGAGGTAAATATTTTTCGGGCCGGTTTTAAAGAACTGCAAAAAATCAGCCGAAACCGATCAGGCGATCAGACAGACACCCTTAAAATGCAGATAGCTGGCATGGACAACCTGAAAAGGGTCCTGGAAAAGGTCAGTGGCCAGGAGAACCAGCGCCTGGGCAGCTCCCTGCCATTTCTTGCCACCACCGGCAGTGCCACCCCTTTCATCGGTCTGTTTGGCACGGTCTGGGGGATTATGGCGGCTTTTAAAGAAATCGGCATCCGCGGCTCAGCATCCCTGGCCGTTGTTGCCCCCGGAATTTCCGAGGCCCTGGTTGCCACTGCAGCTGGACTTGCGGTAGCGATTCCCGCGGTGATCTTCTACAATCATTATGCCAACCGCCTTGACCTGGTTGACAGCCAAATGGACAATTTCTGTGCCGACTTCATGAACCTGGTGGAAAGAGACATGATCAGCCGCCAGGACGACCCTAAAGAATAAGATTCGACCATGGGCCCAATCCGGAAAAAAGGAAAAAAATCGCTGGTAGCTGACATTAATGTTACCCCCCTTGTTGATGTCATGCTGGTTCTATTGATTATCTTCATGGTAACTGCCCCGATGATGACCCAGGGAGTTAATGTCAACCTGCCGGAAACCACGGCCAAAGCCCTACACCAAGATGACAAACCGGTGATAATCTCCATTAATTCTAAAAAAGAAATCGCCATCGGCCGGATTGGCAGCAGCCTCAACCTCCTCAGTCAGGAGCTTAGCAAGCTTGCCGCCAACAACCCGGACAAAACCGTTTTGCTCAAAGCCGACCGTAATGTTCCATACGGGGTTGTTGCCCAGGTAATGGCCAAGGTAAAAAAAGCCGGGTTCAAGAAGCTTGGCATGGTTACCAGACCAACCAACAAAAAATGATTCGCCCCTAATGAGTGATGCCATTAGTTTTGTAAAAAGTTGCCTTCCCCTGTGTCATGCCGAGGATGATGCCTGGGAAAAACCCATGCTATTCAGCATCCTCATCCATTTCCTCATCCTGGCAATTGGCTTTCTGCCCTCATCTATTTTTGACCGCAGCCTTGACCTTGAAGAGATCTACACTGTTGATCTTTTTGACCTTGACCAAGCAGCATTTAATGAACCTCTTCCACCGGCAGCACCATTGCCTCCCGAGCCGGTGGTCAAAGCCAGGCCAGCGGCAATCTCTGAACATATTCAACCACCGGCACCTGCCCCGGCGGCCCAAATCGTCAGCCTGCGTCCTCGAAAAGCCAAAAAAAAAGTAAAGAAGGCAGGAATCAGCAATCAGGAAAAGAACAAAATCAACCAGGCCGTCACCAGGCTACAGCACCGGCTTGAACAGGAGAAAGCAGCTGCCAGGGCCCTTGCTGCCCAGCAAGAAGCTGCCCAAGCCGCCAATGATGCCGTGGCCAGACTAAGGGATTCTCTCCGCAGTAATCGCACCCCGACATCTGCGCCAAAGGCAGTTGGAAGCAGCAGCGGCTCAGGCAGACAGAACAACCTTGAGGCTACTCATAAACAATATTATGTGGCAGTCTCCAGGAAAATTCATGAGCACTGGATCCTGCCACCTCTTCAGAACTGGAGCCCTAAACTCAAGGCTGTAATAGTAGTCCATGTTCGCCGGGACGGGATAGTTACCAAGACTAATCTTGAACAAAAATCTGATAATGTTTATTTTAATTCATTTGTTGAAAAGACACTGAAGGAGTCATTACCCCTGCCGCCATTTCCTTCCGGAATGGATGAAGACGAACTTGAAATTGGCCTGGTATTCCACCCCGGTGGCCTGCTGTAGCAATTGAGGAGTAAATGAATTTTCTCTGCAAGATCCTGTTAATCATTACCTGCCTGTTAACCTTAAACCTGGATGCCACTGCAGGCAACCGGGTTAACCTTGATATTACTGCGGCCAATCTACGGCGACTGCCCATAGCGGTTCCCTATTTTACCGACCTGGATCGGGCTTTGATCCAATCCCATGGCCGGGAGATGGCTGACATTGTCTCCCGAACCCTGGAATTTCATGGTTTTATCAAGGTAATTGACCCCAAATCATACGGTGGCCGTCAGGACACTGACTGGACCAGGACAGAATCAGACTTCTATGTTCTTGGACAGTACCACCGTCATAAAGGCAAAGAAAACATTCTGGAACTTCGCCTTTTTGACAACAGCAGCCAGCGAATGATATTGGGCCGCCGCTATAAGGGCAGCTGGCAGCAACGGCGCCAATTCCTGAACCAATACTGCGATGAGGTAATTGAAACACTTAGCGGAACTCCCGGGGTCAGCACTTCCCGCATTGCCTTCACCAATGATGTTAACGGCAAAAAAGAGATCCATATCGCTGATATTTTAGGTGACCGGGTGAGGCAGATAACAAAACATAATTACCTGGCCGTATCACCCCGTCTCAGCCCGGACGGACGCAAACTTGCCTATACATCATATCATCGGGGGAACCCCAATCTCTATATTACCGACCTTAAAGATGCCCGACACACCCGGGCAATTTCCAGGCGACCTGGCTTGAACATGACCCCGTCCTGGTCTCCAGACGGCGAAAAAATGGTTATTACCCTGAGTCGCGACGGCAACCCCGACCTCTACCTCTGTAAAACAAACGGGACAATTATCCGAAGGCTCACCAGTAAAAACGGCATCAATGTATCGCCATCATTCAGCCCTGACGGCCGGGAAATAACCTTCGTCTCTGACCGAAGCGGCTCACCCCAGCTATACATCATGGATATCAACACCATAGCCACCCGCAGGCTGACCTATAAGGGAAATGAAAATACTACCCCCTCCTGGTCTCCGGACGGGAAGTGGATAGCGTATACAAGTAAAGATAACGGCCAATATCATATCTATAAAATCAAAACAGACGGTAGTACCAACCAGCGCCTTACCACCCTGGCTGGAGACCATGAATCACCAAGCTGGTCTCCGGACAGCCGTTTAATTGTTTTCAGCCGCAAAATCAATAACCAAACCAGACTTTATACCATATCTCATAATGGCCATGCTCTGCGCCTTCTCTTTTCCATGGAGGGCAATCAGAGTTCACCCCAATGGTCCAGCCGATAAGGATTGACTTGATGAACAAAAAACTTCATGCCCCCCTTCTTTACGCTATTCTGTCTGCAAGTATGTTAACAGGCTGTGTCAGCCAGGAAGAAATGCGCAGCTTTGACCTGAGGCTGCGCAGTATGGACTCACGCCTGGTGGAACTGGAAAAAGATGTTGAAACAATCAATAAAGGTACGGGAAGGTCCGTCAAGAAAATGCAGAAACAACAGGCCAGCCTGGGCAACACCATTGACCAGCTCAATAGCGAACTTCTCCAGGTCAAGGGCAAGCTTGATGAGTCCAGGCACCTGCACCGGGGCCTCCAGGCGGAAAATGTTCGCCTCAAGGACGAGCTGGCCAGCCGGCTGGAAAGTATTGAGCAGGAAAACAGCCAATTGGCCAATAAGATAAAAAATGTCGATTCAGATATCTCCACCCTGGGTCAGGGCCTAGACGCCGTGCGTGAGGCGCGGGGAAAAGAAGCCGCGGCCCTTGCTGCCCGCAAGGCAGAAGATGCAGCCAGAGCTGCCGAGGTTGCCCGCCAGAAGGCAGAAGAGGCAGCCCGCCAGAACGAACCACGGATAATTACCCCCCTCAAGAGTAAAAAAACAACAGGCGTTGCTGCTGAGAAAACACCGGCAAAAGCAAGTAAAAGCAGACCGGATAAAGAGAAAAAATACAACCAGGCAATGGAATTATTGCAAAACGAGCAATACCAGGAGGCCCGTCAGGCATTCACCAGCTTCATCAGCAAAAACCCACAACACCCCTTGGCAATTAGCGCAAGATTCAAGGTGGGAGATTGCCTGTACGGACAAAAGGAATATGCCCTGGCCATCCTCGAGTATCAGAATGTTATCGCAGATTACCCCCGCCACGACAAGGCACCGTCCGCCCTGCTCAAACAGGCCATGGCCTTTGAGAAACTTCATGACCCCCAGACCGCAGAAATAGTCTATAATAAAATCATTGCAGACTATCCTAAGAGCAGAGAGGCCGGCATAGCTCTGGACAAAATCAAAGGGAATTAAGATACTGAAACAAGGAAATTGAGTGGGCATAAAAAAACGCGGTGTGCAACACACCGCGTTTTTTTTGTTCAGCAATAAGAGCTATAAATTAAGGATTTACCCCCAACTCCTTCTCCTTTTCATGAACCGCCAATCTGGTTTTGATAGCTGTGTCTGGGATCAGGCTCATGGAGTCAATACCAAGCTCTACCAGGAAGGTGGCAAATTCAGGAAAATCAGAAGGACCCTGACCACAGATCCCGATCTTCTTGTTCCGACGCTTGGCAGTGGCAATAACCATTCTGATCATGTCTTTTACTGACTCGTCACGTTCATCCGCAATACCGGCAATGAGACCTGAGTCACGATCAAGGCCATAGGTAAGCTGAGTCAGGTCATTGGAGCCAATGGAAAACCCATCAAAAATATCGGCAAAGGCATCAGCGGAAATTACATTACTGGGGATCTCACACATAACATAGAGCTCCAACCCATTCTCGCCCTGAACCAGACCACAATCCCGCATAACCTCAATAACCTTACTTCCCTCTTCCGGAGTCCGACAGAAGGGAACCATGAGCTTAATATTGTTTAGACCCATATCGTTCCGAGCCTTTTTTAAACCCTCACATTCAAGCTCAAAGGCTGGACGATATTTAGGATCATAATAGCGGGAAGCTCCACGCCAGCCGATCATTGGGTTTTCCTCCACCGGCTCATAGAAGCTGCCACCAACAAGATTGGCATACTCATTACTCTTGAAATCGGAGAGACGAACAATCACATCATTGGGATAAAAGCCGGCAGCAATACGGCCAACACCTTCGGCCACCTTGTCAATAAAGAATTGTTTTTTGTCTGGATAAGGACCGGTACGCTCATCAATCTGGGCGGCAACCGCCTGTTTAGCAGGGTCATCAGAATTCTTCAACTCTTCATAATTCATCAAAGCAAGAGGATGGATCCCGATATGAGAATTGATGATAAACTCTTCCCGGGCAAGGCCAACACCATCATTGGGCACTTGGCATTCAATAAAAGCCTTTTCAGGAATACCAACATTCATCATGATCTTAGTCCGGGTATCCGGCATATCACCCAGGTCAATACGCTCAATATCAAAATCAAGCAGACCGGCATAGACATAACCGGTTTCACCTTCAGCAGAAGATGCAGTAACTTCCTGACCGGTTGAAATTTTCTCGGTGCCGTCTACCGTGCCGATAACACAGGGAATCCCGAGCTCACGGGAAATAATGGCAGCATGACAGGTCCGACCACCTCGATTGGTGACAATTGCACTGGCAATCTTCATGATTGGTTCCCAGTCTGGATCAGTCATGTCGGTGACCAGAACCTCGCCCTTTTTAAAGGAATGAATCTCAGAGGCATCAGACAACACCCGGGCAACTCCCTGACCGATCTTGGTTCCAACAGCAAGACCTTCGGCAACCACATCACCGACCTCTTTCAACTTATAGGTCTCCATGGTCTGCTTAGACGACTGAGAATGAACAGTCTCCGGCCGGGCCTGAACAATAAAGAGCTCGCCGGTACCGACATCTTTGCCGTCGCCGTCTTTGGCCCATTCGATATCCATCCCCTTTTCGTAATGATCCTCAATAATACAGGCCCAATCAGCAAGCTTGAGAATCTCATCATCACTTAAGACGAAACTATTACGCTCCTCAGGGGTGGTATCGATATTTTTAACCGGCTCATCGGTTGACGGATCATTATCATAAATCATTTTGATCTCTTTCGAGCCAACCCGCTTGGAAACAATGGGACGCTTACCCTCTTTCAGGGTAGGTTTAAAAATATAATACTCATCAGGATTAACTGCTCCCTGGACAACATTCTCGCCAAGACCCCATGCACCGGTCAGGAAAACTGCGTCCTTGAAACCAGATTCGGTATCTATGGAAAACATTACACCGGAGGATGAAGAGTCGGACCGAACCATCTTTTGAATGGTAATGGAAAGATAAACATCAAATTGACCAAACCCCTGATGCTGACGATATGAGATGGCGCGATTGGTAAAAAGAGAGGCAAAACATTTACGACAATTTTCAATAATGGCATCATAACCATGGATATTAAGATATGTCTCCTGCTGACCGGCAAAAGAGGCATCAGGCAGATCCTCGGCAGTTGCAGAAGAACGAACAGCAACATCCACATTATCACCGTACTCGGCCTCCATCTTCTGGTATGCTTCGATAATTGCCTGGCGAAGCTCATCAGGGAACTCGGCGTGACGAATAATATTACGCACCTTCTCGCCACGCTCGGCCAGATTATGCATGTCTTCAATATCCAGGTCGGAAAGAACTTCCTTGATGGCATCTTCAACCCCGGCTTTTTCCAGAAGATAACGATAAGCGTATGCCGTAATGGCAAAACCATGGGGAACAGCAACACCCTTGGAAGTAAGATGCTGATACATCTCACCCAGAGACGCATTTTTGCCACCGACAAGCGGCACATCTTCTATGCCGATATCATCGAACCAGAGAATAAATTCCTTACCGTGTTTATCACCCATTCTTAGCCTCTCTCCAAGAAATTGCCTGATTTAACCTTAGGCCTATTTATAGAAAAATTAATTATAATTTACTGCGACTGAAAACGATTTAAAAAACCAAATTTTTACGCCATCATCTTATAGCTAATCTTCCCTTCTTGGTCAATACTTTCTCTATATATTCTTCAAAACATCATAATAATGAAAATTACTTTTTTTCTTCGGTTACCAAACTCTCCTCAAGTTGTCAGGCATGATGCCGATAAAACATAAAAATTGGGTCCGAAATGGGTCTAACCACTGCCACCTTTTCCGGAAATCCGAACGGTTTTTGTTCGCAAATCATAATTTTTATCCGGACCAAAAAAAAACTTTTCAGACAACTACCCGATATCAGCCAATTTAATCACGGGGAATATAATTTGCATTACATAACAGAGATAAATTGCTATAATCTTTTTAGCTGTCCAAGCTTTTAATGGAGTAGAATATGACACAAATGGAATCGGGACAGGAACGTCGCCGCCATCCACGTTTTAAGGTAGATGATAACATTCTGGTCTTTAACCAGAATACCTTCGGCCAGATTATTGATGCCAGTGAAGGAGGTCTTGCCTTTCGCTATCTCACCAGCATGGAAGACGGTCTTGACGAAGAATGCAATATCGGTCTTCTCAACAGTTCCTCCGGTAACCATCTCGGAGACATCCCCTGCCAGCTTGTCCGCATGCAGGAAACCGACCCAATTCACCCTTCAGGGTCTACTGTCATCCGTACCTACGCCCTTATGTTCAAGGATATGAGTGAGGTCAAACAACAGGAGATAAACGATTTTTTCAAAGACCATATTGTCCAGGCGTCACCTGCGCCTACTGAACATTAGGCCTGCAACACCAAACCCTTTTTCCTGATCATAATATACTTTAATTATCCAATATCACATTGCTGATCAAATTAATTCTCGCCACCAGCCTTGCCATCTTCGTTTCAGCCATCTGTAGTCTTTTTGAAGCAGTTCTCTACTCAATTTCAACAAGCCGGGTTGAAATCCTGGCTAAATCTGGAACCCTGTCCGGCCGCCTGTTAAAAAACCTGAAACAAGATATCCGCCACCCCATAACCGC
The DNA here is from genome assembly GCA_964653055.1 of uncultured Desulfobulbia bacterium. GTDB lineage: Bacteria > Desulfobacterota > Desulfobulbia > Desulfobulbales > SURF-16 > CAZZCA01. The sequence goes on along the minus strand of CAZZCA010000001.1, from coordinate 329,212 downwards.
CATCCTCACCTTGAACACCATCGCCCATACCGTGGGCGCTGCCATTGCCGGTGCTGCGGCTGCTGCCCTGTTCGGCGATATCTATTTAAGCCTTTTTTCTGCTGTATTCACCTTTGTCATCCTGATATTTTCCGAGATCCTGCCAAAAACGGCAGGCATTATATATAACCGACAACTGGCCCCCATGATTGCCCTGCCCCTGGCGTTGCTGGTCAAAATCCTGATGCCTGTCCTCTGGGTTTGTCACTTTGCTGCCCGCCTGATCCCTGATTCCAACAAGGAAAACCAAATTCCAGCAGAAGAACTGAAGGTCATGGCCCTCTTAAGCCGCAAATCAGGTGAAATTGATTCCCAACAGGAGGGAATCATTAAAAACATCATCAACCTCCGCCATAAAACAGTACGCCAGGCCATGACCCCACGAACCGTCACTTTTACCCTTAACCAGAAACTATCAGTTTCCGAGGCCCGTAAGCTGAAGGCCCAATGGAACCGACATAGTCGTGTTCCGGTTTATGAAGGGAAATCCGGCAATATTGTCGGTCTGGTCCTAAGAAAAGATGTACTGCTCAGTGCTGCGGAAGGCCAGAAAAACCGGACCCTTGCCGCCTTGATGAGACCGATAAATTTTGTCCCGGAAACAGCCCGACTACACACCGTAATGCCGGAATTCTTTGAAAAACGTCAACACCTGTTCTGCGTTGTTGACGAGTATGGCGGCATGACCGGAGTCATCAGCCTGGAAGACATTCTCGAAGAGATAATGGGTCGGGAGATAATTGACGAAACCGACCCCAGTAAAACCATGCGAGATCTGGCTCGGGATAAAGGAAAAAGAATGCAGGACCGGGGTCAGATGACCGATGACCGATGACCGATGACCGATGACTATACCAGAATTTTAACCAGGACCTGGCACCATTTATGCTCTGGGCAAATTAAGTTATTTGTATCTGAAGAACTCCAACCGGCCAAGAGGCTTTTAACATCTCTATGCCCCTTAAGATACTTCTCTTATCTACCAGTTGAAATGTGATCAACAATATTAATTTACTTCAGATTTGCCGTCATCTGGCTGCCGATGCGTACTCCCTGTACGTAAGACGACCTAAGTGAGTAAAAATGAAACAGAATTAAAATCTTAATTAGAAGATAACAAAGAGGAAAGCGAACAACAAAGCCGCCACCAGAAGATGAATACCGACAAAATGCTTTAATTCAAGAGTCCCTTCGTAATCACCCAAAGCATACCGCCAGAGGATATAGCCCCCGGCAATGGAGCCATTCATCATGAAAAAGGCGGACAAAACCTGGACCGGGAAATCAGGAATCGCAAAAGAAAAATATTGCAGGAAATCGATATTAAATTGACGGCCAATGGTGGGAATGAAATCACCGATCCCATCGGAAAAATGGGTCATCCTGTAGACAAGCTCACCGGTAAAGGCCATGGGAATAAGAATAGGAACCATGGGGGAAGGTTTCTTCCCGCCTGGGGCCTCATCGGCTGCAACAAGAAAAAGCCTGGTTCCCAGGTTAATAATCACCAGAACCACCAGGCTACATATCAACATTAACAAGCTGAATAGCCAGGCTTCAGAAATAGCGGTTGTCTGCTGCAGCTCGGCATAAACAGGTTTTTGCCGAAAGAACCTAGCCAACTGAGAACCAAGAAGAAAGGGCACCGTATAGGTAAGGGTAATATAGCGGCCCTTATTATGAATCAATTCATTATAGGGATTGCGAAAGAGGAACTGGGGCGAATTGCGGTCACAGAGGGGCAGACAGTGACCACAGACCAGGCAATGAAGATTATTTTTTACGGAAACCGCACCCAGATAGACCGGACAACCTTGCTTAGCGCCATCACCTTTTTTACAGGAAATACTGGTACAACCCCGGCATTTATCATGATTGGCCCGGAACTCGGTAATCGCCAAAGTTGCGGCAGCACCGGTAATCCGTCCCAAAGGACAGAGATGCCTACACCAGGCCTGGCCAGGATATAGAATGGCCATGACAGCTGCCCCCAGAATGATCACCAGGACCAGATAAGAGGTGCCGGCCGGCCAGCGATCCAGCCCAGCAACAATCTCAACCCAGATAACCAGAAAAAGGAGAAATACCGCAATATAAACCCCATACTTCTGGAGAAAAGCAGGGCGGGGTAATGAAAAGGTTAAACCTTTAAGTTGAAGAAAAACCCCAAGACCGGGGAATGGACAAATCCCGCACCACATCCGGCCAACAAAGAACCAGGAAAGGACAATCAAAGGCCATAAAATACCCCAGGTAAGAAAAGGAACAAAATTACGAGCAGCATCCTGGGGGCCGAAAAAACCAAAAACCAAAACAACCAGAAAAAGGATATCACCGGCAGTCCGCAACTGGGCATAATGATGACGGGTAGCAAGAAAACGACGCAGACCAGGAAAGATCTTAAAAAGATCAAATCGCTCCCCATCATCAAAGGAGATAAGACTCCGTAAACCGTTAGTCCACCATTTCACCGCAATATACCTCTAACCATCATCCGGTTGGCTCAAGGACAATCTTAACCTGGAATGCCTGATTGTCCCGAATGAGTTTTAGAACCACCTCGTCACCGATCTTATGGCTGTCCAGCTCCAGACGAAGATCATCCAGACTGTTAACCGCCACCCCGTCCATACTGACAATAACATCACCTAAAAACAGATCACCACCTGCTCGACGAATCCCTCGAAGCCCGGCCTTTTCTGCCACACTGCCACGCTCCACCCTGACAATGAGCAGACCCTCGACCCCAAGCCGGGCGGCAAGACGCTCGTTGGCCACCGAAACACCAAGCCCAGGACGTATGAGCCGACCATGTTTAATAATCTGGGTAATATCCCGATTAACCTCATCAATGGACACAGCAAAACCAATACCGGCACTTACTCCGACAGGGCTGTAAATGGCAGTATTTACTCCAATAAGTCGGCCGGCACTGTCAAGTAGGGGCCCCCCGGAATTACCGGGATTAATCGCAGCATCGGTTTGAATTACACCGCTTATGGTCATCCCGCTGATGGATTTAATCTCTCGCCCCAGGGCACTGACAATTCCAGCGGTAATGGTCTGATCCAGACCAAAGGGGTTCCCAATGGCAAAAACTTTCTGACCCACCAAAAGGTTGGACGACTCTCCAACTGCAATGGGTTTCAACTTCTCCCGGGGCGCTCCGATCTGCAAAACTGCCAGGTCACGATCAGGGGAAGCACCAACCAGGACAGCATCCCAGCTTGAATTATCAGCCAGGGTTACCTGAATTTGGCTGGAATTTTCAATAACATGGAAATTGGTTACAATCCGGCCGTCAGAATCCCAGATAAAACCAGAACCTGTCCCCTTGGGGATCTCATGGACATCAAGACTGAACAGACTGCGACGAAGTTCAATGCCTGTAATATAAACAACTGACGGCGAAACATTCTGGAAGAGATCGATGATATTACGTTCATCCGCTGCCAGATCACCCCGGGCAGTAATGGCCCTGGGAATAGCATCGGGATTATTAATTAAACTGGCCTTTTCTCCAAAAAGCAGCCATAAGGCCCCGAGTACAATAATAAGAAGCCAGAATGATGAAATTTTACGATTGGACGAAGAATATGTCATATGCCCGTTTTAGAGATCCAGCATTAATTTAGCAATGAGGAAATAGGCATAAACACCGACAATATCAATTGCGGTGGTGACAAAGGGGCCAGTCGCCACTGCAGCGTCTATGTCAAGCCGCTTAAGAACCAGAGGGACAAAGGTACCCACCGTGGCGGCCAGAGCCATGGCAAACAGTACAGCAAGACCCACCACCATCCCCAGTTGAACAGGATCATTATAGGAAAAAAAGGCAACAAGGCCCAGGAGGAAACCATAGACCGTACCCAGAAGAAGACCAACCCGCAATTCCTTGAAAATAACCTTGGAAAGGGCCTGCATATTAATCCGGCCAGTGGCCAGACCACGAACAACAATGGTACTGGACTGGGTTCCGATATTACCACCCATACCCATAACCACCGGGATAAAAGCGGCAAGGGCAATTACCTTCTGCAGCTCATATTCAAAGACAGAGATGATTATGGCGGCCAGGACTCCACCGATCCAGCTGGCGAAAAGCCAGGGGGCACGGGTCATGGCATTGGACCAGGTTGACTTCAACAGAATCTCCCTGTCCTTACCAGCACCAGCCATCTGCAGAAAATCTTCCGTTGCTTCCTCCCGGATAACATCGATAATATCATCAACTGTAACAATCCCAATGAGCTTATAAGAGGCATCCACCACCGGCACCGCCAGGATATTATACTGGGAAACAATATGGGCCACCTCTTCCTGATCAGTATCAGTGGCAACAGCAATCACCTTGGGGTTCATTATATTTTTCAACTGACGATAGGGAGGGTGCATCAGCAGCTCCCGCAAGGACAAAACACCAAAGAGATGCTCATCGTCGCCATGGGTTATATAGAGATAAAAACTCATCTCTGTCTCTTCACTGCGTTCCTGAACCTTGTTTATGGCATCGCCAACCGTCAGCTCAGCATCAAGGGCCATGAAATCCGGAGACATCAAACCACCAGCAGATTCTGGGTGGTACTGAAGCAGCTCATCAACCTCTTCACGATCCTCACGGGCCATGAGCTGTCTGATCTCGTTGGCCAGTTCTTCAGGCAGAACCTCGAGAATATCAGCAGCATCATCAGAGGCCATCTCTTTAAAGACTGCCACCATGAATTTGGGGGTAAGATTGTCAACCAGACTCAACATAATAGCCTGGTCAAGCTCACTTAAAACATCACCAATAGCCGCAGTCTGGGCAACAATATTAAAAATAGTTACCCGTTCTTCCGGATTCAAATGACGAAAAACCCAGGCAATATCAGCAGGATGTGTCTTATTTAGCAGTTTGATCAGCCGGTCAACGGCATTACGGCGATTAAGGCGACGGATCGTGTCAAGCAGAACCATCCCCTCATTACCGATCAACTCTCTTTTAACTGTGCCTTTATTCATTTCCCGTTAAATCCGTTACTAAAAAGCAAATATCTTGATATATCCGATTGCCTGATGGCTGAATCTTAACAAAAACGCCCAACCCTGAGATTAGAATTTGTCCCGGATTTATTGATCAGACCGGTACCGCTACCCCCTACCTGGTTGAGCGAATCAAGCTGGGGTAAAATCTATTTTTTTACTTGAACATTTTTTTATACTAACAATAAATAGATAAGGTCAATAGCAAACTGAATTAGTCTTATATTTATTCTTCACCCTTGCACTTCATTTAACTTTCGGTAAAATGGTTATTCATTTCTTGATAACGACCGATAAATGATACGCAATTTATCCAAATAAATATTGAGGTGGACCTGCCTGATGCGCAATAAAATAACCCGTACCAAAGGTTTCATAGTCAACTCACTCATTATTCTGCTGACATTGATCACCTCTGTTATGGTCACTATCCCGGCCATGGCTCAGACAACAATCCCGGAACACCCCCTAAAGGGTGAAAAACAATTAGCCCAAGGGCGTTGTCTGAACTGCGGAATGAATCTCAACCTATGGGCCAGAACCAGACATAGCTTCAAGAACTCCGAAGGAGCCCATCATGTCTGTTCAATACGTTGCCTGGCTGACATCACTCAAAAAACCGGCGAAAAGCCCCAGGATGTAATGGCGGCCCTTTACCTCCACCCTGAGGCCATGGAGCCGGCTGACAAGCTTTTCTATGTAGTTGGTTCAAAGGCCAAAGGCACCATGACCAAAGTCTCAAAGCTTGCCTTTGCCTCCTGCGCCGAGGCATCTGCCTGTCGTTCAGAACACGAGGGTATGATCATGACCTTTGCCGGCGCCCTGGCAGTGGCCACCAGTGAGCTGAGCCACGGTTATGAGAAAATCCAGGCCAAGCGCAAGAAAAAGGGCAAGATCGAGGAACCGGCAAGCAGTGATCACTGCACGGTCTGCGGCATGTTCCCCACCCTTACTCCCCGGCACGGCAGCCAGATTGAAACCCCAAAAGGTGACCATCACCATTTCTGTTCAACCCAATGCCTGATCAATTACCTGGCAGCACCATCTTCATTCATCAAAGAACCGCCGCAGATAAAAACCATCTGGGTCAAGGTCCCCGGCTATGGCGATTACGAGTACAATGAAGCTCTCTATTACCTGGTGGGCTCTGCCCTGCCCGGCCCAATGGGTCCGGAAGCCATGCCTTTCAGGATGAAAGAAGCTGCCGGAAAAAATGCAGAGGAGCACGGCGGTAAAATCCTCCGCTTCCATGAACTGAAACCGGAGCTGATTAAGTAACAATCCTCATGGCCAGATAAGGCACCAGGTTAAAAAGAAAAACCGATAGCTTGAAAAAGGCCATGGCCCCGTAATGAATGGCATCAAATTGCTGGCGGCTGATCTTGAACCAGCGGCCATGGAGCCTGTAAATAAAATCATGGGCCAGGGAAAAAAAGATAAACCAGTACAATAAAATCCCCAGATTAATCATAAAGCTCCAAAATAAAATATCCTGAACCATTTCAATCTTCATCCCTTCCTCCCTTTTTAAGTTCATCTTCCATCAGCTGGCGCATCCTGAACTTCTGGATCTTTCCGGTAACGGTCATGGGAAATTGATCAACAAAACGAATATGACGGGGAACCTTGAAGTGGGCCAGCCCCTGACGACAATAATCCCTTACCTCTTCAGCACTCATCCTGCCCCCTTCCCTTAAACGAATCCAGGCTGCCACCTCCTCGCCCCAATAATCATCTTCAACCCCGAAAACCGCCACCTCCCCCACCTGTTGATGGTTATAAATATATTCTTCAATCTCCCTGGGAAAAACATTCTCACCTCCGCGGATAATCATATTTTTCAGGCGACCGGTGATCTGCACAAAACCGTTCTCATCCATTACCCCCAAGTCCCCGGAATGGAGCCAGCCGGCATCATCAATGGCCTCCCTGGTGGCTGATTCGTTTTTATAATATCCCTTCATCACATGATAACCGCGAAAACATATCTCCCCCACCTCACCCCGTTGCGCAACCCTGCCGCTGCCAACATCAATCACCTTGGTCTCCTGATGGGGCAACCCTCGGCCCACGGTTTGGGTCCGGCAGAAAAAGCTGTCACTGGCTGCAGTCATATGGGTAAGGGGTGAGGCCTCAGTCTCGCCATATGCAATCAAAATATCCGGACAATCCATCTCTTCAATTACCCGTTTGATTAATGAAGGTGAACAGGGAGCGCCGGCCATAATCCCGGTGCGAAGTGTTTTCATCTGCTCTCGTTTAAAACCAGGATGATCAAGCTCAGCAATAAACATGGTGGGTACGCCATGGATTACTGTACATCTCTCCTGACAGATGGCTCCAAGAACCAGCCCGGGGTCAAAATGAGCACAGGCTATAACCTGACATGCTCCGCAGCCGATACAGAGGATGCTGGCCAGCACCGTGCCGAAACAATGGTAATAAGGAACAGGCACACAAAGCCGGTCATCCTTTGTCAACTTCATCCTACGACCGGCAAAATAGGCGTTATTGACCATATTATGATGGGAAAGAACCACCGCCTTGGGGGCACCTGTGGTGCCGGAGGTAAATTGAATATTGGCCGGAAGATCCGGGTCAATATACTCGCCCATGAAATCTTCTTCCCTGACTGGCCCCTGACCTGATCCTGCCACCACATCATTCCAGCCAAGAAAGCCCGGCCCGGGCAGATTCACTGGCCCGGTCAGGTCCGGGTCATAAATAACGATGTGTTCAAGCTCCGGGAAATCAGGCTCATCAAGTTCATGGCCACGACCCAGGTCAGGGAAAAGACCCATCAAAATCTGCAGATAATTACTGGCCCGAAATGAGGGCATGGCAAATAATGTCTTAACTCCGGCAAGCTTTAAGGCATGGGTCAGCTCAGAGGTTCGGTAACCAGGATTTATATTAACCAGCACCCCGCCAATCCGGGCACATGCCAGTTGGACCAGAAGCCACTGGATATTATTCACCGCCCAGATCCCGATCCGGTCACCAGGGCCATTACCAAGCTCCAACAGCCCCCAGGCCAGCTCATCCACCGCCCCAGCCATCTCTCCATAGGTCATACGCTGCTGCTGGGACAGGGAAACAACAGCCTCATGATCAGGGAAATTTTTCACCGCCTGATTAAAAACAGCCGATATGGTTGCGAATTTAAGGCCCTCATCTCCACCCCGATGATCATAGCTTAAAAGAGACAATCAGCTCACCTCCTGCCAATATTTTTCCACCCGCCCCAGGATCTCGCCTAAGGTCTTTTCGTCTCTATGGGGCTGAAAAAGATGATCGAAACGCCCCTGCAAGGCAAGGTAATCAGCCACCAGGGACCGGAGTGCTTCCTCTTTGGGCTTGCGGTTGTGAATAAGGCGTCCCTGATCAATCTCTTTCAAGGGCCAGACCCCGCTTTTAATCGCCATTTTACCGATCTCCACTGTAAGAGACGGGTCAAAATGCCAACCGGTGGGGCAAGGAGCCAGGGCAATAAACATCCTCGGCCCTTTGATATACTTCGCCTTTTTGATCTTACGGGCCATATCACCGGGCGCCGCACCGCTAACCGTGGCAAGATAAGCCGGCCCATGGGCAGCCCAGATGGAGAAAAGGTCTTTCTTGTAACCCGATCTGCCAGAATCAGCTGGAGAGGTTGTGGTTTTTGCGCCATGGGGAGTTGCCGGTGAAAATTGATAACCGGTATTGCCGTATCCTTCATTGTCATAACAGATATAAATGAAATCAAGACCCCGATCCATGGCAGCTGATGTTGCCGACAGCCCCATCCCGTTTGCCGCTCCATCTCCGGTGAGTACCACCACCTGGAGATCATCCTCCCTGGCCATACCCTTATCCAATAAAATATCAAGTGCATCACGCACCCCCTGGGCCCCGGCCGGGGCCGAGGCCATTGCCGTATATATCCAGGAGCCATGAAAAGGGGTATAGGGATAGATGGTAAGAAGGGTCATACAGCCGGCAGCATTGACAAAAACCGTATTCTCCCCAAGAATCTCGCAGAAAAGACGAATATCTTCCAGAGCCCCGCAACCGGCACAGGCAGAAGTTCCGGCGCCTATAGCATGTATGGGTTTATTATCTGTCATCTCTCTTCCCTTCGGCCCCGGCCATTGCCCTTAAGCCCTGCATCCGACCATACTCATCCCGGCTGTAAAGCAGGCGTGGCGAAGGAACCCTGCCATCCGCCGCTGCCTGAGCGGTTATTTTAAACATCTCAAAAAACTCATCACTCGTAATATCACGTCCACCCAGCCCTCCGATAAAATTAACTAAAGCTTCTGGTTTTCCCTTCCGGTTATAGAGCGCAGAGGCAATCTCACCATAAAGAACACCTCCTTTACCCATGGAGATATTCTGATCTATCACCGCCACCCCACGGCAATGACAAATAGAATCAACAAGATCATTTTCCGGGAAGGGCCTGAGAAGAAAGAGTCGCACAAGCCCGGCCTTCAAGCCCTTTTTCCGGAGGTGATCTACTGCCACCCTGGCCTTACCGCTGAAAGAACCCATCATGACAAAAATAACCTCAGCGTCTTCATGTCGATAAGCGTTCACCGCTTGATAATGGCGACCGGTAAGCTCGCCAAACTGTGCTGCAACCTCAGCAAAAACATCTAAACCGTTCATGGCAGCCAGGTGACATTGATAGCGAAAATATGAGTACTGGGAACCACCCAGTACTGCCACCCCCTGTGATAAAGGTTGATGTCCTCGAAAACGGATGGTGCCGGAATCGAAAGAAGGAAGAAAGGATCGAGCCATCTCAAGTGTCGGCAAAACCAGGGGCTCTCTGGTGAAAGATAGATAATAACCGTCAAGATTAACAATAACCGGCAGACGGACATGTTTATCTTCAGCAAGCCGATAGGCCAGCAATACCCCATCCACAACCTCCTGACAGGTTGCGCAATGGAGCTGAAGGAAACCCGAATCCCGGGCCGCCAGCACATCATTATGATCCGGCTCCAGGGTAACCGGCGACGACAGCGCCCTGGAGACATTAACCAGCACAAAAGGAGCACGCCAGCCGGCAACCGCATAGAGCATCTCCATCCCATAAAGCAGACCCTGGCTGGAGGTGGCAGTGAAAACCCTGATCCCGGTGGCTGCAGCAGAGCCCGCTGCGGTAACCATGGAATGTTCCGAATCCATGGTTACCATCCGGGTCTTAACCTCACCGTCAGCTACCCAGCGGGCAACCGTCTCGATAATCTCTGTCTGAGGGGTTATGGGGAAAGCCGGCAAATAATCAACCTCGGCCAGCCTCATCCCCCAGGCTGCCGCCATATTTCCAGTCATGAGTTCACGCATGATCATCCATTCCGCTTTCAGGTTGAGTAATTATCGCATGACAAGGACATTGAACCATGCAGATCAAGCAGCCCTTACAATGGAAATAATCCACCACCGCCACTCCCCCGGGACCGACCTCAACAACCCCATCCGGGCAATAAACTGCGCAGAGCCCACAGCCATTACATAGTTCAGCCTGCACCAGGGGTCGCATTATGCGCCAATCACCGGTTTTCACCACCGAACTTGTCTCAGCACCATGGATGGCCGGAGCCGACATCCCGGCCTCTTCAAAAGGTAAATCTATCCAGTCTGGATCCTGCCAATGCCGATCTAGGGAAATGGAGCGGAGCTTTAAGCCGGTCGCCGCTGCATCCCCATGGGCCCTGGCAGCAATTTCAATATTTGCCTGAACAAGTGATTTGCCATAGGCGTCCAGCTCCAGAACGATAGCACTTTCCAGAAAATCAAATGGAAGATCCGCCAGAGCCAGGGCTGCCCCGGCACAGGCGGCACTTTTACCGAAACCATGGCTGAAGCCCCGGCTATTATCATCCTCAGCCACCCTGACCACAGGAGCATCATGGGAGAAAATATTGGCAAGTTCAGCTAAGGACAAAGATGTCAACACCAGAATAGGGCAGGAAGATGCCCCGGCCATAACCCCGGCTGCGGCCTGGGCAAAAAGAGTATGATCTGCCACCACCAATAGATCAGGATGGCTGACAATCCCCCGGTGATGAATGGCCTCATGCGAAATTCGGGCATAGGCTGTCATGGGTGCACCTCGTCGCTCGGCCCCGTAACGCTGACCATCCTGAACCTCATGGCCAGCAATGAAAAAGGATCGCCCCACCAGTCGACTGGCTGTTTTCATTCCCTGACCACCCCGGCCATGGAATCTGATGGATAGCATAGACCTCCCCTGATTAATTGATCAACGCAGATATCAGAACAACGACCATCTCCGACTGGCCATGGCTGTCCGAACCCGGCGTTCGGCCATGGCCAGAGCCGCCTGCCTTGGCATTTCCCCAGCCAGCTTTGCTTCATCCAAAACCTGCCGGGTATTGTCTTTGACCCTTTCACATATGGTTTGAAAAGCCTGGAGCTGATTGCCCCCATGAAACTCAACGGCAGCACAGATTACGCCACCGGCATTGGCAATAAAATCAGGGATCACCAGAATTTTTCGTTTATGGAGCTCAGCCTCAGCTTCCTCGGTAAAGGGAATGTTTGCCCCCTGGACCACCAGTCTGGTATTCAGTTTATCCACATTCCCCAAATGAACCACATCCGGTCGGGCTGCCGGTACCCAGATGTCACAATGAGCCCCGACAATGTCATCCGGCTCACCTCTAATTCCGGTTTTAGCGGCAATTACACTCTGCCCCTGCCTCTTCAAATTGATTAATTCTGCCAGGTCAAGACCGGTCTCATGAAAAATACTGCCCCTGGAGTCAGCAGCAGCCACCAGGACCGCTCCTTTTTCCACCAGAAACCTGGCAGCATGGATCCCCACCGAACCAAAACCCTGAATGGCAAGGCGTGCCCCTTCCATGGAAAAATCACAATAATTCAAGGCAACTTCAACTGCGCAGCAAACGCCATAACCAGTTGCACCGATCTCATCAAGGGGGATCCCACCTATGGCCCGGGGCAGACCAACGGCCCGGCCTGTTTCATTATGCACCCAGGCCATGGCCTCTTCATCAGTGCCCATATCCGGGCCAGGAATATAATTCACTTCATTCTCGATAGAACAGGCAAATGCCCTGACCAGGAGCTCTTTGTCCCCTACTGCCATTTTCGGATCAGCATAGATAACAGATTTGCCACCGCCATGGGGAAGCCCTGCTGCCGCATTTTTCAAGGTCATGGCCCTGGCCAGACGGACAGCTTCATCCACAGATACATCCGGCGCCATCCTGACCCCGCCGATTGCCGGGCCACAGGCCACATTATCAATGGCAACAACCGCCTGCAATCCTACAGAGGGTTCATTAATCTGTATTACCTTCCAGGGCCCCAGATCATCGTGAATAACAGGCTCCATTTCCATTAATATCCCTAGGTCGATTATTTGAAAAACAGAATAACCTCTTTCGATTATTGATAATTTTATAAAAAATGGACTGGCAAAAGCAAGGGTTTAAGTCCTGTTTTTCAATTCAGGTTTACATATCCAGAAAACACAACCGGCAATTCAGCGCCAAGAACATTGCCTGCATAGGTATTGACAATAAAAAGCCGGGTAATTGATAATAGAGATAATCCCAAAAAATAAACCACCAGATACCGGCAAAACAAGGAGACCTATGGCCACGGGCAGGGTAAAGACCATTACCTGAACCCCGGTACGAGCCAACATGGCCCTTACCCTTATCGTGTTAATCATGGCCCTGGGTTTGCCGATCCTGACCCTGGCCCTGACCTCCAGCCTCATAACCCTTCTGGTGTTTACCGCCATCAACCTGGCCCTTCTGCTGATCAAGAAAACAACCCCTGAGCCGGAACAGGGGGCCAGCTTCCCCATATGGCTACCTGTGGCTGGTGTAATAAGTTCTGGTGATGTTTTTATTTTTGAATGCATCAGGATGACAAGAAATTTGCTACCTTAAGCAAAAAGAACTACGGTATGAATATGGATATGCGTCGGGAAATTCTAGGGTGTCTGCATAACAACAGAGGCCATGACGAAAAAATCATTACCGGGATCGAAAAGCTGGTCAGGCTATACGGTAACCAGACCTATTGTGTAATTTTCAAGACCATTACCCATCTTGACTTAAACCCAGACGAAGCCAGTCGGGAATGGCAGAATATTGTCGATCACCGGCAGGAAATCTCAAAAAAAATCAAGCGCCAGATAAGCCTGCAAACAGCCATGTGCGATTATCTAAGCATAAGCAACCGGCTGCACAACCCCATCTTCATGGAAATCCCCTTCTTCGAAGATCAGATAAGATCTGCCCGCCATGACCCACTCACCGCCCTCTACAACCGGGCACACCTTGATGACAGCCTGGCCCGGGAAGCTGCCATGGCCGAAAGATATAATACCGAGTTCTCTCTGCTCTTTGTTGATCTTGATCATTTCAAACGGATCAATGATCTCCATGGCCATCCCACCGGTGATATAATTCTAAAAACCATTGCCGCCACCATTGTCCGTGAGATCCGCAAACAAGACCTGGCAGCCCGTTACGGTGGGGAAGAGATTGTCATTATCCTGCCCAGAACCGGTAAAGAAACCGGCTTGATCATGAGTGAGCGGATCAGAAAAAAAATTGCCGCATCGGCTTTCACCGTCAACCAGCAAAATATTCCGGTAACTATCAGTATTGGTCTGGCCACATTCCCCATAGACGCCTCCAGCCCGACAAAATTAATCGAAAATGCAGATCAGGCCATGTATCGGGCCAAAAAAGCCGGACGAAACATGGTGGTTCCCTTTTCCTGGAATAAACGCCGGGCCCGGCGGATTAATTTTAATAAAGAAGTGATAATCAAGGACCTGAATATTGCCCGTAAAATCAAGACCACCGGCAAAAACCTGAGCCAGACCGGGATCCTGCTGAGCTGTGATAAAAAAATATCTGTGGGCAGCAGATTTGAGATGATCATCCCTGTGCCCGGTGAACCCCTTGAGCTGCCAGGTTCAGTGGTGCGCTCAACTCAAAACAACCATAAACATGAAATCGGCATCACCTTCGTTGGAATGAAAAGAAAACAGCAGGAACAGATCTCCGCCATCATCCAGGAAGGAAATTAAAAAGGTTCAGCTAACCTGAGGGGCTTTTTAGCCCCGAGTTTCTGAACCGTAGTCAATTAAGATTCAGGCAGACAAGGACCTGGCGGCAGAATAGGCAGATAATCGACCAGCAAGCGAGATAAAAGCCGGGCAGGAATCAAGCGGCAGCGGTGGCCAGTCGCTATTTTCTGCGGACCCGAACTGAAAAAACTGAAGGATCAGGGCTTCCAGTTACCACCCCGTTTCTTGCGAAGCCGAATTGCCTTGGGGGTAATCTCCACCAGTTCATCATCGTTGATATAGGCAATACAGTCTTCCAGGCTCATTACCAGAGGCGGAGTAAGGATCACCGCATCATCAGATCCGGATGCGCGCATATTGGTAAGCTTCTTGCCCTTGGCCGGATTAACCACCAGGTCGGAATTACGGCTATGCTCGCCCACAATCTGACCGGCATAGAGATCAGAACCAGGGCCGACAAAGAGTTTACCCCTGTCCTGGAGATTAAACAGGGCATAGGCCACTGAAGTACAGGCCTCCTTGACAATCAAGACCCCGTTTACCCGGTTGACAATATCACCGGCATAAGGGCCGTACTGGGCAAAGACATAGTTCATGATTCCCATACCCTTGGTATCGGTCATGAATTCGGAACGAAAACCCAGGAGCCCCCGGGTAGGAATCTGGTAAACCAGTTTTGCCATACCGTTATCAGTGGTCATCTCCTGCATCTGGCCCTTGAGCCGTCCGAGTTTTTCAATAACCGCCCCCTGGTACTCTTCATCCACATTAACCGTCAGCTCCTCATAAGGCTCCAGCATCTTGCCGCCCTCATCCTTAAAAATAACCTCAGGCCGGGTCACCTGGAACTCATAACCCTCACGGCGCATCTTCTCGATAAGAATGGAAAGGTGTAATTCACCCCGGCCAGATACCCGAAAACCGACACCTTCAGTTAGCTGTTCCACCTGAAGTGCCACATCAGCTAAAATTTCCCGCTGAAGCCTGTTTTCGATGTGGCGGGAAGTAACATATTTACCTTCCCGGCCGGCAAAGGGAGAATCATTGGGGATGAAGTTCATGGAAAGGGTGGGCGGATCAATATCAATTAATGGAAGGGGGCGGGGATCATCCGGATCAGTAAAGGTAACACCCACAGTAACATCTTCCATTCCGGCAACCGCAACAATCTCTCCGACACCGGCCTGTTCACAAGCCACCTTCTCATTGCCTTCAAAACGAAAGATTTTGGAGATACGAATGGGCGAAATCGAGCCATCCCGACGGGAAACCACGATATCACGGTTAATCCGCAGGGTTCCGGAAACTACCTTGCCAATACCAAGGCGACCCATATAGGGAGAATAATCAATGGTATTAACCTGCATCTGTAAAGGTGCTTCAGCTTCACCAAGAGGTGCCGGGATCCGGGAAACAATGAGTTGTGAAACCGGCTCCATATTATCATTCTTGTCTGCGAGATCCGCCAGGGCATAACCCTCTTTGGCAGAGGCATAAACAACGGAGAAATCAAGAAGCTCATCGGGTGCGTCCAGTTTGACAAAGAGGTCAAAGACCTGATCAACCACCCAGTCACAGCGGGCAGCCGGCTTGTCGATCTTATTGATAACCACAATAATGGGCAGATTGTTGGCCAGGGCTTTTTTCAGGACAAAATAGGTCTGGGGCATGGGACCTTCCTGGGCATCAACCAGCAGCAGGCAACCATCAGCCATCCGTAAAACCCGCTCAACCTGACCACCAAAATCCGCATGGCCCGGGGTATCAATTATATTGATCCAATGCTCATCAAACTGGTAGGAACCATTCTTGGAGGTAATGGTTATTCCGCGCTCACGCTCAAGGTCCATGGAATCCATGAGCCGTTCGGTGACCTCCTGATTCTGGCGGAACATGCCACTCTGTTGAAATAATTGGTCCACCAAAGTTGTTTTACCATGGTCAACATGGGCGATAATTGCGACATTCCTGATCTTGCTCTGATCCATTTCTCTTCCCGATCTGCTAAATAAAAAAATAAGCCCTGCCCACGAAGAAACCTGTTTGCTTAACGATGCAATCCAGGAAATTGATCAAGCGCGGCAAGGCAAAAAGATATGTTAATTAAATCAATCTGTCGGGAAGCACAAGGGAAATTATTGCCAAGGCAGGGAGATAGAAAGCCAGGTGGCAATAAATATGGTGATACTGATCAGACCATTCATGGTAAAAAAACTGGTCCTGATCCGGGTAAGATCATCCGGACGGACGATGATATGTTGATAGAAAAGGGCAAACCCGGCAATAAACAGCCCGGCATAATATACAATATCAAGCTGACAGCTCAAACCGGTTGCCGCAAAAAAAACAAAGGCAAGTACATGAAAAAAACCAGCCAGGCGAAATGAATTACGGCGACCGAAACGGGCCGGCAAGGAAAAAAGCCCGGCATCGCGATCAAAGTCAGCATCAAGACAGGCATAGACCGTATCAAAGCCGGCCACCCAGAACAAAACCGCAAGAGACAAAACCCAGGGGTAGGATGCCAGAGAGCCCTGAACAGCAACAAACCCACCCAGGGGTGAAAAGGCAAGAGCCAGCCCGAGCACCAGATGACAAAGCCAGGTAAAGCGTTTGGTCAGGGAATAAAAAAAGGTAAGGCCAAGGGCAAGAGGGGCAAGCTGGAAAGTAAGACGGTTAAGATTATAACAGGCCAGGAAGAACAATAAGCCAGCCCCTATCACCAGTGCCCAGGCTTCTATCATTTTCACCGAACCGGCGGGGATGGCCCGATCGGCAGTGCGTGGGTTGGCTGCATCAAATTTAGCGTCAACAATCCGGTTAAAGCCCATGGCACAGGTTCGGGCAGCCACCAGGGCAACCACCACCCAGCTAAACAACCGCCAGCCCGGCACACCGCCGGCCCCGAGAAAAGCACCCATCAGGGCAAAGGGAAGGGCAAAAATGGTCAGCTCGAAGCGGATCATCTCTAACATTATCTTTATTTTAGCCAGCATAGGAAACCTGATTTAAAGTGATATTGGTGTAAAATAACGAAGCCGGAGAGCATTAGTCACCACCGAAACCGAGCTCATAGCCATGGCAGCGCCAGCAATCATCGGACTCAAAGCCGGGCCTCCGAATATTACCAGAACCCCGGCTGCCACCGGAATTCCAACAATATTATAGGCAAAGGCCCAGAAGAGATTCTGCCGAATATTGGCCATGGTAGCGCAGCTCAGGGCAAGTGCAGTTACAATACCATGGAGATGACCGTGCATCACCACAATATCACCTGATTCAATAGCAATATCAATCCCATTACCCATGGCCAGGCCCACATCGGCCCTGGCCAGGGCCGGGGCATCGTTAACCCCATCTCCCACCATGGCAACCTTAAGACCCTGGCCCTGGAGGTCTGCCACCCGGTCCGCCTTTTCCTCCGGCAGAACCTGGGCCATTACTTCCTCTATTCCGGCCTGGCCGGCAATGGCCCGGGCAGTATCCTCATTATCACCGGTGATCATAATCTGCCTGATCCCTTTCTGACTGAGGTATGATAAAACAGCCGGCGCCTCTTCCTTCAATTGATCAGCAATAGCAAAAAGGCCGCTTAATTTCTCTCCCATAACCAGATAGAGAACAGTTTTACCCTGGGCTGCCAGGGAATTGGCCATTTCATGGCAATAGACAGGAATAGACCCTGCCTGCTCCCGTGCCATGGTACGATTACCAACCCATACCTGCTCACCTGCTACCCGGGCTCTGACCCCCCGACCCGGTATGGAAGTAAAATCATGGGGTTCAGTCAAGACCAGATTCCGAGACTCCGCAGCCCTGACCAAAGCCTCAGCCAGGGGATGTTCCGAAGCCCTCTCCGCTGAAGCCACCAGAGCAAGCAACTCGTCATCTGCCTTGTCGTCAGCTAAACCCACAATATCAGTCAGCTCTGGACTACCCTTGGTCAAGGTACCTGTCTTATCAAATATTAAAACATCAATTTTTTCTGCCATCTCCAGGGCCTGACCGCCCTTAACCAAAACCCCGAGCTGGGCACCACGACCAGTACCCACCATTATGGAGGTTGGGGTTGCAAGACCCATGGCACAGGGACAGGCAATAACCAGAACCGCAATAAAAAACCGCAATGCCAGGGTAAATGGCGCCCCACCGACAAAAAACCAGGCCAACCCGCTAATAATAGCCACCACCATTACCACCGGCACAAAATAAAGACTGATACCATCCGCCAGATTGGCTATGGGAGCCTTTGTTCCCTGGGCCTCCTGGACCATTTTAACAATCCGAGCCAGCATGGTATCAGCGCCCACCCGATCAGCCCGCAAGCGAACACTGCCATTCTTGTTAAGGCTGCCGCCAATGAGGCGGGCTCCAGGCCCCCGGGCAACAGGGAGGCTCTCTCCGGTAAGCATGGATTCATCCACATGGGTATTGCCGCTGACAATCTCTCCATCCACCGGAACCCGATCTCCAGGCCTGATCAGGAGGATGTCGTCAGGTTCAATCTCATCGGCAGGGATTATCTCTTCCCCTTTGTCAGTAACAAGCAGGGCATGATCAGGGGCCAGCTCCATCAATTGTCTGATGGCATCTGAGGTCCGCAGTCGGGACCTGGCCTCCAGGAATTTACCCAGAGATACCAGGGTAATGAGAATCCCGGCAGACTCAAAATAAAGATCCATGGCCCGGGCCATGGCGTCTCTCCCCAGGGCAATTTCCACCATATTCCAAGTAGAATAGATAAAGGCGGCACCGGTTCCAACCGCAATTAGGGAATCCATATTAGGAACACCCCTGACAAGAGCAGGAAAACCTACCTGATAAAAACCACGACCCAGCCACATAATGGGAACAACCAGCAGGAACTGGCTGAGGGCAAAATTAAAGGGGGCATCATGGGGATTAATAATAACAGGCAGAGTCAAACCCACCATCTCGCCCATGGCGATTATAAAAAGAGGCAGGGCCAGAACCAGGGCCGCCACCAGGCGTCTCTGCATGGCATGAAGATCGGCAATAACTTCATGATCACGGCGACTTTGCTCGTCTGTGCTGTCGGTAATAGTTCGGGCAGTAAAACCAAGGTCATCTATTGCCCTTCGAATCTCACGACCGGTAAACTTACCCTTCAGGTAAACAATTTCAGCTCTGGCAGTGGCAAGATTAACCGAAGCCCTTGTAACCCCATCCAGTGAACCAACAACCTTTTCGATCCGGGTAGAGCATGCGGCGCAATTCATCCCGGAGATGGCAAGCTGCAAGGTAAGCTCAATATCCTCCCGGGGAATCTCCAGGCCAAAGCCCATACCCTGCAATCGTCCATCAATTTCACCGAGATCCACCTTTTCCTCGTCCCAGGTAAGATCCAGAGTATTAATGGCCAGGTTAACCGAGGCCTCTTCAACCCCAACCATCTCCCCCACCACCTTTTCAATCCGGGCGGAGCAGGCAGCACAATGCATACCAGAAATAATTAAATGTTTGTTAACCATAGTCCTGACGAGTTTTTGCTAAAGAAAATCATATTTGGCCAAGAGCCATATTCTGGCCCGCATTCGTTTTATCAGGCCTGCACTGCGTACTACCGGCACATTAAACAGCACTGAGCGGGCAAAAATATCTAATTGATTAATCTTGCCCATTTAAACTTTTCATTTATCTCAACAATGACTAAAATACTTACCAAATAAAGAAAAGTCCATGCCTGCCATAAAAAACAATAAAGGAGATTGAAATGCCTGCTATAATTATTAAAGGAATGAAATGTCAGCATTGTACCGGGTCAGTTAAAAAAGCTCTGAGCGAAATTGACGGAATAAGCAATGTTGACATCGACCTGGAAAAAGGCGTTGCATCCTATAAGGGCGATGCCCCGACAGACATCGTCAAAGAAGCAATTAATAAAATTGGATTTGAGGTTCAATGACGGGTATCCTGACCGCCTCCAATTATGCTGCCATTATCTAAAATATCATTCAGCAGGCAATTATCTTTTTATTGTCTGATTATTTTAGTTTCTTTAAGCGTGCTGGCAGGAATTAACCTGGCCCCGAACCTGCTGAAACTTCACGCAAGCAAGCCCCTGCTCTGGGGGCTCAACCTGGCCTGCCTCATTCCCCTCATAACGGCATTGGGGGCGATCTACCTTTCCGGACAACAGGGCAGAAAAGAGATAATGGCCCTTTGTCAATTAACCACAGATGTCAATCAAGGAGATTTTCAAGGCAAATACCCAGCTGCCCATAGTCTTGAGCTAAAAGAACTTAGTTGCTCCCTTCAGGAGATGGCAGACAAGGTCCGGCAATTAACCGCCTTCCCCGGCAATAATCCCCAACCAGTACTGTCAGCCGAGGCCGACGGCAGGATCATCTTCCAGAACCCGGCTACGGCAAATTACCTGGCTGAACTGAAATTAAAAAACATCGAAGAATTCCTGCCCTCGTCCCACCGGCAATTAATCTCCATCTGCATTGCCACCAATGAACCATTTCGCCGGATTGAACACTGGATCAACGACCGGGTCTTTTCCTGGAATTATCATTACCTCCAGGAACAGGGGGCAATCCACATCTATGGCGATGATATCACCGACCAGAAACAGCTGGAAGACCAGCTCTCCCACGATGCCTTCCATGACCCTCTCACCGGGATTGCCAACCGTCTTCTTCTCTTCGACCGGATAGATCAATCCATCAAGCGCTACCTCAATAATCCGGCGGATTCCTTTGCCGTGATTCTTCTCGATATTGATCAGTTTAAATTGATCAATGACAGCCTCGGCCCCCATGCCGGAGA
>CAZZCA010000001.1:202475-308165 GCA_964653055.1 uncultured Desulfobulbia bacterium | reverse complement strand
TCGATATTGATCAGTTTAAATTGATCAATGACAGCCTCGGCCCCCATGCCGGAGACCAGTTGTTGATTGAAATTAGCCGACGCCTCAAGCAAATTGTTCATCGAAGCGATACTGTTGCCCGACTGGGTAGTGATGAATTCGGCATCCTTTTGGAAGAAATCAGCGACATCCGCCATGCCATTCATATTGCCGATAGAATCAAATCTGCCTTTGAACGGCCATTTGTCATGAACAACCACAGGCTGAACATTGCCTGCTCCATGGGTATTAATATGGGAGGAAGCGAAACTGACAACAGCGATGAGATCCTCCGTAATGCCGATACCGCCATGTACCGGGCCAAGGCCAGGGGAGGCAATTGTCACGAGATCTTTGACAAGTCCATGCACCAGGATGCCATGAGCCGGCTTGAACTGGAGATCGACCTTAAGCAGGCCTTAAAAAACAATGAATTCATCGTCTACTACCAGCCGATCCTGTCCCTGCCCTCCGGTAGTATCACAGGGTTTGAGGCCCTGGTCCGCTGGCAGCACCCTGAGCGCGGTCTGGTACCCCCCGGAATGTTCATTCCCTTAACCGAGGAAAGCGGCCTGATAATCCCCTTGGGGAAAATAATCATGGATCAGGCATGTCAGCAATTAAAGTCATGGCAACGTTCCATCCCCGGCTGTGAGCAATTGATGATCAGTATTAACCTTGCCCCCAGACAATTAAGCTCCAGCTCAATCCTTGCTGATATTGACCAGGCCCTGATTGCAAACAGCCTGGACCCAAAATATGTCAAACTGGAAATTACCGAAAACGGGATCATGGAAAATATTGAAGAAAACCAATCCCTGCTGGCAGAGCTTAAGGAAAGACAATTATCCCTGGGGATCGATGATTTCGGCACCGGCTATTCCTCTCTCAGTTATCTCCACCGTTTCCCTTTTGACACCCTGAAAATAGACCGATCCTTCGTCATGCAGATGGATCAGGGTGATGAGAATAAGGAGATAGTCAGAACCATCATCTCCCTTGCCATGACCCTTGGCAAAAAGGTAATAGCCGAAGGAATAGAAACCGAAGAGCACCTTGATGTCCTGCGGGATCTGCAATGCGGCTACGGCCAAGGATATTTATTCAGCAAACCCATTCCGGCTGACCAGGCAGAAAAGCTGCTTCATCAGCATCCGGCCGGCATCGAGTCGTGGCAGGCTAATCAAGGCCCTGCCAGCCTTTAAACCCCTCAACTTCAAGGCCGAGCTGACTGACAAGGCGACTGGCAAAATAAACCGCCAGATCTTCAATGGTCTTCGGCCCCATATAAAAAGCCGGCATGGGGGGGCAGATAATTGCACCGGCATCACTTGCCGAGAGCATATTCTGCAGGTGATTACGGTTTAATGGGGTCTCCCGGGCTGCCAGAATCAGAGTCCGCCGTTCTTTTAAGATGACATCAGCCGCCCGGTGGACCAAATTAAGCGAAAGGCCGGAAGCAATGGCCGCTAAGGAACCCATAGTACAGGGCAGAACGACCATGGCATCATAGCCACTGGAGCCGCTGGCCATGGGGGCGGTAAAATCATCGTCATTGAACCACCTGGCCACTCCGGGCAGATCATCCCGACCGAGCCCGAGCTCAAGATCAAGGACCTTGGCCCCGGCTTTGGAGATGATCCCGTGCACTTCCACATCCTGCCGGGTCAAAAGCTTAAGGAACTCCACCGCATAAAGGGAACCGGAGGCACCGGTTATCGCTAGAATTATCTTCTTCATTTCACCCCAATATAAATACTTACCACCCCAAAGGTCAATGGCCGGCGCTGGACCTTACTGAACCCCGCTTTTGTCATCATCTCCATCAACTCTGTCGGTTCATAAAAAGCGGCAATGGAGCTTGCCAGGTAATCATATGCCTCTTTATCACCGGAAACAAGACCAGCTATTTTAGGAAGAACACGATTAAGGTAAAAATTATAAACCGGCCGGACAATCGGGTTGGCGGGCCGAGAGAACTCAAGGATGAGCAATTTACCTTTTTTGCGTAAAACCCGATGCATCTCATTCAAGCCCTGCTGGGTCCGACTGAGATTACGAACACCAAAGGCCACGGTCACTCCCCAGAACATATCATCCCGGGCCGCTATATTTTCCCCATCCCCGCAAACAGGCATGATCCTGGCAGTACGCTTATTAAGGGGCATGGCATCTTTCCCGGCCCGCAGCATCTCCTCACAAAAATCCATGGCCACCACCTGCCGACAAGGGGCCTGACGGGCAAGCTCCAGAGAAAGAGGCATGGTGCCGGCACATAGATCCAGAACCGACCCATCCGGAAAACCGGCCAATTCCCTGGTGGTCAGCCAGCGCCAATATCGATCAATCTGAAAACTGAGCAGGGAATTCAAAAAATCATAACGATGACTTATTGAAGAAAATTTAGACCTGACAAAGCTCTTTTTTTCATCGGGACTCTGCATAATTTATCTTACCTTGAGTAACTATCTTGCAAGAAGCTTAACAGCCTTCAATTATTTTAAGGGGAAGGGCCTGGGCCGGAGCCTCACCACGCTGGATGAGATAATAAAAAAACTTTTCAAGACCAGCTATTTTATCAGAACCGAGATCAAAGTCCATGCCCTGGAGGTATTGATAACAAGCATCCTCATCCATAGGCACCCGGGGGGCAACCGTCCGGCAGATTGCCGATAAATCTTTCAGCCCGGTTTTGCTGCAATAAAGAAGCATCCGATGAATATCAAGAACCTGTTGATTATTGGTACGGAAAAAATCTTCCCTCACCGCCCAGAGGGCAAAAACAAAAGGCAGCCCGGTATGATGCTGCCAGATTTCACCAAGATCATAACAATAGGGGAAAGATCCTTGGTGTTTCAGCCGAAGAGCATTATCACCAATGGCAAGAACCGCATCAATTTGCCTGCCCTGCTGCTGGTCCTGGGCAAAAGACTCTGGTACCACCGGCCCACTTTGATAAAGAGGACGGACCTGATAATACTCCTCCAGGATGATTTTTACCAACGAAACCGAAGTCTGGGACAGAGAACTAAGTAAAAGAGAGCGACTGTCCAAATCAGCAGGAGCAAATCTGGAAAATAAAAACACACTGCCAACCGGGCCATTGGCACTGATGGACAACCCGGAAAGAATCCGGTAGAGATTGGGCCGGGCCGCATACTCCTGGCATGAGATAAAGCCAAGATCAAGCTCACCCTGGCTCAGCATTTTGTTTAATGTGGTGGGCGGGGCCTCGACAATATGCCAGTCAGGCCGGTCAACCTCTCTCTTCCATACCTCATAAAGAGGGGCGGTATTGATAAAATTAACCATCCCGATATTAATCATGGCCAAGCCCCTCATCCGAAGCCCAGTGGCACCGTATCTCACCACCGCCACTGGTAAGATAATCAATAACCCCATCTTTCTTAATGGTCCCGGGAATATCAACCGCCAGAAACGAGGCCCTGGCCCCGGCAGCCAACTGCCCCAGATCACCAGCACCTAAAGCCCGGGCTCCGTTAATGGTTGCCATAACAAATACCTGGGTCGGGGCAAGGTCGGGCTGATCAGCCCTGAGCCTGGCCATCTCCTGCCAGATACTTAAATCAGGATTACTGGCCAGACTGTCAGTGCCAAGTGCCGGAGCCAGGCCATGGACCAGCATGGTCATAACCGGTGCCTTACCCACTCCAAGATAATTATTACTCACCGGACATAGACAGACCCGGGCCTTTCGCCTGGCCAGAACACTTATCTCTTCTTCAGTTAAATGGACACAGTGGACACAAAGGGTTTGATGGTCAAGCAGCCCAAGGCTGTCAAGATAGGAAACCGGCACCATGGCCGGCGGAACAAAAGACGAATCAACAAAACCGTATTCCGCAAGAAAATCAGCCATGGGTCCTTTACCGGTAGCCAGAAATTCCAGCTCATCCCGGGATTCCCCCACATGAATGGAGATGGGCAGATCAAACTCCCCTGCCCTCTTTTTAAGACGAACCAATAGCTCAGCACCGGTGGAATAAGGAGCATGACCGGTAATAATCCCGTCATAACCATCAGCAATCAGCTGGTCAAGAGTGGCCAAGACATCCTCCTGACCCTTTGTCGTTAGCCCGCCGATCATCTCCTGAAAAAACATATGCCGGCAAGGTGATCCCGCACCAATGGCATGGCTGCCCGGGTCATTCCCGATATCCGCCACCAGGGCCACCCCTGAATCATAAAGAGCTGCCAGGGCCTGACGGGCCGAACCTAAAAAATCTTCCCCCCCCGCCATCCGACGGGCCAGGAGCTCCCTGATCCAGCCGGTAATGTCGTCAGGTGGAACCTTCTCCCGGCCAAGGGCGGCAAGATGGGAAAGCTCGAGATGACAATGGGCATTAATCAGGGCCGGGACAAGGGCAGAATCGTCATATTGAACAAGCTCACCCCGACCCTTTAGATCAGAATAGGGACCAACAGTGATAATCCGGCCATTTTCCACCAGCACGGCGCCATCCTCAATCACCGGTGCAACCACCGGGACAATTATAGGGGCACGATAGAGTTTCTTCATACCAGAGTATAATCCATCAGCCGTTGACGGGGGGTAAAACCGGCCTCTTCAACCAGCCGTTTAATTTCGCCTTCTGACAGACGGAAACTGACTCCGGCTGCGGCCACCACATTTTCCTCAATCATGGTGGAGCCGAAATCATTGGCACCAAAGGAAAGGGAGACCTGGGCAATCTTGGGTCCCTGGGTCACCCAGGATGCCTGGATATTGGTGAAATTATCCAGGTATATACGGGAAAAAGCCAGCATCTTAAGATATTCATGGGCCGTGGTTTTAGGTAAATGAGCAAGTACCGTATTATTCGGCTGGAAGGGCCAGGGAATAAAGGCGGTAAAACCGCCGGTACTATCCTGAAGGCTGCGGAGGAGCTCAAGATGCTCCACCCTTTCGGCCAGGGTCTCGATATGGCCAAACATCATGGTGGCGGTGGTTCGCATTCCCAGGTTATGGGCCTCTTCCATCACCCCAATCCATTGATCAGCTGAGCATTTCCGCGGGGCGCTCTCCAGCCTTACTCGATCGGTGAGGATCTCAGCTCCGCCACCGGGAATGGAGTCTAGACCGGCCTTCTGCAGCCTGACAAGGACATCCACAACCGAAAGACCGGATATCTCGGCAAAATGACAGACCTCCGGGGGGGAAAAACCATGGATATGAATACCATGACCCTTGATAAAACGAAGCATCTCTTCATAATAATCAAGACCCAGGTCGGGATGAAGTCCGCCCTGGAGCAGAATCTGGGTGCCGCCAAGATCCCTGGTCTCTTCTATCTTTTTAGCGAGTTCATCAAAAGAAAGGAGATAGCCACCATCCTCCGGGGCCTTGAAAAAGGCACAGAATTTACAGGCCGAAATACAGATATCAGTATAATTAATATTGCGATCAATAACATAGGTGACCGGAGATTGCGGATGGAGACGTTTACGAATCTCATCAGCCAGCATACCAAGCTGGAAAAAACTTCCATGTTCCAGGAGCCGTAACCCCTCAGCCTGGTTAATTCTCTCTCCTGCCAGAACCCTGGCCGTAATATTTTCAAGGGCCTTATTCATTGGCTAATACTCCCTGATCACATCATAAAGGGTTCCCCGCTGGACCGGGTCGCGGCCAGCCTCCTGAATGATCCGAACCAGTTCCGAAACCGCCATGGCCTGGTCGGTATCAGCACCGGCCATATGGGTAATAACCTCTTCCTTCACTGTCCCATCCACATCATCAGCACCAAAAGAAAGAGCCACCTGGGCCATCTTGGGGCCAATCATTACCCAATAGGCCTTGATATGGGGGAAATTATCAAGAAAACAACGGGCAACGGCAATATTTTTCAGATCATCGATCCCTGAGGTCCTGGACAAATTGTCCATCTCCGTATTTTTCGGATGAAATGAAAGAGGGATAAAGGCCAGAAAGCCGCCGGTCTCATCCTGGGCTGTCCGCAGGGCCTCAAGATGGTCCACCCGCTCCTCAATGGTCTCGATATGACCATAGAGCATGGTGGCATTGGAACGAAGACCTAAGCCATGGGCAGTTTTAGCAATTTCGAGCCATCCTTCACCAGAGAGCTTCTTCTCACAGGTTAACTGGCGGATCCTGGGGCTGAAAACCTCTGCCCCGCCACCGGGAATAGAGTCAAGACCTGCCTCCATTAGAATTTCCAGGGTCTCTGCCACCGGTTTTCCAGCCAGTTCGGCCAGATGGGCAATCTCGACACAGGTAAAGGCCTGGATATGGACATCAGGCCGTTCCTCTTTAATCCCGCGGAGAAGAGAAAGATAATAATCAAATGGCAGATCCGGATGAATCCCCCCCACCATATGGATCTCGGAAATAGGTTCATCCAGACGCTGGCGCACCTTTTCCCGCACCTCCTCCAGGTTCATCTCATATGCAAGTTTGGAATCCTTGTCCTTGCCAAAGGCACAGAATTTACAGAGATTGGTACAGATATTAGAATAATTAATATGCTGATTATAGATGAAATACGCCTTATTGCCGTTTTTCCGCTCCCGCACCATATTTGCCAGATAACCAATGGCCAGCAGATCAGGGCTCTGATAAAGCCTGATCCCGTCCTCCCTGTTTAAACGTTCGTTGTTTTTGATCTTCTGGAGAATATCCCCCAGACCTGCCTTTATAATTAAGTCTTCCATCACCAAATCCTTAAAATCCTTTAAATTCGATTTCCATCCCCGGCCAATCCCTGGCTGAGCACCTTGATAATCATCTCAATTTCCGGCTCAAGCCGGTTTATATCATATTCACGGGCGTCCTCATCATCCCCGAAAAAACGACTGGCAAAATCCCTGAAGAAACGATCCATTACTGAATCAACCATGAAAGCCGCCATGGCCGGGGTAACATCAGGGCGAATTAAGCACTGGTCCTGCCCAAGCCGACACAGGGGACCGAAATATTCATGGGAAAAGAAACGGACCGTTGCCAGAAGCTCCTTGCGGCCGGGAACATCATCTTCAGCTAAAACCCTGACATAAAACTGAAAATAACGGGGATATTCCCTGATAAAATTTATCCCGGCCCACAGAACCTGCCTGAGCTGCTCAAAAAAATCCGCATCAGCACCGGTTCTTCCCACCGACTTTTTTACCAGATCAACAAAACAGGAAAAGACATAGAAAAACAATGCCTCCTTATTGCTGAAATACTGATAAAGAGAACCCTTGGCAATCCCCGCCTTACGAACAATTACATTAAGGCTGGCTCCCCGGTAGCCCTGACGGGCAAATTCGTCCACCGCCGCCCTGATGATAATCTCCTGTTTTGCCGGGTCCAGATTAAAAAAAGTAGCCTTGGGCCTGTAATCCTGCTCATCCATAATCTTCCTTGAAATAAACAATGTGACCAACTGGTCATATACGTTAAAATAACTAAATTTTCAAGTTTTTCATGGGGCGTATTGCTCAATAATCATATATGATTATCAATCATTATCCGGCCAAGACCTGCCAGATAAATTATTTAAAATTAAGCCAGGTGAAAATATGTGGAACGCCAAAGATGTATATTATGTTTCAGACAGCATCGGTATTCTGGTGGCCAATATGGGGAAATCCCTGCTCTGCCAGTTTCCGGAGGTAAATTTCCATGAAGAGAGTTTTCCCCTGGTCCGCAGTGAAGAAGAAGCCCGTGAGATCCTGCAGAAGATATTTGCCCAGTCAGGAGGACGCCAGCCCCTGGTGTTTGCCACCATAGTCGACGCCGGTATCCGCAATATTTTTGATCACCCTGAGGTAGAGTTTTTTGATCTCTTCGGTCCCTTTCTCAGTCGCCTGGAAAAATCTCTGGAATGCGATGCCCTGCGCCTGGCCGGATTCTTCCGCAAACCAGATGATGTAGCTGCCAACCGCAGGGTGGAGGCCATCCATTTCTGCCTTGACCATGATGATGGCACCAGGAGCGAAGAGTATAATGAAGCGGATGTAATCATCCTGGGAGTCTCCCGGGCCGGCAAAACCCCGGTCAGCGTTTATCTGGCCACCCAACTGGGTTACAAAACCGCAAATTTCCCCTTAACCCAGGAATACCTGGACCGCTATCAATTGCCCGAGGCTATCATACCATACCTGGACAAGGCCGTGGCCATTACCACCTCTGCCCAATCCCTGGAAAGAATCAGACATAAAAGGTATCCAGACAGTAATTATGCCAGTATCAGCACCTGTCGTGAAGAGATCCAGAAAGCAGAGCAGATCTACGCAAGCAACAGGATCCCCATGATCTCATCCAGCGGTAAATCCATTGAAGAGCTTGCCACCCAGATCTCCCAGATTATTCGAAACCAGAAAAGCAAAGAAAGATAAGAATTTAATAAAAATTCAGGAAGTGATACGAAATTGTCAGAATTTAACCCGAGCCCGCATCTTCTTCTGCTGACCCCGTATCTTTTTATGGTCAAGGCGTTTGCGCCGGGAGCTGTGACTTGGCCTGGTGGGTCGCCTTTTCTTAACTGGCCGGGAAACAGAGGTAATCAAATCTGCAAGCCTTTCAAGGGCGTCTTCCCGGTTCTGGGCCTGTTGCCGATAACGCATGGCCTTGACAATTATCACCCCGGCATCACTTATCCGCTGATCACGGAGACGAAGAAGGCGGTCTTTGATCTCACCGGGCAGGGATGAAGAAGGAATATCAAACCGAAGATGAATGGCGGAAGATACCTTATTGACATTCTGACCGCCGGCACCCCGGGCGCGGATGGCGGTCAACTCTATCTCACTTAATGGAATAGACAATATGCCTGAGACCTTGAGTTCCATTTTCCCCTTTTATCAATCTTCGTTTACCGAACCGAGAGTTTCAGCCTGGCCATCATCTTCCGGCAATGATTCGTCCACAATAAAGCCAAGACCGGAACATTCCGGGCAATCCTCATTGGAAAGAAGAAAACGGCTCACTCCCTTGAAATAACTTATCTGACCGCTGCCGCCGCAGCTTGGGCATTCTTTCTTCATAAATAAAATGGTGTTGCAAAAATTGCCTGCTCAGATCAATTACAGCCTATAATTTTATAATCAGCCTGACCCAGAACGCCATCCGCCAGTCGAACATGGCCCACCGACTGCCAGTCCAGATCAAGGAGATTACAACCATAGGCATCAATGGCCACCGAATCCCAGGAGGCCGCCAGAACATTAACCGGCGGCTGACAGGTGGGTCCCCCCAGATGGAACTCCGCCATACCAACTGTGGCATCAAGCAAGGTAAAGTCAGGGGTTCGATATTGATTAAGATCAAATATCGCCTCATGAATTGCTGCATGGAAAGATGCCTTTTTCCAATGCCCACCCTTCTGATAATGGGCTGGTGGAGCCAGCCCCATCATATTCTTCATGGTAAGAGTAACCTCGGCCAGGGAGTGGGCCTTTAAAACCGGCACTGAAAGCAGAAACGCCTCATAGGCCAGGGTTGGCAGGTGGATCTCCGGCCAGCGCCGACAATCAGGATTGGTTCTGACTTCGGTTGGTTGCTGATTGAAATCAACAAGTTCAACATCATAGTCCCTGGCCAGTCGATGATAACCAAGCTCGGCAAAACAATGGTCCGTATCATATTCAAGGGACCCAGAACCCTCTGCCACAATCAGCCGGCTATCAGGGGCATGGTCACGGATATAGCTGACCAGCTCAGCCACCAGAGCAGGGGGAGTAGTAATGGGAGGCTTAAGTACCTCCACCAAGTTGGGCTTTACTACAATAAGAGGCTCTGCCGACAGCCGCCCGGCGAGGCCGGCCCGATCAAGGAGTGGCTTGACAGTTGATCCCCAGCCGGTAAACTGACTTGAAAAAACCGTGCCTTTTTTATCTGTATCTGCTATCTGCATGACCATTCGTGGTTCCATAAAAATGGTAAAATAATCTTACGCTACAATAAAGTCACCCTATGATTAACATTAACAACCTCTCCATTCAATATGGAGACAAGCATTTATTCAAAAATGTATCAGCCCGAATTAACCCCAAAGACAGAATTGGTCTGGTGGGGGTAAACGGTGCCGGCAAATCAACTCTGCTCAAAATAATGGCCGGGGTGACCGAAACCGATGCCGGCATTGTCAGCAGGGCCAAGCATGCCCAGGTAGGCTATCTGCCCCAGGAAATAACCGGTATTGATTCCAACAAAACCCTGTACCAGGAGGCAACAACAGCCTTTGACCATCTCCTTAATTGCCAACGCGAGCTTGATCAATTGAACTCCGAGCTCAGCGGTCTGGATGCCAATAATCCGGAAATAAATGTCCTGCTGCAGCGACAGAGCAAATTACAGGACCAGCTGGATCAATCAGGAATCTATGCCATGGATACGGAGATCGCCAAGGTTCTGGCCGGGCTCGGCTTCAAAGAAGAAGATATGGCTAAGCCATGCGGCACCTTCAGCGGCGGCTGGCTCATGCGCCTGATGCTGGCCAAGCAGCTGCTGGCAACCCCATCCTTTCTCTTTCTTGATGAGCCCACCAACCATCTTGACATTGCCACCCTTACCTGGCTCGAAGGCTTTCTCCTGGACTTCAAAGGTGGCCTTATCATTATCTCCCATGACCGCGCCTTCCTCGACAATATGACAACCGCCACCTGGGAGATCAGCCTGGGCAGGCTGAACACCTATAAGGGAAATTACAGCAAATATGTAATTGAAAAGAAACAACGTCAGGAGATCCAACAGGCATCCTATCAGAACCAGCAGGCCCAGATAAAACAGACCAAACGATTTATTGAACGATTCCGCTCAAAATCCACCAAGGCCAAACAGGCCCAGAGCAGAATCAAGCAATTGGAAAAAATGGAATTAATTGAGCTGGAAGAGACCGAGGCCAAAATTTCCTTCCAGTTCCCACCGGCGGCAGCCAGTGGCAAGATCGCCATCACTGTTGATAATCTCCATAAGGGATATGACAGCAAACCTGTTCTCACCGGGGTGGATTTCAGCCTGAACCGAGGTGATAAAATGGCAGTGGTGGGGGTAAACGGTGCCGGCAAATCCACCATGGTCAAAATCATGGCCGGTCTGGTCAAGGCTGATCAGGGTGCAGTGCGCACCGGTCATAATATCAAGCTCTCCTATTTCGGCCAGCACCAGGCCCAGGAACTTCATCCCGATTATTCTGTGCTGGAAACCCTGACCATGATCGAGGCAGATAAGACCATCACCCAGACCAGATCACTCCTGGGTGCCTTTCTCTTCCGTGGTGATGAGGTTGACAAAAAAGTATCTGTCCTTTCCGGCGGGGAGAAGAGCCGCCTGGCCCTGGCCCGGATGATCGCCACTCCGGCCAACCTTCTGGTTCTGGATGAACCCACCAACCATCTTGACATGATGAGCCAGGACATTCTGCAGGAGGCCATGGCTCAATATGACGGAACCATTATCATCGTTTCCCATAACCGTTTTTTCCTCGACCAGTTCGTTAACCGGGTTCTGGAGATAAAAGACGGCAAGGCAACATTGTTTGAAGGAAATATCTCCGATTATCTTGGCCGAATCGAAAGCCAGGAAAAACCACCAGTTAAAAAACTCCCGACCAGCCAGAACGGTCGCGGTAAAAAAGCAAGACAGGAACAGGCCCGAATCCGCCAGGAACTCAATCGGGCTGCCAGTCCCCAACGCAAGCTCATCAAAGACCACGAAGAGAAAATCGAAGAGGTGGAAACCAGGAAAAGCGAACTGGAAGGACTATTGGCAGACCCGGAACTATACCAGAAACCAGATGAATTTGCCGACATGAGTCGGGAATACAGCGCGGTGGAAAGACGGCTGGCTCGGATTATGGACCAATGGGAAGAGGCCCAGGAAAAACTGGCAGAGATCGAAGCTCAATACCAGAACGCCCCATAACCGGCGAACACCGGCATTTCCAGGTTGACCCAGGAACCCTTTAAAAGTATATTTTATAGTTTTGCTAATACTATTCTACTCCCGACAACGAGACCAGACATGTCAAAACAAAGTGACCAGGACCAGCCTCTTCTTGCCAAGGCCTATGAATTTACCGATATCGAAAAAAAATGGTACCAGAAATGGCAGGACGACAAAAATTTCAGAGCCACCATGGACGAGGACAAACCATCCTTTTCCATTGTAATTCCTCCCCCCAATGTCACTGGGGTTCTCCATGTCGGCCATGCCCTTAATAATACCATGCAGGACATCCTCATCCGCTATAAACGGATGATGGGGTTTAATACAGTCTGGATTCCCGGCACTGACCATGCCGGCATTGCCACCCAGAATGTGGTTGAACGACAATTGGCGGCTGAAGATTTAAGCAGGCACGATATTGGCCGTGACGAATTCATCAAAAGGGTCTGGAAATGGAAAGCTGAATCCGGTGGCCAGATTATTAACCAGCTCAAAAGACTGGGCTGCTCCTGTGACTGGGAACGGGAAAGATTCACCATGGACGAAGGTCTGTCCAAGGCAGTACGCACTGTCTTCAACCGACTCTATCAAGAAGGCCTGATCTACCGGGGCGATTATATAATCAATTGGTGCCCCCGCTGCCATACCGCTTTGGCTGACCTTGAAGTTGAACATGAAGATACCAACGGCAGCCTTTACCGGATCAGATACCCCTTTGTTAATGGCAACGGTTATCTGGTGGTGGCCACCACCAGGCCGGAAACCATGCTGGGAGACACCGGGGTGGCAGTTCATCCTGATGACGAGAGATTTAATAATCTTGATGATAAACGGGTAATCCTGCCCATTGTCAACCGGGAGATCCCTATTGTCTTTGACGAACATGTTGAACGTGAATTCGGCACTGGTGCCCTTAAGGTAACCCCGGCCCACGACTTAAACGATTTCGAGATCGCCCGCCGCCATGATCTGCCGGCTATTACCATCATGGACGAAAACGGCTGCATGAGCGATGAAACCGGTCCTTATGCCGGCATGGACCGTTTCGCCTGCCGCAAGCAGGTGGTAGCGGACCTGGAAGAACAAGGACTGCTGGACGGAATTGACGAATATCAACACGGTGTTGGTCATTGCTACCGCTGCCAGACCGTGGTTGAACCCTCTCTTTCCAAACAATGGTTTGTTACAATCAAGCCACTTGCCGAGAAAGCCATCAAGGCGGTGGAAGACGGTGACATCAGAATTCACCCGAAATCCTGGGAAAGCACCTATTTTAACTGGATGAATAATATCAGGGACTGGTGTATCTCCCGCCAGATCTGGTGGGGTCATCAGATCCCGGCCTGGACCTGCTCTACCTGTGACGAGATGATCGTCAGCGAAGAAGATCCCACCAGCTGCCCCAAATGTCAGGGCAGTGAATTAACCCAGGAAACTGATGTTCTCGATACCTGGTTCAGCTCCGCCCTATGGCCATTTTCCACCCTTGGCTGGCCTGATGAGACCCCTGATCTTAAATTCTTTTACCCAACCTCAGTTCTCATCACCAGTTTTGACATCCTTTTCTTCTGGGTCTCCCGGATGATGATGATGGGGCTTCATTTCATGGAAGACATCCCCTTCAAGGATGTCTATCTCCATGCCCTGGTCCGGGACTCTGACGGCCAGAAAATGAGTAAATCCAAGGGCAATGTCATGGATCCGCTCCTGGTCATGGACAAATACGGCACCGACGCCCTTCGTTTCACCATGACCGCCTTTGCCGCCCAGGGTCGTGATATCAGATTATCTGAAGATCGGATTGAAGGCTACCGTCACTTTATCAACAAGATCTGGAACGCCAGCCGATTTGCCCTGATGCATGTCAGCGACAGTAAGCCGGAGATAATTGAAAAAATTGATTACGACAAACTTTCCTTCCCCCATACCTGGATTCTCAGCCGACTTGACCGAACCATCAGTGAGGTCCATCGGGCAATTGCTGATTTCCGTTATAACGATGCCGCCATGGCCATGTATCAATTCACCTGGCATGAGTTCTGCGACTGGTATGTGGAGTTAATCAAACCGGAACTCTTTTCTGAAAGTAAAGATGTAAAAGACCAGGCACGGGCAGTTCTTCTCCTGGCCCTGGAAACATGTCTGAAGCTGATGCATCCGGTTATCCCCTTTGTCACCGAAGAGATCTGGCACGCCCTGCCCGGAGATCGAACCTCCATTATGACCGAGCCTTATCCGGAAAACCAGGGGAAATGGCATAATCCCCAGGTGGAGAAAAATGCCGAAATCATCATGGGAACAATTGGCGGGATCCGTAATATCCGCAGTGAGATGCAGATCCATCCATCCGCAACGGTTGAGGCCCATCTCCTCTGCCAGAATCAGGAGCGCCTGGCAATTATCAAAGAGCACTCGAACCAGATAAGCAACCTCACCAAGCTTTCCAAACTACAGCTGGCCAATGAGGGTCAAGGCCCGGAAGGTGCTGCAACCTTTATCTTTGAAGACATTGAGATATTCATCCCCCTGGCCGGTCTTATTGATGTGGCAGCTGAACTTGCCAAATTAAGCAAGGAAGAGAAAAAACTGAATAAACAACTAAAACAGAGCCAAGGCAAATTAGGTAATGATAAATTCCTGGCCAAGGCTCCGGCCAAGGTTATTACCAAAGAAAAAGAAAAGGTTGCCACCATCAGCGCCACCCTTGCCAAGATTGAAGAAAACAAAAAACGCCTGGCCGAAATTGACGCATGATCTTAACTTATGTTATTGTTTTAAAAATAATATAGGCAATTTAGCAAAAGCACCGCATTAAATCACCATTAACTATCGCCAGGCATGGACCCCAAAGACCTTACTCGTAAAATCCGAGCCCTTGAAGTTGAGCTTGCCGAAGAACGGCAACAAAAAGAGCTCCAGCAGCGCAAGGCCGACAAATTCCGTGACCTGGTGGAAAATGCCAGCGACCTGATCCACAGCATCCATCCGGAAGACGCTTCCTTTATATATGTCAATAACGCCTGGCTTGAAACCTTAAAATACAACCGAGAAGAAGTCTCCCGAATGAGCCTTCTCGATATTGTTGAGCCCACCAAGGCGGCCCAGAGTTACCAGAACTTCCAGCAATTAATTTCCGGTCATGAAATCGGCCCGTTCCGCACCACCTTCATCACTAAATTCGGCCGACCGGTGGTGGTTGAAGGTCATGTCAGCTGTCGGTTCAAAGACGGCAAAGCAATTGCCACCCGCTGCATCTTCCGTGATATCACGGCCCAGCACCGGGCAGAAGAGATAAGTGAGCGCTCCCATATCGAACTGCAGCAGATCTTTAACCTGGCTGCCAACGGTATGTGTGTAATAAACCACGATTATATCATTTTACGGGCCAACAACGCCTTTCTTGCCCTGTATGGCAAAAAGCGGGAAGATATGGAAGGACGGACCTGTTACGACGTTCTGAAAAATCCCCGCTGCCGCACTTCCAAATGTCCCCTCATCCAGGTCATGGACGGTGCCCCCCGGGTGGAAAATGAATTTGAGATAAACAGCCCTGATCTCGGCCAGCGCATCTGTACCCTTACCGCCACTCCGTATTTAGGTCCGGATAATGAACTTATCGGCATCATTGAAGATATCAACGATATTACCGAAAGAAAAAAAGCAGCGGCCAAAACCAAGAAATCCCTGCGGGAAAAAGAACTGCTCCTGCGGGAAATTCATCACCGAGTCAAAAATAATATGCAGGTAATCTCCAGCCTGCTCTATATCCAGTCCGGCTCTCTCAAAGACCCCCAGGCCCGGGAATATTTTCGAGAGACACAGCAGCGTATCCGCTCCATGGCCATGATCCACGACTCTTTTTACCATTCAATGGATCTGGACAATGTGGATTTCCACAGCTATGTCAAAAAATTAATCAGCGACCGCTGGCGCTCCTGTGGAGTCGATCCGGACAAGATAAAGTTCAAGGTTGAAATCAGAGACATTAAATTACCCATCGACAAGGCAATTCCCTGCGGGCTGCTGGTGAATGAACTGGTGACCAATGCCTTAAGCCATGCCTTTCCCAACGACGTTAAAGGGACCATAGCTGTTGCCGCAAGCCCCATCGACAGCCTGGGTAATATGGAGATCACGGTCTGTGACAACGGCATCGGTCTGCCGCAAAATCAAAAGGTGGATAACCCCGCCACCTTCGGCCTGCTTCTGGTATCTGTCCTCATTGAACAGATTAATGGCGAGCTTGAGGTTAACCGGACAAATGGAACCAGATTTGCTATTCGCTTCAACAGCAAATCTTAATTCTGCCAGTTCCGCACCAATTGGAGAAGGGTCCTGGCACCAGTACCGGAAGGTCCTTCCCCGATATATGATCTCTTGGTAAAATCCCAGGCAGTACCGGCAATATCCAGATGACACCAGGGAGTCTCCCCGACAAATTCCTGTAAAAAGGCCGCAGCGGTAATGGTGCCGGCCCCCTTGCCACCCACATTTTTCAGATCAGCCACCTTTGACTTAAGCTGCTCACTGTACTCCTTGCCAAGAGGCAGCCGCCACAGAGGCTCACCACATTGCTCGCCGGCAGCTATTACTTTATCAACCAAGTCATCATCAATGCCCATGATCCCGGTTCGATGATGGCCCAGGCCGACAATAACAGCACCGGTTAAGGTGGCCAGATCAATAATAGCCGCAGGCTTAAACTCCTTATTCCCCCAGGCAAGGGCATCGGCCAGAATCAACCGACCTTCAGCATCGGTATTATCCACCTCAACCGTTTTACCACCATAACAGGTTATAACATCACCTGGCTTAATCGCAGCACCTCCAGGCAGATTCTCCGAAGCCGGGACAATGGCAACCACATCAAGATTGTCACTACCTTCCCGGGCAATGGCCTCCATGGCAGCCATCACCGCAGCCCCACCACACATATCATACTTCATGTCAGCCATGCCGGCCCCGGGTTTCAACGAGATTCCGCCGGAGTCAAAGGTCAGCCCCTTGCCCACCAGCATCAAGGTGGGCACATCTTTCCCGGTGCGATACTCAACCACCACCATGGCCGGTGGTTCATGGGAACCCTGACTGACCCCAAGCAGGCCACCCATTTTCATTCGTTTAAAATCCTTCTGGCGAAACGCCTTATACTTAACCCGGGGTTCAACGGCAAGATCCCTGGCGAAATCCACAAATGAAGTCGGAGTCCAGAAATTACCGGGCTCATTGGCCATGTCCCGGGCAGTCATGGTGGCCTGGGCCGCCACAAACCCGGCCTTGATCATCCGGCGAAACATGGGGGACCTGCCCCTGGCGTAGATAATTATCCGGGCAATTTCAGCCTTGTCCTCAGCCGCAACTTCCTTATGCCGATTAAATTGATAAGAACCGAGAACACTACCCTCAGCCAGGGCCTGGGCCATATCCTCCTCGGCAAAATCCAGCTCCTGGGGCAAAACCATATAAACCTGAGCGGCCTTAAGTTCAAGGGCCTTCTGCGCCACTGTCCCACCAGCCCCGCGAAAGAGCTCGCGATCCATCTCTTCTTTGCCAAGGCCAACCACCAGCATTCGTCTGGCCTTAAAACCATCTGGACCTGCCTGGGGATAGGAAAGCAGAAGCTCATCCTTCTTTCCCTGACAGTCACCAGCGGCAAAAGCACGATCAATCTCTTCCTGAACCAGCCTGTCGCTTGCCACCGGGGCGCCCTTTTCCGCCTGTCGAACAAAAAAAACAATGAGATCTCCCTTAAAATCCCTGGGGTTAACCGTGGTTAATTTTATCATGACGCCCACTCCTGTTAATAGATTGGCTTAAAACCAAATATGAATGATGAATAATTGACCGAGATAATTTATAATATGAAGTAAATCTAAAAGCCATGACATTCCAGACAAATTAAAATGGAGATCTAATCATGTGGAAAAGCTACCTGCTTATCATCGCCCTTGCTGCATCCATTGTTTCATGTAATACCAATGCCCAAACCGGAGCCGGCCTCGGCACCATTGCCGGAGCTATTGCCGGCCAGGCCATCGGCCATGACACTGAAGCCACCCTTATCGGTGCCGCCATCGGCGGGATGCTGGGCTACGGGATCGGCAATGAAATGGATAAGGCTGATCAGGCCAATGTAAGTCAGGCCTATGAAACCATCCCCGACCGCCAGACCAGCCATTGGGTCAACCCCAATACTGGGAACGAATTTTCCGTAACCCCCAGCCGGACCTATAAAGAAGATAACGGCCGTAATTGTCGGGAAGCTGTTATTCTTGCAACCATTGACGGCAAGGCCGAAAAAATCACCCAGACCGCCTGCCGTGATGCCCAGGGCAACTGGCATACCAAATAATTTTTCTGCGAACTGGCGATAAAAAATGAATCTAAACAACCTCAGAGCCGATATTGACCGCTTTCTGGCAGAAGATATCGGCCTTGGCGACATAACCAGTGAATCAATTTTTGATGCCGGAAGCCGGGGTAAAGCTACATTTGTTGCCAAAGAGACCTTTATTACCGCCGGAATAGAGTTCCTGACAGCTGAGGTTTTCCACCGAGTCAACCCGACAATCAACTGTCAATCACAGCCAGACGGTAAAAAGGCGACAAAAGGAGATATCATCTTCCAGGCCCAGGGACCGGTGCTGGATCTTCTTCGCGGGGAACGGGTGGCTCTTAATCTGGTCCAGCGCTTAAGCGGCATTGCCACCCTCACCCGCCAATTCATCGAAGAGGTCCATGATCTGCCGGTAAAGATCGTTGATACCAGAAAGACAACCCCTGGCCTGCGCCTCCTGGAAAAATATGCCGTAAAAACAGGGGGTGGCCATAATCACCGCTTCAACCTTACAGACGGAGTTCTGATCAAAGACAATCATATTGCCGCCTGCGGCTCAATCAGCCAGGCTGTCAGCCAGGTCCGCAATAAGGCACCCCATACCCTGAAAATTGAAGTTGAAACCGAAAACCTGACCCAGGTTGAAGAATGTCTGGCAGCAGGAGTAGAGATCATCATGCTGGATAATATGAGCCCGGAAATGATGGTAAAGGCCGTGGAAATGGTAGGCAACAAGGCCCTGGTGGAGGCCTCCGGCGGAATCAATCTAACCAATGTCAGGCAGGTGGCTTTCACCGGAGTGGATCTGATCTCCATCGGAACCTTAACCCACTCGGCTCCTGCCTGTGATATCAGTATGAACCTGGAAACAGCTTCTTAATCGCCATTAACGGTAATGATTGACAATGGCCTCAACCATGGCTGGAATCGTGTATGTCTCAGGTTGAACATCTACCTTCAGCCCATGCTTGACAACAGCCTTAGCAGTTATCGGGCCAATAGCTGCAATCTCCACCCCCTGCATCAACCCGGCCAGTTCAGCTGAGTCAGCCACCCCGAGCATCATTACAAAATTATTAACGGTGGAAGAGCTGGTAAAGGTCACCATATCAACCTCACCTGCCTCAAGTTTTGCCTTTAATTCAGCATCATGTCCGGAAGGACGGACATTCTGATAAACCGGAGCCACTGTTACCACAGCCCCGGCTGCCCGCAGGCGTTCCGGGACAACTTCCCTGGCCTTTAAAGCCCTTGGCAGCAGGATCTCCTGTCCAGCAACCCCTTCTGCCTCCAGAGCCGCTGCCAGACCTTCTCCGGTGAAATCATCCGGCAGGAGGTCAGCTGCTATGCCATGGGCAAGGAGACAGTCAGCAGTTACCCGGCCGACAGCCGCGACCCTGCAATTATGCAGGGACCTTGAATCAAGCCCATGGTGCTGAAGACGGTTAAAAAAGGCATCAATGGCATTAATACTGGTAAAAATAATCCATTGATATTTACCCGGATCCGCCAGAGCGTGATCAAGCTCCTCCCAGGAATCAGGGGGCTGCAGAGAGATGGTGGCAAATTCCAGACAATTGGCCCCGTTTTCCTCAAGGGAGGCAACCAGGTCAGAAGCCTGGTCCCTGGTCCGGGTAACCACCAGCTTTTTGCCAAACAGGGTACGCTCCTCATACCAGTTAATCTGGCGGCGCAGACTAACCACATCACCGACAATGGTAAGGGCGGGGGGCTTGATCCCCTCCTCCTTGACAATATTAGCAATGGTGGCAAGAGTTCCCACCACAGAACGCTGATCAGGACGGGAGGCCCAGCGGACAACAGCCACCGGGGTCTGGGGATCACGACCATGCTTCATCAGATTTTCGGCAATGGAGGTCAGGTTTTTTATCCCCATATAAAAAACCAGGGTGCCCACACCGGTTGCGATTTTATCCCATTTGATATTTGATTTCTTCTTTTCAGGGTTCTCATGACCGGTGATAAAGGCTACCGATGAGGTAAAATCCCGATGGGTGATGGGAATACCGGCAAATGTTGCCGCAGCAGAGGCGGAAGTTACCCCGGGAACTGCCTCAAAGGCCAGGTCGGCCTTAACCAGTTCCTCAAGTTCTTCCCCGCCGCGGCCAAAAATAAAGGGATCCCCACCCTTCAGGCGAACAACCCTCTTGCCGGAACGAACCCGGTCAACCAGCATCTCGTTGATCTCATCCTGGGTATGGGCATGATGCACCCCACCCTTTTTACCCACATAGATAAACTCTGCGTCATCAGGAGCATGACGGAGCAGTTTGGCATTGGCCAGGTAATCATAAATAACCACCTGAGCCTTTTCCAGAATCTCTTTACCTCTGATAGTGATCAAAGCAGGATCACCAGGACCGGCGCCAACCAGATAGGCCTTACCCCGGGATCCTTGATTATGCTTATCAGCCATTAAGACAACTCCCGACCATAGACCTCGGCCAGAATCTCACCGCCACCCTGACCTAGAAGTTCTTCAGCCAGACTACGCCCCATTTCTTCGGCATCTTCCGGTTTGCCGACTATCTGTTTTTTAATCATATTCTCGCCGTTAACCGCCGCAATAAGGCCGGTGAGAACCAACTCACCGTCATTTAAGCGGGCAAAACCACCAATTGGCACCTGACAGCCACCTTCAAGACGATCAAGAAAGGCTCTTTCTGCTGTAACCGCAACAGCAGTAACCTCATCTTCAAGAAATTTAAGCCCGGCCAGAACCTCATCAGCATCCTTGCGTAACTCGATACCAACCGCACCCTGACCAACCGCCGGCAACATCTCTTCTTCGGAAAAATAACTGGTAGCCCGATCAGCTAGTTTAAGTCGATTAAGACCGGCCGCAGCCAGAATAATAGCGTCATACTGACCTTCATCAAGTTTACGAAGCCGGGTATCAAGATTACCCCGGAGATCCTCAATTAGCAGATCCTTACGCATAACCGATAACTGAGCCTGACGCCGCAGGCTGCTGGTTCCAACCCTGGCACCAGCAGGCAAATCGGCAAAGGAACTGTATTTGTTAGAGATAAAGGCGTCCCTTGGGTCTTCCCGTTTAGTGATAATCCCCAGATGAAGATCATCAGGCAACTCAGCCGGAACATCCTTCATGCTGTGAACAGCCATATCAACATCACGGGTCAACATGGCCTCCTCAAGTTCCTTAACAAAGAGCCCCTTCCCACCGACCTTGGCCAGAGGGACATCAAGAATCTTGTCACCTTTGGTGACAATCTTAACCAGTTCAACCGAAACATCGGGATACTGGGCCTCAATAAGGTTTTTAATATTGGTGCTCTGGGCCATTGCCAGTAAACTTGCTCTGGTTCCTATCCTGACTGTTTTCTTCATGTTGATTTCCATCTGCTAAATTTGGATGATTGCCATGGCACAACAACCATAGTAAATAAAAAGGATATTCACTAAAATTCGAACAATCCTGCCTGATTGGGCAAAATACACCTTGAACACTTTTCTCCATAATTCCATATGAAGAAATATGGCAGCAAAAAGCATAAACAATCAAATTATAATAGAGAACTACCTTTGTCAATCATGAAGAGGTCAAAGAGATGATTTGGCCTCGTGCACGAAAACGACATTTGCTAATAATTTCTCTTTTCACCATCCTGCTCCTATGCTGGCAGATAAACCAGGGGGCAACAGAAGATAATTTAATTGGCGATGAGATCAGCAAACTGATGAGAAACGGCGGGAGCCTGCTGGCAGCTGATCAAGGCATCCTGTTCCAGCATAACCCAAGAACCCTTTTCAGCCCAGCAAGCATCCTTAAAATTGCCACTTCACTTTCTGCCCTGACCATTCTCGGCCCTGATTATCGTTTTACCACCGATTTCTACCTAGACCTGCACCATAATCTTTATATCAAAGGTTACGGCGATCCGTTTTTGACCTCAGAAGAAATAGCCAGGATCATCCGGGAGCTAAAATTCCGGGGAATTACCGTAATCAATAACATCATCCTTGATTCTTCTGCCTTTGATTTAACAGACGGGAAAAAGCCCAATGGCAACAGCCTTAACCCTTATGACGCAACAAACAATGCACTTTGCGCTAATTTCAACACTGTTTTTCTGGAAAAATCAATTAATGGAACCATAAGATCAGCTGAAGCCCAGACCCCCACCCTACCCATGATGATTAAAACAGGTCAGAACCTTGAGCCTGGTCGGCACCGGGTTAATATCTCCACTGACAAAAAGGACATCACCAGACATTTCGGCGAATTATTCCGGTCCTTACATAATCAAGCCGGGATTAAAGGTAATGGAGATATCAGCCATGGGACAATGCCCCCTGGGGCTAAACCAACCTACCGGCATTATTCCAGTAAAAC
Source organism: uncultured Desulfobulbia bacterium (assembly GCA_964653055.1). Classification (GTDB taxonomy): domain Bacteria; phylum Desulfobacterota; class Desulfobulbia; order Desulfobulbales; family SURF-16; genus CAZZCA01. Next base: position 285,521 of record CAZZCA010000001.1, on the reverse strand, counting down.
CATCCACGAGACCATCGGCCCCTTTCTTCTGTATTCCAATAATTTCATCGCTAACCAAATTTATCTGGCCTGCGGCATAAAACAACACGGCCTGCCAGCTACCTGGGAAAAGGCCAGAGAGACCATGACAGATTACCTCTTAGATATCGGCCTTCATCAGGAAACCTTCATCCTGGAGGAAGGGTCCGGTCTTGCCCGCCAGAACAAAATCACCCCAAGGGCCATGCTTACCATTCTCAAGCATTTTAAACCATACGCCTGCCTGCTGCCATCAGCCGATGGCGCCCTGATAAAATCCGGCACCATGGAGAATGTTTATTCATATGCCGGCTATTTTAAACATAACCATGAGCTAAGACCCTTTGTAATTATCCTGAACCAACCTGAAAATAATCGGGATCATATCCTGAAAAAACTTAAAATGATCAACAAAAGAGGGGCTATTTCCCCCAACAACTAAAACAACTGGGAATAATAGCCCATTCACCTTTATTGCCGTTTCTACCTTATTCAAGCCATTACAAGCCAGCAACCACCTGTAACAACGAACATTTGCAAATATTTACGCAATTGTCAAACCAGCAATACCCACCGGCTCATTTCTTGCTTTTATTAAATCAAAGATTTTTGAGAATTTTATAGGTATTTGTCATCAAGCCTATATGATCAAGGGGTTCGACAAAGGCATCAATTAAGAATATTCAGGCCTAAGATTGGAACGAAGAAAAGAAAAAAGATATATGATCCATGATGGATCCTATGCTGTTCTCCACACACCGGAAAACAAGATCGGACGAATTGTTGACATCAGTCGTTCCGGCCTGGCGCTCACCTATTTTTCCACCAGCAACGACAATCTTGCTGCCAGCAAAATCGACATCTTAACCGACCAGGCCTCGCTTAAAGACTTCCCCTGCTCTTCAGTGAGCGACACTCCCATGGCAGATGATCAACCTTACAGCCAGATCACCATGCGGCGTCACAGCATCCAGTTTGGCGACCTGAACCAGCAACAGCAACAGGATCTGGACCAATTTGTTGCCAGATATCATCATTATGAACTTCCTGACCAGCGCCAGTAAAGGCTTAAGGTAAGACCCGCAACTCAACCCTGTTATTCAGGTTCCGATTACGCTCAGTTGTATTAGGCACCATGGGAATATTGCCCCCATGGAATTTCACCGAGATTCTGCGGGGATCAAACTGACAATGGTGAACAAGATAATTCTTAATGGCAATTGCCCGGTTCCGGGATAGCTTCATATTAGCATCGGCAGAACCAATGCCATCAGTATGCCCTGAAATCTCATAATAATTACCCCGCAAATTCTTCTGCCTGAGGGCTGGACATACCACATCAGCAAGGTATTTCTTGCCCTCCTGGCTGATGGCATTCGAATCATGCTCAAAAGGGGTAAAAACCATAATTGGTCTAACCGCTCCAGCTTTATCAACAAGTGAAAGGTTCGCCGGCGGCGACACCATGGAGCCAACGGGACCTGACAATTCCGGCTCAGAAACCTGGGTGCTGTCTGGGGCATAATCCGCCCTGGCCAGCTTCTTGGCACTGCTGTCATGCTGATAGACTTCCAGGGCAAAAGCTATTGGAATATCACTACCAACAATAGCAATGATCAATATAAACTGCGTAAAAATTCCCACAACCTGGTCCTAGCTAAGAGGTTTTTAATCTGTTCCAAATCATAATCAATCAGGATGAAAAAATAACCTGCCAGCAACATAAAAACCATAACCAGCAGAAAAAGAATGATGAATCCCAGGTAATGATATTTGCTCTGTTTTTTGTTGTGATTCTCGGTCACGGAATGAGCAGGAGCTGGAGGCGGTGATTGTGGCGGAGCAGATACCGGCGGCGCTGATGGTTCCAGCTGCAATTCTTTACTGCACTCGCTGATCACCCCGGGGCCAACCTGCAGACTATCCTCAACAAAACCGGTAAGCAGGGCCCGGTCACAGATAATATTAATTAATCGCGGTGCCCCAGCGGAAAACTGCCAAATGGCCCGCACAGAGTCCGGCGGGAAGATCTTAAGGCTGGAACCAGCTACCCTGAGACGATGACTGATATATGCCCCCACCTCTTTTTCCGACAATTTCTCCAATTTATAATTAATGGTCATCCGCTGGCGCAGGGCAAAATTCTCTGGTTTGAGCAGGATATCATTAAACTCCACCTGACCAATAAAAAAGATATTCAAAAGTTTGGCATGCTCCATTTCCATATTGGAAAGCATGCGGATATCATCCAGAAGCTCATCGGTGATCCGCTGGGACTCATCAATGATCAAGAGAACTCTTTTCCGATCAAGATAGGCTTTTTCCAGAAACTTGCCAAAAAGGAGCGTAAAATCTGCCTTACCGGCAGGTAACTCAGCAAAACCATAGGCATCGGCCACTAATTTATAAAAATCAAGCTCATTAAGACGCGGATCCATTATCCGGGCAATGATTACCTCTTCGCCCAGAGAATTGACCAGGGCGTTTATCAAGGTGGTTTTACCAGTTCCAACATCGCCAGTGAGCAGGAGAAAGCCTTTATTATCCATTACCCCGTACTTCAGGGTGGCAAAGGCCTCCTTGTGTTTATCCCCCAACCAGAGAAAGCGACTGTCCGTGGTTATCTGGAATGGCTTTTCCTTAAAATGATAATAGGAAAGGTACATTAATGGTTTTTCTCCTTAAAATTTGAGGGCAATCACCGACCTGATTAATATTTTTCTCCTTAAAATTTAACAGGGTCTTGCTAACCCTGCAAGTCATTGACAGGAATACCCCAAATTTCTTTGGCATATTCAGCCACTGCCCGGTCACTTGAGAATTTACCCATTCGGGCCACGGTCAGGATAGACTTTCTTGTCCAGGAAGATTCATCAATGAAATCTTCCTCAATCACCTTCTGCACCGCAAGGTATGAAGCAAAATCAGCCAGCAGGAGATAGGGATCGTCGTCAATAAGCAAACTCGCCACCAGAGGGTTAAACAAAGAGTCATCGCCCTTACTGAACGTTCCCTGATCTATACTATCCAGCACTTGCCTTATCTCTGGCGTCTGGCGGTAAATATCCATGGACGATCTGCTTCGGGAAAGTCTCTCATACTCAACCTCATCAGCACTCAGTCCAAAGATATACATATTTTCTTCACCCACCTCTTCCTTGATCTCAATGGTCGCCCCATCCAGGGTACCAACAGTAAGGGCACCGTTAAGGGAAAGCTTCATATTGCCAGTGCCGGAGGCCTCGGTACCGGCTGTGGAGATCTGCTGGGAGAGATCCGCCGCCGGGATGATTTTCTCTGCCAGAGACACATTATAATTGGGAATAAAAACCACCTTCAGGGCAGAGCCGATCCGGGGATCATTATTAACCACCTCCCCCACCCCATTAATCAACTTAATAATCAATTTAGCCCGACGATAGGATGGCGCCGCTTTGCCGGCAAAAATAACCGTCCGCTCAATCTTGCCATCCCCGGGCCTTGCCAGTATCCGCTGATAAAGGGCAATAACATGCATGATATTCAACAATTGCCTCTTATACTCATGCACCCGTTTAATCTGCACATCAAACAGACTGTTACAGTTGACCTCTACCCCGCATTCCCCTTTTATCAGACTGGCAAGTTTTCGTTTATTTTCCAGCCGGGCCTGTTGCCATCGCAGCTGAAAAGCGGGATCATCAGCAAGGCGTTCCAATTGCCGAAGCTGATCAAGATCCGTCACCCAGTCATAGCCTATCTCATCGCTAATAACCCTGCTCAAGGCTGGATTAGCCTTCAACAACCAGCGTCTGGGGGTTATGCCATTGGTTTTAGAATTAAAACGATCAGGGAAGAAATCATGAAAATCCCTGAAAATCCTGGTCTTAAGAAGCTGGGCATGCAACCTGGCCACCCCATTAACCGAATGACTGCCAATAATGGCCAGATGGGCCATTCGTACCCGGCCGCCATCCCGGTCATCAATTATTGACATTGCCTGTTGCTTTGTGCTGTCACCAGGGTAAAAATGGGCAACCTGGACCAGGAAACGGCGGTTAATCTCATAAATTATCTCCATATGACGGGGCAGCAGACGACTAACCATATCCACCGGCCAGGTTTCCAGTGCTTCCGGCATCAGAGTATGATTGGTAAAGGCAAAGGTCTTGGTGGAAATATCCCAGGCCCTTTCCCAGCCAAGAGAGGTCTGGTCAAGGAGAAGACGCATGAGTTCCGGAATGGCAATAGCAGGATGGGTATCATTTAACTGAACAGCAACCTGATCGGGAAGAGACTCAATATCTGCACTGGTCTTATGAAAACGGCGGAATATATCCTGAAATGTTGCCGCAACAAAAAAATATTGCTGCTTAAGGCGCAATTCCTGGCCCTGACGAATATCATCGGAGGGATAAAGAACCTTGGAAATGGTCTCGGATTCAACCTTGCTCCTAACTGCTCCGATATAATCACCGGCATTAAAATATGCCAGATCAAGCTCCCTTGATGCCCGGGCCGTCCATAACCGCATATTGATCACATGGTTATTATTAAACCCGGGGACCAGCATATCACAGGCCATGGCCATAACATCCTCTGTGTCAAGCCAGCGGGAACGATAACATCCTTCATTATCAATATAACTGTGAACCCTGCCGTAAAAATGAACAGGATAGACAAATGAAGAACGTTTGAACTCCCAGGGAGTCCCGTAACGAAGCCAGCTATCAGGCTGTTCCACCTGATAGCCATCGATCATCTTCTGGAAAAAGAGACCATACTCATAACGAATACCATAACCATAGGCCGGCAGAGCCATGGTGGCCATGGAATCCATGAAGCAGGATGCCAGGCGACCCAGCCCCCCATTACCCAGACCGGCATCCTCCTCCTGCTCCCTGATTATCTCCATATCATAGCCGAGCTGCTCCAGAGCCTGGGTAGCCTCATCCAGCAGCCCCATATTGAGCAGGGAATTACCCAGGGTCCGCCCCACCATGAACTCCAGCGAAAGATAATATACCCGCTTACTCTTCCGGGCATAAAAGGCCTTCTGGGTCTCAATCCATTTCTCCACCAGAACATCTCGCAGGGCATAGGAAAGGGCCTTGTACATATCACGGTTGCCAGCCCGCTGGGGGTCGCGACCCTGAAAACTTAAGAGATAACGAAGTACAGTTTCTTTGAACTGGTCCACAGTGGCTGAACCGAAGATTGAGGTATAGGGATGCTTATTTTGCTCATCATTTCTCTTTGCCATGACAGACTCCCTTGCCCTATTCCATTTGACTGATCAAGCTCCATTTAACTAATCTTCACTTTCAATCATATCAGAATCAAGAGGGAAAAAGGCAGCCAACCAGATAAAGGCCTGATCCCGGTTGATAACATCACCGTCAACCCTGACCTGTTCAAGGCCATCAAGAATCTCCCGAAATAACGGACCTGGCAGATAGCCAAGGCTGATCAGGTCATGCCCATTAAGCAGGGGTGGACCGGCCAGCACCGGTTCAATCTGACTGCTGACCACCTCTGTTACCTGCTGAAAAAGAGCCCTCACCTCTTCCTCCATCCCTGCCGGTTTTCCAGGTCCCTGACCAGCCAGACTGTCAGCCATGGCCAGCATGAAAAGACCTGGCAGATCATCATCAACAGCCTTCACCAGCTTAAGACAAGCCCTGGCGGAAACCTCACCCTCGCGACCAACATTACAGAGATGAAATGGCCACATATGAGTTGCAATAAGTCGACTGACCAGCTCAATTGAGTCCCGGCTCCAGCGAAGACGATCACCTGCCTGACGGAAAATTTTCGCACCGATATTATCATGATTATAAAAGGTCATCCTCCCATCCCGCAGCCGGGCAGCTGCCGGTTTACCAAGATCATGAAAAAGAGCTGCCCATCTGAGCAGCACCAAGCGCCTACCCTGACTCAAATATGTTTTTAGAGATGCAGGCTCATTAAAATAATCACTTGGACAGACCTGGATCTTCATCATGAAAGAAAGAGCAGAGAGATTATGGTCAAAAACATCAAGGTGATGACTGGCCGGCTGAGCCACCCCTACCCCTGCCATAAGCTCTGGCAAAACCTCAGCAAGTAATCCGTTTTCCTTCATAATACTTATGGCAAGATCCGCACGGGAAGACTGCATGACCAGGTCAAGCTCTGCAGAAATACGCTCCACTGCAGACCTCGTGACCAGGCCGTGCTCTTCTTGCACCAACTGGCTTGTCTCCGGGTCAAGATCAAAGGCAAAGGAGGCTGAAAGTCGAATAGCCCTGATCAGGCGCAAAGGGTCATCAATAAAAACTCTGGAAGAAGTTGCTCTGATGATTCCATCCTGCAGATCACCTTGTCCATCCAGTGGATCGATCAGCCAATTTTCACCATCTTGTGCCAGCCTGAAGGGGATGGCCATGGCGTTAATGGTAAAATCACGAAGAGCAAGGTCGTCCTCGATTCGGCTGGCGCCACCGCGAAAATCGGCCAGATCAACCACATAATCCTGCCATACCACTCGGGCAACACCCTCGCCCTCATCAAGCAGAACAAAACTACCCCCTAGAATTTCAGCCAGTTGCCGACTAAAATCAATGGCACCACTTTCCATGGCCAGGTCAAGGTCACGACAATCCCGGCCGATCAGCCAGTCCCGGACGGCACCACCAACCACATATAACGGAGCCTCAGCCGCCAATCCGGTAATTGCCGCAATTAATTCTTGCGGATAAGTCTCTTGCCATTTTTTCATCTATGCCATTCCATTTAACCAAGCAACATGGTATTAGATCAATATGAATTTCGTCCATACTAAAATTGATGATATCTGCCTGTCAGATCATCGTTATACCCTGATACCTGATTTCATTCCATCAACCCTTGATGACTTTCTTCTAGATTCTATCAAAAGAGTCGGAATTCTTCATCCCCCCATTATCAAGGAGACGGAAACTGATGATCTTGTCGTGGTTAATGGCCGTCAACGGTTACTGGCGGCAAGTAAACTCCAGCAGCAATCATGCACCTGCCTTAAACTGGAGGCCAACCATCCGGCAATTTCAACCTGGGCTATCGCCCTGGAAGATGCCCTTCTTTCCGGCCCGCTTAACCCCATCCAGCAGGCCATTTTCCTGTGCCATATCAAGGATCATTGTAATAAGCAGGATATCTGTCATATCCTCACCCTGATGGGTCTTGCGCCAACACCCCGGACAATCAAGGAAAAAGAGAAATTCCTTCAGCTGGAAGAAGATATTCAAGATGCCATATGGCATGGTTATCTTCATGAAAAAACCGCTCTGGAATTAACAAAACTTCCCTCCCCTGATCGGCTCGCAATCTTCCATATTATTAAAGAACTGAAACTCAGTGCCAGCAACCAGATAAAACTGACTGCCATCGGCAGGGAACTGAGTAAGCGTAACAGAATATCAATAGAAGAAGTATTTACTGGGCAAAAATTTAAAGAGATTCTCCATCATCCAGAGGCCAATATCCCCCAGAAAGCCAAAATGTTCATGACCCTGCTGGACAAACTCCGCTTCCCCCAGCTCAAAGGGGCTGAGGATGAATTCAAACTTTTTGTCAGTGGACTGAAATTACCGGCCAATAGCCGGGTTAACCATGCCCCGGCCTTTGAAAAAAACGACCTTGATCTCACCATAACCTGTAGCAATAGAAATGAACTATTAGAGATTATCACCCGGCTCTAATCACCTTAAAGGGGTTACCATGATAAACATAGCCAAGACTATTATACAGCTACTTAGCTGTCTACTGCTGGTCAGCCCTGTATTCGCTGATAGCCGGCCTCTGGTTTTTTTCGACCAGTCCCACGGCCAGGCATTTCTGGCTGATCACAACCGGCCACTTGATCTTTCCGGCCTGGCCGCCATTTTCACCGAGGAAGGGGCCAATGTCGTTACCGACCAGCGTAAACTTAACAGCACTTCCCTGGCCCAGATAGATGTCCTGATTATTTCAGGGCCCTTCATCCCCTTCAGCGAGCAAGAGATTAAAGACATCAGCAAATATGTCAGAAAGGGGGGCCGGCTGGCAATTATGGCCCACATCGCCCAGCCCGTGGCCAAGCTGCTCAATCAATTAGGAATGGCCATTTCCAATGGGGCGGTTAACGAACAGAAAAACATCATCGGCAAAAAAGCAAAAGATTTTATGATTACCCAAATGATCAAGCACCCTCTGACCAACGGACTGGACAGCTTCATGATCTATGGTGGCTGGGCTTTGCTGACGGAAAAAGGAAACCTGCAAACTGTGGCCAGCAGCAGTGATGAGGCATGGGTTGATTTGAACCGGGACGGCGCTCTGGGCACCGGGGATGCCCAACAATCATTCGGGATGGTGGCAGCAGGTTCCTATGGAGAAGGTTCTCTGGCAGTTTTCGGTGATGATGCCATCTTCCAGAACCGTTTTCTTCTGGGGGGTAATCAGGCCCTGGCTCGCAACCTGGCCCGATGGCTTTGTCAGCATAAACTCAAGATCTGAGTTTATGCGCCAATAATTTTTACCAGAACCCGTTTAGGGCGGCGACCGTCGAATTCGCCGTAAAAGATCTGTTCCCAGGTACCAAAATCAAGACAGCCATCGGTGATGGCCACCACCACCTCCCGTCCCATGATCTGCCGTTTCATATGGGCATCGGCATTATCCTCATAGGTATTATGGCGATACTGGGAAACCGGGGCATGGGGGGCCAGTTTTTCGAGCCAGACCTCATAATCATGGTGCAGACCGGACTCATCGTCATTGATAAAGACCGAAGCTGTGATATGCATGGCATTGACCAGAACCAGCCCGTCCCGAACTCCGGACTCAGCCAGACAATCCTCCACCTCAGACGTAATATTGATTAAGGCCCGTCTGGTGGGCACCTCGAAAACCAATTCCTTGCGAAAATGTTTCATAAACCCTGCTCCTGCTCTTCCATCAGCCGAATTTCTTCCGCTTTCTTTCCTTGAGAATAATCTTTACCGGGACCTTTTCCAAACCCAACCCCTGACGAAACTGATTTACCAGAAAACGATAATAGGAAAAATGTACCCCTTTGGGATAATTAACAAAAACAATAAAGGTTGGGGGAGATGATTTAGCCTGGGTAGTATAATAAAATTTCAAGCGCCTACCCTTATGGAGAGGTGGGGTATGGGCCTCCACTGCCTGCTGCAGGACCTTATTCAAACGACTGGTAGAAAATTCCATTACATATTGCCGGTGAACCTTTTCCAGCTCCGGCAGGATTTTTTTGATCCCGGCCCCGGTCAAGGCCGAAATAACCAGACGGGGAGCAAACTCCATAAAATTAGTTGCCAGCTCCACCTGGTCAAGGATCCATTTCTGTTTTTTTCGATCACCCACGACCAGATCCCATTTATTAATCAGTACCAGACAGGCCCGCCCCCGTTCAAGGGCATAACCGATGACCTTGGTATCCTGCTCAGTAATGCCCTCACCAGCATCAACCAGCAGCAGAACCACATCACAGCGCTGCATGGCTGACAAGGCCCGGATCACACTGAATTTTTCTAATTTATCCGTGACCTTACCCTTGCGCCTGATTCCGGCAGTATCGATTAATAAATAATTGCGATCCCCATGGGCAAGAAGAGTATCCACCGAATCACGAGTGGTCCCGGGAATATCGGAAACCACCATCCGCTCCTGCCCCAGCAAGCGATTGATCAGAGAAGATTTACCCACATTGGGCCGACCGATACAGGCAAGCTTAATGGTCCCTTCAGGCAAGCCATGGACAATGACAGGATCCCCCATCCGGGCAACCAGGTCGCTTAAAAAATCCTGCAGGCCATAATTATGCTCTGCTGAGATCGGCCATAAATCATCAACCCCCAGCTCATAAAACTGACTAATCAGGATTTCTTCCTGCTGGGGATTATCAACCTTATTGACCACATGAAAAACCGGCTTGTCACTCCTGCGGAGAAGACGAACTACCTCATAATCTTCAGCAAGTAACCCCTCACGGGCATCAAGTATGAAGACAATAAAATCAGCCTCCTCAATGGCCTGCCAGGTCTGGCTCTGGATGAACCCCGTCATCATCTCATCACCACCCAACTCAATGCCACCGGTATCGATCAGCAAAAAAGAACGATCATCCCAGGTAACATGATCATAATGACGATCCCTGGTTACCCCTGGGGTGGGATCGACAATGGCCTTCCTGCTCTTGGTAAGGCGATTAAATAAGGTTGACTTACCCACATTGGGCCGACCCACCAGGGCAACCACCGGGCATTGTTCATCATTCATATGGTTCTCATCAAAGCGATAATTATGGATTTTTCTCTATAATTTTTCATAAAGAATCAAACTGCGACCTGTGGATTTTCATAAAAACTCGTCCTCAACTTAGCCACCAGGTTATGGAGTTCTGGATAATCATTTCTGACCATGGCCACCTGGGCGTTCAATGAATCAAGGGCCGGCCCGATAAATTGCTTAAAAAAGGTCTTGCCCTTAACCTGGGTAAGAAAAGCAAAAGCGCCAAGGATCTGGAGATTGCGCTGAATCGCCAAAACCTGGTAATCATCCTTAAACGCTGCGTGATCAACCTTGATCTTTCGGCCAAGCACCAGCAAATAATAATCAAACAGTATCTCCTGCTCATCCATGGTCAACTCCGCATATGGATCAAGCAATAGAGAGGCGATATCATAGGCCAAAGGACCAAACCTTGCACCCTGAAAATCGATAATAACAACCCTTCCCTGATAAATCATCAGATTCCTGCTCTGGAAATCACGGTGAAGAAGATAAGAATTATCCTGACGAGCTGCCCCACGGGCCAGCCGCTCAAATTCCACCGCAAGCTTGGGGTTGTCCAGGATCATTCCCATATAATGCCGACAGAACGACCTCATAAAATAACCAGACTCTCGATTAAGCATCAGATCAAGATCATAATAAGGGGTATCCCAGCAATAATCACCGCTGAAACTTTCAGCTCCTGTCACCTGCAACTGGACAAGGGCCTCAATGGCCTGGTGATAATATGGTTCAATGGCAGAGAAATCATCCATCCTCTGACAGACGCTATGTAAAAGCTTATCACCAAGGTCAACAAAGAGAACAGCACCCTCAGCAGGTTCATAAGCCAGGATCTCCGGTACCGCCACACCACAGTCAGCAAGATGAACCCCGATCTGAAAAGAAGATCTGGCCTCCTCCAGACCCTTTTCCTGCTGGGGGCCTGGGAAAACTGCAACCAGGGGCTCTGGTTCAGACAAACGATAGAAAATACGGTCTGAGCCGTCCCCAGACATGCGAGTTACACCACCGGCGGGACCAGAAAGGCCACATTTCGTCAGCAGAGAATCAATAACCTGTTCATGTCTGGCCTGCATAATCTCCATCAAACTCAAATAATAATGGTATCCGCTAAAGAGGAACCAGGCTCAACCACTGCCCCGTCCCAAACCACAACCCGCTCCAGGCTGGCTCCAGCACCTATTTTTGCCCGAGGTCCAATAACGGCCCAGTCCTTTAAAAGGATATCAGGCGGCAAAATAACATCAACAGCCAATTGAAAAGGCGATTGCCCCGTAGTAGCATGATTCTTCAGTAAATGACCGTTAAGAGCAAGATAATCAGCAGGTGTGCCCATATCTGTCCAGTAATGCCCATCAACCATTAAGCCGTTAATTGTTACTCCCTGCTTAAGCCATTTCTCGTAACAATCGATAATGTCGAGGAAACAATCACCTGGCAGAGATGATAAGAGATCGGGGTTGATCAGATGGATTCCAGTAAAGGCCAGCAGACGCCCCCTGGCCTTCTTGTCACGGAAAGAAATGATTCTGCCATCGTCGTCAAGGGCCACCTGATTAAACCGGGGCAGATCATGAAGGACAAGGGTAATATCAGCGCCACCTGCAAGGTGATGAGCATGGACAGAGGCAAGATCAATATTATGGAAGATATCGCCATTAATCACAAGGGCCGGCTCACCACCCAAAAAGTCCAATGCACGCCTCATCCCGCCACCGGTTCCCAGGATTTCCTCTTCCTCCTGAACAACCACCTTCTTTTCAGAGGCAAGTATAGTCGCAACCTGCTCTTTGAGATAATGACAATTAACTAAAATATCGACAAAACCGGCAGCCCGCAAACTTGCCAGGGTATGAAGGAGCAGGGGCTTACCCAATACCGGGAAAAGAGGTTTAGGTCGATAATTACTGTAAGGGCGCAGCCTGGTGCCAAAACCGGCAGCCAAAACCATTGCTTTCATCAGGGCCCTCTATCTTTTCCATAATCTAAGTAACGGTTCCGGAGGAAGGATCAAGGCCAATAACTGTAATCCCGGCCTCATTGGCCCGGGCAATCATTTTCTCCTGATCAAAGAGCAGCGCCTGACCTGCCTCAACCGCCAGCACCGATGCCTTGACCTCAATCATGGTTTCGATGGTTTTAAGGCCGATGGCCGGCAGGTCAAAACGAAAATCCTGACCAGGCTTTTTGACCTTTACCACAACAGCCTTTTCCCGGCCCAGACTACCTCCACGGCGAATGGCAGCATCCGTTCCCTCAATAGCCTCAACCGCCAGCACAGTTCGATCTCGGACCACAAGACATTGGCCAATATCAAGACGCCCAAGGTCCCGGGCCATCTGCCAGCCAAATGACACATCTTCCATCTCTTTCTTGCTGGGCTTTTTACGGGTAAGAAAACCAGCAGGGAAAAGCAGATCCTCCAGATAAATGGTGGATTCCAATACCTTGATCCCATTATCTTCAAGTTCAGCCGCAATGGCCCTGAGGATGGCATCGTCCTGGCGAGCATCAATTTTATTCCAGAGGGTCAATCCCTTCAAATCAGGAAGAATATCCTTGAAAATTCTGGTCTTGGTGATGGTTCCCAGAAAGACTGTTTCAGTGACATTTTCCTGCTGGAAGAACTTAATGATCCGGCCCAATTGACCCAGTTTAACCCAGGTAAAACTGGTGGCAAGCTCGGCAAGCTCCGGCCTGGTCTCGCCCTTATGACCGACAATAACCACTTCTCGTCCGGCCTTGGCCGCAGCCCGGGCAAAGAGTTCAGGAAATTGACCGCCACCGGCAACAATTCCTATTCTAAGCGGCATCACCATTACTCAACCTGACCACATTTCTCTTGGAGCTCTGGAAAAACTCCACCATATTGGCAACCAGTTCAGAATCAGGGAGCTCAGCAAGAGCCATCTTCAAAGCATCCTTAAGTAACAGATCACGGGTCTTAAAGATAATGGTAAAGGCCCGACCAAGACTCTTGATCTCGCCTGCGGAGAAACCAGCCCTTTTTAACCCGATCCGGTTAATGCTCCGAACCTTCATCTCATTGCGAATTCCGGCAACAATCACATAAGGGGGAACATCCAGACTGATTCCAGACATCCCGCCAATAAAGGCATAATCACCCACCCGGGAAAATTGATGCACGGCAGTCATCCCACCGATGATCACCCGCTCGCCTACTTCAACATGCCCCCCCAGAGTAGCATTATTTACCAGAACAATATTGTCAGCCAGACTGCAGTCATGGGCCACATGGGAATAGGCCATGAGCATATTTGAGTTACCAATGGTAGTTACCCCAACTCCACCGGCAGTTCCCCGGTGAACAGAACAATACTCCCGGATAATATTATCATCACCAATAACCAACCTGGTATCTTCACCCTTATATGATATATCCTGGGGAGGGGTGCCGACACTGGTAAATGAGCCAATATGATTCCGACTGCCAATTCTGGTCAAACCACCTATACAGGCATGGGCCTCAATTATGGTATCCGGCCCAACCTGAACACCTTTTTCTATAACAGCATAGGGCCCAACCTTAACCGAACTATCAAGTTCTGCGGCCGGGTCAATAATCGCTGTGGGATGAATTGTCATTAAATTTTCCTTAACCGAAGGTTGCCATCAACTCGGCTTCCGCCGCTAATTGACCGTCAACCATAGCCCTGCCTTTAATCTTATAAAGTCGTGATTTGCGTACAAGGACTTCAAGCTCAAATATAATCTGATCACCGGGAACCACCTTGCGGCGGAATCTTACCCCGTCCATGCCGGCAAAATAAACCAGCTTGCCGTCCAGTTTCTCCTTCTCGGTGAGATAGGAAAGAACTGCTCCAACCTGGGCCATCCCCTCGACAATAAGAACACCGGGCATCACCGGTTCCACTGGGAAATGACCGGGGAAAAACGGCTCATTAATGGTTACATTCTTCAGGGCCCTGATGGACTTACCCGGCTCCACCGCAAGAATCCTATCCACCAGGACAAAAGGATAACGATGGGGCAATAAATCCATAATCTCCTGGATATTATAAACCTGTTGATTATCAGTCATGATCATCCTCCATATCATCTACATTACGGTCATGGATTATGGCCGAAAGTTCAAGTACCTGCTGCCTGAGAGCCCTAACCTCCCGGAGAAGATCAGGAACCCGGGGAAATGAAACACTGGCCCGCAGCCATTTGCGGTGAGAGATAGCTGGAAAACCAGCAACTATTTCACCACCTTTATGGTTGCCGGTTATGCCGGCTTTACCGGCGGCCATAAGGCCATCACCAATAACCAGATGATCGGCAACCCCGGCCTGACCACCAAGAACAACACCCCGCCCCAGGCTGGTACTACCGGCAATCCCTGATTGAGCTGCCAGCAGAGAACCGGGGCCAATCTTTACATTATGGGCAACCTGGACCATATTATCAATCTTGGTTCCAGCGCCAATGATCGTAGAACCAAAGGTAGCACGGTCAATACAGGCATTAGCCCCAATTTCCACATCATCCTCAATAACCACATTACCTACCTGAGGCCGTTTAAGATGCTTTCCTTTTTCGTCTGTGACAAAGCCAAATCCGTCACTGCCGATCACCGCACCACCATGAACAACCAGTCGCCGACCAAGGAGACAACCTGCACCAACAACCACATTGGCAGCCAGAGCAGAATCATCACCAATAACCACATCATCAGCCAGAACAACACCGGGTGCGAGACTTACCCGTGCTCCCAGCTTAACCCGGTCACCAATTACAGCAAGAGGCCCCACCGAAACCTCATCAGCTATCTGGCAATTTTCACCAACCAGAGCGGTGGGGTGAATACCCCGGACAATAAAATCACGACCAACAAACCAGCGCTGAATAATGGTGGCAGCAAGAAGTGGGTTTGCCACCCTGATAGCTGGCTTAAGAGTCTCCGAGAAGTCCCGGGGGATAATAAAGGCCGATGCCTTGCTGGCATTAAATTCATCTTGCCGGGAGTCATCAACAACAAAGGAGATCTCCCCCTCGACAGCCCCATTGATATCCGCCAGATTGGAGATTATCAGTCCAGAATCACCACTGACTTCGCCCTGAACCAGATCCGCAAGATCCTGTAATGTAGCTGTTTTATCCATTGTCACTAAAAATTTATCTGCTTGAACAAGCAAAATTGCCGGTTCAAAGCAGACCATTAATGAATAGGCAGGATACAAAAAGACGAGCCATCCTCCCGAATAACCCGTCTTCCCATCTTTTAGGTTTCAACTGCCAATTACTTGCCAGAATTAACCCGGTCCCGGAGAATCCCCGAAGGTTTAAAGGTCACAACTCGGCGGCCGGAAAGCATCAACTCTTCACCGGTCTGCGGGTTACGCCCACGCCGGGCCTTCTTCTCTTTGATACAGAATTTACCAAAACCGCTAAGCAGGATATCTTCACCCTCCACCAGACATTCCTTGCTTGCCTGGAGAAAGGCCTCCACAACCTGAGTCGCCTCAACCTTGCCAAGATCATGACTCTGGTAAATTTTCTGTACTAAATTTGCCTTTGTCAGCGTCATCTCCGCCTCCCTGTAAACTAATTCAAAGAAACTATAAACACTTCAAGCTATCTCTACCGGCATAACAGCTTGCCGCACCCAGTTCATCTTCAATACGAAGCAATTGATTATATTTAGCTACCCGATCTGTTCGGGAAGGGGCTCCGGTCTTGATCTGCCCTGTATTCAGGGCAACACTGAGATCAGCAATGGTAGTATCTTCCGTCTCGCCGGAACGATGGGAGATAACAGAGGTATAGCCAGCACGATGGGCCATATCCACGGCATCGATTGTTTCAGTAACCGTCCCGATCTGATTTAATTTAACCAGAATGGAATTGGCAATACCCTGATCAATGCCCTTGGCCAGGATTTCAGTATTAGTAACAAAAATATCATCACCAACAATCTGAATAGAGTCGCCAAGACGCTCAGACAATAATGACCATCCCTTCCAATCACTTTCATCCAGGCCGTCTTCAATAGAAACCAGAGGGTATTTAGCAACCCAGTCGGCATAGAAATCAACAAGCTCGGCAGCGGTCATGTTCGGTTTTTTTTCCGCGGCCAGGACGTAATGTTTTTTCTTCTTGTCATAAAGCTCACTTGCCGCCACATCCAGGGCAATATACATATCCTTGCCCGGGTGATATCCAGCCTGATTAATCGCCTCAAGCAGACATTCCATGGCCTCCTCATTGGACCTGAGGTTAGGGGCAAAACCACCTTCATCACCAACCGAAGTCAGATGCCCTGCCTTTTTCAAGACATTCTTCAGAGTATGAAAGGTCTCAACACCCATCTGCATGGCTTCAGCAAAAGAAGAGGCACCGATGGGCATGACCATGAATTCCTGAACATCAACATTATTATCAGCATGGGCCCCGCCATTTAGCACATTCATCATGGGAACCGGCAGAACCTTGGCATTGACCCCGCCAAGATAAGAATAAAAAGGCAGATCAATTTCCATGGCCGAGGCCCGGGCCACCGCAATGGATACCCCAAGCATGGCATTGGCTCCCAGATTCTTCTTGTTATCAGTGCCATCCAATTGAAGCATGGTCTGATCAATAAGAACCTGACTGGAAGACTCATAACCGACCAGGGTCTGGGCAATCTGTTCATTAACATTAGCTACTGCCTTCTGAACGCCTTTCCCCATATAGCGTTTACGCCTGGTGTCACGCAGTTCGAGGGCCTCTCTGGTCCCGGTGGATGCCCCGGAAGGAACCAACGCCCGGCCCATATAACCTGAATCAAGATGCACATCAACCTCAACGGTTGGATTACCCCTGGAATCAATTACTTCCCGACCCAAAACTCCTATTATTTCTCCCATCAATTATCTCCTGAAAAATATTGAAATATTAACCGACAACACTTGCCATCTTAAAAATTGGCAGATACATGGCAACCACCAGCCCACCAATAAGGCCACCGAGAAAAACCATCATGAACGGTTCTATCATGGCAGTCATATTCTCCACAGCTTGATCGACTTCTTCGTCGTAAAAATCAGCTATTTTCTCCAGCATGGTATCAAGGGCTCCAGTTGATTCACCAACATTTATCATCTGCACAACCATACTGGGAAAGACACCGGTTTCCTCCAAGGGTTCGGCAATGGTTCGACCTTCGGTAATACTGTCCGCCACCCGAAAAACAGCCTGCTCAATAACAAAATTACCAGAAGTTCGTCCAACCACGGTCAGAGAGTCAAGAATGGGTACCCCGCTCTGGATCATGGTCCCCAAAGTACGACTGAATTTAGCAACTGCGACCTTCCTGACCAAGCCACCAACCACCGGCAATTTTAACACCTGACGATCGAGAAACTTTCTGCCCTTATCTGTACCATGAATCTTCTTAATGGTAACGATGAAACCGACTATCAGCCCAATAATAATATAAAAATTTGATTTTGCAAAGTCACTGGCTGCAACCACAATCTGGGTAGGAACAGGAAGAGTTGAACCAAAATCAGCAAACATCCTGGCAAAGACCGGTACAACAAAAACTAAAATCACTGCCGTAATCACCAGGGCAATACAGAGACAAATTGCCGGGTAGGTCATGGCCCCTTTAATCTTTTTCTTGAGAGCCATATTTTTTTCCATGAAAAAGGCCAGACGGCGGAGGATAATATCCAGAATCCCGCCAACTTCACCCGCCTCAATCATATTGCAGAAAAGATTATCGAAAATCTTGGGGTGCTTTTTCATGGCATCGGCAAAGGTCATCCCGGCCTCCACATCAAGCTGGATAGCGTTCAAAACCTTTTTAAAGGTAATGTTCTCCTCCTGGCCGGCAAGAATCTCCACACTCTGAACCAGGGGAAGGCCTGCATCGATCATGGTGGAAAGCTGCCGGGTAAAAATAACCACATCCCGCCCGGTAATCTTGGGCTGAAACATGGCAATATCAGCAAGGAGATCCTTGGGAGCCTCCTTCAATACAATCGGGGTAATCCTGATCTTGCGCAGGCTGGCCATGGCCGCAGCCTCACTGGGAGCATCCAGCTTACCCTTTCGCTTCTCACCGTAGGAATTTGTTCCCTTCCATTGATATATCGGCATAATGATCTCCTGTCAGGGCTAGTCATTGCAGGAAATTCGGCAGATTAAATTATAATTAACCTGCCTGCTTACTCAGGTCTTTAATAAAGTCTATAGCAAGTCCCACCAGAACACAACTGGCCCCAGGTGCAAAAAATCTTTTTCATTGACAGCAAAAGGGCGATCTTATAATAATAATTGTTTCCTTGAGCTTATATGATGATAATATTTTTTATGGAGAACAATCATGGCTGATACCGCCACCATTAACGAAGATATGTACAGCAGTGGACTGTTTAACCCTGTTAACGAAAAATGCGACGGCTGCGACAGAATAGTTGACGCCAACAATAATAAATTCTGCCAGACCTACACCTCCCCCGATGCCAAATGGCGCCTTGGGATCTGTAATTTTGCAACCCATGTCAAACCAGAACTTTCCGTGGGCACCATTAAAATCAATCCGCTGAAAGCATCTAAACGGGCAGCTGGCAAATAATTTCTCCAGGCGGCCTGCCCGCCTGACTTCAACAGGACCATCAGGCCCCGGGATATGTTTACCCCCGGGCCTTGGGATATAAGGAAAGAAGAAATTCCTTATCATCCAGAATCCTTCTAAAACGCTGAAAATTTTCCTTAAAATTTTCCGGCACTTCTCTTCCTTTAAGCAAACTTTCAGCCGCATCCACCAGAATTTTTTCTGACCGGTTATTTATTGCATAAAACACCTGATCATAAACCATCTGGGCCTGGCGCTCAAATGGCGGCACCTCTTTTTGCAGGGCTATTTCCGCGTTATGAAATGTCGGAGAAGGTATCAGCTTGAACAATAGCGGGATGTCGTAAATATCTGTTGCCTCAAGAAGACGAGAGATCATCCCCCTATCAATATCCAGGAGAAGACGGGTCAACTCTTTTTCATCTTCAGCCTCATTATCTGTAAGGAGAATCTTGATATAGGGCGAAATCTCTTCCGTGGTAAGACTCTGCCGTGCAAGGGCAGCAGTCAGCCACTGCAACTGAAGCTCGGTGGGTCTGACAACAAAAGGCAGATACCGGCCAAACCATTTCTTCCCCGTTTTTTTGAACATCAATTAATCCCGATCTCCGAGGAAATAAAGCATACTCAGAAATAAATTGATAAAATCAAGATAAAGAGCAAGGGCCCCCATAATCGCCCCTTTGCGAATTGCCGCTTCACCTTCCCGCATAATCCCGGATGCTCCCATCTCGGTAATCTTCTGGACATCATAGGCAGCAAGACCGGTAAACACCAGAACCCCGGCCGCCGAAATCATCCAGGACATCATGGAGCTCTGAAGGAAGATATTAACCACCGAGGCGAGGATCATCCCGATGAGACCCATAAGCATGAACGAACCAACACCGCTGAGATCTCTTTTGGTGATCATCCCATAAACAGCCATGACCCCGAACATACCGGCAGTAATAAAGAAGGTAGACGCCACCGATGTTGCGGTATAAATCAAAAGCACCACCGAAAGAGTTATGCCATTTAAGGCAGAATAAAACAGAAAAAGTCCGGTGGCTGCCCCGGGTGATAGCTGCTGGATCCTGGCAGACAGATAAAAAACCATACCCAGCTCAGCGATAATTACCCCCCAGCGCATCATAGGATTAAGTAAAAAAATCGAAATTGCCGCTTCCGAGGATGCCACCATATAGGCAAGAAAACCGGTTAAGGCAAGGCCTGCGGCCATCCAGTTAAAAACCTTGGCCAAAAACATAGTTGAAGCATGACTACGAGCCTCGGTCACTGAAATTGCATTGCCATGTCTGTGCTGATACATATTAACCTCTCTAATTTATCTATTTATAAATAATCTCATTGTTCACTAATCATAATCGCAAGGGGTCTGGTAATCTCCATCTGCTCACAGGCAATTCTTATAGCCGCAGTCAGTGGTACGGAAAGCAACATCCCGGGAATACCCCAAAGCCAGCCCCAGAAAACAAGAGATAAAAGAACAACCAGAGGACTTAAATTCAGCCCCCTGCCCATTATTTTAGGCTCCAGAACATTGCCGACAAAAAAATGTATTATAACCAGAGAACCGGTCACCAGCAACGTCCTTGTCAATGACCCATATTGAAACAAGGTGATGGCCACCGGCGGCATTACTGAAATTAATGAGCCAATATTAGGAATAAAGTTCAAAAGAAAAGCAAGAACACCCCATAAAACGGCAAAAGGAATCTGAAAAAGAGAAAGAACAATGGCAACCAAAACCCCGGTGAGTACTGAAATAATGGTTTTAAGACCCAGATAGCTCTGGACAGCCTTATTAATCCGACTCATTACCTGAAGGATATCAGCCGCGCCCTCATCGCCAACCCCCCTGACCAGGCGCCGGGCAAAACTCTCTCGCTCTGCCAGGATAAAAACCAGAAATAAAAGAACCCATAACATATTACCCAGAAAAGAGAAAAAAGACCCTCCCAGCCGCTGAACCAGAGAGCCCACCGGCTTAAAATCCAATTGGCTGAAATTGGTCAGGAACGCATTATACATCTCCCGGGCCTGCTCCTGACTGATATCCAGCCAATCCAGCAAGCTCCGGGTATAAATCCAGAACTTATCTTCAAAAACCGGAAGCTGGGCCTGGAACTCCTTGATATTGACATTGACCAGTCTTCCGAGCAGATAAACACAAACAATAACCAGGAAAACCACACCCATGGTCCTAAGAGGAGCAGGCAGGCGAAAACGCTGAAGGAAATCCAGGGGAATCCCCAGAGCATAGCCAATGAGAAGCGCTATGGAAAAAGGGATAAACAGAAAATCAAGGGTCTTAAGGATCAAGGTGAGCAGAACAACAAGAAGGGCCCAGGCCGCTGCCGTTCTCACTCCCTGATTCTGAAATCGAAAATCATCTATGGTCATTATACCTTCTCAATTAAATATCAATCAGACAAGAACTGTACTCTCGCCGGCCAGGGGCAGCCACGCATCAAGCCCTGACTCCTCAACCATCTTTTCAATGGCGACATTTTGCTCCTGCCTAACCTGACGCTGAAGATGAACAAGGGCCAATTTGCCTGCCCCGACCTGACGGGCAAAATCCAGAGAGGAAGCAATACTGCCATGGCCAATGGAATCCTCATCCAACCAGAAAGACTCATGGATCACCAGATCACAACCGCGGGCAAGTGCCATGGTCCCGGAAGTGGCCCCGCCGTCCCCGCTGAAAAAGAGGGAATGATGATCGTCCTCCATGCGCACAGCCAGAGACCGCACCGAATGTCTGGCCTCGGCCACCTGCCAGCTAAGGGAACCATCCACAACAGGATAATCAGGCTCCACCACGGTATAAACCAGGGGGTAGGTCATTTTATCGGCAAAACCGGGAAAGGCAAGTTCCATAACCTGGTTAATCTTCTCCCAACCCTCTGCCTGACCAAAAATCTTAAGGGGTTTTTGACGCCCCATTTCCCATAAACGCAGAAACAAAAGGGGCAGGCCAAAAAAATGATCCCCGTGAAAATGGGATATCCAGACCAGATCCAGCTCGTCGGCAGCATCACAGTAACTGAAATAAAGCCGGGGGGTGGAAAAACCGCAATCAAAAAGCAGGTTATTGCCATCACAGGTTTTTACCTGAAAAGATGTATTAGGGTGGCTGGTGTCACAACACTCACCAACACCTATAAATCTTATTTCCATCTTATGATCGAGCCTCCATCCGGTTCCCCTGAGATTGATAATCAACAACATGGGCTAAAAGACCGAGCAGCTATTCCATTATATGGTATAATAATAAAATGGCAAGTTGACTTTCCCTGACCTATGATATATTTCCCTGCAATTTCCAATGGTTGAACATAAAACACCCAAAGACATGGCCACGTTACCGGCATTATCGCCAGCCGAAGAACTCGTTCTCCAATTTACCTCCCTTATCCATGAACCGGTAACCCCGGAGATCATCGAAACTTGCCTGCAACAGCTCTGCCCTCTACTTGACCCGCCATCCAGCCCCTGGCCGTCATCGTTCATCCCCCTGCTCCGTTCCCTGCAGGACCAGGGCATGATAACCTGGACCTGTCAATGTCATAATGACCTGCTGGAGCCTCTGAGCCGACAGGCATTAACCACAGGCAGACTGAATCAAATGGCTGCCATTATCAGGAAAATCCTGCCCATCAGTGGCGAACCAGCCAGCCGAATGGCAAAAAAAAGCCATCGTTTACTCCGGGAAATACGCCTAGATTTATATAGCGGCAATATTGAGGCCATGGAAACAGCCCTTATTCGTTATTATGAATGCCCGGATGTTTCAGACCACGAATCACCCTTGGTAAATATCCTGGGCAACCCTTTTGAACCACATATTTTCCATAACCTGCCTCCCCATATCCGTCTCCATGTACTCCACCAGCTCAGTACCAGGGCCTATCTCAACCTCCTGTCCTTTGACCGGCCTCTGGCCTATCTGGGTGATAATAAAACCATGGCCTCTATTCCCGAGGCAGGGCGAGGATCTCTATTTTATCTACAGACAACGAACCACCTGCTCCGTGACAATATCGAAGAAGCCACAGAGGTACTTAAAGAAGCAGGACCCCTTCTTGACCGATCAGGAATCCGGGGCTGGCTCGCCTTTAACCAGCAGAACTACCCCAAGGCACTTGCCTGCTTTAAAGACGACATCCCAGCCAAGCCCAAGGAACCATTTTTCATCGGCCCGGAAGGTCTATTTTACCTTCTTACCTTGCTCCAGGCCGGCAAACCTTCCTACTTCCCCCTGATCACCGAATATATCAAGACCATGGAGGAGCACCATCCCCACAACCCCCTTCTGCCCTGTCATCAAATTATCGGCGAAATAATCAGGGCCCAGTGCAACCAGCAACCCCATGGTCACATCTTCGCGGTCTGGCAGCAACAGCCAGACAACAGCCTCTGCCTTCTCTTTATGGCTCTTGCCCATTATTGGTTAAATGGCCGTCTCAGTAAAAGCCAGCTCAGCCAGATTCAAGAACAAAATCACCTGGCCAGACAAAACGGGTATAAATGGTTGAATCGTCAATTTGACCACCTGTATCTTTTCGGTCAACAGGAACCCACAGGAAATAAATCAGCACTCCCCCCTGACTCCTTATTATCTATTTTCTGCCTGGACGCCCCATGGCAACGGGCACTCCATGCCCTGGATCTGATCAGTATCGGCGGCGATCCCGGCAAACGCGATGCTCCAAGACGCCTGATCTGGCTGATCCATTACAAAAACGGCTTTATCACCCTTACCCCCAAAGAACAGAAATTAAACCTAAACGGCAACTGGAGCAAAGGAAGGAAAATATCCCTTAAAAGATTGTACCAGGGAACTGATCTTGATTTTATCTCTAAACAGGATAAGAACATATGCGCCACCATTATCAAGACTCATCGCCGGGGCAACGACAGCTTCAGTTTCGCCATGAACAAAACCCTGCCGGCACTCATTGGCCACCCCTTTCTCTTTCAGGAAGATCAACCTGCCAGGTCAGTTGAATTTATTAAGGGAGAGCCGGAACTACAAGTCCGAAATGACCCAGACCATTTCCACCTGAGCATTAATCCCGCCATCCAGGAAGACCAGACCCACATCAGCCAGGAAAATGCCGGCAGATACAAAATAATCCAGGTAACCAGCCAGCAACAGGAGATTGCCAAGATCATAGGCAGCCATGGAATCAGACTACCCCACCAGGCAGAACCACGACTCCTCCAGTCCCTGGGTCGACTCTCTTCCTGCCTGACGGTCCATTCTGACCTGGATATTGAAGACCAGAATATTATCTTAAGCGAACCAGACAACCGTCTCTATGTTCAGTTACAGCCGGTTGGCCCTGGTTTACGTCTAATTATGGTATTGAAACCACTGGGCCCGGATGGTCCCCAGGTGCTCCCGGGAGCCGGTTCAAATACGATAATTACCAAGGTTGGACAACAGCGCCGCCAGACAAGGCGTGACCTTGACCTGGAAAACAGACTGGCCCAGCAGATTGAGCATCAATGCCCAACTCTGCAGGAATTCAGCGACCAGACCTGGGAATGGCTGTTCACCGACCCAGAGGAATGTCTTCAGGTCTTACTTGAACTTAAAGACCTGGAAGACCTGATAGTGGAATGGCCGGAAGGGGGCAAAATGATGGTTCGGGCCCAGGCAAATTTTAACAACCTGCACCTGCACATCCATAAAAAACGCAATTGGTTCACCGTTGACGGCAAGATTGAAGTGGACCCTGACACTGTTTTTCCCCTGCGCCAGCTCCTCCAATATATCCAAAACAACAATAGCCGCTTTGTCCCCATGGGTCAGGGTGAATTCCTTGCCCTATCCCGGGAATTTAAAGAGAAATTAGACGAGTTGAATCTCTTCAGCCGCACTGACGACCAAAACCCGCTGATCCATCCCCTGACCAGCCATATCATGGAAGATTTTGCCAATCAGGGAGCAGTTCTCAACCTGGACCAACACTGGCAGCAACAACGAAAAAAAATTAAAGAAGCCCGCAACCTGCAGCCGAATATTCCCCCAGGCCTTAAAGCCAAGCTTCGCGACTATCAGATAGAGGGCTTTCAATGGCTGGTCCGCCTGGCTCATTGGGGGATGGGTGCCTGCCTGGCCGACGACATGGGCCTTGGCAAAACAATCCAGGCCATCACTCTGATCCTGACCAGGAGCAATAAGGGCCCAACCCTGGTAATAGCGCCAACATCTGTCTGCCATAATTGGCAATATGAAATAAACAAATTTGCCCCCGACCTGAAACCAATCATCTTCAGCGGCAAGAACCGGCGACAATTAGTAAGCTCACTTTCAGAAAATGACGTTCTGATAACCAGCTATGCCCTGCTTCAGCAAGAGGCCGAGCTCCTTGCCTCCAGAAACTGGCAAACCATAATTTTAGATGAAGCCCAGGCCATTAAAAATCTCAGCACCAAGAGATCCCGGGCAGCCATGGCCCTGGAAGGAGAATTCAAGGTCATCACCACCGGCACTCCCATTGAAAATCACCTGGGAGAGTTATGGACCCTGTTCAATTTTATCAACCCCGGCCTTCTCGGCAATCGGGAAAATTTTAACAAGAAATTTGCCACCCCCATTGAAAAGGATCAGGATCAGCGTTGCCTGAACAGGCTCAAGAAACTGATCCAGCCCTTCATCCTCAGACGATTAAAACACGAAGTATTAGCCGAACTGCCTCCCCGGACCGAGGTGGTAATGTGGGTTGATATGAACAAGGAGGAAAAAGCCCTTTATGAGGCCCTGCGCCAGAACGCCATCGAAAGAATTAATTCCTCCACCGCCACCACCGGCAAAAAGCATATCCAGGTGCTGGCTGAGATTATGAAACTGCGGCGCTCATGCTGCCATCCCAGCCTCATTGCCCCTGACCAGGAAATTGAAAGTTCAAAGCTCAATCTTTTCGGCAAAATTATAACTGAACTCATCGAAAATGAGCACCGGGCCCTCGTTTTCAGCCAATTTGTCAGCTATCTCCAGATCATCAGGGAATATCTCGACCAACAAGGGATCAGTTACCAATACCTTGATGGCTCAACCCCGGCCCGCAAACGACGGGAACAGGTAGACGCCTTTCAGACCGGAGACAAGGATCTATTCCTGATCAGCCTGAAGGCCGGCGGTACCGGGCTCAACCTGACCGCTGCTACCTATGTCATCCATATGGATCCCTGGTGGAACCCGGCGGTGGAAGACCAGGCCTCTGACCGGGCCCATCGCATTGGCCAGCATCACCCACTGACGGTTTACCGGCTGGCAACCAGAAACAGCATAGAAGAAAAGATCCTGGCCATGCATAAGGAAAAAAGAAAAATCGCCAATAGCCTGCTGGCAGGCAGCGATGGCGGCCATAAATTGACCGCTGATGAATTATTAAAATTATTAACGAGTTGATTTAAGACCAAATCAACCTGAAATTATTATAATTTTCTATTTTTTTCGGCGTCGGCGCCGGGAAGGAAGAGCCTGGATCAAACTTGGGACATCAGCCTGCCAATTTGAAAGCATAACCGTAATGGCTATCTCCTCAAGGGCAGCTGCCACCAGAACCAGGGTAGACAGTCGAAAAGGCCAGGAAGGCCCTTCCATGATCAAAATCAGAGTACTGCCGCTGAGAAGAGCTGCTGACAATTTCGCCCCCCTAGTATGATAACTGGTAAGACGACGAAATTTAGCAAAACCAACAAAAACCGGCAGGGAGAAACTACAGATTGCCGTAATAATCCAGGGAGCCTCCTGCCTGATTATCTCCGGCCACAGCCACCAGATGGCAAGGGGCATGCATAGATAGACCATCAGGTCGCCCCAACTATCAAGCCTGGCCCCCAGCTCAGTGGTCATCTTCATCCTGCGGGCAAGAAAACCATCCAGCCAATCGGTAAATAGAGCGGCAACAAAAACCCCGACAAAAAAATCACCACGTCCCATCCGGGCCGAAAGCAACATTAAGGGAGCCATAAACAAACGAAGGCTACTCAAGAGATTTGGAATGGAAAGAAAATTGTTCATTTTCAGTTCGGCATCTCGATCAGGTTCAAATTATTAATAAATATACAAGCATCATCCTACTGAATAATGCGGCGCCAGTAAAAACAAAAGTTCAGCAGCATCAATCAGCTGAACTTTTTATTATTACGATGAGTGCCTGACAATTTCAACCTAAATCGACCGACAGGGCCTGCAAA
Source organism: uncultured Desulfobulbia bacterium (assembly GCA_964653055.1). Classification (GTDB taxonomy): domain Bacteria; phylum Desulfobacterota; class Desulfobulbia; order Desulfobulbales; family SURF-16; genus CAZZCA01. Next base: position 258,394 of record CAZZCA010000001.1, on the reverse strand, counting down.
TCAGCTTCTTTATCCATCACTGGTAAAGGACAAGATATAAACTACTCTTCCTTGATGGCAAGTAACGGCTCAAGACCAGCCAGACGAATCACCGGCAGCAAAGCGCCCAGAAGACAAACACCAACCCCGGCAGCAAGAGCAAGAAAACTGACCCAGGAGTTCTGCCAGGAGATGCCAGCAACAACATCGAGCCGGCTGAGGAGATTAAAGTCAGCAGCAAGGTAGGCAATCAAATAATGACCCATGACAACGCCTAATAAGCCACCAAAAACTGAAACCAGAACAGCCTCCGCCAGAAACATGGAAATGATATGAGACTTGCGGGCCCCGATGGCCCGGAGAATTCCCACCTCCCGCTGTCGCTCATTGGCCATGGCAGTAAAAGTCGACCAGGCCAGCATAACCGCCAATAACGAGGCCATGGAGATAGTTATGGAAAAAACCCGGACAATGTCACGGAGAGTAGTCCGAACATCACTGCCAATGGAACCCCTGGTCATAATGCCGATGGTGGGATTGACATTGCGTATTTTGGCTACCACCTGGCCCACATCAAGTCCTTCCTTAACCTTAAGAAAGATAATGGAAATGGTCCCCTTCTTATAATCACCGGCTGCCTCCGACGATACCTTGGCCAGATCATCGTAACGCATGAATATACCATGGTCCAGCCCAGTACCGGTCTCCTGCAGATGACCAACCACCTTCACCCCCTGGCCAAACAGAGAGGCCGTATTGATCAGACCCAGATATTCATAAACATATGAGCCCACATACACATCACCTGCTCCCAGGTCAGGAGCCCCTTCCAACCAAGGTGTCACGACAAAATCAGAGTCAGGATCAAAAGCCACCACCTGTCCCTCATCAATGGAGCAGCAACCAGCATCAAGGGTCTCCAGGTAAACCTGGAAAGTACCGCTGCTGATCTCGTCGAGCTCCATCACCGCCTCAAAGACAAATTCGTCCATATAAAAGGTCTTTTCCTGGCTCTCCAAAATAAATTCTTCTGCCTTCCCCTTAGCCTCTGCCGGCACCAGAACAATATCAGCCCCCAATCTCTTGGTGGCAGTTTTGATATCCTCCTGAACAGCCCGGTTAAAAAGCATAGCAAAAACCAGTAGAGAAACCAGAAGAGAGACCGCCAGCAGCAGAACAAAATTCCTGAACAATTTGCGGCTTACATTTCGCCAGGCAATATAGGCCAATGAATATCCAGGCTGATTCGCCATTACAACTCTTCCTTAATTAGAACGAAATAAACCCGGCAGATTACTTCATACCTGCCGGGTTTATTAATGGGTGTTTAACTAAAAACTAACTGCATATAAATCGTTTCATGTCTACTTCCAATTAGCATCAAAACCGCAAAGCACTGCATGGGGTGCATCATCATCGGTTCCGATCTCATTATCATGACAGGCAAGACAGACAGAGGTGGACTTACCGATAAATTTACCAGCCTTGACATCATAAAGCTTGAGATGACCGTCCATGAGATACTCATCCGGACCTGGCTTCAGGGGAGTTTCGCAATCATCGGAAACTCTTTTGGTCCGGGAAGTGGCAATAACATAACGATCATCCGGGGTAAAGATAGCGTCATGAAGCTGCTCAGTAGGACTGACAGTCTCAGCATCCAGGGTCTTCAGGTTATCAGCGTCAATGATGAAAAGGATATCACCGGTGGCATTGGCAACCTTTTTACCGTCATTGGAAAAATACTGGCGGAAGCTGATGGTGCTTTTTTTGTTACCATCGGCAATCCCCTTGGCTAATACCTTGACCTTGCCTGCGGTAAGAGCTGCAGCATCTAGCATAACCAGATGGAGTTTGCCCACACCATTACCATAAGCCTTACTGGGGTTATCAGACTCATTGGCAGCAATAAGAACCTTACTCATATCAGGGCTGTTAATGCCATGGAGATATTTATAAGGAACCTTAAAATCGGCATCAGTGCCTTCCAGAAAAACTGAGTGGAGGCGCTTCATGTCCTTTTTACGAATAACATCGATATATCCGGGGTTAGACATGGAAATAGGCATAAAATAGGCAGGAGTCTGGGCCGAGGCACAGTACATCTTTTTAGTATTTTTCACCTGAGACGGAGTCTTTAAAGTGATATCCTTGACCACTTCTCCAGTGCGCAGATCTGTATAACCGGCATGGGTCATATCATCGGCATCAGGATCAAGTTTATAGGTGGACCAATACATGGTGTTGCGATCTTTATAATCTATCCGGGCATCATGAACCGGATGACTGGTACCGTCACCAATCTCAACCATGGTAAGTTCAGAAACTGTAATAGGGGTTTCCGCTGACGGGTCAATGATGGTTACGGCCTTGGCAAAATGACCACCCATACCAGCAACATAGAAAGTTGCCTGATAAGTCTGGGCCTGAAGATCATTTCCAGCCCCCATCCCAAGGAGCATGGCTCCGGCCAGGGCACTGCCCATAAGATTCTTTAATGATTTTTTCATCTTCTCCTCCTTCAGAGATTGATTTATTGTCAATATTAGCCCCGAAAAGGAAATGGCGGTTCATCCAGGGGCAACTACTCTTCTAACTTTCATCCTCTACTCATCACCCTCAAGATCAAGGAGATGCTGCAAAATCTCACATTGCTTACAAACCATCATCTTTTCCTGCCAGTTTCTCTGGGCTGAACATTGACAGAGAGTACCATTGATAAACCAGCATAGAGTTCCAGAGCGGAACTCCCAGGCAGGACAACGGTCCCGTCGTTCCGGCGGGCAATTCTTGATATCCCAGCATTTCCTAAGGGTTTCCTGATCATGAATCTTACGGGAAAGCAAAAAATAAATCTGGCGTTCAACATGGGCCGGCACCGAACGCCAGCCCTGCTCATAGCTGTGCACAGCCTTGAGAGAAACTCCCAGAAGCTGAGACATCTCCTTCTGAGTCTTATGCAGCCTCTTTCTTATTTCAACGAATTCTGCTCTTTCCATAACTTAACTCTTCCTCCACATGGAAGTATCAAGAACCCTCATTGACACAAATGCCACATTGTAGTAGCCTGGTCAAGGAATTTCGGTAGATTGTTGCTAAAGTCTAAATCCGCACTAAGTCTCTTGCTGTCTGCTGCCCTATGAATTAATGTTTATCTGGTAAACTCAAAAAAAATACCAGAGGAAAACTGTGCTGATTCAATGTAACAACCTGCAAAAACAATATAAATCCGACAACAAGATAATCAAAGCGGTGAACGATGTCAATCTAAGCATTAACCGGCGAGATTTTGTTGTTATTCTCGGTCATTCCGGTTCCGGCAAAACCACCCTTCTCAGCCTCATCGGCGGCCTGACCAGGCCTGACCAGGGGGAAGTCCGGATTAATGGCCAGGAAAACTGGCAGCAAAACGACAACGCCCTGGCTGCCATGCGCAATAATACCATTGGCTTCATTTTCCAGTTTGCCAGCCTGATTCCCACCCTCAGTGTTCTTGAAAATGTTCTGCTGCCCTTAAGTTTTGGAACTAGCAGGGCGGAAAGCCATGAGAGGGCCCTAAACCTCTTATCTTTGGCAGGTATTGCTGACAAAGCCGGCAGCTTTCCCTCCCAGCTTTCCGGTGGTCAGCAAAGACGGGTAGCCATCGCCCGGGCCTTTATCAACGAGCCGGAAATTATTCTGGCAGATGAACCCACCGGTGATCTTGATGAAGATACCGAACAAGACATCCTGACTATTTTCCGTGACTACAATCAACAGGGAACCACCTTTATTGTCGTCACCCACAATCAGGAATTGCCTTCCTCCCAAAACGCAGCACGGGTCATGCAGATGCGTAACGGGATACTTAGCGAGACCAGGTAATGAGCAGATTAACACAATTATGGGTGGCATTGGTCATCTCCATTTTTTTTATAGCTGGCTGTTCATCTGACAAAGCCGACAAGAAGCTGCAAATAGGAGACCATGCCCCGGGTTTCCAATTAACCGACATAGACGATCAGGAATTCTCCCTTAACGACTACCAGGGGATGCCGGTAATTATTCGTTTCTGGTCAACAGATTGCAAATACTGCCGGGCCGACACCCCAATATTCAACACTTATTTCAATCGCTACTCCCGGGAAAACCTCCAGGTATTTTATATAAATACCATCCCGGAGGACCCGTATCTTGCCGGCTTTGTCAAAGACCTGGAGATCGGGTTTCCCGTCCTTCTTGACCATGGCGGCAAGGTTGCTGAAAAATACAATATCCGCCTCCAGCCCCAAACCATTATCCTCGACCCCTCCCATCGAATCATCGCCGCCATCCTTGGCGGGGTAAGCGATGAGGAATTAACAGAAATCCTGGGGAAATACCTGTGAAGATATTAATTATCATTTTATTTTATGCGCTCTCCCTGACCCCTGCCTTGAGCCAGGCAGAGCCCCTGACTGAAATAAACAAAGATAGCCGCTGCCAGGTATGCGGGATGTTCGTTGCCAGATACCCCAACTGGCTCAGTGAGATTATTCTGGATAAGGGCTCAGCTCTCACCTTTGACGGGATGAAAGACCTCATGGTCTATTATTTTCATCCAGAAAAATTCGGCACCACGACTAAAGATAATTTTCAGGAAATATGGACAAAAGATTATTATTCACTAAAGTGGATTGATGCCCGCCAGGCCTTTTTTGTGATCGGCAGTGATGTCTACGGTCCAATGGGTCACGAATTTATCCCCTTTGCCAGCCAGGAGGCAGCCGCATCCTTTTTAACAGACCATCGGGGAACCAGGGTGCTTACTTTCAGCGAAATCAATCATCAATTGGTGGAATCCATGCGCCACGGAATGAAGATGAAGTAAAAATGCGACCATCAGCCAGATTAACAATTATCCTCATAGTTTTTTTTATCAGTGGCTCTTTTTATTACCAGAGCGCCACCAGGCAGAATATCAATGGCCAGCATAATAAATTATTAACCACCCTTACCGCCAGCCTCGGCCTGACAGACCTCTGTATCGCCACCGAGGCCCGATATACCAGGCACCCGGCCATAAGCGATTCCATGGCCCCATTCATGGATCATCCCGGCAGTATCGAACACTTTCCCACCGGCTCATTCTGGGCTCCGGTTAAGAAACACTGACCAAGGAGCTTGAGCCATTGGCCTTTCTGGAAAAACATCTCAACATCCTCGATTACAGCCTGTCATCTATCTGGCAGCGTCGAGCCCGCAATTTAAGCATCATCCTGGTTTTCACCGGGGTAATCTTTCTGATCTCATCTTTTCAGATGCTGACAACCACCCTGACCCAAACCGCAATGACTGCCCTGGAAGCAGCACCGGAGATCACCATCCAGAAAATGGTGGCCGGCCGTCAACAATCGATCCCCCAAAGCTATACTGCACACCTGGACAAAATATTTGGTATCCGCCAGATAGTACCAAGGATATGGGGTTATTATTTTGATGAAACCAGCACCGCAAATTACACTGTTGTCGGTCTGGATACCAGCCTCATGCCCCTTAGCGACCAGCTCCCATTAACCCTGTCCCAGGGCCGTCTGCCAGCAGACAACGGCACAGGAGAGGTGGTTCTTGCCCCGGCCATTAAAAAGATCCTTGCCCCGAACCGCAGGACATTTTCCCTTTTTCGACCGGATCTATCCCTGAAAACCATGAAGGTCAGCGGAGTTTTCCCTGATGAGGCTAACATCCTCACCGGAGACCTCATTACAATGAACCTTGCCGATAGCCGTGATCTTTTCCAAATCCCGGCAGGTGAAGTGACTGATCTCTGTGTCTATGTGGCAAACCCGGCTGAAATCGGCACCATTGCCGACAAGATTTCCAAGGCCCTGCCTGACACCCGGGTGGTCACCCGGCCCCAGATAAAAAAAACCTATCAGGTGGTTTTCAGCTGGCGCAGTGGTTTTGCCTCCATCTGCCTGCTCACGGCCCTTGCCGCCTTTGTAATTTTTTCCTGGGACAAGGCCTCCGGGCTCATGCCTGAAGAAAAACGGGAAATTGCCATCCTCAAGATCCTCGGATGGCAGACCGGCGATATAATTGCCATCCGATTCTGGGAGGGATTTATTATAGCTACTCTCGCTTTTATCCTCGGCTATGGCCTGGGCTTTGTCCATATTTCCCTGTTCAACGGAACCATCTTTACCCCTTTGCTCACCGGCTGGTCAGTCTTGCAACCTGAACTTCACCTTACCCCGCGGATAAAAATGAACGATCTCTTTCTTATCTTTATCTTTTCCGTGATCCCGTATCTAACCGCAACCATTATCCCGGCCTGGCGCAGTGCCGCTATTCCGCCAGACTCAGCAATAAATTAATCAAGTACCTTCAACCCATTTAAAAAACTATGCTCATAGAACTAGACAAGGTCTGCAAGACATATAACCAGGGACTGGCCAACGAGGTAAATGCCTTGGACGAGATCAGCTTAAGTATTACCAGTCAGAGCATGACCTGCCTCCAGGGGGCCAGCGGTTCCGGCAAATCAACTCTGCTATCAATCATCGGCTGCATTATCCCCCCTACCTCTGGCCGGGCCGCCATTGCCGGCAAACAACTGACCCGCCTGCCTGATCGTTTTCGTACCATTCATCGCAGGGAAACCATTGGTTTCATCTTCCAGCGCTTTAATATTCTGCCCCGCTTAAATGTTCTTGATAATATCTGCCTGCCCCTCCAGCCCCTGGGGATTAAACCGAAAGAACAGAAGAAAAGGGCCCGGGTCTTAATGCAAACCCTGGGCATTGATCATCGGGAGAATTTTCCGGCAGACCAGATATCAGGTGGAGAATTACAGAGAGTAGCCATCGCCCGCGCCCTTATCAATGATCCGCCCATAATCCTGGCTGACGAACCCACCGCCCACCTCGATACTAAACTCAGCGGCGAATTTATGGAAATCATGGCCAGGCTCCGGGTAAACGGCAAAACCATTATAATCACCTCCCATGACCCCCTGGTGGCTGATCATTCTGCCATTGATCAAACAATAGCCATTCGTGACGGTCGTATTGATGTTGATTAACCAATGGAGCATTGCTCTTAACCTTCTCAGTCTGGCTTTAATCTTTACCCTGACGATAGCGGCCACCACCGCAATCAGGGTCGTCAGTTCCTGGCAACCGGCGGCTGACCATAACCGGCAAATCAGGCTGGAAAACGAAATATGGCTGACCTCCACCCTGATTAAATATGCCCTGGCCTTTCTCATCCTCAACCTGTTTCTATTTGTCATGGCGGCTGACAATTTCAGCCAGATCATTGCCGGTGCCATGTGCGCCACCGGTGCCCTTCTTGCAAACAGCTACGGCATGCCGGCCCTATACACAAAAATCATCGGCATTTTCTTCTACGGCTTCTGGATAATCATCCACCAACTTGATATCAGCTCCGAGAGATACCCCCTGGTTAAATTCAAATATGGCTACCTGCTCCTGCTCTATCCTCTTATCATTGTTGATCTCAGCCTGCAGACCCTTTATCTGGTCAATCTGGATCCAGACATCATCACCTCCTGCTGCGCTGTTGTTTTCCAGAGCCCGGCAGCAAATGACGGCAACCTGATCGCCAATCTGCCTGCCCATATCCTGCCCATGTTTTACGGAGCAATTACCCTTGTTGGCATCATTAATCTCAGCAAGATACCTAAGATGGGCTGGTCCGGGCCATCCTCCACCGCCCTGTTCTGGATACTACTCCTGCCCCTGGCTCTCATCGCCATCACCACTGTTTTTTCATCCTATATCTATGCCATGCCCTTTCACCACTGCCCGTTTTGCATCCTGAAACCGGAATATAATTATATCGGCTTTGCCATCTATAGCAGTTTATTTACCGCCGTATTCTTCGGCCTGGCCGACAGCCTTGCTGCCTGCTGGCAGACAAACCAGGATCTTGAAAAGCAGGTTCATAAATTCCGCCGATTCAGCCGGAGGCTTGCCTTGATCATGCTTTCTATTTTCACCGTTCTTAGCAGCTGGCATTACCTCCTCTATTCCCTTTTAGGGGGTGAGAGCTGATGGAGACCGACAGATGAAAACTGCCCGGGAACATTGCCAGGAGCTGATGGCAAAGCTTGCTGATAGAAAAAGAATCGACCTTGACACTAAAGAGGACCAGGCAGATCCGCGCCTTGGGATCGATTATCTCTTTGGCCCGGCCCGGGGCAAGATGATGGGAATCCTCCTCTGCCATGACTCGATGGGTAGAGAAATAATCCTTAAATCATTTTCCGGCCAGTATAACAGCATCTGGCAGGTGGACGGCTGGGCCCCACCCCTGTTTGACCTGAACCATTATTACCAGCTGACCCGCGAAACAGAGAGCAAAATCAAAGACCTGGGGAATATGATTTCCGAGTCAGCAAATGATGAAACCAGGGCATTCCTCATAACCAGTCGAAAAAAATTATCCCAGCAATTAATGCGGGACATCCACGGGATCTATCGACTATCTAATTTCCTAAATGAAACAAAACCCCTGACTAAAGCCTTTAGCGGAAATAACGGCATACCGTCCGGCACCGGAGATTGCTGCGCACCCAAGCTCTTAAACATGGCCGCCAGCAGTTGCCTGACCCCAATAGACATGGCCGAGTTCTACTGGGGCAGGGAGAACCTGTCCCAGACCAGAAAACACGGTAATTTCTATCCCCCCTGTCAGGATAAATGCCAGCCGATTCTCGGTTACATGCTCAAAGGAGCCAATGTCCCATGGAGATAATCCATCAGGAAGAAGAATTTGTGGTGGTCAATAAACCGGGTGGTCTCCTTTCGGTGCCGGGAAAGGACCCGGCAAATCAGGATTGCGTTACCAGCAGGGTTAAGGCCATGTTCCCCCATTGCATTAAACAGCCGGCGGTGCACCGTCTTGATATGGAAACATCAGGATTAATGGTGGTGGCCTTAAATCGCAATTTTCATCGTGATCTGAGCCGCCAATTTGAACAGCGCCAGGTAGATAAAACCTATATTGCACTCCTTGAAGGGATTATCAATCAAGATTCGGGAACCATCACCCTGCCCTTTCGTCTTGACCCCGACAACCGGCCATATCAGGTCTATGACGAGGTCCACGGCAAGGTCGGGATCAGCCACTGGCGCAAATTAGGAGTTAAAAATAATCAGACCAGAATAGAGTTCAAACCAGAAACCGGCCGAACCCATCAATTACGCCTTCATTCCTACCATCACCTTGGCCTTGGCACCCCCATCATCGGCGACCGCCTCTACGGTAACGGGAAAGATGGCGATCGCATGCTCCTCCATGCCGCCTTTCTTTCCTTCTCCCACCCCTTAACTCAAAAGCGCCTCAAATTCAAATCCAAGCCGTTATTTTAACCTGTTATACTCCTAAGCCAGTATCCTGCGAATTAACCCACAAACTATAAAGTGAATTAAAGTTGGAAATGCAACTTCCTCAAGTTGGTGGAAATGGTCAACAAATCCACAATAAGTCGTGAAATTAAGCGTAATACAGGACTTCGCGGATATCGTCCTCGCCAGGCTCATTTGTTAGCTCAGCATAGGAGATTAGGAAATTGATACTATAATTTGGTGATAACCATAAGCAGGCAATAGTAACATTAACCGAACGATATACACGCTTTACCTTAATGGCTAAAGTGAATCAAAAGACATCATCTCAAGTAGCCCAAGTCACCTTAGAAATGCTAACAGAAAACAATATGCTCAGCAGTATGAGCAGTAAGGGAAATTGCTGGGTCAATAGTGTGGCAGAAAGCTTCTTGGGAAATCTGAAAGTAGAGCGTGTATTTGACTCTACATACTCAACGAGGGAAGAAGCCAGACGAGATATAGTTGATAATGTCGAGATGTTTTACAACAGCAATCGTCGTCACTCTTATTTGGGTTATCTGAGCCCAAAGGAATTTGAAAAAATGATGCCCAAGAAAAAAGCAGCCTAAAAAAGTGTCCATTTTTACTTAACCACGTCATCAGGGTGTCAAGGATAAAGATTTGACCCCTTTATCGGTTTATCTTGTTAATGAGCGTGACTTTCTTTATCCAGAACCCCAGCCGCCCACTGATTGATACTTTTACCGCTGGCCTCTGCTGCGGAAGCCACTGCCGCATGTATTTCGGCAGGAATTCGTAACATAAGGTTGCCGGAGTATGGCTTGTTTGGCTCTTGTCCAAGTTCGTTGCAGGCTGCAAGGTAGTCATCAACGGCCTCGCGAAAAGCTGTTTCAAGCTCGGCGACAGATTCTCCATGAAAACCAATAACATCACGGATGCCAATAATACGGCCAACAAAGATATGATCCTCAGAGTCAAATTCAACTTTGGCATAATAGCCTTTATGGTTCATTCCTTTCATGGTGTTTCTCCCAGTTTCTTTAAGAATTCACGAGCATCCTTGATCCGATACCTCAAAGCAGCTTTAGCTGGATGTGGTCTGTGAAAATATGCCCGAATACCGTCTTTTTCAAAGGTAACGCTTGATCCTGAGCCCTCAATAACCCGGCAACCAAGGGCGACAAGAAGCGCCTCAATCTTGGCCCACTCTATATTACCATTTACAGGATCAGTGAAAATTGTTACCAAGATTTTTTTATACTTTGCTTTCATAACTAAATTGATAGCGCATAACGATTGCACACGCAAGCTAAAAATGATTGCAGAACACACATGCTCAAAACTGGACAGAAGGCTTTCCAACGCTAGCATAAGCCGCAGCACCACGAAAGCATAGGGCTTGTTGAGAGTGTGGCGAACGATAAATATAATCCAACAGGCACAGCCTCTATCTGTCGGTCTTAATGCATTTGTTCGGCGATTTCCCGTTTGAGTTGTTGAATTTCAAAAAGCATCTCGACCTGTCACAATTATAAATTACTATTCTCTATCAGATTGCCCGGCAACATCTTTTGCCGGAAAGAGCCGATGAAATTCGAATACTGTCAGAATTGACACTCCTTTAGATTGCACGTGGTAAACGATGCGATAGTTCCCTTCGATAACTTCCCGTATGTCGTCACGGGACAATTCAGGTACTTTTCGGCCTGCCAGGAGAGAATGAACTATATTTCGTGATTCGTCTTGAGGCGTTCAATCCAATTCTTTGCAGCTAGTGCATTATCTACCGCAATATATCTTCGGATGGCAATCAGGTCATTTTTTGCAGTTTCAGTCCATTGGAGTTTCATCAAGAACTTTCTCCAATTCCTTGTCGGTTAGCACACGTCCTTGCTTTACATCAGTCAAACCACTATTAATAGCCTTTATAAAATGATTTTTCTCAGAAAGAGAATCAAATTCCGCTGGAGAAATAATTACACCAGCTGGCTTACCGTTTTGTGTGATTATCAGTGGTCGGTGAGAGGTACGTACTTGGTTTAGCATTTTTGATGCATGGTTATGGTAGACAATGAGAAAAGAATCAACGGCCAAGGGCCAGAAAGGTTGCCCAAGCATAAAAAACCAGCATCACCACCACCAGGCTGGCTATAATCCTGCCCACCCTGCCCTCAAGCCGAACCAGAGCCAGCAGAACAAACAGAAATAGCGGTAGGACAACCCCGGCCCAGAAAGGGTCAATAACCCGGAGAAGCTCCTGGAGGCCAAGAAAGAACCACGGACCGCCAATATGGAGGACACCGGGAGACAGAACCTCCATGGGGGCTAATAGAAAAACAGATAGAACAACGGTGATCACCAACAATAATCCATGGTCTGCCAGCATTACCCTGTAACGCCTGAGATGATCCCAGGCGCAGATTAGCCAGAGTACCGCCAGACCAGCCAGATGATTGGCATATACTCTTTTCATCCCTTCGGCGGAGATGGCAAAAAGAAAATTATTTACCATGTCACCGGCCAGGGGAATGGCAAGTGCAATCTGCTCGGCAATCATCCCGGCGGACTCACCGGTAGAATCGCCACGAAGAACATAACCGGTAAACAGAAGAAGCACGGCAAGGGGCAGAGTGGCAAGCACCACCAACCATTTTAATGGCGCCATCTTGAATATGCTGCCATTAATAATCACCGCCAGGAGATGCACCAGGCAAAAGAGGAAGAAAAGCTGGCTGGAATAAAAATGAAGGGAGCGCCAGAATGAACCAAAGGGAATCAAAGCCTCCTGGGCCACTGCCGAGTAAAAGGGATTGGCAAAATCATATTGCAGGGCCAGGATAATGCCGGAAACCACTGATACATAGAGCAGAATTAAGCCCCTGGCTCCCCATTTTATCTCGCAAAACCCTGTCAGCAAACGACCCATCATCACCTTTAGATCCTTACCATGTAGATTTTATCGGCGTCATTACCACTGACCTCGACCTCAAATGCCTCCAGGTCACGACGGGCCGGGCCGGCAAGCCTCCTGCCCTCAAGGTCAAAATGGCTCTGATGACAGGGGCAGACCAGTTTCTTCTGCTCTTCGCTGTAATTCAGGCGGCAACCGAGATGAGTACAAATTCGGGACAGAGCCCAGGCCCGGGACTCCCCCTGGAAAAGAACAAAATCCTGCCCCAGATAAACCTCACCGGCTAAAAGCTGGCGATTAACCTGAACAATCTCCCGTTTGCGAGGTACCTTAAAACCAAGAAAAACCATTAGAGGGTACGAGATGGCGGCAAAGGAAACAGCCTTCAACCAGAACCAGCCCCGCTGTAAAAATAAACGCCGGCCCTTATCAGTATTATCCCCAGCCATTTATTCGTCCACCTTCCGCACACGTACATAATTAACCCCCAAGGCCCGAACCCCGCTTACAGGATCACGACTGCTTCGGCTCATCAGCCAGGTGTCAGACAAACCCTGATTAAAGGCCCGGGCCAGAAAGGGGCTCTGACAACCAAAACCATGGGCCAGATAGACACAGTCTTTTCGGATGCCCGGGGTAAGTTTCAGGGAAATTGCCTTGGTGGCGACAATGCCGTCCTGGTTCTCCACAACCACCTCAGCACCATCACTCAGGCCAAGATAAGAGGCGAGGCGGTCATTTAACCAGAGCTGATTTTCTCCCTGTTCATGGGCAAGCCAGGGATTATTGCCCCCCTGACTGCCATGGCGCACCGGCGACCTTCCATAAAGAAGACGAAAATAACCACTGGGAACCGGAGCCACCGGAGTATAGGCCGGCAATTCCGGAAAACCAGCCGCCTTTGTCATAACCTCCATCCGGCCACTGGCAGTGGTCAAACCACTTAAACCGGCAATATCCCGAGTGCCGCCTGTTTCCACCACCCCGCCCTTCTCAGCCAGACTGGCCAGAGTGTGATTATATGGCTCAAGTTTTCGATCAAGGTACCCGACAACATCAGCCTCCGGCAGGGCGTCTCCTTCCCCCAGGCGGCCAGCAAGATCTCTAACAATTTCATAGGGAGGACGACTGGCAAAAGCCGGATCAAGGGCAGGCAGCCGGGGAGCAATAAATGACCGAGAACCATCCTGGATATGCTCGACTATGTCATGACGTTCCAGAAAACTGGCCTCCGGCAGAATGATATCGGCATAAAGGGTGGTTTCTGAAGGCAAGACATCGGCGACAAAGATAAAATCAGCCCTCTTAAATGCGGCAATGGTTTTAAAGGGTGATGGATAGGACTGCAAGGGATTCTGGCCCCAGCAACCCATGGTCTTGATCCGGCCTTCCAACATATTCTGCCGGATTGCAGAAAATGAGGTCATGGGCATGGACGACAGATCGGAGTTATCGGCAAAAAACCTCCTCACACTACCCGGAGCATTAAAAGAGCCGAGCACTGCCATTAATATGGCCTGGGCCCGCAGCCTTTCCACATCATTGCCATAGGTACTGTGATGACGACCGGAATGAATGACCACGGCCGGTGCCTGTTTAGCAATCTCCCGGGCGGTATCTTCAATATCTTTTTTATTGATACCGGTTATCTTGGCCACCCGGGACAGGGTAAAGTCCTTAAGGTGTTCAGAAAGAAGGCTGAAACCTGCTATATTTTGCCGGACATGGCCTTTATCATAGAGACCATACTCAATAATATAATTAAGCCAGCCGTAAATCAGGGCAGTATCTGTTCCCGGCTTGATTGGCAGATAATAATCCGCCTTATTGGCAAAGGCTGAAAAACGGGGATCAACAACTATTGCCTTAAGGCCACGCTCCCTGGCCGCAATTATCCGGGGAAGTTCTGGTAATTGAACATTCTCACCCGGCTGAAACCCTAAACATACCAGACAGTGGGCCTGATCATAATCAGGCTGATAAACAGCGCCGGGGGCCGGTCCAAAAACCGAGCCATAGGCCAAGTCCTGAATCCGGGTAGAGAAATTAGTGGATGAATCATAAAACTGACTAACCCCCAGGTGACGAAAAAGCTCGGTAATATAGAAAGAGGAAGGGCCGGCAGCAAGAAGAGCCACGGCTTCTGGTCCATCTGTTTCAATGGTTTTCTGCAGTGCCCCGGCAATCCGGTCAAGGGCCTCAGACCATTCAATTCTGACCCATTCACCTCTTCCCCTGGGCCCCACCCGTTTCATGGGGAATTTGAGCCGGTCTGGATCATAGACAAGTTTAATTGCCGCCTGGGCCCGGGCGCATACCAGAGAGCCATTTAACCTGGCGCCACCATTACCCTTTATCTTAAGCAGACGACCATCAACAACCTCTGCCTTGATTAAACAACGAGAGGAACATAAGGCACAGACCGTGGGAATCTCCCTCTTCTTTCCTTGCGCCAATGGTTGGTTCAAATGCTGGAAGGGGGGGAAACCAAAATTGCTCATGGAAAACCCGACAGCACCAAGGCTGGTTTTCTGCAAAAAAGAACGTCGGGTCAGGGTTGGATTCATGGCCAGACTACCCGTCCATTGCTCCAGGATCAACAAGAAAGCGCTGACGCAGATTCTCGCAGACATGATCAGGAACCAGGCCGCTTACATCACCGCCATGGCGGGCAACATCCTTGATAATACTTGAACTGATATATATCCAGCGCATACCGGTCATCAGAAAGATGGTCTCCACCTCCCGTTCAATCTTCCGGTTCATCAGGGCAAGCTGGAACTCGAAATCAAAATCAGACAATGCACGCAGACCACGGACAATAGCCCGGGCGCCCTTAGTATAGGCATAATCCACCAGAAGCCCGTCAATGGCATCGACCTCGATTCTCTTTTCATCCGCCGGAAAACAATCTCTGATCATCTGCAGACGATCTTCCTGGGAGAAAAGGGTCTCCTTGGCCGGGTTAATGGCAATAGCCACAATAACCTTATCAAACAAATTAAGGGCACGCTGGATAATATCAAGATGGCCCTTGGTTATGGGATCAAAACTACCTGGATAAACAGCAATTGACTCGCCGGTTTGTTCCTGAACAAATGGTTGGTAATCTGTCATATCTGCATCCTGTAAATCCAGAAACCTGTTTCGCCGTATTTACGGTTATCGATCAACCCCAACCCACCAAAAACATCCGGCCAAAGCGCTGACATGTCATCTTCAAGCACCACCAAGGCCTGATCAGCCAGGATATCACCTCTACCCAGCTCTTCCATCAAGCCCTGACTGAGCTCTGAGCCATAGGGCGGATCAAGAAAGACCAATGTAAAACCACTTTGGTCTATTATCTCACTACAGAAAGCCAGCCCACGACCCAGGTCACGGCTAACTACTTCAGCCTCACCGAAGAATCCGCATAATTCAATATTATGCCTAACCAGGTTGATGGCCTCCCGGTTGCGATCAACAAATAATGCCGACTTTGCACCCCGGCTTAAGGACTCCAGCCCCAGGGCACCGGTGCCGGCAAAAAGATCAAGAACCCTAGCCTCAACAAGGTTGGGAGCAAGAATATTAAAAATAGCCTCCCGGGCCCGATCAGCAGTTGGCCGAATCAGCTCCCTGCCACCTCGCCTTTCCGGGCTTTTAAGTCGGCGTCCCCTGGCTGTACCGGCAATAATCCGCATAAGTGGCAGATTAACTGATATGGTCTTTAATCAAAACCTCGGCAATCTGAACTGCGTTTAAGGCAGCACCCTTTAAAATATTATCTGCCACCACCCACATATTTATCCCATTGGCAATGGACTCATCTTCCCTGATCCGGCCAACAAGGGTGGGAAATTCTCCCTCACAGTCCAGAGCCAGAGGGTATTGATTGGCTTCCGGCTCATCTACCAGTTTGACTCCATCTGCGTCAACCAGCAGATCTTTAACCTCGGATGCAGTGATTTTGCTGTTGGTTTCAATATTTACTGATTCGGAATGGCCGTAAAATACCGGGACCCGGACCGTGGTAGCAGTAACCCCGATACCATCATCTCCAAAGATCTTCCGGGTCTCATTAACCATCTTCATCTCTTCCTTAGTGTAGCCATTATCAAGGAAAGAATCGATATGAGGCAGACAATTAAAGGCTATCTGGTGGGGGTAGACCTCATTGACAAGATCGTCACCAGCAGCATAGGCCTTTACCTGGCGATCCAGCTCTTCAATGGCCTGGGCCCCGGAGCCAGAAACCGCCTGGTAGGTTGACACCACAATCCGCTTGATTCCCACCTTATCATAGATGGGCTTTAAGGCCACCATCATCTGGATGGTAGAGCAATTGGGATTAGCAATTATCCCACGCCTGGTATATTCAGCAATAGCTGCGGGGTTTACCTCAGGCACCACCAGGGGAATCTCCGGGTCCATACGAAAGGCACTGGAATTATCCACCACCACGGCCCCGGCGGCCGCTGCTGCCGGCGCAAACTCTATAGAGCGACTGGCGCCGGCGGAAAAAAGAGCCACATCAATGCCATTAAAGGCATCTTTATCAAGGAGCTTGACGGCAATTTCCTTTCCCTTAAAGGTCAATTTCTTGCCAACCGACCGCTCAGAGGCCAACAGGCGCAATTCATTAATAGGAAAATCACGACGGGCCAATACATCCAGCATAGCTCCACCCACCGCACCGGTAGCCCCGGCAATCGCAACATTATATCCTTCAGCTTTCATTTAATTACCCTTTAATCTTTGTTCTTCAAATATGCCAACCGATTAAGCCCTTTTAAATAGGCCTTAGCCGCTGCCGTAATAATATCAGGATCAGCACCCTGCCCAACTACAATCCGGCCATCATCTTCAATCCGGACCATAACTTCCCCCTGGGCATCGGTTCCGCCACTGATGGAGCTCACTGCAAAATAAAGAAGATTACTGGTGGTTCCAGTGAGCATGGCAATTGCCCGAAAGGCACTGTCAATGGGTCCTATCCCGATACAGGCACCTTCTTTTTCCACACCATCAACCATCATCCTGATGGCAGAGGTTGGCATAGTCTTATTGCCGCTCATGGCACCTAAGGAAATAAGCTGATAAACCTCGGGGATATCCATAACCTCGTCCAGGATAATCGCCTCAAGATCCTCATCAACCAGATCCTTTTTAACATCAGCCAATTCCTTAAACCTGGCAAAAACCCGGTTTAGTTCATCATCGCTTAAATTATCATACCCCATGGAACAGAGCCTATCTTTGATAGCATGGCGACCGGAATGTTTACCAAGGACAAGATTACCCTCGGCCAAGCCGATATCACAGGGGTTCATGATCTCATAGGTGGTTCGTTCCTTTAAAACACCGTCTTGATGGATTCCTGATTCGTGGGCAAAGGCATTGGCCCCGACAATGGCCTTATTGGGCTGAACCGTCATTCCGGTAATAGAGCTAACCATCCGGCTTGAGGCATGGATGTGTTCGGTTACAATTTCAGTACGAACAGAAATCTGATCCGCCCTGGTCCTGATGACCATGGCCAATTCTTCCATAGCGGTATTGCCGGCCCGCTCGCCGATTCCATTAAGGGTACATTCTATCTGCCGGGCTCCAGCCTCAATGGCGGCCAGGGAATTGGCCACAGCAAGACCCAAATCATTATGGCAATGCACACTTAAAACCGCCTTTTCAATGCCAGGGGTATTATTGATCACATAGCGAATCTGCTCACCAAATTCAGCCGGCAGAGCATAACCAGTGGTATCAGGGAAGTTCAGGGTAGTGGCCCCGGCCTCAATCACTGCACCAAAAACCTCACAGACAAAATCAAGGTCACTGCGGGAGGCATCTTCTGCCGAAAACTCAACATTTCCGGTATAAGAAGCCGCATGCCGCACCGATGCCACAGCCAGCTCAAGGACCTGGCGGCGATCCATCTTGAGCTTATACTTCATGTGGATATCAGAGGTGGCGAGAAAGGTATGAATCCGGGGGTTTTCACCTTTACTCAGAGCGCCCCAGGCCGTATCTATATCCCTTTCATTGGCCCGGGCCAGAGCCGCAATCTGGGCACCCCGAATATTATCGGCAATATTTTTCACACAATCAAAATCACCGGTGGAGGCCATGGGAAAACCAGCCTCAATTACATCCACCTGGAGTTTAACCAATTGCTGAGCCAGACGAAACTTCTCCTGCATATTCATGGTGGCACCCGGTGACTGTTCACCGTCACGGAGGGTGGTATCAAAAACAAATATTTTTTCTTTTGCTGAATTATCCATTTCGCCTGCTTCCTATGAAATCTTTTCCTGCTTATCAACTGCCTCTTTCTTCCTGCTACCGGCCAGCATCCTGGCACAACCTCGAACCGGCCCGGTTAACACATAGACAAGTCCAAGGATAAAGAGAGTTACCTGAGGTTCGGTGGCAACCACCATAATGAGAAGAACCATTCCCACCAGAAGTTGAAAACCCTTGGCCCGGGAAACCTTCTTAAAGCTGGGATATTGATGGTTACTGACCATAAGGTAAGACAGGGTATAAACCATGATCAGGATCAATACATCCCGCATCACCAGACAATTATTAACAAAATCACAAAACATTACGGAAGTGGCAATGAGACCGGCCGCCGCCGGGCATGGCAGGCCAATAAAAACATTGGCCGGACTCTCATCAACCTGGGAATTAAACCTGGCCAGACGAAGAGCTGTAGTAGCCACATATAGAAAGGCCGCCAGCCAGCCGTAACGACCGTAAGACTGTAAAACCCAAAAATAAGCAAGCAGAGCCGGGGCCACCCCGAAAGATACCAGGTCACATAGTGAATCATACTCCATGCCAAATTTGCTGGTGGTGCCGGTCATCCGGGCTACCCGACCATCGAGACCATCAAAAACAGCTGCAATGATTATAGCAACGGCAGCATGAAGGAAATCACCTCTGATGGCAGCAACAATGGAATAAAACCCACTGAACAGACTCATGGTGGTCAAAAGATTCGGCAGCAGACTGATGGACCCCCGTGGGGTTTTTCTCGAAGACATATTCTTATCCATCGATATTAGAGATAGCCCAGGATAGAATCTCCGGCCTTGACCTTCTGGCCAGGGGACACCTCAAGGCGTACATCCAAAGGCAGATAGAGATCAACCCGGGAGCCGAAACGAATCAGGCCAAAACGATCCCCCCTGGCCAATTGATCACCGGCAGTTGCCCAACAGACAATACGGCGAGCCACAAGACCAGCTACCTGGACCATGGCATAACGACTGCCGTTATCAGTTTTGCTGATTACAGCACAATATTCATTTTCCAGAGCACCACGATCGGTATTGGCCGCAAAAAAACGACCCGCCGAATAACGAACCTTTTCGACCCGGCCGGGAAAAGGGACTCTGTTCACATGAACATTGAAAACATTCATGAAGATACTGACCTTACATACCTCTTCATCAAGAAAGCGATCATCAAAGACCTTCTCAACCAGAATAATCCGACCATCTGCCGGCGAAACCACCACATCACCTTCATCCGGGATAATGCGCTCCGGATCCCGGAAAAAGAACAAGACAAAAGCGGCAGTAAAAAGAGCCGCCAGGCTGAGTACATCGTAATCGAGCATGGCAAACACCATGGCAGTAAGAGCCATGAAGCCGATAAATGGGTACCCTTCCAGGGCTATGGGTATTCTCGGTTTGATCATTCAGTCATCCATAATAATATAAGACGGGTCCAGTTTTCCTGACCCAGACAAAATGAACCGGCTACCCACCTAGGGGAACCGGTTCATACTGACCAAAAAACAAAATTCCTTAAATTACTTGGCCCCTTCCCTGGTCATGGCAATGGTTCCGGTTCGGATAATTTCCTGGATCCCAATAGGCCGGAGAAGATCAATCATGGCCCGAACCTTATCACGGGTTCCGGTGACCTCCACCGCAAAAGTCTTGGTGCTCACATCAACTACCCGGCCGCGAAATATATCAACAATTCTTAAAACCTCAGCACGGGTGGCAGTCTCTGCCTTGACCCGAATCAGGGCCATTTCCCGCTCCACAAATTCTTTTTCACTGATATCAGTAACCTTGATGACATCAATCAATTTATGGAGCTGTTTAGTTATCTGTTCAATAATTTCATCCGGTCCACGGGTTACCAGGGTCATGCATGAGATGTCAGCCTCCAGAGTCGGAGCCACTGACAGAGTCTCGATATTAAACCCCCGGCCACTGAATAAGCCGGTCACCCGGGAAAGGACCCCAGACCTGTTCTGCAATAATACTGAAATGGTATGTTTCATAATATTCCTACGTTATCTATATCATCAAATTTCGGGGATTAGCCGAAACAATCTTACACCAGAAGCATCTCGGTGGTAGCCTTACCAGCCGGAACCATAGGAGCAACACATTCCTCCCGGGCAATGACAAAATCCATTAATACGGTATTGTCAGTGGCAAGGGCCTCCTTGATAACCGGTTCAACCTCACTTGGTTTAGTCGCCCGCAGGCCAACTGCACCATAAGCAGCCGCAAGAGCAACAAAGTCAGGGGCGACCTCCATATGGGTGCCAGCATATTTCTTGTTATAGAACAACTCCTGCCATTGACGAACCATACCCAGGTAGCCGTTGTTGAGAATAGCAACCTTCACCGGCACATTATACTGTTTGGCAGTAGCCAATTCCTGGATATTCATCTGGATACTGCCATCACCGGCAATATCAATAACAGTGCGATCAGGGGCCGCCATCTTGGCGCCAATTGCCGCCGGCAGACCGTAACCCATTACTCCAAGACCACCTGAGGTCATCAAGGCCCGGGGTTGATTAAAATGATAGAACTGGGCAGCCCACATCTGATTCTGGCCTACCTCGGTGGCAATAATTGCGTCTCCACCGGTGAGTTCATAAAGCTTCTGAACAACAAACTGGGGCTTGATAATATCGCCTTCTTCAACATAACCAAATGGATGCTCTCTCTTCCAATTGATAATCTGGTCATGCCAGGGCTCCAATTTAGCTTTATAAGCCGCAACATCCACTGACTCGTTACGGGCGAACCAGGTATTCATCCCGATCAGGGCATGACGACAATCAGCCACCACCGGGATATCAACATCAACATTCTTGCTGATGGATGATGGATCAATATCAATATGAATAATCTTGGCATTAGGAGCAAAGGCATCGACCCGACCGGTAACCCGGTCATCAAAACGAGCGCCCACCGCAACCAGAAGGTCACAATTGGCAACTGCCATATTTGAATAATAGCTACCGTGCATTCCCAGCATACCCAAGGAAAGCGGGTCAGTCCCAGGAAAACCACCAAGACCCATAAGGGTCATGGTAACCGGAATATCAAGCTTACGGGCAAACTCTGTCAACTCCTCATGAGCTTTGGAAGCAATAATACCACCACCAATATAGAGAACCGGCTTTTTAGCCTGCATAACTGCCTTGCAGATCTTATCAATCTGGCCGGGATGGGGCTCATAGGTCGGCTTATAGGTCCGCATCTCCACGGGCTTATTCTCTTCAAATTCAACCAGGGCCGCCATAACATCCTTGGGCAGATCAACCAGAACCGGGCCGGGCCGGCCGGTACGGGCAATATGAAATGCCTCCCGAATGGTGGCAACCAGCTCTTTGGGATCTTTCACCAGATAATTATGCTTGGTGCAGGGACGGGTAATACCTACAATATCAACCTCCTGAAAAGCATCATTACCAATAAGCCCGGTAGGAACCTGACCGGTAAAGACCACAATCGGAATTGAATCAAGATAGGCTGAAGCGATACCTGTAACCGTATTGGTGGCACCGGGACCGGAGGTGGCCAGTGCAACACCCACATCGCCACGAACCCTGGCAAAGGCATCAGCCGCATGGACAGCGCCCTGCTCATGACGAACAAGAACATTAGTAATGGTCTTGCAATCATGTAATTCATCAAAAAGATCGATTATCGCCCCGCCGGGATAACCGAAAATCGTATCCACATTCTGTTCTTCCAGGCATTTAATAAATGCCTGAGTTGCTCTCATTTCCATAGATAATATCCCACTATAAATTAATAAATAAATTAAGCTCTTATCGAAAGGTCCTTCACCATCATACTATTTAAGATGGAAAAGATAGGAATTATATACCCTGTCCAGCAATTGTCAAGCTCCTATTTACACAGAATTACACCTTAAAAAAGACCAGCATCCCGACCCCGGCGGAGGAATTCGACAACTGCTGCCTCACCTTCTCTACCCAGGTCTTCAGAAAAACTATTCACATACAGACCGACATGACTGTCAATCACTGTACTGTCGAGCTCCTGGGCGTATTCCTTAATATAATTCCGGCAGCGATCAGGATGCCTGAAACCAGCCCGTACACTTTCCCGGATGCAGGCTTCCACCTGTTCTGCCATTTGCCGACCTAAAGATTTCCTGATCGCAATACCGCCTAATGGAATTGGGTGACCGGTTTCACCCTCCCACCAATGGCCGAGATCCACAATCATCTTCAGGCCGTATTGGGGATAGGTAAAACGACTCTCGTGAATAATCACCCCGGCATCAACCTTCCCCTGGATAATGGCCGGCATGATCTCTTCAAAACGAAGAACCTGCAGGTTGCGGCATTGGGGCGCATAAAGCCTCAGCAGCATGGCGGCAGTGGTATATACCCCGGGAATGGCTATAATTTTATCAGCCAGGTCTCCATCATTTTTTTTATCACCAGCCACCAATAACGGACCGCATCCACGACCAAGGGCAGCACCTGATTTAAGCAAGCTGTACTCTTGCTCCAAATGGCCCAAAGCATGGAAAGAAAGCTTGGTAACGTCGAGAACTGTGTCCATGGCCCATTTATTCAAGGTCTCTACATCTGCAAGCACCGGCTCGGCAAAATCAGGGCAGGAGGAACCGGCAAGACCATGGACAAGGGCATGAAAGATAAAGGTATCGTTGGGGCAGGGAGAAAAACCTAAAGAAAGCATACTCAGGCCTGCAGGTGATTAACCAGAGGAATAATGGCTGCTCCCACCCGCTCAGCAGCTTCCCCCAAACGCCAATTGGCAGTATTCCGGTCTTCCACCATATTACTGATGGCCCTGACCTCGACAAAATCAATTCCCAGTCCCTGACATACCCGGGCCATGGCCGCCCCTTCCATGTTTTCACAGATTGCCTGACATTGCCGGCTGAGCATCCGCCCCCGGACTTCGGTTCCACTCACCCCGGAAACCGTGGCAAAAGTACCCTTGAGAAAATCAACGCCATTATCCCCATAAAAGCTGACTATCTGACGGGCAAGGGGGTTATCAAGAGAAAATTCACGAAAAACAGGAATACTTGTTAAGTCCAGAGGGATGATGTCACCTGACAGACAAATACCGAAATCAGCAAAGACCTCCCTGTCGGCCAGGCAGAGATCGAGAATATCCAGACCAGAACCAAAATAAGCGCCGGCCACCCCGAAATTTATAACTCCGGATACCGGGATAGATACAGTACTCAGATAGCGGGTCAATTGAAAGGCTGCCTCCACCGGGCCAACCCCGCTGACCAAAAAATCGAAACCAGCTTTCGGAGCCAACCCCCTAACCGGTGCCATCTCCTGTTCAGTGGCAGCAACCAGCAGAAACATTGTCAGTCAACCGACCCGTCAGACATAGATACAAGATCACTTGCGGCAAAATCACTTGCCACCCGGGTTTTTACCCGATTATCCTGATCAAGAATCACCACTTGGGGCTCATAGTCTTTCAAGTCTTCTTCAGAATAATGGGCATAACTCACGATGATAATCAAGTCACCAACCAGGCCTTTACGGGCTGCTGCGCCATTAAGACCAATAATGCCGGAACCGGCCTCACCTTCAATGGCATAGGTGTCAAAACGGGCTCCATTATTAATATTATAAACCTTGACCCGCTCAAAGGGATATAGACCAACCGCCGCCATCAGATCAGGATCAATGGTGAGACTGCCTTCATACATCAAATCAGCCTGGGTAACAGTGGCCTGATGGATCTTGGATTTAAGCATATTTCTTAACATATATTTCCTACTAATTATTTATTAGTCGTCAATCAAAAAACCATTATCAATAAGCCTGGTGGAACCAACCCGGGCAGCAAGGGCCAACACAGAATTCTCATCCACAATTTTACCTGGCCTTAAGTCCCCGGCATCAATGATGGCAATATAGTCAACCTCAACCCCATCAGCTGAAGACAAAAAATCTTCTATTTTTTCTCTCAGCAGAGTCGGGTCATGGCAACCTTCTGCCACCTCCTGCCTGGCCAAAGCCAGAGAACGGAAGAGAGCAAGAGCCTGTTTCCGCTGGGACTGGTCAAGGTATTTATTCCGGGAACTCATGGCCAGCCCATCCATTTCCCTGACAATGGGGTGGCTGATAATTTTAATATCCCAATTCAGATCAGCAACCATCTGCCTGATAACCGCCACCTGCTGGAAGTCCTTGCTGCCGAAGACTGCCACATGGGGTTTGACAATGTGGAAGAGTTTGGCCACCACCGTTGCCACTCCGTCAAAATGACCAGGACGACTGGCCCCACAGAGTCCGCTGCTGAGATGACCTACTGAAACTGAAGTCTGAAAGCCCTGTCCATACATGGAATCAGCCACCGGTGCAAACAACAGGTCAACCCCGACATCTTCCGCCAATTGACAGTCCCGGGCAAAATCACGGGGATAACGATTCAGATCCTCACCCACACCGAACTGAATAGGGTTGACAAAGAGAGAAACCACAACCTTGTGGGCTAAGCGCTTCCCCTCCTCCATCAAAGCCAGATGACCCTGATGGAAATAACCCATGGTGGGTACCAGGGCGATGCGCTCACCGGCCATTGTCAATTCATTGACCCGGGCAGTCATCTGACCCGGCTCACGGATGATCTCCACGGCTACAGACCAGCCAGCTTACCTGCAAGCCATTCTTTCAATGCCGGAGAGAGGTCAACCTGGGTATTGGCCTTTTCATAGGAATCCCGGGCCTCATCAAGCTGCCCCATCTTCTCATGAATCCGTGCCTCACCCAGATAGCCAGTAGCAGCAAAACCGGGCATATCCCTTAAGGCAGCATAATTTGCCAAAGCCTCCTGACTGGAGCCATGTATTTCATAGGTAACAGCCATTGCCTGAATAACTAAAGGGTAAAGAGGATTATCCCTGGCAACATCATCAACAATCTCGTTATAAGCGCCAATAGCAGCGCCATAATCCCCTGCCTTCTGGTGCTGCTGGGCAAGGGTCATCCTGCTCCACAAGGCCGCATCAGATGAAGAGTATTCGTCAACCACCCGGGCAAGCAACTCCTGACGGGCTGTGGAATCGCTCTGCAGCATGGCCTCGGCCAGCAGAGCAGTGGAATCATTCTGCTGTTTTTCAGAATACCAGCCCCAGAAGCTCCAGGCGCTGACAATTACAACAAAGGCGATAACCAGCTTCTTAAGAGTATCTGCCTGCTCCCGGATAAACGAGGCTACCCTGGGAGGTAATTGCAACTCATCGAGCAATGTCCGCTGGGATGGAGTAACATCTTCAACATGCAACTTGTCAAAAGGGCTCTGTTGGGTCATAATAAATTCCTTTGCGTAATCAACAAATCAGATAAATTAGCCAAAAAATATGTATACCTTCCTCCCCCGAAAAAATCAACGGAACTCTTCAGGCAAGACAAAGCAATGACCATGTCCACCTTTGGCAATAAAATCCAGACAGTAAGTGAGTTCACCAGCTCCATTCGCGGCCTGCTGGAAACAGAATACCCCTTTGTCACCCTGACCGGCGAAGTATCTAATCTGCGCCAGCCATATTCCGGCCATATCTATTTCACCTTAAAAGACAGCCAGGCCCAGATCAGGGCAGTCCTTTTCAAGAACCAGCAGCGCTATCTGAACAATCTGCCGGCAAACGGTCAGCAGGTAATCTGTCGTGGGCGCCTATCGGTTTACGAGGCCCGGGGGGAATACCAGATAATCGTCGATTTTATCGAAGAAAGCGGAGCCGGTCTTCTCCATGCAAATTTCACTGCCCTGAAGCATAAACTGGATAACGAAGGCCTGTTTGACTCTAAAAACAAAAAAACACTGCCCCTCTTCCCTGACAAAATATACCTGATCACCTCTCCCCAAAGCGCAGCTGTCTATGATTTTCTCGGGGTTGCTGAAAAAAGATTCAGCCAGGTACCAATCGAGATCGTTCCCGTCCGAGTTCAGGGAGATTCGGCTCCAACAGAGATGATCCAGGCCCTGGACCTATGCTGGCAGCGCAGTCAGATTAATAAAGAAGACCCGGCAGACCTGGTCATTGTTCTCTGCCGGGGCGGTGGCTCCCTGGAAGACCTGTGGGCCTTTAATAACGAAGAGCTGGCTCGAACAATTGCTGCCACAGAAATCCCGGTGGTCTCGGCGGTGGGGCACGATATCGACTTTACCATTGCCGATTTTGTCGCCGATCACCGGGCAGCTACCCCCACTGCTGCAGCCAGAGACATCCTCCCTGACCAGCAGGATGTCGCAGTCAGCCTCAGCAAAACCAAAAGACAATTACACAGCCTGATCAACCAGAAGATCAACCAGCTCCAATACCATCTTCATTACCTGCGCCAGGGTCTGGGTGATCCGGGATCAACCCTTGACCATTACCGACTGCGCCTGGACAATAATCAGCTCATCATCGCCCGGACAATAAACTCCATTATCCAGAGCAGGAAAAAACAACATAATCTGGCCACCAACATACTGCGTCAGCAGGAACCGACCCGCAAACTCCATTATCAGCGTCAACACCTGCAGGAACTTGCCAGCTTACTTAAACGCGGGATGGAAAGATTGCTGGACACACGAAAAAACTCCCTGACAAAAACGACCACCCTCCTCCAGGCCCTGGGCCCCCATGAAGTACTTGAGCGGGGGTATGCCATCGTTCACAGGAATGAGGAAATCATCAAAAACAGCAGCCAGACCCAAACCGACGATGAACTTACCATAACACTGTCAAAAGGATCACTCACCACCAGGGTCAGCCAGGTCAATTCATAAAAAAACCCCATAAGCGTTATCGCTTATGGGGTTTAATATTCATGGTGCCTGGAGCGAGAATCGAACTCGCACGGGCCGAAGCCCATGGGATTTTAAGTCCCAGGTGTCTACCAGTTCCACCATCCAGGCATGATGTTGTTTATTAGCACAACATTAGCCGGCTGACAAGATGACATTTGCCATAAAAAAACCCCCGGGCAGCAACCCGGGGGTAAAACAAACTAAACAGTCCCGATCAGCTGCAGGAGCCACTACAGGAACCACAGGCAGAACTGCTGCCACCGCCAAGGGGCATTTTAGAAGAAATGGAGAAACCAGAACGGGCACCGGCATCAACAAAATCAACCTTGATCGCTCCACAACTGGTAAGCAAACCATTCTCCACCAGAAATTTTAATTCGTCCTGCTCAAAAACCTTATCAGTATCTTTTGGCTCATCCAGAGCCAATCCCAAAGAGGGTCCGGCTCAGCCGCCCTGCATCAGAGCAACCCTGATGGCAGAATCAATACTGTTCTGCTCAAGATAGGACTTGAGATTTTTCATTGCTGAATCTGTTACTTCAAACATAAAAACTACCTCCGTCAGAAATGTTGCTCCCTGAAATCAAGGGAGCCAATAATATAAAAAATACAAAAATTAATCAGTTTTTTTCTGTTACAGTGTAAAATAAGGCTTAACGCAGGATAAGTCAACCTGAGGTGCCAATCTTAATTGGTTCAACCTAAATCACCGTTAACATTTGCCTTTCACCACCAACAAGGCCAATACAGGTTAAATATAATGAAGAAAATAGTTATTTCCACCGGCGGTGGCGATGCCCCTGGTCTCAATGCGGTTATCTATGCGGTTGTCCACGCTGCCACCTCACGAGGCTGGGAGGTTTATGGCAGCCGTCATGGCTATCTCGGTTTTGTTGAACCTGAGGAAATGGTCCGGCTCAACCCTGAAAATGTAGCCGAAATCATTCCCACCGGCGGCACCATTCTCGGTTCCACCAATAAAGGAAACCCCTTTGCCATGCCGGTGGACAATCTGGCCGGTGATGTTGAAATCAGGGACATAAGTGACCGGATAATGGATAATTTCACCAGAATGGGTTTTCTCTGCCATATCGCCCTCGGCGGTGACGGCACCCTGGAGATTGCCCATCGCTTTGCCCGGGAAAAAGGAATGCCGGTAATCGGTGTTCCCAAAACCATTGATAATGACCTATTGGCCACCCAGCTCACCTTTGGCTTTGACACTGCAGTTTCCACCGCCACCGAGGCCCTGGACAAACTTCATTCAACTGCCAAATCCCATGACCGGGTAATGGTGGTGGAGGTTATGGGCCGTGATTCCGGCTGGATCGCTCTATATTCCGGAATTTCCGGCGGAGCCGATGCCATTCTCATCCCGGAAATACCCTTTAATATCGACCAGGTCTGCCGAAAAATAGCTGATAATGAATTACACCAGAAACACTACGCCATTGTGGTGGTGGCAGAAGGAGCCCAGGCATTAAACCATGAAGCGATCTTCAAAAGCGACGGCGAAATAGGGCGCCAGGAAAAAGTCCTGGGCGGGGTCGGCGACTGGGTTGCCCGGGAGATAAGCCGATGTACCGGCAAGGATACCAGGTCCCTTACCCTGGGTCATCTCCAGCGTGGCGGATCACCAACCACCTTTGACCGCTTGCTGGCCCTGCGTTTCGGCGCCACCGCCATTCGCCTTGCCGAAAAAGGGATCTTTGACCACATGGTTGCCCTGGACGGGGGCGAGATGACCTCTGTTCCCTTAAGCGAGGCTGTCCAAGGCCGGAAAAAAGTCCCCCTGGAAAATGACCGTATTCTCACCGCCAGGGAAATCGGCATCTGCCTTGGCGATTAAGCATCGCTCCAGGCTGATTAGACCAAACTCGCTCCTCTAAGTTACCAAAAACATTTGAGCTATTAATCAGATTTTTTCAAACTTTCCATATACTCCTCCCACTCCAGAGGGAGCATGGTTTTTTTCATGGTATTGCATTCCTTGCAGGCCGGAACAAGATTGCCCTTACTGCTTGTCCCACCCCGGGCCAAAGGAACCAGATGGTCCATGGTCAGCTCTTTAACCGGGAATTTCCCATTACAATAATAACAGATTCCCGGGCCAACCCGCCGCTGCCACCAGCGGCTGCGCCTCAGCTCCCGGGCCTTGGTGCGCTCCCGCCGGATAACCTCGTCATCCACCCCGGTAAGACCAAAGGCTGCAAAGGATTCATCACTCATACCAGCTCCCCCAACAGAAGGGGCCGCGCTGCCCCCACCAGATAAAGAGAGCCGGCAACACAGATCAGATCACCGACTGTTGCTTCATTACGAGCAAGCTCCAGGGCCTCTTCCACTGTATCAGCCCCCTGGGCCTGGGACCTGGTATCATCTGGCAGAAAATCAATGAGCTCACCAGCAGTGGCAGACCTGTTCTCTTCCGGCCTGACAAAAATAAATTTATCACAATAAGAGATCAAGGGACCGAGACTTCCGGCAATGTCCTTATCTCCCATGCTGGCCCATACACAGATCAGACGATCATAGGTGAAATCATCATCAAGACTCTTGCAGAGGCTGGCAACCCCAGCCGGATTATGGGCACCATCAAGAAGATAATACCGCCTGTCCGGGTCTGTGGAATCGTCAGAACAGATGGAGCCATCAGCCTTCAGACAGAAATCCTCCAGGCGTCCCGGCCAACGTACCTGGGGCAGGCTGGAGGCAATCTGCCCACTATCAACCGCAAAACCGGAAGAAGCCAGCTCCTCAACCACACCAAGGGCAAGGGCTGCATTATCGATCTGGTAATCACCTTTCATCCGGCATTTCAGACCGGATAATTGCTCCCCCTGCCGACCATCGAAATCCCAGCTGCCATCATCATGACGACTGACCCCAAAATCACGACCAAGCAGGTAATATGGTGCCTTACGACGGACACAGGTCTCTTCAATGACCTGACGACCAACATCGTTGGCAACACCGGTAATCAAGGGAACACCCTTCTTAATAACCCCTGCTTTCTCCCTGGCAATGGCTTCAAGACTATCCCCCAGGTGCATCTCATGATCCATGGAAACATTGGTTATGACACTGACTAAGGGACTAACCACATTGGTGGCATCGAGACGCCCCCCCAGACCAACTTCCAGAATAGCCAGGTCAACCTCCTGCTGTTCAAACCAGAGAAGAGCAAGAGCTGTGGTAAATTCAAAATAGGTTATCTGGCCGTCGCCTAAAACATCCCTGATCCTGCCGGAGATACTGGCAAAATCATCTTCACTGATATAGGTATCATTTATCCTAAACCGTTCCCGAACCGAGCTGAGATGGGGAGAGGTATAAAGTCCAACCCGATAACCGGCAGCAGCCAGCAGAGTAAGAAGAGTAGACGAGACCGAACCTTTACCGTTGGTTCCGGCCACATGGACAAAGGAAAGACGTTGATGGGGATGCCCCACCTTACCGAGAAAGCTGTTCATGCTTTCCAGGCCGAGCTTTATCTTGAAAAACTGCAATTGGTCAAGATATGACCATGATTCCTGATAATTCATTATTAATAGGAGGAAAAATTATAGACTTCAGGCTGCGGCTGGACGCGAAGCAGACCGGGAAGAGACGAGCAGGGGTTTGATAAGACTACTCACCGACTTAACAACTGTCTTTTGGTCAAAATCACCTTCTTTGGCCCTAACAAACTGCCAGCAGTCGTGATTATCGATAATCGCCTGCATCAATTGCAGGTGCTGACCATGACCACAACGGGATGCCTTGACATGACCCTTGACTGCACAGCCAAGCAGGGCCAGATCACCGATAAGATCAAGGGCCTTGTGACGAACAAACTCATCAGAAAAACGCAGGCCACCGACATTAACCACTCCGCCCTTGTCAATAACCACAGCATTTTCCAGTGAACCACCAAGGGCCTTACCGTTCTGCCGGAGATACTCAACCTCATGGAGAAAGCCAAAGGTCCGGGCAGATGCTATCTCCCGCGCAAAAGAATCCGGGGTAATCTCCAGGGAAAGTGATTGACGACGGATGGCCTCATGATCAAAATCGATTTCACAGCTGACCTTAAGGCCGTTATGGGGCTTGATGGTAATATCAGAGCTTCCATTTTTAACTGATATTTCCCGGTTAATCTGCAGCATCAATCTTGGTTGCTCCTGACGCCTGCGCCCTACCTTCTGCATAAGATGAACAAAAGGACCAGCCGAACCATCCATGATAGGGACCTCGTCACTGTCCAGCTCAACCACTGCATTATCAATGGCAAGACCAGCCAGAGCCGCCAGCAGATGCTCGGTGGTTCCGACAATAGACTCATTATTGCCAAGGGTGGTTGCCAGACTGGTATCACTGACCTCAGACATATGGGCATGAACGGTGAACTCAGAGTTCTGATCCACCCGGACAAAACGAATACCACTGTCAACCGGCGCAGGTTTAATCACCAGCCGAACCGGTTTACCGGAGTGAAGGCCAACCCCGGCAAAACTTATATCTTTATTAATTGTATGCTGCCAGATTCCCACTATATGCACCATTTATTATCTTTAAATTCAGTTAGGTCAATTTTACTGCAAGACCAAAAATGCAATTTTCAGACCAGAAACAAGAGGAAACCAGAGGCATCCCAACAATAACGACAAATCAAGCACTTAAAATGAAACCTCAAGAAATAACCTCGGCCAAATTGACTGGCCGGAACTGTGGGTAAAAATGCACACTGTGGCACAATAGACGCAATAAGGTCTTTATTTCCCCGGCAATAAAGCAAAACGATTTAGAACAAAATCATCAAAATCAGGCTCCGCAACAACTTCCATCCCCAGGGCAAAAAGCGGAAGCCCCATATCCATGTCCTTAATCTTGACCATATCTTTTTCCGTGGTGACCAGAGCCTTTGCTCCAGATTCTTCCGCCAACCTGGCCAGATCACCAAGCACCCTGGATCCATAAGGGCAATGATCAGAAAATTCCTTGAATCCAGCCAGCTTAAAACCAGCCCCCTCCAGGGTCTGTCGGAAAAGCCAGGGAACAGCCAAGCCGCAGAAGGCTAATACCGGCTCATCCTGCCAGCTCTCCACTGCAACCCGGCTTCCCGCCTGGTCCAATAAAACCATGGGCCGGTATTCAGCCATGAACACCGGAGTATCGGCAAAACGATCACGCAGGGCTTTTTTAATGGCTTCTGCCCGCTGCCGGTTTTCATCATCAACACAGGTAAGAACAAAACAATGGGCCCGGGCCAGGGCCTTCAAGGATTCCCGCATATCGCCCCCCGGGAAAAGACGATTATTGCCCAGAAAGGTATCAACCTTTATCAACACTATATCAAGATCCCGGGCCAGGGCCAGGTGCTGGAAAGCATCATCAAGAATCAGCAGACCCGGATCAAGCCTGTCCACAGCATAAGCACCAGCAATGGCCCTTTTCCTGCCGGTAAGCACTGGCACACCGGGCAGGCTTTCAGCCATCAGACGGGGTTCATCCCCGGCATCAACCGCATCCAGATAGATGCCATCCCAGTCAGCCACCAAGTTAATTGCCCCTCTGGCCTTTCCGCCATAACCACGGCTGATAATGGCCGGTCTGGCTGCCGCCAGCAGCCGGGCAAGATAAATGGTCACCGGAGTCTTGCCGGTCCCACCCATGGTAAGATTCCCAACACTTATCACCGGGCGGGCCAGACGTTGGGGCTTAAAAACCCCCAACCGGTACAGAGCAGCCCGCAGGGACATGAGCAGCCCGTAAAAAGGAGCAAATGGACGCCCCAAGGCATATAATAATTTCAAATCACCACTGTTTACCTTGGCCATCTAACTCTCCTGTCGAACCGAATTAAGAAGTTTAGCCACCAGGTCCACATGTCGATGGGTAACACCCTGCCTGACAGCAACAAAATCACGGGCCCGCTCTTCCATATTTTGCCGGCTCACCGGATCGGCAAAAAAACGTCGCAGTTCAAGGGCGAGTTCAGCTCCATCCGCCACCATGATTCCGGCCTCGGCCGCCAGCATATCACCTGCAATATCGGCAAAATCATCCATGTATTTCCCGAAAAAAACAGGCTTGCCCCATACCGCCGGCTCCAGGAGGTTATGACCACCCTCCGCCACCAGGCTGCCGCCGACAAAGGCATAATCAGCGAGCTTATAAAGAGATGCCAGCTCGCCCATGGTGTTAACCACCAGCACCCGGCCACCCTCCACCTTGTTGCCGGTTCGACTATAGGCGGCAAGTCCTTTTGCCTCAGCCAGGGCAAGCAATTGACGGGTTCGTTCAATCTGACGGGGAGCCACCACCAGAAAAATCCCCGGAAACTCACGGCAGAGCTGGACCCACATGGCAAACAATTCTTCCTCTTCACCCTCATGGGTGGAACCGGCCACCAGCACCACGGCTTTTTCCGGAATACCACAATCTCGCCGGGCAAGAACCTGACTACCCGCAACACCTGCCAGCAGGGAATCATATTTAAGGTTACCGAAAGATTCAAGCTTATCCTGTTTTATCCCCAGCCGGCTCATTAACTGAACATCCTCATCACGCTGCATCACCAATCGCTGAAATGAATCAAATAAAGGCTTAAAGAAAAAAGAAAATCGCTGATAACGATCAAAAGACCGGCGGGACACCCGGCCATTTACCAATAAAGATGGAATTCTTTGCCGGGAAAGCCGGCTGAGGATATTGGGCCAGAAATCAGTCTCCACCAGGATAAAACAATGGGGATCAAGCCGGGAGATAAACCGGCTTACCACCGGGTAGATATCAAGGGGGAACGGCAGAAGACAGTCCACATCATCCGAAAGAATTTTACCGGCATGGGCATAACCTGAACGGGTACTTACCGTAAGAACCAGAAACGAATCAGGAAACCGCTTCTTCAATTGCCGCAGCAGAAAGGCGGATGATGCCACCTCACCCACAGAAAGGGCGTGGAGCCATATCCGCGGGCCCTTGCCCCTGGCACCTTCCTGCAGTGAGACACCCCAGCCGAGACGCCGCCACAACCAGTGCCGGTACCGGGGAGTCAGCAGGGCAAAAACCACCAGCAAAGGTGCCAGAAAAACCAGGGCAATAAGCTGAATTATGTTATATATAATGATCATGAATATCATCCTTATCGAGCCAGCCGAAATCAACAATAATCAGGTTACCCTGCAGGACCGGCGGGCCGATCACATCCGCAATATCCTTAAACCAGCCATAGGCGACAAAATCAGAATCGGCCTGATTAACGGCAACAGGGGCCATGGCCTTATTACCGACATTAACAGGCCTGAAGTAAGCCTTAGCCTCACCCTTGACCAGCCCAGTCTGCCCGTCCCCCTTACCGACCTGATCCTGGCCCTGCCCCGCCCCATAATGCTGAAACGGATCCTTACCCAGGCAACCATTATGGGGATAAACCATATCTACCTGATAAATGCCAGCAGGGTGGAAAAAAGTTTCTTCAACTCTTCCCTGCTCATCACCGACAATTACCAGAAACGCCTGTTAAACGGCCTGGAACAGGCTGGTGACACCACCCTGCCCCAGATATCCATCCATTCCCGGTTCCGCCCATTTATCGAGGATCTAGTACCCGAATTAACCCACAAATGGCAAACCCGGCTCATCGCCCACCCCCGCAGCGAAAAATCCATGGTAACAGCCTTACCCCTTAAGGGACGGACTGTCCTGGCCATTGGTCCGGAAGGGGGCTGGGTTGATTTTGAGCTAGGCAAATTCAGGGAACTGAACTTCACATCCTTCAGCATGGGCCCGCGAATCCTCAAGGTTGACACCGCAGTTACAGCTCTCCTGGCGCAGCTTGAGCTTCTCCGCCAATTATCCTGAGCCCTTTGCCAGCCCTGATAGTCGCAATCGCACTTACCCTTTTTCCTCCCTGACATAACATTAACTCAAAATACGCTTTATTATAAAATTCAACTCCCGTAAGCGTAAAAGATGGAGGAGAAATCCATACAGAACCACTGCTGTACCGATTATCACCAATAAGCCAGCCCCCTGCCACCAGAAAGAGCCAGCAAGCCAGCGGGCAAGGCAACCAGCCAGATAATGTACCCAAATACCCATAATAGCTGAGGCCCCAATAATCCTGACCATGGAAGAGGCAAGATAAGAAAGGGAATAACCTGCCATCCGCCGATAAAGCATCAGGGCCAGAAAAAGAAAATTAATAAACATGGCGCCGGAAGTGGCAAAGGCAACAGCCCGGTGCTGAAATTGATCAATGGTAAGACTCACCAACAGCAGATTAACCGCCACTGCCAGAAAACTGGCCACCACCGGTATCCTGGTATCATCCAGGGCAAAGAAAACGGGCACCATTATCTTAACCGACGAATAGGCCAGCAGCCCCAAGGCATAAAAACGAAGAGCCTCAGCGGTCTGCAGGGTGTCCCAGGCCTGGAAGGCACCATGCTGGAAGATGATGCGGATAATTGGTTCTGCCAGCAGCCATAAACCAATACTTGCCGGCACTGTCACACAAAAGGCCAAGGTAAGCGACGAGGTAAATGTCTCCCTTAATTTATCAGTATCCCGGGCAGCAGCATATCGGGAAATAAGGGGGAACGAGGCAATGGATATTGCCACCCCGAAAACCCCAATGGGCAACTGGACCAGACGAAAGGCATAATTAAGCCAGGAGACACTGCCCTCCACACAGGATGAGGCAAAACGGGTGTTAATAAAGATATTGATCTGGGTGGCGGAAAGGCCGATAACCGCCGGCACCATCAATTTCAAGATGCGCCGCAGACCGGGATGAGCCAGATCAAGGTGAGGGCGAAAAACAAAGCCGGTTCGGGCAAGGGTGGGCAATTGCCCCACCAATTGGAAAAAACCGCCAATCAGGGTTCCCACCGCCATCCCCATAATGGCCGGATAGCCGAACCGGGGCAGAATCAAGGCAAGACTGATCCCACCAATAATTGAGCCCAGATTAAAAAAACTGGAAGAAAGAGAGGGAATAAAAAATCTCCCCCGGGTATTGAGCATCCCCATGACAACTGCTGACAACGATACCAGAACCAGAAACGGGAACATAATAATGGTGAGCTTGCGGGTCAAAGCAACCTTGCCGGCAGCAAGGGCAAATTCATCGTCCACCAGCAGGCGCACCAGGGGCTCGGCAAAAATAATACCGCAAATGGTAATAACGCTTAAGACAAGGGCAAAAAACACCATGACATTACTGGCCAGCCGCCAGGTTTCCTTGTCCCCCCGATTGGCATCATAATCGGCAAAAACCGTGACAAAGGCGGCACTGAGCGCACCCTCGCCAAAAAGATCGCGAAGAAGATTAGGAATGCGGAAAGCAACGACAAAAGCGTCATAGGCATGGCCTGCCCCGAACAACATGGCAAAGGCCTGTTCACGGACAAGGCCCAGAACACGACTGCACATCACTGCGATGCTGACCATTGAGGCGGAACGGGCTATCTTCCCGGTATCTGCAGCTGGTTTATCCATGACAAAAACATCATACTGGCTCAGCAGGGAGAATCAAATAAAAATAGCCCAAATCACCCCTGCCATTGCCAACCCATTAGCCCACAATTGATAATGTTTGAATAATGTTTACGACTGCACGATTTTCGGCTATATTGCCTGATTCTACTTTTAGCACCTGCTGAAATATTCAGCTGAAAACAAAAAAATTTAAAACACGATACACATATTTTCATATAAATCAGGAGGATATCCATGGAAGCAAATTTTCAGTCTCAGGTTTTTGAGACCCAGACCATCACTCTGGCTAATACTGAAGAATTGATCGTTAAGGGGGGACGGGACCTCTTTCCCCTGCTGCCCAAAGCCCTGGACGGCATCAAACAGATCGGGGTAATCGGCTGGGGTTCCCAGGGTCCTGCCCAGGCCCAGAATTTCCGTGACTCCCTGGAAGGAACCGACATCACTGTCAAGATCGGTCTGCGGGCCAACAGCTCCTCCATCAAGGAAGCGGAAGCTGCCGGTTTCACCAGCGCCAATAACACCCTGGGGGAGATGTATGAGGTTATCCGCGAATCAGACCTGGTAATGCTCCTGATCTCTGATGCAGCCCAGGCTGAGAATTACGAGGAAATTTTTGCTAACATGAAAGACGGAGCCACCCTGGGTCTTTCCCATGGCTTCCTCCTGGGTCACCTCCAGAGTATCAGTAAATACTTCCCCAAAAACATCAATGTCATCGGGGTCTGCCCCAAAGGCATGGGCCCTTCTGTTCGTCGTCTTTATGAGCAGGGCAAGGAAATAAACGGCGCCGGCATTAACTGCAGCTTCGCAGTTGAACAGGATATTGACGGCAAGGCCACTGATTACGCCCTGGCCTGGGCCGTTGCCGTGGGTGCACCCTTTGTTTTCAAGACCACCCTTGACCACGAATACCGCAGCGATATCTTTGGTGAGCGCGCCATTCTCCTGGGGGGAGTTCACGGCATCGTAGAGCTCCTCTACCGCCGTTACCTCACCCTTGACGGGATGAGCGAAGAAGATGCCTTTAAACATTCAGTAGAATGCGTCACCGGACCCATCAGCAAAACCATCTCCCACGACGGGGTCCTGGCTGTTTACGAAAAACTAAACGATGACGACAAAAAGATCTTCGAACGAATTTACTCCCATTGTTACGATCCGGCCTTTGAGATGCTGCTGGAGATGTACGATGAGGTTGCCAGTGGCAACGAAATCCGCAGTGTAATCATGGCCGGTCGCCGATTTGAGCGTTTCCCCATGGGCAAAATCGACGGCACCCATATGTGGCAGGTTGGCGAAAAAGTCCGGGCCAAACGGGTTGAAGAAGACATCCCCTTAAACCCCTTTACCGCCGGCATCTACTGCGCCACCATGATGGCCCAGATCGACCTGCTGGTGGAAAAAGGCCATTGCCTGAGCGAGGTCTGCAACGAGTCCGTCATTGAGGCAGTTGACTCATTAAACCCCTATATGCATTTCAAAGGGGTAGCCTTCATGGTAGACAATTGCTCCAACACTGCCCGGCTCGGTTCCCGTAAATGGGCACCCCGCTTCGATTATATCCTTCATCAGATCGGGGTTGTCGCCTATGACAACAACGAGCCCACCATTGACAGCAAGATTGAAGCCTTTAAAAACAATATGATCCACGATGCCATTAAGACCTGTGCCTCCCTCCGGCCGGCAGTGGATATTTCCTTAAGCGAATAAGGAAAAGCCAAATACCCAATAAAAAAGGCTGCGGATTCCCGCAGCCTTTTTTATTGGTGTTTCAACACCCCTATCTATTTCAAACGGATCGACGCCGTCTTTTCACTGATTCCTCGTTTTAAAACCTCCCTATTATAAACGGCTATCACCTCCCGCCGTTTAAGCATACCAACCACCCATTTTGCATCGGCATTCTCCACCACCGGGATCTCCTCAATACCTTTCATCATAAAAAGGGTCATGGCAGTATAGAGATCATCATCAGGGCTAAGGCTGATTACCTGCCGGGCGCAGATATTCTCAACTGTTACACTATGCCGCAATTCCTCGTCATGGAGAATGGCCTTAACATCCTGCAAAGAGACAATCCCGCACATCTGCCCGGCCCGGGGTCCGCTTTCCGCCAGGACGGGAAAATAAAAACTGTCCTTGGTCATACTGAAGATATTTAAAAGATCATTGGCACTGGCCTTTTCACTGATGAAATCAACGTCCTCGGTCATGGCCCGGCCCACCGGAATAGACTTAAGAACTGCGGTTTCCCTGCCATCATGAATATCTATCCCCTCCCGGGTGAAATCTACTGTATCAATGGAGTCATGATTGAATTTCCTGGAGACAACAGTGCCGATAATGGCAGACAGCATTATGGGAATAATAATCAGATAATTACCAGTCATCTCAAAAAGGAGGAAGATAGCTGTCAACGGCGAATGAGTTACTGCTGCCAGAAAGGCACCGATCCCCACCGAGGCATAGGCGCCGCTGGATGCCACAGAAGAGGGCAAAATTGAATTGACTAAACTGCCAAAGGAACCGCCTATCACCGCCCCGATGAACAGGGAAGGGGCAAAAACACCACCGACACCGCCGGAGCCCAGGGTAATGGCAGTGGCAATAATCTTGGCAAAGATCAAAATTCCCATCATCCATAAAACCCCATTACCATTCAGGACATCGCCAATATAGGTATAGCCGTCTCCCATGACCTGGGGCAGAAAAATACCCATACTGCCCACCAGAAAGGCGCCGATAATCGGCTTGATAAAACGGTTTAAGGGAAGAGCGTCAAAGAAATCACGGATCCGATAAAAAACCTGGATATGAACCCCGGCCACCAGGCCGACAATGATCCCCATTATCATATACAAAGGGATCTCCACAAAGGGGTTGACCACCTCATAGGCCGGTACCGGGAATGCAGGGCTCATCCCATAGGTGGCCCGGGAGATCACTGAAGCAAGGGCCGAGGAAATCACCAGAGCCGAGAAGGCTGACACCTCATAGGTCCCCAGCAGAACGATCTCAGCGGCAAAAAACACCCCGGCAATGGGGGCATTGAACATGGCGGCTATACCACCGGCACAGCCAGCAGCCACATAGACCTTCATCCGATCACCGGAAACCCTGAAAAACTGGCCCACCTGGGAGCCTATAGCCCCACCCACCTGGGCAATTGGCCCTTCGACCCCGGCAGAACCACCGGTACCAATGGTCAGTGATGTGGTAATGGTCTTCAACCATATGGTTCGGGAACTGACCTTACCCCCTTCCAGATTAACCGTCCGCAGGAAACGGGGAAAACCATAGCCATTAGACTCATCCCGGAAAAACCAGGAAAAAGGAATGAGCAGAACCATACCGAACATGGGAATCAGGGGCAAAAGAAGCAAACGGACACCACCATCACCAACAAGGTGATGATAACCCTGCTCAAAGATAAAGCGATGAACCAGAGCCTCGGATGAGCGAAAGAGAATATTGGCAAGACCGGCGGCAACCCCGATAAACGAGGCAATAACCACCATCATAGTGTTCTCGCCGGGAAAGAATTTCCGCAGAAGAGGCATCAGCCTATGCATCGGGCAGCCTCCTCTTGCGGGGAATCTGGCAGCCGAAATACCGGGCCTGGTTAAGAAAAAAATCATCGGTCATGCCGGCAATGAAATCACAGACCATGGTGGCAGGAACGATCTCATGATGGTAACGCAAATCCATCTTGCCGGCAAATGCACTCACCGCAGTTTTCGCTGCTCCGGATTCAAGGTCCGTAAGGTATTCATGAAACAGAGATTGGTAACAGGATTTGACAATCTCAATGTCCTGCTTTATCACCGGATTAAAATATATCCTTTCATAATTAAAACGCTTGAGCTCAAGCAGGGCAGCAGAAACCTCCTCACTGAAAGAGACCCCTCTCTGATCGCTGTTGGCCAGCAGGTCACTTACCAGGTTATGGACAATGGTTCCGTTGCTCCATCCCAGGACCTGCTGACAGCGCTGCGGAATATCGTCCCGGCTGATCAGGCCCAGCTCAATGGCATCTTCAATATCCCGGCCTATATAACTCACTGTATCGGCAAAGCGCATGACACATCCTTCCATGGTCATAGGGATGAGGGCTACCCCGGGATCAGCGGTCTTAGCCGCAAGTTTCCGGTCAAAATCATCAATACTGATCCAGCGCCGGGGACAAAGGCTGCGGTTATGGATCTCACCATCATGACAGAGGATTCCATCCAGGGTCTGGATGGTGAGATTAACCCCCAGCCCCTTTTTTTCAATATGCTCAAGAAACCTGACACTCTGAACATTATGCTGGAATGATGCCAGACCATTTTGGCGACACAGCTCATCAAGCATCTTTTCACCATCATGACCAAAAGGTGGATGACCGATGTCATGGCCCATGGCAATTGCCTCGATCAGATCCTCATTCAACCCCAGCACACGACCAACAGTACGAGCGATCTTGGAGGCGAGCTGAACATGAAGTACCCGATGGCTGATATGATCGTTGGTGATCATATAAAAAACCTGGGTCTTATCGATATAACGGGTGTAGGACCTGGAATGAAGAATACGGTCAGCATCCACTGCAAAAGCCTGACGATGCCCTTCCTTCACTTCAGCAAACCTGCGCATGGCATTACTGCTGCGTTCGGCAGAAGGACCAAGGTATTGATCCTCCTTGGCGGCCAATTCTTTTTTAATGGCAATAAGGGACTGATTTTGCCCTTGAACCTGTTGTGTCATGACCTGATCTCAATTACAATTGCATGCAGATACCCAATAATGGTATCTTACTGAAAGATTTGCATAATAGCCTAATGTTGACTCCCTGCAAGGATAACTTTAATTAGTAAGGAAATACAGGAGCCCATAATGAGCATTTCCGCTGCTGACTTTAACCAGGCCCTTTCCATGGGCCGACCACCCAATATTTCAAAGCTTTTCCCCAACTCCCGGGCCCTGCTGGTCAGCGGTAAGATCATCGACCGGGCAATGACAGCCAAGGGCCAGGCCATGACCATTGCCGCCAATGGCCGCAATAATTTCATTATCCGCGGAGTGCTTCAGGCTGCCCAGCGTGCCAATGCGGCGATTATTATTGAAATCGCCCGCTCCGAAGGCGGGGCAAACGCCTATTGTCCGGTTAATTACTGGAATATTGCCCGCCAGGTTGACCAGGCCTGCAATGAACTGGGGATCACTATCCCGGTGGCAATCCATGCCGATCATTACGGGATTAAAAAGGAAGAAGATCTGCCCATGGCAAAAGTGGAGATCCCATCCATGTTTGCCGCAGGTATCACCTCCATTGCCATTGACGCCTCCCATATGACCGATGATAAAAATTTACTGGCCAACCTGGAGCTCAACCCCATGATTCCCGACTGGGCCGGCCTAGAAACAGAAATTGGCGAGATCAAGGGAAGCCTCGGACTTTCCTCATCACCGGAAGCCCTTTTCCTCATCCAGGGGCTCAATGCCCACAATATCTTCCCCGACTGGATCGCCTTGAACAACGGCACAACCCACGGCCTGGAAGCCAGCAGCCAGGGAATCCAGGTTGAGCTTACCCGGGAGATCCATCAAGCCCTGGCCCCCTATAAAATTTCCGGGGCCCAGCATGGCACCTCTGGTAACAGCTCGGATCGATTAAGAGATATTGCCAGCCGGACCAATACCACCAAGGCTAATGTTGCCACCGCCCTGCAGATGATCTCCTGGGGGCTTGAGGTTAATGATTATGGTAATGCCATCCTCGATGACAATGGCAATTTGCAGAAGGTGAAAGGCGAAGGGGTAACAGAAGCCATGTGGACCGAGATGGTTGCCCATGCGGATAAACAAAACTGGCAGGGAGGCGCTTATAAAAACCTGAACCTGCCCTTTGATAATAAGTTAATGGGTCAGGAACAAAAGGTCAGGGAACGGATGTGCCGACGGGTGGAAGACTTTACCTGCACCATCCTCACCGAAACCTTTAATGCGGCCGATACCGCCGACCTGGCTATTGAGGCCATCCTAACCGCAGGTTCCCATGACCCGGGCCCCAAGGTTGATCGCCTGGAAGACCCGACCAACTGGGACAGGGATGCAATTATTGCTAAAGCAGCTGAACTTGATACGGATAAAGGGCCGGAAGGAGATTTTGACGATTAGACGGGACTCAGCTCTTTTTCAGGGCTGACCCCACGCCCTTTACCTTCTCAACCTCCTCTTTCAGGGAAGAGATCTCTTTTACTCCGGGGACATTTTCTTCCACATCCTTAAGGCCTTTCTTGAAGGAGGAGATTCCACGACCAAGACCGGCACCGATCTCCGGCAGTTTTTTACCGCCAAAAACCAGAAAGGCAATACCTAATATTACAATTAATTCAGGGGTACCCAGACCAAACATTTCCTACCTCCGCAAACTGATCTAAATTTTCTGTAAACTACCAGGACGATCAGGATGACTTATCATCATCGTCAGGCTCATCAAGTTTAGCGTCTTCTTCCTTGGTGGCCTTTTTAAAATTCTTTATTCCCTTGCCAATGCCACTGCCGATCTCCGGCAATTTTCCGGCCCCGAAGATAATCACAATAATCACCAGAATAACTATTAGTTCCGGCATGCCAAGTCCAAACATAGACCTTCCCCGCTAAATTAAATCCATAAGTAAATCGCAAAACAACTGCCCCAAACTATACTATAAATCAGGGATGGTGCAAAGAAAGTCTTATTGGTGGCAAATAAGGTTAACCGGCAAGGCGAGTTGCCAGCTCCCTGACCCTTGCCATAATCTCGGCCTCATCAACCATGGTTAAGCGGCGATCAGCCATAACCACCTGACCATTGATGACCGAATCCACCACATCAGATCCACGGGCGGCATAGACCAGATGGGAACTTAAATTATAAAGAGGAGTAAGATGGGGCTGATCAAGATCAACAACAATCATATCTGCTTTTTTGCCGGGGGCAAGACTACCTATTTCGCCCTCAGCGGCAAGGGCAGATGCCCCGCCCATGGTGGCCATCTTCAGGGTCTGGCCGGCATCCATAACAGTAGGGTCCAATCGCTCAACCTTATGGATCTTAGCCGCCATATCCATCTCCCCGAACATATCGACATCATTATTGGAGGCACTGCCATCTGTTCCCAGGCCGACCCTGACCCCGGCGGCCAACAAATCCGGCACCGGTGCCACCCCGCTGGCAAGCTTCATATTGCTCTCGGGACAATGGGCAACCCGAACCCCCCTACCTGCTAATAATTCAATATCCTCTTCCGTCAAGACCACACAATGGGCAGCCAGCACCTCATCATCAAGA
Organism: uncultured Desulfobulbia bacterium; assembly: GCA_964653055.1. GTDB lineage: Bacteria > Desulfobacterota > Desulfobulbia > Desulfobulbales > SURF-16 > CAZZCA01. The sequence goes on along the minus strand of CAZZCA010000001.1, from coordinate 214,285 downwards.
ATACCGAGATTTTCCATATGCTGAACCGGGGTCAGGCCAAAACGATCCCGGACCTGGGCAACCTCATCCCTGGTCTCGGAGAGGTGAATCACCATGGACGTTCCCCCATCCACTGCTTTTTCTTTAAGCTTAAGCAGCAGATCCGGCGAACAGGTATAGACAGCATGTGGATCAACCGTAGGAGTAATTAATGGATTATTATATTCCCCGGCCAAAGCATCAAGACAAGCTAAAGAATTTGCCACGTCCCCGTAATTAGGGGATGGAAAATCAAAAACCGCCTCACCGATCCAGCCACGCATCCCTATTTCAGTTGCAGCCCGGGCAACATCTGCCGCAAAGAGATACATATCACAAAAACTCGTGGTCCCGGTTTTTATCATCTCAACCATGGAAAGCAGGGCGCCGTAATAAACCGCCTCACTGGTCAGCCTGGCCTCAACCGGAAAAATATAGTCCTGGAGCCAGCTCATCAGAGGCAGGTCATCGGCAACACCACGTAAAATGGCCATGGGAGCATGGGTATGAACATTAACCAGACCCGGCATCACAAGGCCCATGGGGCGATGAATAAGCTTCCCTGGACGATAAATAGCGTTCAACTCCTGCTCTTTACCCACAGCAATAATTCGGTCACCGTCAACCGCCACTGCACCCTGTTCAATAAGGCCTTCGCCCTGATCCATGGTAAGCACCTTGCCACAGACCATCAGGTCACAGTCTTTTGTTCCATTTGTCATATTCATGTCCCTGCAATGTCAGCAGTCGGCAAATCAGCCACCACTGCCAGAATCAGCTTTTCCAGACGGGCCCTGGCCAATCGGCCCTGTTCGATTATATCTTCTAAAAGGATGGGCTGCTGATTATCAGGGTCATTGACATTCCCTACCAGGGAAAGGCCAAGAACCCGCATCCCCCCATGAACCCCAACCAGAACTTCCGGCACGGTTGACATGCCCACAGCATCCGCCCCGCAATTACGCAGGTACCTGGTCTCCGCCGGAGTCTCAAGGCTGGGGCCGGGAATGGCAACATAAACACCACTGGTCACCCCGCCAATATCATGGAGTTTTGCAGAGTCCATGGTCAGCTTAATCAATTGCCGGTCATAAACCTGGCCGCAATCAGGGAACCGGGGCCCCCATTTTTCCACATTAACACCCCGGAGTGGATTATCAGGAATAAAATTAAGATGATCAGCCATCACCATTAATGTCCCCGGGCTATACTCAGGGTTAAGGCCACCAGAGGCATTGGTAACCAGCAGATAATCAGCGCCGAGCAGAGAAAGAACCCGCACAGGGAAAGTAAGCTCCCTGGTGGTATAGCCTTCATAATAATGAAACCGACCCTGGAGAATTGCCACCCGCCGCCCTGCCAACCTGCCAAATACTAGACGGCCGACATGACTTTCAACAGTGGAGGTGGGGAAATGAGGAATATCCTCATAGGGAAAAACAAGAGGGTCTTCAACTAAATCAGCCAGACCACCAAGACCGGTACCCAGCACCATAATCAGCTCTGGATCCAGATCCATCCTGCCCTTAAGAAACGAAACTGCCTCTTCAACCTGCTGCTGGTAATTATCTTTAATTGTCATAAACTATCCCGGGCCAAATAAAAAAACGCAAGACGGTGAACAATCACCAGCTTGCGTTTTTAACTGTATCCTGAAAATACAGCTCTGATTCATAATAAACAGATCATGCTTAAACCATCAATTTTAACGGCATGAAAATATCCTGGACCAAAATAATAATGGTCGGGACGAGAGGATTCGAACCTCCGACCCCAGCGTCCCGAACGCTGTGCTCTACCAGACTGAGCCACGTCCCGATCTAATCAAATCGGCAGGAGATAATGAACTGAATTATCAGAACCTGTCTGGATAAAAAAATCAGTCATCAAAAAGCTGAAAGAAGTTCAGATTTCCAATGACTGATTTTATGCTGCCAGCAAACAAAAAAAACTAACTGACGGCCTTTAAATAATTCTAATTATTTTACAGCTTCGGCAAGCTTGCTACCAGCTTTAAAACGGGCAACTGTTCTAGCTGGAATTTTTATAGCAGCACCAGTCTGAGGATTACGTCCCTGACGTTCAGCTCTATCCGAGGTAGAAAAGGTTCCGAAACCTACCAAAGTAACCTTATCACCATCTGCCAAGGCATTGGTAACGGCATCAAGAAATGCATTTAAAGATTTATCAGCAGCGGCTTTACTTATTCCGGCGGCTGAAGCCATACTATCAACCAATTCACTTTTGTTCATAATCCATCCTCCTGGCATTTAATAAAATGTGCTTCTGATGCCGAATTTCCCGGCAACAATCTCTCCCAAAGACCGACAAAGTATCACTTCGATTAAACCAAAATACCTTTTCGTCCATAAAGGTCAAGAAAAACTTTGCCAAAGCCCAATGATACCAACGATTTTTCAATTTCAGGCCAGTAAACTCCCTGGCAAAATCTGTCAAGATCACCACTAACAAGGGCAATAAAGGCGTCTTTGCCGTCACTGGCAACCCGACAACCATGGAAATCAAGATCAGCCAGCATCTTTTCCGCCCGGGCTATCATTCCCAGAATTTTTGAGTTAATCAAGGAGCCGGTTTTCACCCTGGTGGCCAGACATGACTCAGAGGGCAGATCCCAGCAGGCAAGACCATGGTCCCGGGCGAGGATCCTGATCTCTCCCTTACCAAGTCCTGCCGCTACCAGGGGCATCATAACCCCCAGCTCTTTAATCGCCCTTAAGCCCGGTCGATGCTCGCCCAGATCGTCAAAATTGGTTCCATCTACAATCACCCTGCCAGGCACCATGGCCTGTAATGACCGATAAAACCGACCCTTGCAGTAATAACAACGATCTTCATCGTTAACGATAAACTCAGGCCAGGCAAAGGGAGTAAGCTGACAGATCTGCAAAGAACAACCAAGCTGCCGGCAGGTAGAACGCACCCTGGGCAGGGCATCTTCCTTCTGGAGTACAGAATCGGCAAAAACAGCAGTGGTTCCACCGGGAATAACAGCCATGGCTGCCTGGAGCAACAGGGAGCTGTCAACCCCGCCGGAAAACGCTACTGCCACCTGGCCCTGTTCCTGGAAAAAGGCCTGGAGGAGGCGGTATTTATCCTGCATCACAAGGCCGACTGCAGACCCTATTTATCCGGCAGGGTTGCAACTGGTGCCGTCAGGGTAAAATCACCCTGGTCAATCCATTCTTTTAAGGTCTCGGCAATTTCCCGGGCACGGACCACACTGGAAAGAGGGGCCGTGGGCACTTCCATGCCGTTGACCTCGATTTTCCCGCTCTTGAGCTGGGCATAACTTACCTCACCGTAATTTCGGGCCACCCCATGGGAATAATCATAAGAATAATCAACGACCTGGGTAAAGATCTCATCATCGGCCACCCCGGTGAAACGTGCCATCTCCTCGTTTAAGATTGGGATAGGCACCCCGATACCCACAGCCATGGTTGCCCCATAGCCCTGCATGCTGACCCCTTTGAGCCAGCGGGCATCCATCTCTTTCAGATCACCCTGAACCATCATTGTGCCAGCCGGCCGGGACGTGGTTCCATTTTCCAGACGCATGGCCCCGGGGTTATGCTGGGTCCCGTGCCAGGTAACATACCCTACCCCGCCTCCAAGGAATATTCTGGTGCCCAGACCGATGGTCCGGTAAAAGGGGTCGTTCATCAGGGGACTTAACTCACCGGCACTGCAATAATTGGCATTTTTGCCATTGGGCCTGAGGGTTCCCATATAGGTATAGATTGTCTTTTCCGACAGGTTAACCGCACAATTATAATTCTGATAGGCATTACGGGGATTTACCAGAAGAGCATATGGCAAGTCCTCAAGCCTAACCTTCTTCTCAAGAACTTTGTTGGGGTAGCAATCCGTGCCATAACCAACAGCCCGAAGCATTACCTCCCGGCCAGCTACTAGGTCTTCAATCACATGACCACCGCCATAGAGAAATTCCCCGGGGAAGATCTTGTTCAGGGGATCATCATCCGGCATCTCAGCAGCACCGATATAGATATCCACCGCTGCCAGACCTGCATAGGCAGCCACATTATTCAACCAGACCTGTGACGCCTTAAGGGTGGGGGAGGCATGGCCAAAATTGATCATGGCCCCGGAAGAGCACATGGGAGAGAATGTCCCGGTGGTAACCACATCTATTTTCCGGGCAGCCTCTTCCGGTCCATGCCGGCGCACAACATCAACCATTTCCTCAGCCGTCACTACAACCGCCTCACCGGCTTTGATCCTGGCGTTGATCTCATCATATGTCTTGGTAATTTTATGGTCAGCCACAATTATTTCCTTATTCCATTACTGAAACAACTTTATGTCCTAATTTATCAAGGGCCTCCACCACCGGCGCCGGATCACATTTTTCCAGACGGAAATAATGAACTTTACGGCGCGAAACATGGCTTTCTATGGCAACACTGATAATATCACAATTATTTTCCTTAATAACCCTGGTTACCTCTTCCAGACCACCACTCTTATTAATCACCACATCAATTCTGGTGGAGGCTTTAAACAGACCCATGACCTCAATAAAGGCCGACAAAAGATCAGATGCGGTGATAATACCAACCAGATTTTTCCGATCAAGCACCGGCAAACCACCAATCTTATAATCATGAATGAGCTTGGCCGCTGCCTCGATACTGGAATTGGCATTTATGGTAACCGGATTAAGTACCATGACCTGATGAACCGGAATGTCTTCCACCATGGCTGGAAATGCAAAATGACGCAGATCACTCTCAGTGATGAAACCAACCAGAAGATCATCATCAAGAACTGGCAGGTGCCGGATGGAATGTTTTTTCATTAATTCCTTGGCATCCTGGAGCAAGGCACTACGCTCAATGGTTATTGGATTATGCTGCATCCAGTTTTTAACCTTCATTATGAGCCCTCAATTAAGTGATGATACTGCAAATTTTACCATAACCCTTTAAATAACCAGAAAACATATTCTGAAAAGGATGTTTGGAGAAATTAAAAGTAGAATAATTTTCAGCAATTTTCAATAAGGAAAAGCACGGGAGACAATAGCCATCATTTTGCAGATCTATTCCAGGCCCGAAAAACATAACTACTTCCCAGAAGGGCAACACTGATACTTATGTCAAGTACCCCTACCATAATTAACAGGCAATAATCATTATGGGCCATCCTCGACAAGATGGCCCCCAGCATAACCATGGCTGCCAGAAACACAAAAAAAACCGGCCGGAAAAACTGCCAGACCCTGGGTGACTTAAGGGCAGCTATCCTGGCTAGGTTCTTCCTGCAGAATTCACAAAACACAAATCCCGCCTTCAGCCCCCCCAGAAGTATTGCAAAAACACCAGCCATTAATGGCCACCCCCGTCCCGGCTCCAGAGCCTCAGCCTCCACAAGCAGACCAGCCCCCTTCACCAGCAGAACAAACCCACCGCAATACCAGACCATGGCAGCTAAACCCACAAGGGTATTGCGGGAAACAACAAACAAAGATTTACCACTTAAAAAAGGCAAAAAACCTCTCCTTAATAACCCATGAGCTCACAACCAGTAACAAGGAAAATTCAGTTCAAATAAAAGGTCAAAGCAAATAATTACAACCAGCGCCAAAAAAATCATCAGGAAAATAATGGATGATTTTAGCATTACATATTAAGTTTATGAGAAGAAGAGTTACAGTCAACAGGAAATCTAACTCTCAACATACTAAAATTACACGAAGTTTGCCTAATACAACAGCAACTTCACCCATACAGGAAATCAGATAATTACCATGACCGAAGACATCAAAAAAGCATTACTGGAAGTCAGAGACCAGATAGACACCATTGATAATTCAATCCTCAGCCTGCTCAAGAACCGACTCAATTGTGCCGGCAGGATTGGTCAGCTCAAGGCCAAAGAAAACAAAGCCAAATGGGACCCGCTTCGGGAAAGACAGATATATGAACGCCTGCTTGCGGATAACGAACAACGCTTCCCCGAACAATCGCTCCAGGCAATATTTCATGAAATCATCACCACCTGCCGCCTTTCCCAGAAACCGGTGGAGGTTGCTTACCTCGGACCGGAAGCCACCTTCTCCCATCTGGCCGGGGTAAAATATTTCGGTCATGCCGCCGGTTTCCGAGCCATCGAAACCATTGAAGACATCTTTCTTGAGGTGGAAAGAGGCCGGGTTCAATACGGCATTGTGCCAGTGGAAAATTCCATTGAAGGATCAGTTACCTCTTCCCTTGATGCCTTCATGAAAAGCAAAATCAAGATCTGCGGCGAGGAGTTCCTCGACATCAAGCATAATCTGGTTAATTTCTCCGGAAACATCAAAGACATTAAAGTGGTTGCCTCCCATTCCCAGCCCCTGGCCCAATGCCGGCAATGGCTCCGGAAACAATTACCGGGAATCCCCACCCAGACCGTGATCAGTACCGGGGTGGCAGCACAGATGGCAGCCAAAGATCCAGCCATCGGCGCCATTGCCAGCTCCCTGGCCATCAAAACTTATCAATTACAGGAAGTAGTCAGGGGAATCGAGGATTATCGGGGCAATACCACCCGTTTTCTGATAATCGGTCAGGAATCACCCAGCCAGAGCGGCCGGGACAAGACCTCATTGCTCATCGGTCTTCTTGATCGGGCCGGCTCCTTGAACGACAGCCTGGACATTCTGGCCAGGCAAGACATCAACCTGACCCGGATAGAATCACGACCTCTTAAAGGCGAACCTGGTAAATACCTGTTCTTTCTGGACCTGCTCGGTCATATCGAAGACAAGGCTATTGCCGATGCCTGCCAGAAATTAAAGAGCAACTCCTCTTTCTTTGAATGGCTGGGATCCTATCCCCAAAGCCTTAACTCAGCCACCAATCCTTGACATTTCACCATGGCAATTAACCTTTTCCTTTTCAAACAGGCTATGGTGTTCGGGCTTGGCCAGAATTGTCTCGACAATGGCCTGACTTAACTCGTCATCGCCTGCCCCGTTTCTGAGAAGGGTCTTGATATCTGTCTCTTCGTCTGAGAGCAGGCAGGAACGCAGCCGGCCCTCCGAAGTCAGGCGCAGACGATTACATTTATCGCAGAAACGATGGCTTATGGGGCTGATAAAGCCCACCATGCCCGACCTGCCGTCAGCAGCGGTCAGACGATACATTCTGGCCGGCCCGTCAAATTTGCGGTTGCCAACCGGCTCAAAGCTGCCCTGATTGCTTAAACTGTTTCGGATATCTTCGGCTGAAATATACCGATCCCGGCTCCAGACAGTGGACTGGCCCACCGGCATAAACTCAATAAAGCGTACCTCAAGGTTCCGTTCCAGCGCCAGGGCGGCAAAATCAGCAAACTCATCATCATTAACCCCCTTCATGGCCACAATATTGATCTTTACCGAGGCAAAACCCATGGCCCCGACCTTGTTAATGGAACGCCAGACATCATGAAACAGGTCCCGACCGGTAATCTCGGCAAACCGTTTGGGACGCAAGGTGTCAAGGCTGATATTCAGCTTGCGCACTCCGGCCAGTAACAGGTCATCAGCGTAACGGGCCAATAAAACCCCGTTGGTGGTAAGACGGATATCATCCAGGCCCTGGATCTGGGCCAGCCCCCGGACAAATACCTCAATCCCCCGCCGAACCAGAGGCTCGCCCCCGGTAAGCCTTACTTTTGTAATCCCCATCCTGACCGCCAGTCTAATCAAACGCAGAAGCTCTTCATAGCTGAGGAGTTCACTGCTATCCTGCTTACTGACCACGGCCTGGGGATTACAATATAAACAACGGAGATTGCATTGATCGGTCAAGGAAACCCGGAGATACGAAATCGAGCGGGCAAACATATCGGTGAGCTGCCGCCGTCTGTCATTGTCTGTTTCTATTTCTTGTGCTATTTTACTCATTGCTGAACCGTTCTAATGGCTTATTTTCATCTTAAATATTCTTTTTAAAAAAACTAATCGTAATACAACCAACAGATATTGCCCATGATAATCTTAGGTATCGAAAGCTCCTGCGATGAAACCGCAGCCGCCATTATGGAAAATGGCAACCGGCTCCTGGCCAATATTGTCAACAGCCAGATCGATATCCACATTCCCTTTGGCGGGGTTGTGCCGGAACTTGCATCCCGCAAGCACCTGGAAGACATCTGGCCAGTGGTCAGCGTCGCCCTTGATCAGGCAGATCTCTCCCTCAGCGACATTGACGCCCTCGCCGTCACCCAGGGTCCCGGTCTCATCGGATCACTGCTGGTTGGCCTTTCTTTTACCAAAGCCCTGGCCATGGTCAGCCAGATCCCCTATGTGGGGGTTGACCACATGGTAGGTCATTTATTGTCGGTTTTCCTTGGTCATGACAAGGTGGAATTTCCCTATATTGCCCTGGTGGCCTCAGGGGGACATTCCAGCATCTTTCTGGCAGAGAGCCCTGAAAGATTCACCCTCCTGGGCCGGACCAGAGACGATGCTGCAGGTGAGGCCTTTGACAAGGTTGCCAAATTACTGGACCTGCCCTATCCCGGTGGCCCCATCATCGGCAAACTGGCTGCCAACGGCGACCCGGCAGCCATTAAATTTCCCAGATCATGGCTTGCCCCGGACAGCCTGGACTTCAGCTTCAGCGGGCTTAAAACATCGGTGGCCAATTTCGTCCATAAGGCAAAAGGTCAACTGCCTGTTGCCCATATCTGTGCCTCGTTCCAGGAGGCAGTGGTGGAGATCCTGGCAGCCAAGGCCATAAAGGCTGCCGAAATGCACCAGGTAAACACCATTGTCATCGCCGGCGGGGTGGCAGCCAATTTACGCCTGCGCCAGCTTCTTGGCAAGTTGGGCCATGCAAAAAACCTGAAGATTGCCATGCCGCCTGTTGAGTTCTGTACTGATAACGCCGCCATGATCGCCCTGGCCGGCTACCACCAACTTCAGAATCACCCGCCCGCTGACCTTGATCTTGACGTCTATTCCAGATCCACCTTTAATCAGCCCCGGCCCAGCTGATGAACAGACGATTTTTCCGCTATTATTATCTGCGCTTCCTGAGACTCCAGGGTAACCCGGGTGAAATCGCCCGGGGGGTGGCCATTGGTACCTTCATCGGCATTACCCCCACCATCCCCCTCCACACCGTCCTTATCCTCCTGGTCACCGTTATGCTGCGGGCCAGCAAGGTGGCAGGTATTGTCGCAAGCTATGTGGTGAGCAACCCCTTTACCTTTTTTATCCAATACTACCTGTCCTGGCGCATTGGCAACTGGCTGATGCCCTACGATCTTTCCTGGGAGCAGGTCCATTCCATCATGGCGGTGATATCCGGTCATTCCGACCTGACAACCACCCTTACCGCCATCAGCAAACTTGGCTGGCAGGCAGCATCAGTCATGGTGGTGGGAGGCAGTGTCCTCGCCCTGCCTTTTACCATGGCATCCTACCTTTACGCCCTGACCTTCTTCCGCAGGCTACGCCGAAAACGGCAGCAACGGATCAACAAGATCATCGACAGCTATGAAAACAATTAATCCCTCAAGGTAAAATGCCCACTATTAAAGAAATTCTACAAAATACCAAGCTGGCACCACTGAAAAAACTGGGCCAGAATTTTCTCGTTTATCCAGAAACAGCTGCCAGGATTGTCGATCTGGCTGGGGTAAAATCAGAAGATACCATCCTTGAACTGGGGGTGGGTCTGGGAACCCTTACCGAACCTCTGGCCTGGCGGGCTAAAGAGGTAATCGGCCTGGAAATCGACAGGGGGATCATCGACTGGCACAGGGAAGAAAAACAGCTAGCTGCCAATGTCAGCCTCCGCCACCAGGACCTGTTAACCGCTGATTTCAGTAAACTTGCCGACGAATGCGGCCATCCCCTAAGAATTGTCACCAACCTGCCCTACTCTATCTCCAACCCCCTATTATTCAAATTACTGGATAATAAAAAATCCATTGAATGGGCGGCGGTGATGCTGCAGAAAGAGGTTGCCCTGCGCCTGCTTGCCAAGCCCAACAGCAAGGAATATGGGATACTCTCCGTCCTCTTTGCCGCCAATGCCCGGGTGGTCAACCTGCTCGATGTGGGGCCGGGTCAATTCTATCCCCGTCCCAAAGTTGATTCTGTGGTGGTGAAGATAATCTTTCAGCCGGTTCCGGAACGGGCCCGAGCCCTGCCACCCCACCAGCCGGAATTTTTAAGGAAGATTGTCCGGGCCGGCTTCCAGCAACGGCGCAAGACCCTGGTCAATTCCCTGGCTGCCGCTCCCCTGCTTGACTTTAATAAAGAAGAGATCCTTCATGCCTTGACCAAAGCAGGGATCAAGGAAAAAGTCCGGGCCGAAGACCTGACCATTGAAGATTTCGTCAATCTCTGCCGCTTACTCGATAACTGATTGCAACTCGGGCTGATCAGGCTTGCGACCATAGGGCAGAAAAAATTCCACTTCACTGCCCTTCCCCGGTTGGGAACGAAAATCAATATGACCACCGTGCCGGCTTATAATGGCATAACAAAGAGGAAGCCCCATCCCCATCCCCTTTTGCGAACCGCGCTCCTTACTGGAAAAATAAGGATCAAAGGCATGGTCAGCAATCTCCGCCGCAACCCCGCAGCCATTATCGATTACCGCAACCCGGAGATGACGCTCAGCCACCATTGCCCCCCTCACGGTCAACACTCCCCCGTCTGCCATTGCCTCAAGAGCATTGGCAGCCACGTTATTTAATACCAAGCGAATCTGCTCCCGATCTGCCCAGACCGGAGCCAGCTCCTCAACTTGATACCGCAGGTCTATTCCGTCCTTCTCAGCCAGGGGATCAAATACCTCAACAAGCAATTCGTTCATGTCCAATGAAGAAACCAGCGGCTCACCGCCCCTGGCATAAATTCCCAGGTAAGAGGTCAGGGCATGGGCAGCTTTGACCCCGCGCAGGCCCTGATCAAGAATCTGCTGGCGACGATCAGCCTCTGAAATCATTCTGGCAAGCTCAATATTGCCCATAATCCCCATGAGAAGATTATTAAAATCATGGAGCATGCCGCCAACCAGAACCCCTGCCACATCCATGGTCCGCATCTTGCGCAGGTCTTTTTCCAGCTCCTGCCGTTCCCTCAGTCGCGCAAGTTCTCTGCTCTTGCGGAGAATCTCCTGCTGCTGCCGGTAAAGAGTGACAAAGACCTGGACCTTGCTCCGGACAATCTCAGGGTCCACCGGCTTGATCAGATAATCAGCCGCCCCTACCCGGTAACCATTAAAGATATTCTCATTCTTTTTACGGACACCGGTGATAAAAATAACCGGTGCTTCTACAATATCAGGGTCCTGCCGCATGCGATGGGCCGTCTCATAACCATCCATATCCGGCATCATGACATCAAGGAGAACCAGGGCAAATTGCTGCTGTCGCATCAAGCTCAAGGCCTCGGCCCCGGAAGTGGCCATGACAACATCGGCATCAACCTTCCGAAGAAACCTGGCAAGAGCAGTGAGGTTGGACGCCACATCATCCACCAGCAGAACCCTGGCTATAATCCCACCTTCCCTTGAGCCAACCTTCCCATTGTCAGTAAGATCCATGCACTCTCCATATCTTATGACCTGCCTTAACAAACCAAACCCTCTCTCCCCCTTAGCCTATCAAACCAAGTGCCATTAGACAAAGATATTTATTGGCATGGGGATCATTCTCTTAACCTCACTGCTGGTTGCCGGAAAGCGGCTTATCACCAGAGCATCCATTCCCGAGGCCAATAGCAGGAGGAAAACAGTTGATGGGGTGATCAGGGGTCA
>CAZZCA010000001.1:144217-202375 GCA_964653055.1 uncultured Desulfobulbia bacterium | reverse complement strand
TGATCAGGGGTCAAATCTTTATCTTTGACACTTGTGGGGTGATCAGGGGTCAAATCTTTATCTTTGACACTTGCCATGGGTAACTATGGGAAATGCACTAAAAACCCAGGACAGAAAAGACTGAGGAGTAAGCAGCAATTATTAATAAGATTATTAGTGAAATTGACAGTACTGCCATCAATGCCTATATTTATCTCTGTCTATTAATTGAAAAAGCGAGACCCCATGCAGAACTTTGTCCTCCATAGCCCCACCACCATAATCTTCGGCCAGAACACCCTGCCCCAGATCGGCCCTGAAACCGCAAAACTCGGGCAAAAAGTATTATTAATCTATGGTCAGAAAAGCCTGGGAGCAAACGGCACCCTGGATAAAATTCGCCAACACCTTGCCGAAGAAGGTCTTTCGATTATTGAATATGGGGGCGTAAAATCAAACCCCACCTTAAGCCATGTCCGCCAAGGGGTCAAAATTGCCAAAGAAGAAAAAATAGATATTATCGTTGCTGCCGGTGGCGGCTCTGTTATTGACTCTGCCAAGGCCATCAGTGCCGGCGCCCTGGTTGACCATGATGTCTGGCAGTTCTTCCGGGGGAAGAAAAGCATTAAAAAAACCATCCCCCTGGTCTGTGTCCTTACTCTGGCAGCCGCTGGTTCGGAAATGAACGGTGGTATGGTCATTACTAATGAAGAAAATAACCATAAATTCGGCACCGGCAATCGTCTTCTCTGTCCGAAGGTATCCATCCTTGACCCCACCCTCACCTATAGTGTGGGCCCTGATTACACAGCTTATGGTGCAGTGGATGCCATTGCCCATATCCTGGAATTCTATTTTACCACCAAAGACCCGGCAACCCCGGTGCAGGATAGGTTCATGGAGGGGCTTATCCTTAATATCATGGACAGCTGTAATCGGGTTCTGATTAACTCTGAAGATTATGCAGCCCGGGCTGATCTTATGTGGTGCACCACCCTGGCCTTAAACGGCTGGACCGCAGCAGGTCTGGGCCTTGTTGGTTTTCCCATGCACATGATTGAGCATTCGCTGAGCGCTATTTACAATGTTGCCCACGGGGCCGGGCTGAGTGTGGTGATGCCGGGCTGGCTCAAAGACCAGACTGAAGAAAGTCCTGAAAAATTTGCCCAGCTTGGCCGTCGCCTGTTTGACCTTAAAGGGGATGACCTGGCCACTGCCTGTAAGGGAATTGAACTCCTGGAAAACTGGTTTAACCAGATCAAGTCACCTACCCGACTGGAAGAACTGGAAATCCCTGCCACTGATATAGAAAAAATCGCTAAAAACGCTCTGGCCCTGGCCAAGGTCTGGCGACTCAATGATTATGACCAGGAACGGATCGAGAAAATCCTGCACCGCTGCTGTCAACAATAACCCAAGAACAAAAAATAGGTTGGTGACTTATTTCTTTTCTGGTAATTTCAGGCCCAAATTAACCATATTCTTTTCGGAGATAATATAGATGACCCAACAGACCGACCCTAAACATAACAAAGAGATAAGGCAGAAAGAAGATGACAGCATCTATGAACAGGCTGTCATCCGGATGCGACATGAAATATCCATGGGCAAAACCTTTGCCCAGGCATGCGAAGTTTTACACGATATTGACGAACAAATGCGCCCGTTGATCAAGGACGATTTTCTCAAAATAATCATCGCAGAACAGCATTTCGGCCAGGGCCGTGGCCTGGACGACGTGGCCCTGATTCTCGACCTGCCCTATGAGACAGTGGAAGCCTCCAAAACCAGAATTATCCTTGAATTTGACGAAATATTCGCCACCACCGCCACTGACGAGATCAGCAACATGACCCACTGACCTGAATGGATCAATTAATTATCTTTCAGCAGGCAGGCTCCGGAACCGTTAAAATAGCCGGCTTACATCAATACGGCCGGAACCTTAACATCAAAAAAATATTCGACCTGCCTGCCAGCCTCCCTGACTTCATTGACGAACCGGAAGAATTTTTCCCGGATGCTTTCGACGGCGACCTTGTTCTCAGCTTTCTCAAACACCCGGACCTGATTGACCACCTGATCAATATCTGCACGGACAAAAAAATCCCAATTATCGCCGCCGGCATCCAACGACCGGGTGCGATCAGTCCCTTTACCTGTTGCGGCCTGGGAAGACTGGCCGGTCTTGGCCAGTACGGAGAGCAATTTGGCATCCCGGAATATCGGGTGGAGGTCAGCCAGGATAAAATAAAATCCATTGAAGTAATCAGGGGTGCTTCCTGTGGCGCCAGCTGGCAGGTATGTGAAAAAATCATCGGCCTGAGCCGGGATAAGGCCCTGGAAACAATCGCCCGGGAGGTTCAATATCTCTGTGTGGCCGACCCCAGCAATTTTGATCCGGTTACTGGTAAATCAGCTCTCCATTTTGCCGGCAAGGTCCACCACAAGGCCCTGGCCAAGGCCCTTAAGTCTCTTTCTCCCGGCTGATCGAAGCACCTGTGCTGACTAATTTGGTCACCAGATTCTCATAACCACGATCAAGATGATAAACCCGGGAGATCTCGGTTATCCCCTGGGCGGCCAGACCGGCAATGACCAGAGAAGCGCTGGCCCGAAGGTCAGTAGCCATCACCGGAGCTCCGGTCAGACGACCACCGCCATTGACCACGGCCTGGGCCCCGGTTACCCGGATATCAGCCCCCATCCGTCGCAGCTCGGCAACATGCATGAACCTGTTTTCAAAAATAGTCTCATGGATCACACTCAAACCGTTACTGCCGGTCATCAGGGCCATCATCTGGGCCTGGAGGTCTGTGGGAAAACCAGGGTAAGGCATAGTCTGAACATCAACACTGTTAATCACCCCCCGGCGAGCAACCCGAATCGTATCAACCCCCTCTTCAAGCTCCAGCCCGGCTGTTCTTAATTTTGCCAGCAGAGAAGGAAGGTGCCCCGGATTACAGCCAGTGAGAACAACCTCGCCACCGGCTGCCCCCGCAGCCATAAGATAGGTTCCGGTCTCTATCCGATCGGGAATAATATCAATTTCAGCTGCCCCAAGTTCCCCCACCCCATGGATGGTCAGTATACCCGTGCCACGGCCTTCAATATCAGCACCCATGGCAATTAACATATCCACCAGGTTGCCGATTTCCGGTTCCCGGGCCGCATTTTTTATAATGGTTGAACCCCTGGCCAGAACCGCTGCCATCAGGATATTCTCGGTACCGGTAACCGAAGGTACATCAAAATAGACACTACCCCCCTTGAGACCATTATGCTGAATAGCCTCCACATAGCCCTGGGCCAGTTCAATTTCGGCCCCCAGCTCCTGCAGACCTGTCATATGAAAATTTATCGGTCTTGCACCAATGGCACAGCCACCGGGCAGAGAAACCCGGGCCCGGCCCAGGCGGGCGACCAGAGGACCCAGAACCAGCACCGAGGCCCGCATGGTCTTGACCAGGTCATAGGATGCCTCGAAATTAGAAATTCCATCGGAATTTATCTCAATGGCAGAGTCTCCGGTCCATTGCCAGGTGGCCCCCAGGGTTTCAAGAAGCTTGAGCATGGTGCGGACATCCCGAAGATCAGGGACATTACGCAGAATATGGGTTCCAGGACAGAGAATGGTGGCAGCCATTAAGGGAAGGGCCGCATTTTTGGCACCACTGATGGGGATTTCGCCATTTAAGGGGCAACCACCTTCAATTATGATCTTATCCATTATTTACGTCTCCCGTGGAGTATTCGAGGCAAACCGGCATAATCATCATATACCACAAGATTCTCAAAACTGGTTAGAGAATGGGCATAGTCCATGACCAATTGCCCCTGATCACTGCCAATCTCCATAAAAAAACACCCCCCCGACCTTAAACACGCTACCAATTGGGGTAACAGGCGCCGAACCTGATCCATCCCCTGGCTGCCTCCGTCCAGGGCAAGGTGCGGTTCAAAATCAACCACCTCCGGCTGGAGAGAAGGAAATGACTCAGGGGCAATATAGGGGGGATTAGCAATGGCAAACTCAAAAACAGGCTGCTGACGAAAGGCGAAGAGCCAGTCGCCATTAACAAAACTTATCTGATCAGCCACCCCGTGCCGACGGGCATTTTCCTGGGCCACCCGTTGGGCCTCACGGGACAGATCAACGCTTATCACTTCTACCCCGGGTAATTCCTTAGCCAGCACCACTGCCACCACACCGCTGCCAGTACCCAGATCAAGAACAGGGCCCCGACATTGAGCAAAATCTTCCCTAAAGACCTCCAAGGCCAGCTCCAGCATTATCTCTGTTTCAGACCTGGGAATCAGAACCTGGGGACTGACCTTAAAGGTTAGTGACCAAAATTCCTGCTCGCCGACAATATAGGCAAGAGGCTCATGAGCAAGACGACGGCTGAGCAGATCATGGTATTTATCAATAAGGAAGGAGGGAACGGGATCTTCGGACAGAAAAATAGAAGTTCGATCAAGACCCAGGAGATGACCGACAAGAAGGGCAGCATCAATGTCGGCATCGGCAATCCCGGCCTGATTAAGCTTCCTGCTTCCCTTGCTATAAAGATCAACCGCCTTTTTCATCTTACTGGACCCTTCCCCGGGGATAAGACAGGCAAAAACCCCTATTGGATAATTTTCAGGGTCTCGGCCTGACTATGGGCAATAAGAGGGTCAACAACCGAATCAAGCTTGCCCATCATCACATCATCAAGCTTATAGATGGTGAGATTTATCCGATGATCAGTCAACCGGCCCTGGGGGTAATTATAGGTACGAATACGTTCACTGCGATCACCAGTGCCTACCTGACTCTTTCGCTCCTGGGAGATCCGGTCCTTCTGTTCCTGTTCGACCTGATCAAGCAGCCTTGCCCGCATAACCTTAAGGGCCTTGGCCTTGTTTTTATGCTGGGATTTCTCGTCCTGACAGGTAACAATGAGGCCGGTGGGCAGATGGGTTATCCGCACTGCCGAATCAGTGGTGTTAACACTCTGGCCGCCGGGACCGGATGAGCGGAACACATCAAAACGAAGTTCATTGGGATCAATCTTGAGCTCCACCTCTTCTGCCTCCGGCATAACAGCAACAGTAACTGCAGAGGTATGAACCCGACCCTGAGTTTCAGTTTCCGGTACCCGCTGGACCCGATGGACTCCTGATTCAAATTTCATCTTACTGAATACCTGATTACCGCTGATCAGGGCAATAATCTCCTTGAAACCACCAATCCCGATGGGATTACTGCTCATGACCTCGACCTTCCAGCCCTGCATTTCGGCATATTTGGAATACATCCGAAAAAGGTCACTGACAAAAAGGGCAGCCTCGTCACCACCGGTTCCGGCCCGAATCTCAAGCAAGGTATTCTTTTCATCGTTGGGGTCCCGGGGCAACAGCATGATCCGCAGATCATTTTCCAGTTTTTCCCGATGCTGACTGAGATCATTAATCTCCGCTTTCACAAGCTCCCGCATCTCATCATCATCTTCCACCTGAAGCAGCTCCTGACTATCTGCCAGTTCCTGCTCCACCTGTTTAAACTCCTGATAGAGGTCATGGAGCCTGGTTACCCGGGCATGCTCCTTGGCAACCTTGCCGTACTCGTGCTGATCACCGAGAACAGCCGGATCAACCAGCTTCCCTTCCAGTTCCTGCAGTTTTTCGTCAAGATTATCAAATTGAGCAAACATCAGATTCCAACCAAATGAAAATGAATATGACCTGGCAAGGGCCGGTCATAAAGAGTCTCCGTAAAATGGAGCGCAAAAACAAAAACCGAGCTGGATCAGAACCAGCCCGGCAAACAAACAGGGTGAAAAACTGTCAACAACTACTTGGTATCAGTTTTACGACCATATTTTTTCAGGAATTTCTCAACCCGACCAGCAGTATCAACAAGTTTCTGTTTGCCGGTGAAAAAAGGATGGCAGGCTGAACAGATCTCAACTCTCATCTCTTTACTGACCGAACTAAGAGCAACCTCATTCCCACAGGCGCAGGAAGCCATAATCTCATGACATTCAGGGTGGATGCCTTTTCTCATTTCCTTATCCTCCTGATCCGTTTCACATTGAGACGGATACTTCTATTTAAAAAAATAAATTTATTTAATAAAAACACTTGCCCGACCTTCTGGCAAGCCGACAAACAACATTAAACATGTAAATATATCCCAGTAGCGATTTTTTGCAAGGCTTAGCTGGTTTATTGGTAAAATAATTTAGCAGCCAGGATCAGCCATTCATCATCTGGAAGAACTCATCGTTAGTCTTGGTGCCCTTCATTTTATCCATGAGAAATTCCATGGCATCCGCAGGATTCATGGTAGCCAAGAGCTTACGCAGGATCCACATCCGATTTATTACGTCCGGATCAAGCAGAAGCTCCTCTTTCCTGGTTCCGGACTTACTAATATCCATGGAGGGATAAAGACGACGGTTTGCCATCTTGCGATCGAGAATAATCTCCATATTACCAGTTCCCTTGAACTCCTCAAAAATCACCTCATCCATCCGGCTGCCGGTTTCAATCAAGGCCGAGGCGATGATTGTCAGGCTGCCACCCTCTTCAATATTACGGGCGGCACCAAAAAAACGCTTAGGCCGATGCAGGGCATTGGCATCAACCCCGCCGGACAGAATTTTACCACTGGAAGGGGCGACGATATTATAGGCCCGGGCCAGCCTGGTAATACTATCAAGAAGGACTACGACATCTTTCTTATGCTCCACCAGGCGCTTTGCCTTCTCAATAACCATTTCCGCCACCTGAATATGGCGCTGGGGCGGTTCATCAAAGGTTGAACTGATTACCTCGGCATCAACCGAACGGGCCATGTCGGTAACCTCTTCCGGCCGCTCATCAATCAACAGAACTATGAGTACCACTTCTTTATGGTTGGCCAGAATACTGTTGGCAACATCCTTAATCAACACGGTTTTACCGGTACGGGGCGGAGCCACAATCAAACCACGCTGACCCTTGCCAATGGGGGCGATCATGTCCATGATCCGGGTGGAGAAATTCTTGGGATCATCCTCCAGGACAAAACGCTCATTGGGGTGCAGGGGGGTAAGGTTGGTAAAAAGAGTCTTGTTCTTGGCCTTGTCCGGCGAGACAAAATTCACCTGGCTGACCTTAAGCAGGGCAAAATAACGCTCTCCCTCCTTGGGAGGCCGGACAACACCCTCCACCGTATCACCGGTCCGGAGATTAAAACGACGGATCTGGGCAGGCGAGACATAGATATCATCGGGGCCGGGCAGGTAATTATAATCAGGTGCCCGGAGGAAACCAAAGCCATCCTGAAGAACCTCAAGGACCCCATTTACAGTAACTAGGCCGCCCTTGTCATTCCCCTTGGTTTTCACCTTGGTAATGGCAAAAATCAATTCCTGCTTGCGCATTCCACTGAAGCCTTCAATCTTCAGTTCTTTGGCAAGCTTGGTCAACTCGTTAATCTTCTTCGCTTTTAACTCATTAAGATCCATTTACTCGACTTACTCCTTAACCTTTTGATAAAAAACCGTCATCTTCATGAACCGGCAGAAACACCTGAAATTAAATAAACTGACAAGAAAAAAATTATGGCGAAAATCAGAGTCAGGTATTTAAAGAACAATAAGACAGGTGCAAAACACCTGGATTGGCACAGTCTCATCTCAACAAAAGAATCAAAAAAAATCCCCGGTCAGGATGAAAACTAATTTATTATAACGAATTGTTCCTATTTGGATTAATTCAGGAAGGGATTATACTCTAAATTGATAATAATACATTTCTTCTATAAATAAAATATAAGGCTGTCAAGGTTTTTCTAAGGGTGGATAAGGGAAGAGAGCTTGTTCCTAACCCTTTGGTATGCTAAAAAGACAATCATGATGAAAAAATCACACCTTCTTACCCCGGAACGCTGCTGCCTGCTCATCATTGACCCCCAGAAGAAATTACTGGCAGCGGTTCATAAACCACAGCGGATGATCACCAATATTGAGCTGCTCATTCGTTGTGCCCAGACCCTTGAATTCCCCATCCTGGCCACCAGCCAATATAAAAAAGGTCTGGGTCCCTTTGTCCCTGAGATTGATGCCCTTCTCAGGGGAAGAACTTGGCCGGACAAGACCCAGTTCAATTGTTTTGCCAATGATGATTTTATCCATCTGACCCGGGAGCTGGCCAATACCGTTGATACGGTGATCATGGCCGGGGCCGAGGCCCATATCTGCATCTATCAGACAGCCCTTGGCGCCATGGATGCCGGCCTGGCTCCCTGGCTGGTAAGTGACGGGGTATCATCCCGCAACAAAAAAAATATCCCCCTGGCCCTTGATCGTCTCCACCAGATGGGAGCAGCAGTTGGCCCCACAGAGATGATCATCTACGAGCTCCTGCACCAGGCAGGCACTGACGCCTTCAAAGAGATGCTGCCATTTATGAAATAAGCTGGCTGCTGCTAAATTAAAATTTATTGGGAAAGAACATGCATAGAACAGGCCTCCAGGACATTATAATAATTGCCAACGAAGCTTCCCAGGAACTGGCAGGGAAAATTGCCAGGGAATTGAATCTGACTGCCACCCCAATTACCCAAAAAACATTCAGCGACGGTGAGATCTATCATGCCTTTCCGGAAAAGATAGCAGGCAAGGAATTAATCATCATCGGCAGCACTCCAGACGACACCTGCCAGCAGGAGCTCATCGATCTTATTGACGGCGCCCATCATTACCGGGCCAGATCGGTTAATGTGGTTGTTCCATACCTGGGATACTCCACCATGGAACGCACCAAGCCCGGTATCAACGAGATCCCCAAGGGTATCACCCGAACCAGACAGATATTCCGGGCGCAGCCTGACTTTGTCGCCTTCATCGACCTGCATTCCGAAGCTGTTCTCCACGCCCATAACGGCGGGGTACATACCCAGCACATCCACAGCGACAAGCTTATTGTCAACAAGATCAAATCGCTGGGACTAGGCGATTTTGCCCTGGTCTCACCTGATTATGGCCGGAGTAAATGGGTGGCCTCCCTGGCTGGTTTACTGGACGCCCCCCATACGGCAGCGGACAAAGACCGCTTTGCCATGGACAAGACCATGGTGGGCCAGGTGGCAGGGGTGGTTAAGAATAAAACCGCCATTATCTGCGACGACATGATTCGAACCGGGGGCTCCATTATCCAGACCGCCCAGCGATGCCGGGAGGCAGGGGCAACTGACACCATCCTCTTTGCCACCCATCTGGTTCTGGCCGGTGATGCCCGCCGCAAATTCAAAGAAGCAGGCATCAACCGCATCATCGGAGCAGATACCTTCCCCGGCATCTGCTCTGACGAACTCCTTGACGTCTTTTCAATTGCCCCGCTGGTGGCCAGCAACCTCAAGCGCCAACTGCAGATCAAGTAATTGATTATTTGAGATAATCAAGAAGGGTCTTACGGAATTTATCCGCACCTTCCGGCACCCTCTTCATCCCGGTCTTATGGAGTACATCATATACCGGCAGAGAATATAATTTCCAGGTGGCATCCTGGTCGATCTGGAGAGCACTGCCCTCAAAAGAAACACCGGCAAACAAACCGCGACTACGGGAATATGAATAGATTTCCGACTTCATGGTCAGATCGGTACCCGCTTCTACATGACGGCCAACCGGACCAGCGGCAATCGAGGCATCCGCTCCCAGGGTGATTTTACCCTTTTCAATGGCCTCCACACTCTCCATACTCTTAAAAACAAAGACAACATCGGTGGACTGGGCCCCGACCTGCCAGCCAATGCTGGCACCGGTCATGGTGACCACCACCGGATAATGCCAGAAACCATTAAGGTCCCGCACCATCATCAGGCCGGAGCCATGCCTGGCGCCAATGATGAAACCGGCCTTAATCAGCTCGGGAATCACCACCACAGCATGGGCATCTGCCAGTAATTGAGGTGGAATTGCCTGTTCAGGAATGGCATTAATTTCGTTTAAAATTGCCACTGCCTCCTTTAATTTCTTATCAACATCAATTTCACCGGCCCAAGCTGCTACCGGGGTTATCAGGAAAACCATCATCAAAAAAAACAACCTTGCCCAAATTGCCATTATTCTGTCTCCAATTATTAATATCGTTAAAATTAATCTCGTTTTTTCTGACCACGATAGCGGGGTAAAACCACCGCAAACTCAGCACCCTCATTGGGAATGGAACGAGCAGTTATCCGGCCGCCATGACGTTCCACTATTTTTTTACATATAGCCAGACCAACCCCGGCTCCGTCGTACTCTTCCCTGCCGTGGAGACGCTTGAAAATACCGAAAATCTGCTCCTTATAATTCTCATCAAAGCCGATTCCATTATCCCGGACCACAAATTCACAGACCGGGCCAAGCTCTGCCTTGAAGCTGCATGATGTCCGGAAGATATCCACCCTGGGAGTCTCTCGACATGAGGCAAATTTCAGGGCATTGCCAATCAGGTTCTGAAATAATTGCCGCATCTGCAGTGGGTCCGCCTCAATTACCCCCAGATTACCAACCTTGAGGATAGCGCTAAGCTGCTTGACCCTGATCTCCATATCAGAAGCAACCTCCCCTACAATATTCATTAAATTGATGGGAGTATAATCACTGATTTTACCGGTAACCCGGGAGTAATGCAAGAGTCCGTCGATCAAGCCCTGCATCCGCTCAACCCCTGAATCTATCCGCTGAACATAGGTCTGACCTTTTTGCCCGAGCTCATCGGCGAAACCAGCCATGAGCTTTGTACTAAAGGCCTTTACCAGATGCAGAGGCTCCTGGAGGTCGTGGGAGACTACATAGGTAAAATCCTTCAGCTCCCGGTTACTGCTGGTCAACTGGTCAGTAAAGAGATTAAACTCCAGCTCTGCCTGCTTTTTCTGAATCAGAAACCTTACCCGATGAGCAAAGAGAGCCCAATGCATGGGCTCCCGGACATACTCATCCGCCCCAGCCTTAAATGACTGCTCAATTATGTCATCATCTTCCGGGCCAAAAAGCATTATTGAAGGCTGATCCCGCACAGCAATCTGGCTTCGTACTGACCTGCAGGCATCAAGACCGGCCCAGGCATGGGCCGCACCCTCAATAATCAACAGATCCGGGTGCATCCTGACAACCAGGGACACAATATCTGCAAACTGGTCGGTTATGGTCAACTGATAATCTTCTGTCAGAAATTGCTTAATATGGTTACAGATAGCCGGCGACGAACAAAGCATAAGAATCCGGGGCAGGTTCAACTGGTCTACGGGGTCAACCATTTCCGGCGCCATTACCTTATCTCCGGGCTGAGGATCTCTGAACTGAAAAATTAAAACCTTAGTTAATAATGTCTCGAGAAAATTTACAGGTCAAGGTTAATTATCCATCACCCAATCTTGTTAATACCAGGTTAGCCAGGGAATCCACTTCCATCCTGAAATCATCAGTGATCATGATGGTGGTGTAATCATCAATTATAAGAGCCGGGCCGGCCAACTTTTGCCCTGGCCGCAGCTGCTCCCTCTCGACCAAAGCCACCTCTCGCATTCCGTCAGGAAAAATAACCGGCGTTAACCCAAAAGAAAGAGGGGGATGATCTTCTTCAGGGATAATTGGCAGAGCCATGGCCGAACGCTGCATGGTAAGCCGGCATCGAATAGATACCAGCTCCAATTCCCTTTCCACCAAACTGTAACCAAAATATCTCTCATGTAATTGATGAAAACTGCTGACAAAATCATCACTAAACTCAACTGTTAACTCATGAGACTGCCCCTGATAGCGAATATCAAGAGACCGGTCAACCCGCAGCTCTCCGCCATGGCAGAGCTTGTTGAACTCCGCCATTTTGGCATTTACAAGAGAAGAAAATATATCATTAAGTTTTTCAATATCAATCTCCCTGCCCTGGAGGAATACCGCCTTACTGGCCTCAAGAACAGGGTCGGCCATGATCATGCCCTGGGCGGAGAGAATCCCGGCGCGACCCGGGATAATGACCCTGCCGACCCCGAGCTCCCGGGCAAGTTCACAGCAATGGAGCCCGGAAGAGCCACCAAAAGAAAACATGGCACATTGCTGAGGATCATGACCCCGTTCAAGGGAGACCTTACGCACTGCCTTAACCATCTCCATATTGACAATCCGGATAATCCCCAGGGCCACCTGGTTTGCCGACAGGCCAAGCTGGGCACCGAGGCTTTTCATCTTCTCGCATACCCGCCCAGGTTCAAGCTCCATCCGGCCACCGAGGAAATTTTCCGGTAACAGCCGGCCCAGAAAGATGTTGGCATCGGTTACAGTCAATTGGTGGCCCCGACCATAGCATACCGGCCCGGGATCGGCTCCGGCACTGGCCGGCCCAACATGTATGAGACCTCCATCGTCAATATGGGCCAGGGAGCCACCTCCGGCCCCCACCGTATGGATATCAATTACCTGAGTTCGGACCGGGTATTGATCGATTACATAATCCCGGGTGAGTAATGGGCCATTTTCACAGAGGGAAACATCGGTGGAGGTCCCGCCCATATCAAAGGTGATAATTTTATTTATGCCAAGTTCCCCGGCAAGCTGCCAGGCACCCTGCACCCCGCCGGCCGGACCGGACAAAAGGGTATGTACCGCCCGCTCACCAATGCCGTCTGCCGGCAGAACACCGCCATTGGACTGCTGGATATAAAGGGAGTGGGAGCCGAGCCGGCGGCAAAGTCTTGCAATATAGCCGGAAACCACCGGCCCGAGATAGGCGTTGATCAGGGTGGTACTGGTGCGTTCATATTCCCGGAATTCCGGAAGCAGACGACAGGACAGGGTAAGGGGCAAATCAATTTCAGCAAGTTCTACTGCCACCTTCTCTTCATGGTCGGGATTTATATAGGAATTGAGCAGACATACCGCCACGGACTCAATTCCAGAGCCGGCACAGATAGACCTGAGCATGGCCCCTGTTTCAGGAGCAAGAGGCTGCTGGATTTCACCCTGCCAGGTCATCCGCTCTTCAACCCCGACACATTGATCAGCACTGACAATCTCTGGTGGCCTGGTTATCTCAAGATCATAAAGAGCCGCCCTGTTCTGGCGACCTATGAAAATAACATCCTCAAAGCCACTGGTGGTCACCAGCAGGGTTTTTGCCCCTTTCCGCTCAAGAAAAGCGTTGGTAGCCACGGTGGTACCATGGACAATTTCCAGCCCAGGTGGCAGGCTGAAGCTGTCAGCACCTGGGAAAAGATGAGTCAGCCCGTGGACAATGGCCCGGGCAGGGTCATCCGGCGTAGAGAGAACCTTATAGGTAGTAATCTCCTGACCGTCATAGAGGACAAAATCGGTAAATGTCCCTCCCGTATCTATGCCAAGTCTCATCATGGAATAAACATCCATAAAAAAAGGGTCCAGGCAAGCGCCTGAACCCTTTACATCTTAATCTACCCAAAAGACCTTAGAGACCGGCGCTAATGGTTTTGCTGAGCTTGGCATCAATCAGCTCAGTGATATGCTCATCAGAATAATCATTATCCTTACGCATGGTTCTGGTGGTGGTTCCAAAGGTCATCCGTAGTTTTTTGCTCTCAACCAGGGCAACAGCCTTTTCTAGTCTTGCCTTCATCTCTTCCGGATCAATACCCTCAGCATGGCCAAGGGGACCGAGTTCCTTTACCTTGGCAGTAAAATCAGTGATCAGCTGAACAAAGCGGGGGGCCTCAGCAGCAGAAGCCCACTTGAGATTATATCGTTCAGGATTGACTCCAATTTCACTAAGAATCTTGTGAACAAGTCCGTTAACACCCATGGCATCGTAATTACCAAACTGGTAATGGCATTCGCCAAGTTGTCAGCCGCCGGTGAAGATGCCGGCGGCACCCTCAGCAAAACCACGCAGAATAAAAAGAGGATCTATCCTGCCGGTACACATAACTCTGATGGTCCGCAGATTAGGTGGATACTGGTAACGGGAAACCCCGGCAGCATCCGCAGCCGCATAACAACACCAGTTACAGAGAAAACCCAAAATCTTGGGATTAAATTCTTCTTTGCTCATCTCTTTAACTCCTAATTAATTATAACGCTGCAAAGGCCTCAATCTGGGCCATGATCTGTTCCTTGGTAAATCCACCCATGTCAATTGCATGAGTGGGACAACGGGAAGAACATATCCCACAGCCCTTACAGGAAGCGGCAATGGTCTCAGCCTTCCTCTTCTTGCCAACCTTCAGCATCTGAATGGCCGCATAGGGACAGAGGTTGGCACAGATGCTACAGCCGATACATTTATCCTTATCAATGGTGGAGACAATGGGCTCAACCGAAACATGCCCCTTAACCAGCGGGATAGCAGCTTTAGCAGCAGCAGCCTGGGCCTGAACCACAATTTCATCAACTGGTTTGGGAGAATGGGCCAGACCGCAGACATAGACCCCTTCCACAGGCAATTCCACCGGCCGCAGTTTAACATGGGCTTCGAGGAAAAATTTATTTTCATTCACCGGGATCTTCAACAGCTTACTGAGGCTATCGGGATCTTCCGGAACCATACCAACACTCAAGGTGATAAGATCCGGGTTAATGGTTACCTTCTCACCCAGAATCGGGTCAAAGAAGTTAACCACAACGCTGGTCCCTTTCTTCTGGACCTTGGGCCGTTTATCAACCTCATAGGGGATAAAAACAACACCCTTCTCCCTTGCTTCCTGATAAGCATCCTCGGCATAACCATAGGTACGCATATCACGATAAAGGACAATTACCTGGGAGGAAGAATTGATCTCCTTGATTTTCAAAGCATTTTTCACTGCATTATTACAACATACCTTGCTGCAATAACCAAGGTCCTCACCACGGCTGCCGGCACATTGAATCATGACCACCGAATCCGGAGCCCTGTTCTTGGCCTTACCGGCAAGTCTGGTTTCCAGATCCTGCTGGGTAATAACCTTTTTCGCCTTACCAAGCATATAGAGTTTAGGCCGATACTCACTACCACCGGTGGCAATAACCATTACCCCGTGATCAACAGTATGTTCCTGCGCCTTCTTGCCCTTATTACTTTTGACAATAGAAGTAAAATTGCCAACAAAACCACTTACTTCTGTTAATTCACTATGGGTAAGAATATCAACATTCTTATTTTTCTTTACCCGGTCAACCAGGTCCTTAAGAACCGGGGCAACACCATCGCCCTGGAGAGTGGACTTCATCTTCGCAAGATGACCACCTACACCGGGGGCTTTCTCCACCAGGGTACATTGGTAACCCTGATCAGCAAGACTCTCGGCCGCAGTGAGACCTGCCACACCACCACCAATCACCATGGCAGTTGGAGTTACCGGCACTGATTGCTCGGAAAGAGAGCTGCTATAGCGGGCCTTGGCCACACCCATCCGCACCAAATCCTTGGACTTGACAGTGGCTTCTTCCGGTTCATTGGCATGAACCCAGGAACATTGGTCCCTGATATTAACCATCTCAAAAAGACAACGGTTGAGACCGGCATCTTTTAAGGTTTCCTGAAAGAGAGGCTCATGGGTCCGTGGTGAACATGCAGCCATTACGACCCTGTTGAGCTTATGCTCCTTAATCTTCTCCTTGAGAACCTCCTGGGCATCCTGGGAGCAGCTATAAAGACTTTCGGAATAATAGACAACATTTTCCATGCCACCGGCATACTCGGCAACAGTAGCCACATCAACTGTTCCGGAAATATTGATACCACAATGACAGACCCAGACACCAATGCGGGGCTCTTCGCCGGCACCGATATCCTGCTCTTCCGGATAGGTTTTGGTAATATAGCCTTCACCACGCTGATCCTTCATAATAGCAGCTGCTGCTCCGGCAGCACCACTAGCCTGGGTAACACTTTCCGGAATGTCCTTGGGACCCTGAAAGGCACCGGCAACATAAACACCGTCCTGACTGGTGCTCAGAGGAGTGAAGGTGTCAGTCTCACAGAAATCGTATTTATTAAGCTTAAAGCCACCAACACTGGCCAGTTCCCTGGCACCGGCAGGTGCATCAAGACCAACCGAAAGCACGACCATATCAAAGCCCTCGAAATGATGGGCATCATCCATGGTGGCATAGGTTAGCTTAAGTTGTTTGTTCCAGGGCATTACATCGGCAACCTTAGCACGGACAAACTTAATACCGTATTGTTCTTCAGCCCGGGTGCGGGCAGCATCAAAGTCCTTGCCCTGGGTCCGCAAATCCATATAGAAGACAGTGATCTCACATTCTGGATCATGCTCTTTGGCAACCATGGCCTCTTTAATGGCATACATGCAGCATACCGACGAGCAATAGCCATTGTCACAGCCGATATCCCTGGAACCGACACATTGAATAAAGCCGATTTTTTTCGGGGAACGCTTATCGGAAAGACAGCGGACATGGCCTTCAAAAGGGCCAGATGGATTAAGCAGCCTTTCAAACTCAAGACTCGTAACAACATCAGGATGTTTACCGTACCCGTATTTGGTCAAAGCCTCATCCGGCACCCGACCAAAGCCCGGGGCCATGATAACTGCTCCTACCTGGAGATCCCGTTCCTCAGCTTTCTGGGAGAAATCAATGGCATTACTGCGACATACCGGTACACAGATTTTACAGGTATCATGCTTGAGCTGAAGACAGGAGTCCGGATCAATAAAATAACTGGCCGGCACCGCCTGGGGATAATCAATATGAATGGGCCTGGTAATGGCAAGCCCTTCGTTATAGTCATCAACCAGATGGCGGGGACAGTATTTGGTGCAGAGCCCACATGCTGTACAGTCCTCAGCTATAATATAACGGGGACGCAGACGAAGTTTTGCCTTGAACTCACCGGGTTTACCGTCGAGTGCAAGAAGATCAGCGTTAGTCAGAATTTCAATATTGGGAGACCGACCGGCCTCAACTAGCTTAGGCGCTAGAATTCAAAGCGAGCAGTCATTGGTTGGAAAAGTCTTATCCAACTGGGCCATTGCCCCGCCGACAGCTGCTGACTTCTCCACCAGGTAGACATAATAGCCAAGCTCGGTTAAGTCCAGTGCTGCCTGGACGCCGGCGACTCCACCGCCGACCACCATAACAGCTCCAGACTTTGTTTTATCTGTGTGTCCCATGGTACACCCCATCTTAAATTATTTACAAATTTACGATATTTTAAAAACTTCTTCAGTCAACAATCTCAACCTTGATGGCACATACCTTGTATTCCGGACTGCGGGACAGCCGGTCAAGATTGTTCAAGGTCAACATATTAATGGGTGCCTCAACAAAATGATAAGGCACAAAAATTGTTCCTTCCTGGGATCGGCTTGTTAGCTTGGCCCTGATTTTTACCTCACCACGGCGGGAGGTAAGCTTGAGCCAGTCTTTATCCGAGATGGCCATACGCTTGGCATCCGCCGGATTAATTTCGGCAAATCCCTCAGGACAGATCTCCTCAATGGCCTCAGTCTTTCTGGTCATTGAACCAAAATTATACTGAGCAAGCTCACGACCAGTGGTGAGAATCATTGGATATTCATCATCCGGCAGCTCTTTCGGACCGGTATATTCTTCCGGAATAAAAAGTCCACGACCACGGGTAAATTTACCCACATGGAGAACAGGTGTTCCTGGATGATCCTTATCAGGACAAGGCCATTGCAAACCAAGCTTATCAACCCTCTCATAGGAGATACCTCCATATTGAGGCAGAAGACTGCTGATCTCCTCAAAGATCTCCTTAGGCTCTTCATAGCGCATCGGATACCCCATCTTCTGAGCCAGATCGCAGAATATTTTCCAGTCAGGCCTGGCCTCACCTGGAGCATCAACGGCCTTTCTAACACGCTGAATCCGCCGCTCACTACATGTAAAAGTTCCGTCTTTTTCCGCATAACATGCCGCCGGCAAAACAACATCGGCCATCTTGGCAGTCTCTGTAAGGAAAATATCCTGGACCACCATGAAATCTGCCTTCTCAATAGCCTGAACCGCATGGCCGGCATTGGGATCAGCAAGAACTGGATCTTCACCAAAGACATAAAGACCCCGAATATCACCGGTGATCACATTATCCCATACCTCAGTTGCGGCCTTACCGGGACGCCGGGGCAATGTTACCCCCCACATATCTTCATAACGGGCAAAAACCTCTTCTGTAGTCAGACCGGCATAACCGGGCAGGGTATTGAACAGGGCTCCCATATCACAGGCACCCTGAACATTATTCTGGCCCCGGAGGGGGTTGACCCCGCCACCAGGCACGCCCATTTTGCCGCAGAGCATGGCAAGATTGGCAATAGATTTCACATTATCAGTTCCTGCCGCATAATGGGCAAGTCCCATCCCGTAATAGATGGCTGATTTCTTGCCCGGGCTTGCGTACAATCGAGCTACTTCCCGCAGTTGATCTTCGGGAACTCCTGTAATCTCAGCCACATAGGCAGGTGTATATTTACTGGTTACAATTTCAAGCTCTTCAAAATTCTCGGTACGCTCTTCGACAAATTTATGATCATAGAGATCTTCCTCAATAATGATATGACAAAGACCATTTAAAAGAGCCACATCAGAGCCGGGCTGATGGGAAAGCCATATATCGGCCTTCCGGGCCAGGTCAGTACCACGTGGGTCAACCACGATGAGCTTGGCACCCCCAGCAACTGCCTGGTGAACCCGCAGACCAATGGTGGGATGACCGGTATCAGGGTTGGATCCGATAACCATGATCACATCTGACTTATTAATATCAGCAATGGAGTTGGTCATTGCGCCGCTACCGAAGGAGATGGCCAGACTGGCCACCGTGGGAGCGTGTCAGAGTCTGGCACAGTGATCGATATTATTCGTTCCGATCACTGTCCGCATAAATTTCTGCATCAGGAAATTCTCTTCATTGGTCGCCCTGGCACAGGAAAAGGCGGCAATGGCATCAGGACCGTACATGGCCTTGATATCAAAGAAGTTCTTGGCAATTGTATCAAGGGCCTCATCCCAGCTGGCTTCCACCAACTGACCATGACGACGCACAAGGGGACGGGTCAACCTGTCTTTGTCACCGACAAAATCATGACCAAACCTACCCTTAACACAGAGAGCACCATAATTAGGCGCCTGATCAGGGTCAGCTGTGACCTCCATAATGGAGTTACCCTTAACCTTGAGCACTATCTGACAGCCAGCACCGCAATAGGGACAGGTACTGCGTACTTCCCGAACCTGCTCACTGGTAATAGGAACAATGGCTGCCTTTTTGTTCAGCGCCCCTGTAGAACAATTATCAACACATTTACCGCAGCTTACGCAATTATCTTTAAAGTCAAGCTTAATGCCGACAGCCACACCCTGCTCATCCACATCAGCACTTGTTACCTCAAGGGCGTCATACTCACAGGAATTGGCACAACGCTGACAGAAGATACATTTATTAGGATCAACCAGAATAGCCGGGTGACTGTCATCGATGTCATAAAGAGGCTCTTTGCCCATTCCGGTCTTATTGATATTTACCTTGTGCTCAATATCGAGTTTTTTCAGCTCACAACGATCAAAGGCAGAACAACCGCAGGAAAGGCATCTATCAGCCTCTTTCTGGGCCTGTTTCTCGGTAAAGCCGAGACGTACCTCATCATCGTCCTGAACAGAAATTTCCGGGGGACGGGCAGGCATTTTTTCCCGTAGCTTGATATTAATCCCGTCAAAATTAGCCAGATCAACATGGTCAAATGACTTACCCCGGGTGAAATTAAACCGATTATCAGCCGGTGCCTTGGCTACCCCCATAATAGAGGCATGGATATTCTCGGCCGCACGCCGGGCTGAAACAACGGCCTGGATAACTGAACGGGGTCCACTTACGGCATCACCGGCAGCAAAGACACCATCTACCGAGGTAGTGGTGTCACGGGGAGAGGCCTTGATATTATTCTTGGGAGAAAGCTCTAACTGCTCCTCCAGGGTACCGCCAGCAAGTTTACCATCTGTGGCCATGAGCCCCTGTGAAGACACAACCGTATCAACTTCCATCAAATTATAGGTGCCGGGAATGGCCTCGGGATGACGGTGACCACGTTTATCCGGCTCACCCATCCGCATCCGCACCAGCTCAACCTGAAGTCCACCGTTCCCATCCTGACGGATCTGAACCGGTGAAGCCATGAGAAGGAATTGAACACCTTCCTGTTCGGCCTCCCGGATAACACGCTGGTTGGCCGGCATCTCTTCTCTGCCCCTGAGGTAAATAACCGTAACCTCACGAACACCCTGACGAAGAAGGGTTCTGGCAGCCTCCATGGCAATATTATTACCACCGATAACTGCGGCTGAGTCACCGTAATCACCCGCATTGCCAGTGGCAACGTCTTTAAGAAAATTAGCCGCAGTCAATACCTGGGGCAGATTAGCACCATCAATATCCAAAGGAGTATCAACACCGGCGCCAATGGCAAGCATAGTGGCATCATAACCCTGATCTTTCAGGTCCTGAAGATTAAAATCCACACCCCATTTCTGACTTAGTTTAACCGAGATCCCCATGCGCAGGATCATATTGGTCTCATATTCCAGAACATCACGGGGAATTTTGTACTCAGGCATCCCATAGCGGAGCATACCGCCAAGCTGGGGATTGGCTTCAAACACTGTGACATCGTGACCTTTACGAGCCAGATAAAAGGCACCGGTAAGGCCGGAAGGACCACCACCGATCACTGCCACTTTTTTGCCAGTAGCTGCTTCCCGGGGAATATTGAGGTCAATATTATGGGTCATGCACCAGTCGGCAACAAAACGCTTCAGGTGATTGATGGAAACAGGTTCATCCACCAGTATCCGCCGACACCTGGTCTCACAGAATCTGGGGCAGACACGACCTACTGAAAAAGGAAACGGGTTCCTTTCCATAACAAGGCGCAGGGCTTCTTCATACTCACCCTTACGAACATGGGCAATATACCCCTGAACATTAATCTGACCGGGACAGGTCAGGTTACAAGGCGCCTTACAATCACCGAAATGAGTTGAAGAAATCTGGCCAAGTCGTTCCTGCCTGCGTGCTTTAAGGTCATCACTGTCAGTAACGACAGCCATCCCCTCTTCCACCGTGGTGGCACAGGCCCGCACCGGCTCATCAACACCAGCGAGTTCAACAAGACATAGCCCGCAAGGGATGTCACTATGTTTGCCATCTACCGTACACAAGGCAGGAATAGTAATATCAGCGCGCTTGGCTACCTCCAGAATGGAGATCCCCTCTTCCGCTACAATTTCAAGATCATTAATTGTTAGATTAACTGTAGACATAAGGTATTTTCAAAAATGTATTTTTAATCAGAACAGCAAAAGAGTTCAGGGCGGTATTTGTACACCACCCCTTAGCCTTTACCAGAATCAAGATGCAGGTTTCCATTCCTTAAGGAAGGCTGGCAGATGACCTGCCTCCCGCGGACCAATGGTAATAGTCCAGTCAGCAAGCTCCTCTTCCAGCTCGCCTTTAATACTGGCCAGATAACCTGGAATGAGCAGTTCCCGATGCTTAACCTTGTCCTCGATGCCAGATTTCTTGACAAACTGGGCAATGAGATCAGCACCAAATTTACCAGCTGCCCAGGCAGTGAGAACAGAAAGACCCTCTGTATCCTTGATAAGGAGCCAAGTGGGAACCTTGCTACCTTCAATCTCACCGGAGACAATAAAATAGGTAAGGGAGAAGTTACAGGTAATAAGAACAGGTGAATCCTCACCAGGACCACTGATATTATAAATATCTTCCTGGACAACCATGGGCCGCTGTGGATCAGTAAAGATATTGAGCTGTTCCAGCAGCAGAGGAAAGAGAATATCACCCTGAAGATCGGAGAGAACAACAATCCCTGCATATTTAGCAATGAGCACCGAGGCGATCATTGCTTCCATCATGGGATCATCAGTCATCTCACAGGGGAAGGTGATGGAGGGGAAGCCAAGGGGCTTAAATTTGCCGCTAATGGCAGCCCGACGGGCAACAATACTGTCTTCCATGGCAGCCCGCATGGTCCGGGCACCAGTATCTATCATAATATCTTTAAGACCAGCAGCCTGGAGCTTCTCGGAGATCTCAATGGTCTCGTCTACATTTTCGCCCTTGATTCCAAGAGGACAATCAGCATCCTTGGCCATGGTTGCCATATCATCAGCATTGGCTGCAGTGGCACCGAAAAGAAGGGGTTTACGATCACCGCAGAGTTTAGCACCCTCGGCGAGAGCTGCAGCAGAATCACTCATGAGAATGATATTGGCATCGGCTGAGCCATCAAGAACCTTCTGCACCAGATCGGTGAATTTCCCCTGATCTCCATCCGCATCTTTAATTGCGATGAGATCAGCCTTCATATTCACCCCGACCCGCTCATAGCGCAGGCTGTTGAAACGGTCAACACGACCATCAACATCGGCATCATTCATGGCAGTTGTAACCAGCACCGCGATCCCTGTGGGATTTTCAAAACGCTTTTCATGCCGGAAAAGACAAGTCTCGCCACCAGTGGTGAAAGCAGAATCACCAGCACCAAGCTTTATTGTGCGGATTGGTGGAGCAGAAGCTTCACTGATTGTTGCCTTTGCTTCATCGGTTACATACGGGCAAATGTCAATCTCAGCCTGACCAGCAGCCACTTTCATGGCAAAAGCAAGACAGGTTGGAATATCACACTCCCCGCAATTTTTCTTGGGCAGCATCTTAAGGATCTGAATACCAGTTAGGGCCATTGTAATTCTCCTTACCAGATATGGTAATATTCACTCAAAAACTCTGCGCTCATCCGCAGTTATTGATCAGCTTTTCCAAAAAAAGCTGGTGAGTGAAACTCTTTCTTATCTTTTATTTAATTAAACAGCTGATTCCATCTCAAGAGCAGGATGTCCCTTCTCTTTCAGGAAAGCCAGTACTTCCTCTTCTGTGGTACCAACAGTCTCATCAGCGATCATGTCGAAGAGTTCCGGCATTCCGATCTCTTCGCAACGTGCCTTGAGTTTATCCTCAATCTCGTCCTTGAGGATTTTGGGCAGCCAGACAACTCGTTTAAGACCACCTTCAGCCTTAAACAACTTCTTACTGGTCATAAAATGTTTACTGACACCCATGAAGCCAGGAGTCTGAGCTCCACCACCAGCCATACCTGCCAGAGAAGTAAACTTCATACCACTGGGGGTCATGCCCATATAGTCACGATTTACCACCATAATTCCGTTACACTGG
The DNA here is from genome assembly GCA_964653055.1 of uncultured Desulfobulbia bacterium. Classification (GTDB taxonomy): domain Bacteria; phylum Desulfobacterota; class Desulfobulbia; order Desulfobulbales; family SURF-16; genus CAZZCA01. The sequence continues at coordinate 179,188 of CAZZCA010000001.1, read as the reverse complement.
GGCAGCATGGCTGCAATTGCCTCAAAACAACCACAGGCAGTCATAGGATTAGTCATCAATGAGTAACAACTAACCTCGGGAACAGCACCGCGGGAAGCCTGATTAACAAAATCATTGATTCCGGCAAAATCACCCATTACAGGGTCAAGACATTCACCCTTGGCAATTGGCTGATTAGGACCGGTGGGATTAATCTGGTATGAGGCCTTACCGTCAAGCCAGTTATAAGCACCACACATTCCAACCCTTTCCGGGGTAATTACACAAACATGGCTGGGAGCAAATGACTGACACAGAGTACATGAATAAAAATCTTCCTCAGTCTCATCAGTCATATTACCAAGGCGAAGATCACGTTCCTCGTATACCTTGCGGGCCAGCTCCTGAACTTCTTCAACTGATTCCTGAACAGTAGAGATCTTAACCTGAACCTTATCAAGAATAGCACCAAACTCCTGATGCAGTTTACCATGCAGGACCTTGCCGATATGCTTGAAAGAGAAGCCTTTCTCAACTGCCGCCTTACCTATCCTGATCCACATTATATTACGCTGACCAATGTGCATGATCCCCTGAATATAATTGATCAGGTGATGGAACTGGCGCTCAAGAATAGGCTCAAAATCAGATTGCATCTCACGACCGGCAACCTCAACCAGGATGGAGATGGGCAGATTCTCACCTTCACTGATATCGCAGATATCCTTACCTTCCAAGGTAACCTCGCCATCAACAACCTCGGTCATATCCTTGGAGACCAGGACCTCAACACCACTGGTCCGGCCACCACCGCATTCCATAAAGAGATCGTCTTTACGGATACGCTCACCCTCAAAGGCAGGGCCGAATGACATGGGGATATCGATTTTTGCCACATTTACCTTGAGACCGCGAACCTCAATGGCCTTCTGGACGATCTCGTCATGGGCAATATTACTGACTACATGCTCGTAGGTACAGATACCGGTGGGCAGCACCTCTGGAATATCATGATCAGAGATAGTGGGGAAGCCCCAGTTAATAGCACCAGCGGCATTTGCATACCATTCATCACTTACCTCGCCAAAAGCCATAACAAAGGCAAATGTCCGGTCTTTATTATAAAGGAGATTCCCTTTGTAATCGCCAGGCTTGATTCCACCGAAGGCCATCGCTACCCTACAGGCAAAGCCTATGGCGAAGACTGCGGTGGTATAATTATCACCGAAAGGTACCAGACGGGTATTCCAGCCCACCTGGACATTATTCTTAACCAACTGCTCCGGCATCTTGACCCCATTGCTGTGATCATGCATGAAGATATAGAGATTCTTCTCCTGGAGCTCAAGGGCGATCTTACTGGCAACCTCTTTATCCTGAGGTGAACCCATGATGGCGGCAAAACCAGGTGCTGTGCCATCAACAAACTCTACACCCCTTTTCCTGAAGATAAGGTCATCAGCCGCTCCAAGCCAGATATTGGAATCAGTGGGATCCTCGGTCTTGGTATAATATTCAGAATTTTCCAGATAACGAATGGCCTCAAACATCTCTTCGGCAAAGAAGGTGGCCATGCCTGAATCAAGGGCCGGAGCGAGATAGGGAAGCCAGGTATTATCACTCACCAATTCCGGTAGCAGACTGCGACATTCCTGGAAGATATCCTTCATATCACCTATCTTTTCTACCTTGGCACCGAGCATACTATAGATGACAGGCAGATAATAGGCGGTATTAGGGAAGGAGACTTCCTGATCAGCTCCAAACTTCTTCAGGGCCGCTTCATATTTTTCCTCAGCCATATCAACTATCTTGTGGGCACCTCGGATAGCGGCTGAACAGATTATCTTTGACATTGGATTAGCTCCTTAACATTTAATATCTAATAAACGACCTTAGCCAATCAGGCTGCTGATCAACGACTTGGTTAAATTAATAGCCTTGGGATGACGCATAATCATAACCTCGCCACCAGAAAGCAGCATACAGGTGGCAGTAATTGCCTCCATCATGATTCCACGCCGTTCCTGATCTCCGATGAGATCATCAGAAGGCAGACGACATTCTTTAGCCTTCCAGACCTCACGCCCGAGATTACAGATAATGGGTACCTGAAGTTTCTCGTCCTGCTGGGTAAGGGCAGCGAGTCTGATCCGCTCCATTACTGAATAGGTATATTCAATACCATAACCAAGAGCGCCAACTGATGGATCCATGAAAACGGACTCAAGAGGGACACCAAGGTTTTCCAGAAGGATATTAAGCTGTTTAGCAAGGTTAACATCAATTGGGGATGCTGCCACCATGGGGTGCTGGAATGCCATGGCAGTTGCGCCAAGGGAACGGTAATTGCTATCAGCAAGCGGTGCCAAACATACCTTTTTATCACCCACCAGAGAAGTTACTTCCCGCAGAGTTTCAGTATCCTTATCAGCATTACCACAGCCCCAGAGGATAACGGGTACATCAATATTATTGATAACCTCAGCAGCATCCTTGGCAGCTTCGGCTGAATCCCGGTTAAGACCGTTGGGATCAGTTGATACCATGGATATACAGATTGCCTCAGCATTGTAATCATTAATGCATTTCTGGGCCCAGGCCAAACGGTTATCAAGTACTCCTTCGAAATGCTTGGTCAAAGTGGCTGGCCATTCTTCCGGGGTTACATCAACAATCTCCATGGCAATTACAGGCTTATTGGGAGCTTCGCCTTCAAAAAGATGAAATGGCAGAGAGGTCTCACCGCCAACAGTAAGGCTATTGTCACCGCTACCGAGAACAGACTCTCTGATAGCACCGGAATAATCAACTTTATAGGTATTTTCCGGAATCTTACTGGCCCGATCAGTCAAAGCAACCTGCTCTAAGGCAAGTTCAGCTACTGCCAAATCTCCAGTTGCCGGAGCAGGAGCAGCATCCTTTGCCTCTGCTGCTGCTTTAGCCTCTGCTTCCGCCTTGGCTTCTGCTGCTGCTTTAGCCTCGTCAGCAGCCTTAGCTTCTGCCGCTGCCTTAGCCTCTTCAGCTGCCTTAGCTTCTGCCGCTGCCTTAGCATCTGCTGCTGCCTTAGCATCTGCTGCCGCTTTGGCTTCTTCTGCTGCTTTAGCCTCAGCCGCGGCCTTGGCGTCAGCATCTTCCTTGGCAGGTGCCGCAGGGGTCGCAGGTGCCGCAGGGGTAGCAGGTGCTACCGGTGCTGAAGGATCAGCATCAGGTGGCGTCTGGTTCAAGACAGCTTCAGCACCGGCAAAATTTGCCAATGCCTGGAATTGGTCATCAGACAGATTAAAGGCCTGCTTTAAGGCATCCAGCCCTTTTTGTACTGAATCCAACGCTATCTGACGTTCTTTTTCATTCATCTCATGCTCTCCTGCATCATCATATTCACTGGTTGCTACAGTTCCGGTAACCGGAGCTGCAGCCAGCTTCTCTGCCTCAGCTCTGGCTGCGGCAATTATTTTCTCGGCCTCGGCTTTAGCCTCAGCAAGTAATCCATCTTTATCTGTATGGTCAACTACAGGTTTACTAACAACCTCAACTGCTGTATCAGCAACAACCTCAACCTGGTCATCGTCAAGAACCGGGCGTTTATCCAGGCCTGCTCTTTTCAGGATCTCCGGGACAGCCTCTTCCCATTCAATGGCCATGACATGAACACCAGCCACTCCTTTGATTTCCTTGACCTGGTTAATGATATCAACGCAGATATTAATACCCTCTTCCTGCTTGTCTTTGGCATCCTTCATCCGCCTGATCACATCATCAGTCACATCCATCCCGGGAACAAATTTCTGCATGTAACGAGCCATTCCAAGGGACTTGGGCGGGGTAACACCAGCAAGAATGTAGGCTTTTTCATGGATCCCAAGATCACGACACATTTCCATGAATTTAGCAAATTTCTCGACATTATATATGATTTGAGTTTGAACAAAATCCGCTCCGTTGGCAATTTTCTTGGCCAATCGCGGCGCCCTGAACTCAAAAGGGTTGGCAAAGGGGTTGGCAGCGCAACCAAGAAAAAGCTTAGGTTCAGCGGCCTTGATCTCCTCTCCACATTGGAATTCACGATCATCACGCATGGAGCGAACCATGCCCAACAACTGGATGGAGTCCATGTCAAAAACACCCTTGGAACCAGGGTGATTACCAAATTTCTGATGATCACCAGTAAGGCATAACAGGTTCTTAAGGCCAAGGGCCGATGCCCCCAGCAGATCACTCTGCATTCCAATACGGTTACGATCACGGCATGTCATCTGAATAACAGGCTCAAGTCCTTCCTGCTGGGTTATGAGGCCGGCGGCAATACTTGACATTCTGACAATAGCAGTCTGACAGTCTGTAATATTTACCGCATCCACATGACCCTTCAAGATCCGAGCCTTTTCTCTGACAACTTCCGGATCACTGCTTTTTGGTGGACCAAGTTCACCGGTTACCGCAAATTCCCCGGAGGTCAGGATCCTCTCTAATCGACTTCCCGATTTCATTCGGTTTTCCTTCTGCAATATAATTATGAGTTATAAGCCAAGATTAAGGCAACAGTCTAACTACTGCCAATTACACTCGACTTCTACTCCTCTGAACCAGCTTGAGGACCATGACAACCAACATCGCCCAGCCCCTGACCATCAGAGAGATCACGGCGCATTTCCATATCAAAAAGAACCCGCTCCCGCTTCTTATCAATGCCAAGAGCCTTACGTTTCTCGTCAATGGTAGCAATCATCTTCTGAGCAAGTTTAACTGGATCCTCTTCAATGGCCCAACGACCACCGTACATCTCATGCATCTCTTCGGTAAGATGATGGAGGAAATCCTTGGAACCTGTTGCCGGCAGATTCTGGAAGATTACGTAGGCGCCACTGGAAACAAAATACTGACCGATGGCAACCGCCTTTTCACTCATCCAGAGCGGAGCGGTTCCAGCAAGGGGCAGATCAGAGATATCATCGCCAAGTCCACCTTCTTTTACCATCTCGGTGGCTGCAATAAGCAAACGACTGTTATCAACACATGATCCACAATGAAGGACAGGCGGCATACCAACTGTCTCGCAGACCTCTGCCAGACCAGGCCCCGCCTCTGCAGCAGCTTCCGGACGAACAAGACCTACCCGACCAAGAGCTGTGGCGGCACAACCAGTGGCCAGCACCAGAACATCATTCTTGATCAATTCCCGGGCAATAATCTCATGGTGATTATCCGGCAATTTGAAGTTATCACAACCGACAATGGCGGCAACCCCGCGAATACGTCCGTTGATAATATTATCATTTAAGGGACGATAGCTTGCCCGGAATCGACCGCCAAGCATATTGTTAATTGTTTCATGACTGAAGCCAACAACCACATCAAGCTTGGAGTCTTCAGGGATAAAGAAATCACCACGTTTCTTATAATTGGCAATTGCCTTCTTCAGGATATCCTTGGCACTTTCCAGGGCATTTTCCTCATCAAACTGCATATGCAGCCCACCCGGCATCTTGGCACGATAATTGGTGGTGATGATGTCGGTATGGAATGATTTGGCAACATCGGCAACAGACTGCATGATACACTGAACATCGACAACCATGGCCTCAATAGCACCTGTGGCCAGAGCCACCTCCTGCTGAACAAAACCAGCAGCAACCGGAATTCCGCGACGCATCAAGATCTCGTTACCAGTACAGCATACACCGGCAAGGTTAACGCCCTTGGCTCCAGCCTTTTTGGCAAGAGCGAGGATATCTTCTTCCAGGGCTGCCAGGCAGAGGGCCTCAGCCAGCAGGGGCTCGTGACCGTGAACCGTGACATTAACCTCATCCGATTTCAAGACACCGAGATCAACAGTTGCCCGCCGGGGTACCGGAGTACCAAACATAATATCAGTCAGCTCGGTGGACAGCATGGAAGAACCCCAGCCGTCACCCAGAGCACAACGTGCGGCCTGGAGCATGATGTTTTTATGATCCTGATCAACACCCATATGGGTCCGATGCATCATCTCAACCACCTCGCGGTCAATACCACGGGGCTCAATACCGAATTTCTTCCAAATCGCCTGACGTTTCTTCGGCGCCCGCCTGAGCATGGTAACGCCACTCTCATCCTGGGAGCCAAAATCAGCAAGAGCCAATTCACCGATTTCAAGGGCGATATCATTTACTTCCCGATCTTCAGTCTCAACCCCGAAAACCTCGGCCAGGCTCATCAACTTGGCCACATCCTTGATCTCGTGGGGACCATGACCCTTGGCGGTCTCGATAAAACCCTTAACCATCTCCCGGGCGTGATCAGTATGGGATGCGGACCCTGAGGCAATTGTCCTGGCGTAATTTCGGGCTGCAACCGTACTGGCTGTGGCACCACATACACCAATCATTTCCTCGACTCCGTCAATGATCTGACAGGGGCCCATATTACAGTTACGGCAGCAGGTACCGGTGGAGCCAAAAAGACATGCCGCCATTCCCCGGGATTTAACCCGGTCATAAGCGGTGATTACATCCTTGGCGACATCCTTGGAAAGAATTTCCTTACTGGAGGCACAGGTGATATCGATACACCCTTCGCATCCGTTTCGTGAGATTGCCATCTTAATTCCCCCTAAGAGCTATTACACAAGTCCGGCGGCCTGCTTGGCTGCCTGAACGGTATTTTTCATTAACATTGTAATGGTCATGGGACCAACACCACCTGGAACAGGGGTGATGGCCGCTGCCTTTTCTTTTACCGTTTCAAATTCAACGTCACCGGCCAGAATAGCTTTTCCTGACTCAGTTTTACCGATACGGTTAACTCCAACATCAATAATAACAACTCCTTCTTTAACCATGTCAGCAGTAACCATATTGGGTACACCAACCGCGGCGATAATGATATCCGCACGGCGGCAATGCTCAGCCATGTCCTTGGTTCTGGTATGGCAGATAGTAACTGTCGCATTACCAGCCTCTCTCTTCTGCAGCATCAGATTAGTGATGGGCTTACCAACAATATTACTGCGGCCAACCACTACTACCTCAGCTCCACTGGTCTCAACACCGGCCCGGGTAAGTAACTCAAGAATACCATGAGGGGTACAGGGCAGAAAACATTGCTCACCAAGCACCATTTTACCAACATTAACCGGATGGAAACCATCTACATCCTTATCCGGATCAATGGCATCAAGAACCAGAGCCTCATTAATATGCTTGGGCAGAGGCAGCTGAACAAGAATACCGTTAATCTGATCGTCTTTATTGCACTCATCAATAAGGTTAAGAAGCTCCTGCTCATCAACATCAGCATCAAGAGTTACCTGCTTTGAGAAAATACCGAGGGCCTTGGCAGTTTTATTCTTGGCAGTTACATAAGACTCAGATGCAGGATCTTCACCTACAAGAATGGTAACCAAGCCGGGCACAACATTATTTTTCTCTTTCAGTTCGGTAACTTCAACCTTCAACTCTTCACGAATAACTTTCGCTGTTTCAGTCCCGCTAATAATTTTTGCTGTCATGAATACTCCTTCTGGTTTCAATCTTTAATGGTTTCATTTTCTTCCAGCCCTTCTCTGCCGGGGCTGAGAAACATCACATGAAACCGGCAATATTATATAAAAATTTATTTTCTTGACAGTATAGTTTCCCGCTAACGTCTTCTCCCGATCAACAAACTCGATTGAAGGCATTGCCTTTCTGAAGCTATATTCCAGGGATAAGACAAGAGCTCTTAAGGGTTACCACCACAAGCATTAAGGGGTAACCTGGGACAGAGTCATGCGATGCCTAAAAATGCCCACAAGAAACTTTACAGTTGAATTTGTGACTATAATAAAAAAAACAATATTTTTGCAAGTGATTATTGCAATAGAAATGTTATTTATGAGGGATGATTCAGCTTCGTCCTGAGCCGGTAAGACGAACAATAACATCATCGGCCTGATCAAGACGGGAAACCAGGGTCTTAAAAAGATGTTTAGAAACCTTGGGATGCTTTTCGATGATCTCCATTATCTTATCGCCAGGAAAGCGCTTGATCCGGGTTCTGCCCAAGGAAACAATAGTGGCGGATCTTGGCTCACCTGAGATAGCCGCCATCTCGCCAAAATACTCATTAGGCTCAACAATCTCAGCTATTACTTCCCCGTCCTTAACAACTTTCAGAGAACCCTGGATCAGCTGGAAAAAATCCGTATCCGTATTATCCTGCCTGATCACCGTATCCCCGTCCTCATAAAGTTCTATATCGGGATTAACCAGATAAGCTGGCAGACTCTCTTCGGTGACGACTGTCCGTCGCAAAACCTCCTCCAGGCTGGTTACCCCATCCATAGCCTTGTGAATCGCAGCCCGCCGCAGGGGTACCATTCCTTCCTGAATGGCCACCTTGCGCAATTGATCTTCGCTAACCTCTGCGTTAATCGCCTTGGCAACTTCATCAGTTACCTCCATCAATTCAAAAAAGCCAACCCTGCCCCGATAGCCACCACCACGACAAGCCGGGCAGCCACTTGGGCCATAAAGGACAAGATCCTCCAGCTCACTTTCCAGAAAACCACAGGAAAGCAGTTCTTCCGCTGACGGCAAGGTAACAGGGACCTTACATTCCTGACACAGGCGCCGTCCCAGTCGCTGAGATTGGACCATAGTGATTGCAGAAGACAGAAGATAGGGTGGAACCCCGATATCCACCAGCCTGCTCACCGTTGACGGACTGTCATTGGTATGGAGAGTAGAAAAAACCAGGTGACCGGTCATAGAAGCTTTGATAGCAATTTCTGCAGTTTCCAGATCCCGAATCTCACCCACCATGATAATATCAGGATCCTGGCGCAAAAAAGAACGAAGGGCAGCAGCAAAGGTCATGCCCACATCATGATGGACATTTACCTGATTAATCCCGCGGAAATGAAACTCCACCGGGTCCTCCACTGTTAAAATCTTCCGATCCTCATTATTTAAGGACTCCAGGGCTGAATAAAGGGTAACAGTCTTACCGGAACCAGTGGGTCCGGTTACCAGCAACAGGCCCTGGGGCCGATCCAAGCAACGCTGCAGGGTAACATAGGTCTCCTCCTCCAGGCCGAGCTTAGTCAGATCAATATTAAGAGAGGCCTTATCCAGAATACGCAGGACCACGCTCTCGCCGTAAAGAGTAGGCAGGGTTGAAACTCGAAAGTCCACCACCCGATTACGACCAATCCGCATCTTGATCCGGCCGTCCTGGGGAACCCTCCGCTCGGTAATATCAAGATCAGCCAGAATTTTGATCCTGGAGATAAGAGCATTCTTAATGGTAAGGGGCAGATTCATCGAGCGATACAACGAACCGTCCAGCCGATAGCGAACTTGAAGATTATGCTCAAAAGGCTCAATATGAATATCACTGACATTATCGCGGACTGCTTTGATCAGGGTCCCATTAACCAGCTTGATAATTGGGGCGTCCGAGGCTGAAAACTGCTCCATATCCGCATCATGACTTTCCGACTCCAGAGCCATCTCTTCTGCAGCTTCAGAGGCAAGAGATCCGAAATCATCAATGCTGACAACTTCCTCCTCCTCTTCCTCTACCTCTTCATCCGCTCCGGCCAGCTCCAGAAATTGCTCATCACTGATCTTATAATAACGACGATAGGCATTAAGAATATCCTTCTCGGTGGAAACGCAAACCGACAGGGCCATCTTAACCTCAGCCTGCAGATGCTCCACCGCTGAGGTATCAGTGGGTTCAGCCATGGTAACCTGGAGGGTATTGGCACTTATCCGCAGAGGGAAGGCACAATACCTGGAAACCACAGCAAAGGGGATGGTCTTAAAAACCTGGGGATTAGGGTGCTCTTTGGGCAGATCAACAGCCTGGTAATTATGGAGGCGGCTCAAAACCTTATAAACCGTATCCTCTTCAATATAGCCAAGACTGCTCAGAATGGAGCTGAGACGACGACCGGTTCGCTTTTGAACCGCAATGGCCTCTTCCAGCTGACTGGACAGGATCTGGCCTTCCTTACGCAGGAGCTCGCCAATCTTAACTTTACCGGCACCGGACTGATCCTTAATGGTTGAACGAAGAACTGTTTTCTTCCTGGCCATATATTGCTCCTGTCCAAGATCTTAAGAGGTTCAAGATATACTTCTCATCCATCTCCATTCTACAGACCATAACAGGGTTTGACAAACCATGGACATAAAAAAAGCGCCAGGAATAATCCTGACGCTTTTTTATCAACTCAAATCAGCAGAAACTGATTTATATAATCAAGGCCTAGAATACACCCTTGACCTTACCGGTCTCAACATCAACATCAACCCGACGGTAGGCAGGATTGGATCCAGTACCAGGCATCAGACTGATTGCTCCGGCAACAGGTACCACAAATCCGGCGCCCTTATAGGTGAGGATGTCACGGATGGGCAGAGTCCATCCTTTAGGCACACCTTTGAGGGAAGGATCATGGGAGAGGGAGAGATGAGTCTTAACCATACAGGTAGAGAGCTCATTGATCTCCGGATCTGCCTTGAGGCGTTCCAGCTTCCGTTTAGCTTCAGGGGTATAGGTTACACCGTCAGCGCCATATACTTCCTTGGCAACCAGGTCAATCCGCTCATCGAGAGGAGTTTCGAGGTCATAGAGGAATTTGAACTCATTAGGCTCTTCACAGGCATCAACAACCGCATCAGCAAATTCCAGAGCACCTTCACCACCATGCTCCCAATGACGGGACAGAGCAACACGGGCACCAGCAGCCTCACTGAGACGACGTACGGCTTTAATCTCGTTATCAGTATCAGTATAAAAGGCATTAATACAGACAACAGGATTAATACCTGCTTTCTTAACGGTCTCAATGTGATGGATAAGGTTCTTGCAACCTTCCTCAACCCAACCGACATTCTCGCCATTATACTCTTCAGGCATGGGCCTGCCCGGTACCGGAATCGGTGCGCCACCGTGGCATTTAAGAGCCCGGATAGTGGCAACAACAACCGCACAATTAGGCTTAAGCTTACTGTAACGACATTTGAGGTTCCAGAATTTCTCGAAACCGATATCAGCACCAAAGCCAGATTCGGTAACATTATAATCAGCAATCTTCAGAGCAACCCTATCAGCGATTACTGAAGACTGACCAATGGCGATATTAGCGAAAGGACCGGCATGAACAACTACAGGCTGGCCTTCCAGGGTCTGCATCAGGTTGGGATTAAGAGCCTCAACCATCCAGGCGGTCATAGCACCATCAACCTCAAGGTCGGCAGTGGTAATGGGACGATCCTGGCGATCATAAGCAACTACTATCTTACCAATCCGCTCACGCATATCTCTCAGATCAGTAGCAATAGAAAGAATAGCCATAATCTCAGAGCTAACCGCAATGGCGAATTTAGACTGCATGGTATAGCCGTCAAGCTTACCGTCACCCTGGCCAATGGTGATATTTCTTAATGCCTGGGCACAGAAATCGATAATCCAGCCGAACTCAACCCGCTTGGGATGAATATCAAGGCGCTTGAGGCCGATGGCATCAAGCTGGGCATCAGTTTTATTGGCCTCATGCTGCATCCGGGAAGTAAGGGCAACCATTCCCAGGTTATGGGAGTTCATAATGGCGTTGATATCACCGGTGAGACCAAGAGAAAAAGGAGTCAGAGGAATACACTGAGCAAGTCCACCACCAGCAGCACTACCTTTAATATTCATGGTGGGGCCACCGGAAGGCTGACGGATGGCACCGACAACACTTTTATCCCGCTTACCCAGACCCTGAACCAGACCCATGGCACAGGTACTTTTACCTTCACCAAGGGGGGTGGGGCTAATGGCAGTTACATCAACATATTTGCCATCGGGCCGATCTTTAAGACGATCAAGAATTTTGCGATAGTCGAGTTTAGCCACATAATGACCATGGGGCAACAGCTCTTCCTTGTCGAGACCCAGCTTTTCGCCGAGCTCGTATACGGTCTTCATGTCCTTTTCCGCATCTTCCGCTATTTCCCAATCAGCATGTTTGGTTGGATCCAAAGCCATAACTTCCTCCTTACACATTTTAATGAATATGGAAAAACTACTAATAATTTACCCAGCAGATAATTTAGCCGATAAAAGTTCAGCCGGTACTATATAAATTATTTACGCGCTGAACACAATATTAAAATGCAAGACGAAGGGGAAGGGAGGGATGACAACAAGGGAATCATCCGGACCAGGTCAGGTAATAGCTGAAAAATCCGGCCCGCAGGAAAACAAAGTGTAAAGAAAAAAGAAAAGGGAACACCGTCCCCCTTTCTTAATGGGAATTAAATCTTAACCAGGCAAACTCAGTCAACTACCAGGTCACCATATACTGCCGGAAAATCTTTCTTGAAATCAGCCAACAAGGGGATCATCACCTCACGCATGGAGGGATCGGCCCCCTTGGAGACCCGCAGTTTAAACATATGGAGCCATTGGAGAAGGTTGGCATAGACAATGAGTTCCGTCTTGCAGGAATTGGGCAGAACAGTACGGGCAGCCTGGGGTGATGAGCTCTCCAGTAATTTAAGATAGAGTTTTTCCGTCTCCACCATGGCTTCTTCCCATACTTTATACTCAGCACTTCCCTCATCATAGAACAAGGGCTTGACAAAGGTTACCTGATTGTCAAATTTGGACTCGCTATAGCGGCAATAACGCTGGCTCTCCTGGAGAAAACCACAAGGGCGGTGTCGAACCATCTCATGGGTAACCGCCCTGTTAACAATAAATTTCACCGCAATAAAACGATGCTTGGCCATGAGTTCAACAGGCAATTCCGCCACCTCGGAAAGAGGTATCTTCTCAACAAAAACACCCTGCTGAGGAACAATGCCCCTCTTGGGTAGGATATCCTCAAAAAATAAAGGATGACGATCCGCCAGATAAGAGGTGATCCCCTTGACAATCTTCAAGGTTGGATGGTTAAGAAAGAGCTCGCGAAAGGCCCGGACAGATCCACTGAGGAGCAGAACCTTTTTTTCCAGTCGATCCACTTGGAGGTATCTGGGCAGAGCGCCATAAAGCTGGCTTGCAATGGATTCGGAATCCACCTCAACCTTCAGGGTCAGAACCGCCATCTCTGCCACGGAATTATGACCATGCTGAAGTATTCGTTTAATAAAGGGAGGAGCCGATTCAGGAGTAATCTTGTCTTCACTCTTGTAACAAAGCCGGCCACAGACCTCAATTCTTACTGCCAGACTCTGCTCATCCAGCTCTTTCATAATCTCATATGAAGGAGGAATAACTCTCATAACTAAACCCCGTATTTATTTATATAATAAGGATAAATACTAACGACTATGCCAGAAAGGCGACATCTCCCGGAGATGAGCAATAATCTCCGGCATTTTTTCCACAATAAAATCAACCTCATCCTCATCATTATAGACACTAAGGCTGAAACGGATAGAGCCATGGGCTGCGGTAAAAGGAACCCCCATGGCCCGCAGAACATGAGAAGGCTCAAGGGAACCGGAGGTACAGGCCGAGCCGGAAGAGGCGCAAATGCCCAATCGATCCATATGGAGCAGAATTGCCTCACCCTCTACATATTCAAAGCTTATATTGGCGGTATTGGGCAGCCGCATTTCAGGATGACCATTAAGGATGGCATTGGGAATTTTGTTGAGCAACCCTTTTTCCAGCTTATCCCGCAGGGCCTTGACCTTGGAATTCTCCAGTTTGATGTGACGGCCGGCCAGCTCACAGGCCTTACCCAGGCCGATGATAGCTGCCACATTCTCAGTACCGCCACGACGCCCATGCTCCTGATGGCCACCAATCATAAAGGGGGCAAAGGGAGTTCCTTTGCGGACATACAAAACTCCGATCCCCTTGGGGGCATGAAGCTTATGACCGGAAAGGGAAAGAAAATCCACCGGGACCTCTGCCATATCAATGGGGACCTTGCCCACCGCCTGAACCGCATCAGTATGAAAAAGAATACCGCGGTCATGGGCAATCCTGGCCATCTCTGCAATGGGAAAGATCACCCCGGTTTCGTTATTGGCCCACATGACACTGACAATGGCCGTATCATCGGCAAGGCTTTCTTCATAAAGCTTGAGGTCAAGGGTTCCATCACTGGCAACCGGCAATTGGGTTACCTTATGCTTATGGCCGGTAAGGGAGTCAAGATTTTCAGATAAATTCTTCACTGCCGGATGCTCAACCCGGGTGGTAACAATATGTCTTTTTTCCGGATTGGCCTGGAGCGCTGACAAGATGGCAGTTGAGTCACTCTCGGTTCCGCAGCTGGTAAAGATGATCTCTTCCGGCTGGGCGTTGATCAGGTCTGCTACCTGCTCCCGGGCTGCTTCAACCATCCGCCCCACCTGGCCGCCGAAATTATGCATACTGGACGGGTTGCCATAAAGATCAGAGAAAAAAGGGAGCATGGCCTCCACCACCTCCGGTGCAACCTTGGTGGTGGCGTTATTATCCATATAAATTACTCTATCACTCATGCCCGGCCCTCCTCGACAATCAGAGAGTCAAGAACCTGCTCCCGCAATTTCTTCTCCACATAATCCTTCAGGGTCGTCTGGGACTTGGCGCAACTGGCGCAGGCCCCCCGCAATGAGACAATTACAAAATCACCATCAACATCCACCAGCTCAATATCACCGCCATCCTTTTTCAGGGTGGGCCGAATCTCCCGGTCAAACAGATCTTCAATCAACTTGATCTTCTGGATATTGGTCATCCGCTTGGGGCCACCCATGGGTATGGGCTTGGCTGCAGTATGCCGAACCTCATCAATGAGATCCTGAATCCGCTCCTCGCATTTACCGCAACCACCGCCGGCCTTGGTAAAATTAGTTACCTCTTCCACCGACTGCAGATTACTCTCTTCCACTGCCCGCCGGATCTCAACATCAGTAACCCCGAAACATTCGCAGATCACCTCACCCTCGGCCATGGGCAGAACCACGCCCTGGTAATCGGCAATGGCTGCCTCCAGAGCCTCCCGGCCCAGAACCGAACAGTGCATCTTTTCTTTGGGCAGACCACCAAGAAATTCAGCAATATCCTCATTACTGACCTTGGCCGCCTCTTCCAGGGTGAGCCCTTTAATCATCTCGGTAAGAGCCGAAGACGAGGCAATAGCACTGGCACAACCAAATGTCTGGAATTTAGCCTCTTTAATTATTTTATTCTCGTCCAGCTTAAAGGTAAGCTTCAAAGCATCACCACAGGCCAGAGACCCCACATCACCTGTCCCGTCAGGATCATCCACCAAACCAACATTGCGAGGGTTTAAAAAATGCTCCTTAACCTGGTCCGTATATTCCCACATAATATTATCCTTAATAATTCAACAGAAAACTAACCAAACTAATCAAAAAGATATACATCTTAACCAATAATAGAGATTGAAACCATATTTTTCACATCAAAAACAAATTAAGCCACACTCTGCTTGCTCAAAGCAACTCAACAAAAAATGTCTTTCTAAGCACAACTATCACTACCCATACCTTCAACTAATAAGCCTGGCAAGCCCTCCACATCCTCAGAAAGATCTTCCTTAACAGCCCGGTTAACAAGCTCTGTTATTGAACATGATATTTCAGCAGCCTGCAACCGTAACGCTTAATGCAATGGGGGATCAAAACAAACAGTTGCCCATTTTGGGCGGTGTAGCCATAAGAACGCCATTTTTCAAGCCTATAGCTTCATAGCGCCATGATGTCAACTTCAGTCAACATTCTCAACACGCATGCTCCTTTTTGGGACCAAAACCCCAAGAGTCAAAGATAAAGATCCGACCCCATATCGCCTTTTCAACTTAGACCTGAAAGTATCAGGAAGGGCAATTGAGTTTATCGTGGATAGACTGGGCCAGTTCCGGGCCGATGCCGGGAACTTCGGCCAATTGGTCAACAGAGGCCTCTTTTACCCTTTTCAGGCTGCCCATGACCCGAAGCAGGTTTTTCTTGCGGGCCGGACCAATGCCGTCAACCCCGTCAAGTTCAGACCAGAAGGTCTTTTTCCGGCGCAAGGCCCGATGACAGGTGATCCCGTAACGGTGGGATTCGTCCCTGACCTTCATTAAAAAAAGAAGAAGTGGAGAATGAGAGGGGAGCAGTATTGAGTTCTTCCGGCCGGGACGATAAAGTTTTTCCCCCTCCCCTTTTTTATCCTTGGCAATTCCCACCAGCTCCATCCTGCCCTCAAGGGCAAAATCGGCAAGCAGACGCCGGGCTATACCAAGCTGACCTTTACCGCCATCAACCATGAGGAGACCCGGCAGGTCGTCTTTTTCCTGGCCACGCCGGAAACGACGCCCTAATACCTCGGCCATCATGCCGTAATCATCCGGCCCTTCCAGGGTCCTGATTCGATAATGGCGGTAATTGACCTTATCCTTAGCCCCTTTTGCAAAGGCAACAAGGGAGCCAATGGCATGCTGACCTCCGAGGTTTGAGATGTCAAGGCATTCAATTCGCTCAGGTGATCTGGCCAGCTGAAGGGTATTAACCAGGCTGGCCGCCAGCACTTCCCATGATTTTTTCTGCCGCTCCCGATCAGCAAAAACCTGCCGGCCATTGGCCCGGGCCATTTCCATCAGCCGCAAACCATCCCCCCGACGGGGAACCCTTACCTTAACCACCCCTCCCCGGTGCTCAGCAAGCCATTGACCGATCAACTGGCCATCTGCCACCTCCCGATCCAGAAGTAACTGACGGGGCACCTCATTACCATCATCATAATAACGGCAGACAGAGGCTGCCAACACCTCATCATCCGAGCCAAGTGGATCTGCCAGGAAAAATGACCGATGTCCACTGATTATGCCGTGGCGCAGCACCAATACGGAAATCGCCACCGACACTGCCGAGCGAACCAGGGCAAAGACATCGGTATCAATCATGACCCCTGCCACCACCTGTTTTTCAAGGGTACGTTCAAGGGCTGTTATCCGATCACGACAGCGAGCCGCCTCCTCAAACTCCAGCCTGCCTGCCAGGCTGGCCATTTCTTCCTCAAGGCTCTTTTTCAATTGCTGACTCCTGCCCTCCAGCACCATTATCACCCCATCCACCATCTGGCGATAATGGCCAAAACTCACCTTGCCCATACAGGGAGCAAGGCAACGTTTCATCTGCTGATTAAGGCATGGGCGAGAGCGGGCCGAAATCTTCTTTTGCTTGCAGCGCCGCAAAGGAAAGAGATTATTAAGGAGCTTCACCGTGGCCCACATGGATGAAGATGAAGAATAGGGACCGAAATAACGGGCACCATCATTCAGCCGCCGTCTGGTTACCAGTAACCGTGGCCAGTCCTCATCAACGCTTACCTTTAAATAAGGATAAGTCTTATCGTCCCTTAGGATTACATTATAACGGGGCCGGTGCTTCTTGATCAGGGTAGCCTCAAGAATAAGGGCCTCTTTTTCAGTATGGGTGATAATGGTTTCAACCCCACTGACCCGGCTGAGCAGAACAGTGGTCTTATTATGGGCAGCACCGTCCCACCGGGCATACGAGGTTAAACGCTGCCGCAGGCTCCGGGCCTTACCCACATAGATAACCGTCCCGGCCTTATCAGACATCAGATAAACCCCGGGCCCGGTGCTAACCCCTTTAAGAAAATTATTATTGATTATGGGATGATGTTTTTTAACCATGGGACAAAATTGATTAACTTAAAAAATAATTAGGCAGACATTTTTTCTTTTTTATACTGAACCAGACAAAAACAGGTGCTATAAGCAATTGCTGCCAGTATGAATGAATATTGCCGTCAAACAATGAATTTAGCAAACATTAAATCTGCCAGAGCCAATGACTGACAACACAACTAACCACCAGACCTATACCGAACTGCCCCTTGGCAAAATGGGCTTCATTTCCCCGGACCAATTAAACAAAGTAGCTCATGTAGCTGACAAATACGGGGTAAAGGAGATCAAGCTGACCTCCGGTCAGAAAATAGCATTACTTGGCCTTGATCCCAGCCAGATACCAGATGTCTGGCAAGATCTGGACCTTGGCCCCCCAGCAGACCAGAAAACCTCGGCCAGGTTCCAGAACTGTCCCGGCCCGAAATGGTGCCGATACGGTCTTCTCGACCCCATGCCCCTGGCGGCACAATTAAATCAGGCCATTGGCCAGAAAAAACTACCGGCTAAAATCAAAATTGGGATTTCAGCCTGCCCCCGCAGCTGCAGCAGCTCTTATCTGCGGGACCTGGGTTTCCTGGGCCTTAAAAAGGGCTGGACCGTTATTTTCGGTGGCAACGGTGGTGGTCGGCCCAGGATAGGCGACGTCATGGGGGAAGGCTTAACCGACAAAGAGGCCATAACCCTCGCGCTGAAGTTACTGGATCATTATCGGCAAAACGGCAAAGCCCGGGAACGAACAGCCCGTTTCTGCCAACGGCTTGGCCCTGGGGTAATCAAAACCCATATCTCCTGAGCCAAAATCCGACAGCCCGGTAATAAAAACAGAAACTTTTACTCCCCCAGTCACTCTTTAGAACATGATTAATTCCAGATATATATTTGCCGAATTATTGACCCGTAAAGGCCGAACCTTTACCAATACCCTGCTGACAGCAACTGCCACTGCAATAATCATCTTCAGCGGCCTTGCCACCGGTGCTTTACAGAAAGCCTTCCAGGCCCCCCTGGCTGATCTAGGCGCGACCATGACCATTCAGTTAAGTGGTGATGTCCCGGAAAAGATGAACGGCCCGGTTCTGCCCTGCTCGGTTGCCCCCATCAATGAAATACAGATTCAACAGATCACGACCCTTAACGGGATCCAGAGCACCAGCCCGGCTATTTTATTCTGGGATTTCCAGGATGACGCCTTCCAGGTGGTAACCGGCTTTGACCCCCTTGACCAGAGTGGTCCAGCCCTGCTCCAGCAGACTATGGTCTCAGGCCGCAGGCTGACAGGAGGCCACCATCAACAGGCTTTGGCCGATTTAACCTGGGCCACTGACCAGGGAATCAAGGTTGGAAATACTGTAAAAATAGCTGATAGAGATTTTGAAATAATCGGGCTGGTGGATTCTTCCCGCTTAAGCCAGATTGCCCGGGCCCAATTCTATATCAGCCTGACAACCGCCCGGGACATTGCCAGCAAATCCACCGGTATCAATAAAATCCATACCTTTGGGGCCAATGATGCCAATATCCTTTTCATCAGGGCAGACCGGGACAAGACCGAAGACCTGACCATCAGCGTTAAAATGATTCTGGGCAAAAACTCCCTGATCGCCACTCCCCAGTCCTTTCAAAAACTTCTGGGCAGCATGTTTACCCTTACCCAGCGCTTTGCCAGCCTCATTGCCGCCCTGGCAGTAATCATCGCCCTTGTCCTGATCAGCCGGACAACTGCCAGCGGAATCAGGGAAAGGTCCGGAGACATTACCATTTTAAAAACCATTGGCTGGACCAATTCTGAAATAGGCAGACAACTTGCGGCAGAGTCCCTGGTACTCATCTCAACAGGCACTGCCGCCGGAATCATCATCGGTCTCAGCGGAGGCTGGCTTCTCAGTCTTTTTTCCATTGCTATCCCCATTCCCTGGGACATGGCCCCTACCCCCCATTTCCTCGCCGGTGGGGACGCACAATTAACCCGGGCAGTGCAGCTTTCCCTGCCCCCTGCCTTTAAATTAATTATGCTGGCAACGGTCTCCGCCCTCATTATTGGTCTTACCACCACCATCATCAGCAGCCGGGCCATAGGCCGACTTAAACCTTCGGAGGTCCTTCGTAATGGATAAGGTTATAGAAATAAAAGAATTATCCCGTCATTTTGCCACTGCCAAACCGGTTAAGGGTGTCAATTTCTCTGTGGATACAGGGGAGTTTATCACCCTGCTCGGCCCTTCCGGTTCCGGCAAATCAACCCTGCTGGCAATGATTGCCGGGCTCGATAAGGCCTCATCAGGCCAGGTCATCCTCAAGGGCCAGGATCTGGCCCGGTTAAGTGAGGATGAACTTGCCCTTTTCCGCCGTGACCATGTTGGGTTCGTCTTTCAGTCGTTTCAATTAATCCCCACCCTGACCGCTCTGGAAAATATCATCCTCCCTCTTTATCCGGTTAAGATGACCAATCAGGAGAAAAGAGCCCGGGCTAAGACCCTGCTTGAGCAGGTGGGGCTCCACGGCAAGGAAAACAACCTGCCCACCCGCCTGTCCGGTGGAGAACAGCAACGGGTGGCAATCGCCCGGGCCCTGATCAATCAGCCCGACATCATCTTCTGCGACGAACCAACCGGCAACCTTGATTCCGCCACCAGTAATGAAATTATCAACCTGCTTCTTGAACTTAATCAGCAAAGTCAGGTGACCATCTTCATGGTTACCCATGACCCCAATATCGCTAAAATTTCACACCGTTCTCTCTACATGAAGGACGGGGAGGTATCTCTGCCATGAAATGGACATTGATTCTGGCTTTTATCCTTTGTATCGCCGGCCCGGCCCCGGCACCAGCTGCCACCGGGCCGGTCAAGGTTGAAATTCTCTACATGAACCACGGCCCCATGCAAGCCACCATCAGAAATGTCAAAAAGGTACTCACCGACTTCCAGGGCAAAGTCGCTGTCAGCTGGTTTGATGCAGATCGTGATTCCGGTCGGAGTTTCAGTAAGAGAAAAAAGATCCGGGGCCATATCCCCATGCTGATCCTGATCAATGACCGCAAAGATTTCTCCCTGGGAGATCGTCAGGTTACCTTAAAAGGTTTTCCCACTGGCAAAGGGCCATTCAAATCAGTGGAAGGCAACTGGGCCGTTAACGATCTGCGCCTGATCCTGGATCGACTGACTGATGAATAAGCATACCCCCATTGCTTTCGGGCTTGGCTCCCTGATCAGTGAAAGAAGGCGGTCACTGCCGGTTATTTTCGGACTGGCCCTTGCTGTTGCCCTTTATGTCGCAGTCAGCATTATTTCAACAGGTTATACCAGCTTGGTGGCCCTGCCTTTCAGCCAGCTCAATACCGACCTCATTGTCCAACGGACAATTAAGGGCCAGCAGAACGGGCAGACCACCGAGATCCGCCTGCCATTTTCCAACCAGCCAGTATCAAAAGCTGAAATTAAGGCAATCAAGACTCTTCCGGAAGTCACAGGGATCAGCGAAAGCCTGATCCTCTGGCATAAAACCGGCAGACAATCCACCACCATTGCCGGCATCGACCCGGAAACAAACCAGGGCCCGGCAAGGGTGATGCAGTGGCTCAAAAAAGGGCGCAGCCTGAAACACCCGGGGGAGATCGTGGTTGAAAGCCATTTTGCCCGATTCCACAAGATTAAAATCGGAGACCTTGTCCCGTTGGGTCAGGATAGTTTCAAAGTTGTGGGCATTGCCAGGATCAAAAAAGGGGCCAGCATCGCTGCTGCCAGTTATTATATCCTGATTAATGACGCCCGGAAAATCAGTCGTACCACTGACAGCAATATGCTCTTTATCAAGTTGAAAAAGGGAGTTGAGACAAGAGATATCCAGGAAAAAATCCAGACCATGCTCCCCGGAGCAATCGCCTCAACCACCGACAATATAGGCAGCATGATGAAAGGCTTTGCCCGGATTAGCAACCTGGTTTCCCGGCTGCTTGACTGGGCAACCCTTACCTTTGCCGCCATCCTTTCTTATTGGCTCGTTAGCGGATCCCTGGGAGAACGCAGGACCAGATTCGGCCTGCTCAAAACCATTGGCTGGCAGCAGAAAGACCTGCTCACCGCCATCATAACCGAAACCTTATGTACCGGCCTGATCGGTGCTGTCGCTGGAATTGCCCTCGGTTTTGTTATTGGTCAGATGGCCGGCCTTACAGAGATCAGCATCAATCTTCCCTGGAATCTGGCCATGACCAGCCCGGGCCATGGCTCGGCCACCGGGCAGACAATATCCCTGCCAGTCATCCTGCAAACATCTACCAGCCTTCTCGCCCTGCTGGCAGCAACTTTATCAGCAGCCATTGCCGGCCTGATGAACTGCCAGCGGCTTGCCAGAATCAGGCCCAGCCAGATCCTGAAACAATTATAAATCAGAGCCCGAAAAACAGAATCAAAGAATGAAATTAAAGAGGTAACCGGTAAAGAGGATCCCGCTCCCCACCACCACAATAAAAACCAAGATCATCCGGGGCTTAAGCACCCGGCGCAGAATGATCATCTCCGGCAGGGAAAGGGCAATAACACTCATCATAAAGGCAAGCACCGTCCCTAAAGCTGCCCCTTTACCAAGAAGGGCCTCCACCACCGGAACAATACCCGCTGCATTTGCATACATGGGAATACCCACAAGGACAGCCCCTGGCACAGACCACCAATTACCATCCCCCATGATCCTGGCCATGAAGTTTTCCGGCACATAGCCGTGGATCAAGGCCCCCACGGCTATTCCTCCAACCACAAAAGGCCAGACCCTGCCGACAATCTCCCGGACAGCCTGACAGCCACTCATCAGGCGATCGCCCCAGTTCATCCGGGCAATCTGTTCCTCATCTCCCTCCTTCTGCATCTGACAAACCCAGTCTTCCACAAGATGTTCCAACCCGAGCCAGCCAATTACCCGGCCGGCCAGGACCGCAATGACAAGGCCACTGATGGCATAGATAAGTGCAATACGCCAGCCGAGAAGCCCGTAGAGGAGGACTAAAGCAATCTCATTAACCATGGGGGCAGCTATGAGGAAAGAAAAAGTCACCCCCAGGGGAACACCGGCCTGAACAAAACCCAGAAAGAGAGGAACAGCGGAACATGAACAGAAAGGGGTAACAACTCCCAGGCCAGCAGCCATGACATTGGCAATAAATTCACCTCTGCCAGCCAGCACCTTTCTGGTGGCAGCTGGAGTGAAAAAAGACCTGATGACCCCGACCACAAAGACAATAAGGGTCAACAGCATCATGACCTTAGGGGTATCATAGACAAAAAACCGGACCGACTCGGCCAGGGCCGTCCCCTGACTGAGACCAAGGACTTTATAGGTAAAATATCCGGCAAAAGGCAGGAGCTGCCGATAAATTAAATACCAGAGAACAAGGGCGGGCAGTGCAACAATTAACATCCGGACTAAACTGATCTCCCGCGCCGCAGGAGGTTTTTTCGGAGGTCAGCAGGGGGCCGCTGGTTGCGGGCCATGTGGTTTGATTGGTTCCATAATATTTATCAGGTATCAATGCCCAGGGGAAAATGGATCAAATCCCGTTTATTATTTAAGTAGAAAGATGGATCAGCTTAAGTTAACCTTAATTAAGTACAAAATTATCTTCAACTCAAAAAAGCAACCCGCAAAGGCCACCATGCTACTTGCCATTGATGTGGGAAACAGCCATACTGTAATTGGTCTGTTCCAACATAAAAAACTCATTGCCAATTGGCGGATCAAAACAGTCCGCAAGGCAACTTCTGACGAACTGGCCAGTATGCTCCATGGCCTGCTCAGCCTCCACAACCTTCATTTCACCGGGATCAGCGATATGATTATCGGCTCGGTGGTCCCCACCCAGCTGGCAGCATGGCGCTCGCTGGCCCGTAATTATCTTGATAAAACAGCCATTGAGATCACGGCCAGAGGTTTTAATACGGTGATCAAAATTGCCATTGACAATCCGGCCGAGGCCGGTGCCGACCGAATCATCAATGCAGTGGCCGGCTACACCGCCTATAGCCAAGCCCTTATTATAATTGATTTCGGCACGGCCATCACCTTTGACTGTGTTTCAGAAGACGGAAAATATCTGGGCGGTGCCATTGCACCGGGAATGGGAATTTCCATTGATGCTTTAGCCAGTCAGACCGCCAAGCTTCCCCGAGTTGATATCAGTGCCCCTCCCGGGCCTCCCATCGGCACCACCACCGAAACTGCCATTCGCTCCGGCCTGCTCTATGGTTTCGGCAGCATGGTTGAGGGGATGATCAATAAGATCAAAGAAGAGATGGCACCCACTGTTCCCAGAGTAATCGCCACCGGCGGCATGGCCGACATCATTGCCCCCCATGCCCCATCCATTGAAGAAACAGACCAGCTCCTCACCCTTAAGGGCCTGTTAATTATCTATGAACACCAGAGCTGAACAGGTACTGCCACCTCTTTTCCGCCGGGGAGACACCCTGGGGCTCATTGCCCCGGGCGGCTCCTGTCAGGAAAAAGATTTCCGGCAGGGGCTCCAGATTCTTGAGGGGTTTGACCTTAAGGTAAAAATACCCAATGGCCTCCAGCAACAGAATGATTATCTGGCTGGCAGTGATCGTCATCGGCTGAATATAATCCATGAGATGTGGCGTGACCCAGAGGTTAAGGCCCTGATGGCAGTCCGGGGCGGCTTCGGTTCACTGCGCCTTCTTCCCGGACTTGATTACAACCTGATCCGCAGCAAACCCAAAACCCTGATCGGGTTCAGTGACCTCACCGCCCTCCACGCTGCCATTATAAAGAAAACCGGGCTCATAACCATCCATGGCCCCATGCTCACCACCCTTGCCAACAGCAGTCAGCAATCCCTGGCATCGTTGAACCAATGCCTGTGCCTGCGCCAGCCAGAGGCCATCAAACCAGCCCAATTGGAAATCATCAAGAAGGGAACAGGCCGGGGACGGCTATTGGGGGGCAACCTTACCACCTTGAACCACCTCCTGGGCACCCCCTATGAGCCACATTGGCATGGCGCTTTGCTTCTCATCGAAGACGTTGGGGAAGCCCCCTATCGGATCGACCGCCTCCTGACCCACCTGCACCTGGCAGGATGTCTGGCTCAGCTAAGCGGGCTTATTCTCGGAACCTTCAATAATTGTGGGAACGAAGAGTTTATCTGGCAGCGGGTGGAAGAATTATGTGCATCCTATTCTTTCCCGATCTGGGCCAATTTCCCCAGTGGACATGGCCATGACAACCTGGCTCTTCCCCTGGGAGTTGATGCCACCATGGATTCCAGCCAGGGAAGTCTCAGCTTCAACAACCCCTGCCATCCTTGATGAGCAATTGAGCCACCTCACGATGAACATGGGCGGCCAGATCATGTTTTTGCCTGCTGCTATAAGCTGATGGGTCAATGGAACGGCCCACCCTGATCACAACCTCACCGGGCCGAGCCAGAACAGCCCCCTTGGGCAGCACCTCATAGGTTCCGCAGATCGCCACCGGCACCACCGGCACCCCGGATTTTATCGCCAATACCATGCCCCCGGCCTTAAAGGAATGTAATTTACCATCTACTGACCTGGTCCCTTCCGGAAAGATAACAACCGATGTCCCCCCTGCTATTCTTTTGGCAGCCTCCATCAAACTTGCCAAGGCACTGCGCCGATGGGAACGATCAATAGGAATAGCACCGACCCGGCTCATGGCCTGACCGAAGATAGGTATCCGAAAAAGCTCCTTTTTAGCCAGCCAACGAAAATCATGGGGGAAAAATCCCGCCATGGCAAAGATATCAAACTGACTCAGATGATTAGCCGCAAAGATATATGGTTTTTCTGGATCCAGGTTTGCCAAGCCTTCAACCCGGACCCGAACACCACTGACAGCAAGAACCAGCCTGCCCCAGACCCAGGGAACAATCTGGCCCTTCTTCTCCGGAACCCGAAAAACAAGAAGGAGAAGCAAAGCAAGCAGACTGGCAAGAGGGGTAAGAATAAGGACAAAAACAAGTACCAATATTCCCCGAAAAAAATTTATCATCTTCATAAACGACTTTATTAAGATAAGATCATCTTGATTTTATTGTTGCCGCCAAAGGACAGGTGGCATAATATCTTAATTTAACCAGTCCGGCAACCAACACCGAAATATCAATCCTTTTCCCGCAGCAAACCTACAAAAATGCCTGATCATAATCAAGACCCCTTCGGTTCCATCTCCATCACCGACAACAGTCCCGACCTTAAAGATAAGCGGGCAGACCAGGATACTCCCAGGGAAAAAATCGGCCCGCAAAAAAGGAAACTGCCACCCCCAAAAACACATCTGCGCAAATGGTTTTCCGCCCTTGGAATAATTCTCACCATCTATCTAACCAGCGGTTTTTTCCTGGTACCCCATCTCCTGGAAAATACCCTGCCCACAATCATCAGCGACAGGATGAAGCGGCAGGTTGTTGTTGGTAACAGCAGCTTTAACCCCATTAACCTCAAACTGTCGTTAACAAACAGCATCATCGGGCCCCGCATTGATCAGCCCCAGGACCCTGTTGACCCCCTCTGCGCCATTATCAACCTGGAAGGTCAGCTATCCTGGCTCTCGTTATTAAGCGGCAAACCACTGATTACCAGATTAACCATTGACCAGGGCTTCGTTCACCTGGTCCGGAGACCTGATAAGACCTATAATTTACCCATCATAGATCAACTCTTATCACTTGCTCCGGATAACCCTGCACCTCTGGCCGGTTTTTCCCCCAAACTGAGAATCAGCAACATTCATTTGAAAGACAGTCGCATCCTTGTCGACGACCAGGTAACCGGCCAGCAGCACCGACTTGAGGACATCCAGTTAACCCTGCCGGCCCTTAACCAATTCCAGACCGACAATAAGCTTGCGCCCCATCTCTCGGCATTATTCAATAACAGCCCCATTAATCTAACCGGCACAACCACGGTGAGTAAAGATTCGCTACAATCCCGGTTCCAGCTCAAATTTGACCAGATTAACCTGCCCACCTATCTGGCCTATCTTGATAAAGAAAAAACCATGACCCTGGAAAAGGGGCTGGCAAATGCCAGCATGGAGCTGATCTATACGACATCAACCAACGAACCATCCAGGTTAAGGATTAAATGTACTGGCAAGGCCCTCAATTTAAAATTGCGCAGTCAAAACAATATAATCAAGCTGCCCCTGGTTGATTTCAGCGGCTCCTTTACCCCATTTACAAACAAATACCATTTCCATAGTTTAGAGATTATAGAACCTGACCTATCAGTAAACCGGGATAAATCCGGCGAGTGGCAATACCCGTTCCTGTTAAACTCATTATTAACAACCAACTCCTATAAAAATAAGCTGGTAATCGATAGCCTCAAAGTCCACCGGGGGCGACTCGCCTTTCTTGATCAGAAAATCCCCGGCGGATTTGCCAAGAATTTTGCCGACATTGAGCTGGCATTGGAATCATTCAACTCAAGGCAGCAAAAATCAGCACCCTTTCTCATCACTGCCACCAGCAATAAAGGTAAGGAAAGGTTTAAGGGCCAGGGGGAGATAAGCTCAAAACCGGCTAATCTCAAAGGAAGATTATCTGTTTCCCGGTTTAACCTTGCTGATTTCACCCCCTATGTGACCATGGCCGAAAAGATCTACCTGCAGAAAGGGATTATCTCCGGGCTGGAAACCGGCTTTACTATTACTAACGGCGAGCAACCCAGGCTGATCCTGCAAAATGTCACTGCCGATTTAAACTCAATGACCCTGATCAATAACCAGGAAAAATGGCTCACCATCCCCGGCGGCGCAGTCAGGGCTGAACACCTGTCAACCGATGGTAAAATTACCCTGAAGCAATTAAACCTTACCAGCCCGGTTATTCACCTGGTCAGAAAAAAAGACAAAAAAATCAACTGGCCCCAGATCACAGGTCAAACCAGCAAACCATGGCAATTCTCCCTTGATTCCCTTCTGGTGGAAAATGGAACAATTATCCTGCAGGATGATTTTCCTGCCAAATCAGAGAGCCAGAGCCTGACCAGGGTCCGGCTGGAAGCAAGCCATATCAACCTGAACAATAATCAACCAGGCCGACTCAGCCTGCAGGCCAGGGTTAATGAAAAAGGCAGAATATCCCTGAGCGGACCATTTTCCCTTAAGCCCATTAGCGGCGAATTTAACGCCACTGTCTCTGACCTGGAACTGGCAGATCTACCACAGGAATTCAACCCCTGGCTGCCCAGGGAATTAACAAAAGCCACTCTGAGCGCAACCGGGGTTGTTAAGGTTCCAGAACAATCATTCCAGGGTAAGCTTAATCTCCTGGGCCTGAATTGTCAGAGCCATATCGGCCAACCAATTTTCCAGGCCAGAAAGATCCATACCCCTGACATTAACCTGAGAATTGAGCCACCTTCCCTGACCGCAGCCAGCCTGGAGATTACCCAGCCAAGCCTAACCCTCTCCATCAATAATGGCAGGATCAACAAACCAGCCCTACAATTTAATAATCAGCTCTTCTACCCGGCTAAAGATTTTTTCTTCAAAAATATCAATATTATTGACGGCAGTGTCAGTTTGGATAATCAACAACTAAGCCCGCCTCTGGCAACCAAATTCAACTTAGAGGGTGTTATAATTGATGCAGGTAATCAACCGGAAAATAAAACCAGCTTCAGCCTCCAGGGAACAGGACCGGAAGAGAGCAGAATCAGCATCAACGGCAAGGCCCTTTTATTTGCCAATGAGCCATCGGTAAACTTAGAGCTGAACCTGACTAAACAAAATCTATTGCCCCTGGCCCCTTATTTCACTGCAGTAACCGGCCACAAACTGAGCAAAGGAAATATCAGCGTTAGCACCAATTATCATCGGCATGACAAGAAGATAAGCAGCAACACCCACCTGATCACCCAAAACCTGGCAGCAGAACCGTCCCTTACAGGCAATAACCTGCCCCTGCCCCTGGCTCTGGCTCTGCTCAGTGACAACAACAATAAGGTGGAAATATCGATTCCGGTTAAAGGTGCTACCCACTCCCCAAGCTTTTCCTACAGCAAAACCATGGCCCGGGAAATTCGCAATATCATCCTTAAGGCTGCGGTTTCACAGGTGACTATCCTGAAAGAATCACTTAACCAGACCAATGTCCCTGATCATCTTCAATTTCCTCCGGGTGAGGCAGGGATAACTGCTGCAAATAAAACGACATTAACAGACCTTGCCCAAATCCTGGTAAAGCGGCCAGGCCTGCATCTTAAAATCTCAGGCTTTGCCGACCCTGATTATGACGGCAGGGCCATGCTTACCTTAAAGAGAAAAGAAATGGAGAAAAAAAAGATAGCCTATGAACAACTGCGCTCAAACCTTTTGGCTGAACATTACGGATCCGAAGTCATTGCCCCGATCACAGGTAGTGAACCAGTAACCTCATGGCAAAAAAATGATGATATGATGATAAGCGAAAACGAATTAAACAGACTTGCACACAAACGATGCCAGAATGTTATGAACTACCTGCGAGATAAGTTAAAGATCAAAGCCGAGCGGTTATTTTGCCAAACCATCAATCCCAACAATAAACTGGGACGCCAAAATAATCGATGCGATTTTCTTTACACCGTTCCAGACAACAAACAGGACTAAAAATGCTTCGCCATCCATATACCAGCTACCAGCACCTCTATGTTTACCATCTCGACCTGGCTCCCATCCCCCAAATCCAGGATCCGGACCTGATCGGTGCCTGGATTGAGGATGATAACACTGTCCTCTTCTTCCACCGGCCCAAAGAAAACCTGGTCCAGCAGATCTGTAGGGACAACAACTGCCAGCTGGCATATGAAGCTGACCTGTCATATAAGGACTGGGAGGCAGGTCACGACATAACTTCATTTGACGCCGCCGGGATGACAATTTCACCTGTCTGGGAAACGGGCCCTGCCGATATCAGGCTTGACCCAAGTGTGATCTTCGGCAGCGGATTTCACCCCACCACCAGAACTTGCCTGGAGCTGATCATGAAATACCTTGGCAGCCCGGAGATGAAGATCGACTCCATGCTAGATCTCGGCACCGGCACCGGTCTTCTCTCGATCTGTGCCGGCCGCAATCAGGTAGGACGGATCATGGCCATTGACAATAACCCCCTGGCCTGTCAGGTGGCTCAGGCAAATTGCCATCGTAACCAGGTGGATGAACAGGTATCAATCAAGCAGCTGGACCTGCGCAAAGAACTGCCCAATACTGCCAATTATGACCTGGTGGTGGCCAACCTCTACCGGGGCTTACTCCAGGAATTGATTGAGACCCCCTCCTTCTGGCAGGCCAAATATTATATCATCTCCGGTTTTATTCAGCCCATGGAAGCAGAATTACTGGCATCTCTGCCGGCACACCACATTCGCTTCCTTGACCGCAAAAGAATTGACAAATGGTGCATCTGGGGTCTGATGACTACTTGATAACCTGACCTTCTTCCAGGATCACCTTATAGAAATAACCAGAGCCAAAATCACGATTAACAGCCACAACCGCACCCATGGTCACAATCTCACCCTCTTTCACCGGCCAGGAGGTGGTAACAACAATGTCGTTGGTCTCCTGAACCCGCTGACCACTCCCATCCTGGAGATGAACCCAGTTCATAGCCAAAATACCACGGGAGATCTTAACTGCCTTACCACGTACCACGATCTTTTTACCTGCAAGCTCCTGGCTCTTGGTGATAAGCTCTTCCACGGTATAGGCATCAGTAACATCTGGTTTTGTTATTTCACCGGGCGCAACGGTCAATGACAATGGCTTCTGTTCAGTGGCGGCAGCCTCGGCATCCTTGGCAACCGGAGCCTGAGGGCTCATGGGGCCGGCAGAAAAGACAATCTCCGGGAAAGTACGCCCCATGGTTTTACTGGTAAAATTAGTCATTACCATACCGGGCTTAAGGTCAACTTCGTCACCGGCCTTTACTTCCATTCTGGGCACCGCAGCCCAGATCTCACCAGTACTGGTCTCCAGAAGCATATAGGAATAACCACCAGAAACCATGGTCTCCTTTACCTTCCCGGTTAAGCCCCCGCCAGCCAAAGCCGAGACAGCCGACAGGACAAGAGAACAACAGACAAGGAAGGAAAAAACAGCGATCAGGGATAGTTTCATATTTTTCATTTTCATGGTAATTTCCTCTTTTTTTGAATCATTTTATTAATTATCTGGAACATTTTCTCTTAAAAAAGCACATATACTCTTAGTGCTTTTTTACTGACAAAACAAGAAACAATTTTTTAGTATCCCTAAAGATTTCTTTAATTATTACAATAATTATCCATAAAAAAATCGGAGACTAACCCATGAAATCCTGTAAAAATCTCTGCCTCGGCGCCATCCTCTCTTTTTCCATGATGACCGCGGGCAACTCCCTGGCAGCAACTGATGCTCCCATCACTGATCCAGGGACATCTCTCACCACTGAAATAAGTCAGCCAGTCATCGGCCCGGTGGCCATGGTTAACGGAGTGGCAATCAAGCGCCAGATCTTTGACAAGGCCATGGAAGAGGCCATGGTCAAATTTACCCAGATCGGTATGCAGGATGGCAATAAAGACCAACAGAACACCGTCCGAGAAAAGGTAATAGAGCGCTTAGTCAATATGGAACTCCTTTTCCAGGAAGGACAGCGCCGGGGCCTTACCGCATCAGAAGCAGAGATGGACCCAATCTATAAAAGCTTTCTCAAACAATTTGAGACAGATAAGGAATTTGAAGATTTTCTCGCCGAGAATAAAACAACGGAAAAAGAGCTTAAAGATGATCTCCAACGGGTGCTGACCATGGAGAAACTGCACCAGGCCCTGCGCCAGGAATTAACCGCTGGTATCAAAATATCAGATGAAGAGATTAAAAAATTCTATAACGACAGCATTGACATGTTCTCAACCCCGGAACAGGTTAAAGCCAGCCACATCCTGATTTCAGTAAACAAAGATGCAAATGAGACAATCCAGAACAATGCCCGGACCAAACTTAAGGATCTGCGCCAGCAATTAACCGATGGAGCGGATTTCACCAAGCTGGCCAAAGCCAACTCGTCATGCCCGAGTAGTGCCAATGGCGGTGACCTGGGTTTTTTCGACAAAGAAACCATGGTCAAGCCTTTTGCCGATGCAGCCTTTTCTCTTGAAAAAGGAGGGGTAAGTAAGATCGTTGAGACCCAGTTCGGTTATCACCTGATCAAAGTAACCGACAAAAAAGCCGGTCAGACCAAGAGACTGAAGGAGGTTGAAGAAGAATTATCAACCTGGCTTAAACAACAGAAAACAGATCAGGCCTTTACTGACTTTATCGAAGACCTGAACTCAAAAGCTGATATTGTTCACCTGTAAAAGGGAATACGAAGAAGATCCAAGAAGACAGAAGAGATGAATCGGATAAATAATTAAATCAGCTCCATCAGAAGATAAAGACGATTTCTACATGGACCAGTTGCGGTTGCCATATCTTTCAGGCAACCGCATCCCGGTCTATCCTGGCAACCCGGGCTGCTGGTTCAGCAGATATCTTCCGAGGAACCAGACCACTGGCCATAAAGGCAGTGCATTGCTTCCTTTTCTCAAAAGGACAATCCGCCACATTCCAGCAGGGGGTGTATTGGAGTAATTTCCTAATTGCTGCGATACTGATCCCATTTTCATGAATCATCTGCCTGAGGCATTCAATCCACTTAATATCGTTCATCGTATAATAACGCCATTTCCCTTTACGCATGGGCTTGACCAACTCCTCCTGCTCATATATCCGCAAAGTACGAGGATGAACAGATAGCATTTGAGCAGCAACCCCTATGGTGAACATGGCCTTTTCTTCATCGATCATTTTCGCCACCAACCCTTGACAATCCGGATGGAAAAGAACATCTCCACCCGGATTACATCAAATTAATTATTCCTTAATGAGATCCATGATCAGCAAAGATCCGGCCAAAAAATCGCTCACCCTGGAGGAAAGCAAGACCAGTAAGGCCAATTCCCATCAGGACAACCATCCACTCGGCTCCAGAAGGCATGTAATGGAAAACCTCGGGCAGACTGGAGTCAATCCCGGTAAACTGGGGAACTACACTACCGGCAATTACCATATCCATGCGACCTACAAACATTCCAACCAGGGCCATCATGGAGGCAAGAGACATGGCCCCGATACTCCGTAATTTGGTCATGGCAAGAAACATGATGGGCAGAGCAAGGCCGATGGTGACCTCAAAGATCCAGAAATTGGTTGAAAGATACCCAGTGGTTAATACATCAGCTGCAGTGCGGGCAGCACTAACCCCGCCAACATAAAAAGAGATCATTTTCCAGAAAGTTGCAACACTTACCAAAATGAGCATAAGCAGAAGGACCTTGGCCGCAGACTGAACAGCATGAAAAACAGTCTCATCCATCTCTTTTCCACGGATTACATAGGCGTAATGGGTAAACATTACCGCTGCTGCTGCTCCAGAAAGAAAGGCACAGGCAAGAAAATATACCGGCAATTGACCACCGTACCAGAAGGGATGGGCAGCCAGAGTGGCAAAAACACCGCCCAGACAGGAATTGGCTGCCATCTCAGCAAAGGCACCTAAAACACCAAGCATAATGGCCAATTTATATTTCCTGGTAAGGATCAAAAAGAATTCCACACAGACAAAACCAACTGCCATACCGTAAAGAGTTCCCATCCACCAGATATTTGAAGTTGGGTTAGGGGAGATAATATTATAGATAGCCATCCGCCATGGACTCTCAATCTCCATCCCGATTACAGCAAAACCACTGATAATGGTTACCAGAGACAACCAGACCATGCGGTTGGCAAGGGGAGCGATCTTATTGCCACCAAAAACATGGCTTATTGCTCCAAGGAGACAAAGGCCCGTGGAGGTGATGGCAAAAAAAGCATAGGTGGAAATCAATACGCCCCAGGGTATCTCGCGAGTATTATTGTAGACATGATGGTGTCCAGCCATAAATCCATACAGACCAACAACCAGGCCGGCCATGAATAATAGGCCGAAAACTGCTGACAATTTGTTTACAGTGGGCCGCGCAACCCCAGGTTCGGCTACAGCTGCCAGTGAAAATTGATTTGCCATTTTTCTCTCCTCCATTTTTCGTTAATTACGATTGTATTTTCAACTGCTATACATTTATTGAAGCAGGCTCATTTGCCTGCCGGTTTTCCTTGGTTCCGGCCAATGAAAAGAGGCCAACAACTACACCAATGATTGAAAAGGGACCTAAAAGAACAAAAAGAGAAAGTGCCAGGCAAAACCAGAAAACCTCACCCAGGTGGGCAAAGCGATAATGAATTCTGGCTATTAAAGATTGCTGATTATGTCCGCCAGACCCTTTAGCAAGTAAATTAATTAAGGCACTCATGTCTTTCTCCTTTGTCTTGGACCCACTTCATTTTCTCGTTGCTTATTAACATCGCAAGCCATATGCCAAGCTCTGAAAAAAAAGAAGAAAAAATTAGACAAAATACCTATGTGATTGAATTTACGGAGATAGCCAACTTGTAATAATGTTTTGATAAGTTTTTCCGTCAACCAAAGGGTACAGATAACCTGCCAACAGTGGCGCAAAGTTAGCCCTACCCTGGGGAGCCGGACCGGCTCAATATGCGCCCGGATCGGCCACTCTCAGCCCGCATCGGCCCATTCTCCCCACCTAACCCCCCCTGCCCTATCCGACATAAACACCTGCAACATCAATAAGTTACCCAGAAGCCAAAAGCATCATGGCGAGAAATGCGCCCTCCCGGGACAACTTGCCAACCAGATAGAGAAGCAAAACACACCGGACAAAGGCACAACACTAGAAGGGAAAGAATAAAATAGCGAAACAACAGGGGATTAGATCAAGAAAACCACAAGCCCAAGAGGAGAAATGAGGCCTTAGAGACAAGAGGACAAAACCTGCAAATCAGCATTGACAAGTTTGGGCCTGTTTTAATGGATACAAAATATTCCTTTTATGTGGCACAAGGCAGGAAATAATACAGAAAAAAAAAGGTGTTCGGACTGACCAAGAAGATCAACCCGAACACCGAAACAAGAACCAGCTGAACAGGAAAGTCCAGCCGGGTAAATATACTAATTAATGATGACCGCCGCCACCATGACCGTCATCCTTGGCCTGGCCACCCATGAGCCGATCAAAGCCCTTAACCCCGATGTGACAGACAGTACAGCGGGTATTTGAGGCAAAGGCTGTCTCGCCATCATGACAAGCACCGCAATACTTGCCATCATAAAGTGCCTGCATGGTAAACTTCTCCGGATGAGACTCGGCAGCACCGACATCCATCTTAAACAGGTCACCATGACAGCTGTCACATTCCAT
>CAZZCA010000001.1:91870-144117 GCA_964653055.1 uncultured Desulfobulbia bacterium | reverse complement strand
CATGACAGCTGTCACATTCCATACCAAGATCCATGGTATGAAGTTTATGGCTGAATGTTACGCCCTTAACCGGCTGCTGCCAAACCACTGCCGCCTCGGGACCATAAGCATCTTCATCATACTCCTCGCTGGCAACAACATGGGAAGCAACAGTAAACAACAGGCCAACCCCAGCGAGCACACCAAGTGACTTATAGAATTTTTTCTTATTCATTGTAATCCTCTCTCAGGGTAATTAGTCATTCATGTAGAAAACATTGGGCTGAGCACCAGTTTCCGGGCGCAATACCCAGACAACTTTTTCAGGCGCATGCACCAATTGATAAACATCACTGTTGATATCAGCAAGGTTTCCAAAAACCCGCACCTTTGCCGGACAGGCAGCGGAACAAGCCGTAAGTTTTTCCCCTTTAGAGAGACGAGTGTCATAACAGAAATTACATTTATCAACCGCCCTGGGCCCAGCCTCATCAAAATAACGGGCATTATATGGGCAAGCTGCCATACAGGTCTTACAGCCGATACATTTCTTCTTTTCCATCATAACGATGCCAGTTTTCTTATCCTTGTAAGTCGCCTTGGTGGGACATACCCGAACACAAGGAGGACGATTACACTGGTTACAGAGAACCGGAACAAAAATTCGCTCCACCTTACCCGGAGCCATAACCTTCTGCTGTTCCAGAATTGTAGTCCGGAATCCGTAAGAAGGAACATGGTTGGTCTTGGCACAGGCCTCGACACATTTCTCACAATCTACGCAACGATTCTGCCTGATGACCATGCTGTAATGAGGGTCATAGGGGTATTTCTTTGGTGCCGCTGCTCCACCCAGCGCTGCCTGAGCATCGGGGGTAGAGGTTAACGACAAGACTGATCCACCGAGGAATACCCCGGTGACCGAAAGACCAAGCTTCAAGAAACGTCGCCGTTCTTCCGAGGATATTGTCTCAACACCCTCATTTTTGAGTTTCTGCAGATCCTTAATTCTCATCATGCATCTCCCTGAAAATGTATTTAATTAGACCGGTATTACATTCTTTTTAAAGCACTATACAGAAAAGGCCGCCTTTACCAATCCTGACCGAATGAGTCGTCATTCAATAACTCAAAAAAGACGGAAAAGCAAGCATGTTCCCTTAAAAGTTTATAAAAATTAAATCAAGATGAACGATCAAGTTTGCCGATTATAGTGGCGGCTTATATCTTGACCACGAGGATACAACAGGATAGATTAAATTGATCTTGCCTTAAACCATTAACCATTCGTCTATCAGCAGGGCGCCATGACAACTCCAGCAGACCCGACCATTGTCCAATCATCTTCCGCCATTATCACGGTCAATGGTCAATGGGAGATCAATTCGGTTAACAGTCAGGCCGAGGCCTTAATTGGCATTAAGGCCTCCGAACTAATATCAAGAAACTGCAACGAACTATTCTGCTCAATCAAGCACCTGGAAAGCCTCTGCTCCCTGTTCCTGCCGGCAAGCTCCGGCCACAGTATTATCAACCATCCCCTTCTTCTTCAAGAAAACAGCGATACCAACACCAGGGCGGTACTTGCCACCATTATTCCCATTCCCTCTCGGAAGGAAAAACTTGACGGGGCCGTAATCTGCCTGCAGGACGCATCAGATCACATGCTGGCCCATCAGCTTGCCCTGGACAACGTTGCTGACGGTGTTTTTACCGTTGACAGCAGCTGGAAGATCACCTCATTTAACCGGGCAGCAGAGATGATCACCGGCTGGCATCGCGGTGAAGTACTCGGCCGCAAATGCAGTGACATATTCCATTCCAGCGCCTGCGGTGATGCCTGCCTCCTTGGCCGTAGCATCAAGGAAGGTAAACCCATCATTGACCGCTCCATCTTTATCCAGAAAAGAGACGGACTATCCATCCCGGTCAGCATCAGCGCCTCCCCTCTCCTTAATCACCTGGGCCAGGTAATAGGCGGGGTGGAAACCTTCCGGGACAGCACCGCTTCCCTTAAAAATGACATCATCCTGGACTCTATTGCCGATGGTGTTTTCACCGTTGATCAGGACTGGCAGATAACTTCGTTTAACAAAGCCGCAGAAGAAATAACCGGCTGGCAGCGCGATGAGGTCATCGGCAAACAATGCATGGGGGTCTTCAGCTCCAGCGCCTGCGGCGACACTTGCCTGCTTAAGCAGAGTATCACCGAAAAAACATCAATTATTGATCGCTCCATCTTTATCCACAAAAAAAACGGCGACTCCATTCCAGTGAGCATCAGCGCCTCCCCTCTCCTTGATCACCTTGGTAATGTAATTGGCGGCATCGAGACCTTTCGCGACAATTCTGAATCTGTCCGCAATGACCTGGTAATAGATTCAGTAGCTGACGGGGTTTTCACAGTTAACCGCAATTGGCAGATAACATCTTTTAATAAGGGCGCCGAAAAAATAACCGGCTGGTCCCGCCATCTTGCCATTGGCAAATCGTGCAGTGACATCTTCCACTCCAGCATCTGCGGCAAGAACTGCGCCATTGCCGAGAGCCTTTACAGCGGATCACCAGTGGCTAACCGTTCAATCACCATTATCAACTCAGATGGCGACAAAGTACCCATCAGCGTTAACGCCGCTCCCCTGACTGATCACGAGGGCAATATCATCGGCGGGGTTGAAACATTCCGCGACCTTTCCGCCATCACCACCCTTCAGAAACAACTGAGCAAGACCTATTCATTTGACGAAATCATCAGCAAGAGCCCGGCCATGCAGAGAATCTTCAGGATCATGCCGGAGATTGCCCGCAGCCCCAGCACCGTGCTGATTCTTGGCGAATCAGGAACCGGCAAGGAATTAGTAGCCCGGGCAATTTATAACGCCAGTACGCGCAACGAAGAAGCATTTGTTGCCGTCAACTGTGGAGCCCTGCCGGAAACCCTGCTGGAATCAGAATTATTCGGTTATAAGGCCGGCGCCTTTACAGATGCCAAGAAAGATCGGTCCGGACGATTTGCAACTGCCCAAGGAGGCACCCTTTTTCTTGACGAGATTGGCGACATTCCCTCTTCCCTGCAAATCAAATTATTAAGGGTTCTCCAGGAAAGGGTTTACGAGCCTCTGGGATCGGACCAACCAATAAAGGCTGATGTGAGAATCATCACTGCCACCAATCGTGACCTGCAATCTTTGGTAGCAGAAGGCAATTTCCGGGAAGATCTTTTTTATCGTCTCAATGTAGTCAAGATCCAACTCCCGCCATTACGGGAAAGAAAGGAAGACATACCTCTTCTCATCGACCACTTCATCAAGACCCAGAATTACCAGCAGAACAAGGAGATCATCGGTATCTCCAGCAATGCCACCAACATCCTGATGCGCCACGACTATCCCGGCAATATCAGGGAACTGGAGAACATCATCGAGTACTCGTTCATTCTCTGTGACTCAGGGTATATTCAGGCGGAACACCTACCGGAGCCATTTGCTCCCACCGGAACAGCCTCACCCCTCTTGCCGGCAGCTGCCGACAATAAAGGCCAAACCCTGGAAGAAATGGAAAAACAATCCATCTATCTTGCCCTGGAAAGAAACAAATGGAAAAAGATGGCTTGCTGTCGGGAACTGGGTATCTCCAAAGACACCCTGCGACGCAAGATAAAGAAATTCAAACTACAAAATCCAACTGACCAGCAACTCAATGAACATGACTGAGCTACTGGCCGCAAGACTCTAACCGGTCAACTGCAGGGGACGACTTAGACTTATGCCGACATTAGCGCTGGCTGGCAGGAAGACTTCTCCTCCGCCTGGGCTGAACGACAGAATATCACCCTGATGATTCTTGTTTTTTTTTTGCCGACAATTCCATTGCCCTTTTGTCAACATCGGCATCCTTGGCCTCCATAACCGCCGCCGCATCACCAACCTCATGCAGGGTCCGAGGCTTGGCCCAATCAACCCGGGCCTCGCAATTCTCATAGATCTCAGGAGGACAATCACTGATCTGCCAACATGGGACCAAAGCCAGTAATTTTTTCAGACCAGGTATACTGACCCCCTCATCATGGATCATTGACCGCAGGCATTCAACCCATTTAACATCATTGGCAGAGAACATCCTGCGCGAACCATTATGAGCCGGTCTTATCAACCCTTCCTGCTCATAGATCCGCAGAGTGCGGGGATGGACATTGAGCAATCTGGCAGCAACCCCAATGGGGTAGACAGGCACATCAGGTCGAACAGGCTGGATTTCAGACCTTTTTCGGGCCATAATCTTCTCCTAACTATCATCCTTAGGGACTGCCGGAAAAGTTGACCTTTTCCGGCAGTCTTGCAACACTTCCCAATATCAGAACCTTAATGATCTTCGGAAAGATGTCCCTTGAAGAGACGTTCACCGATGAGAAACATCATTACACAGAGACTGATCCCGGCCAGAGTAACCATGATCTCATGGAGACTGGGGCTGTAAGGGAAGAGGTGGGGCTGACCCACAACATCAATCCCATGGAAATGAGGTACAAGCATCCCAACCACTACCAGATCATAGCGCATAAAGAAGATGCCGATGATACTGGACAGGGAGGCAACAAACAGGGCGTTAATATTCTTGGCCCGAACTGCCATGATAATTACAAAGGGAATAACCAGACCCATCATTACTTCTGCAATCCAGAAATTTACAGCATAGGGACCACTGAGCAATGCCTGGATAGCCTCGAATTTTCCTGGAGGCTGGCCACTAAATCCCGAGATCATCTTCCAGGTTGTAAAGAACATAATGACAACATAGAGCAGAGCGCCAAGTTTGGCAGTTGACTGCAAAGAACTCTCAAGCTCTTTACTCATCTTCCAGCCATTAGCCTTATAACCGATCCAATGGAAGAAAATTACTGCAGCACAACCAGACATCATGGCAGAGGTAATGAAGTAAATGGGCATATAGGGACCATGCCAGAACTCACGACTGTTAAGCAGACCGAAAACAGCACCCAGATTACTATGAGCAGCCACACCGGCAATTACACCGAGAAGACCGAGAATTCCTGCCTCTTTATGCTTACCCATCTGCAACAGGGCAAATTCGATCAACATAAAGAAAAGATATGCACCATACAGAGTTCCCATCCACCAGATATTGGAGGTAGGGTTGGGAGAAATAATATTGTAGATAGCCATTCGCCAAGGACTCTCAATCTCAAAGGCAATAACGGCAAAACCTGCAATAATAGTAGCAATCGCCATAAAAACAGACCGTTTGGCGATGGGCTGGAATGCCTTTACTCCAAAGACATGACCAATTGAAGAAACAAGGCAAAGACCAGTAGAGGTAACAACAAAAAAGACATAAGCGGCAATCAGCATTCCCCAGGGAACCTCACGGGTAACTCCGTAAACATGCTCATGGCCGGCAATAAAAGAATGAACACCGAAGGCGAAACCAACAACAGCAAGCAAACCGCTCAAGGCGATTGCCGCATTATAACCACTTGATGCACTTGCCTCAAGGCCTTCATCATGACCGGGCAAAACTTTTGCTAACACATTATCCATAGCTCAACTCCTTATCAGTTTAACAGGCAGACCATCGCTTACACCTCAACAGCTGCCCTTAACATTAAATATCAAAAACTATTCCCGGTAATGCTGGCGGGCATTTCCAGGAAAACTATGCGCTTTACAAAAACTCCTCTTCTTCCCGCAGTTCCTGAAGCACCGGTTTAATCTTCAGGTCATACAAGGTATGAAGTGCTGCGCAACTAATCCAGAAAACGAGAAAATAAATGCTTTCCATTGCTTACTCCTTCAGGCCAAAATCTGAGAGAATCATCTCCTCAACAACAAGTGGCGGCTTGTTATCAATTAAATATGTTCCTCCACCTCCTTTCCTTCTGACAATTAATCTTCTCTCCAAATCAAAATGCCTAAGCATTGACAAGACATTCTGTATAACAATTAATCTTTTTTTACAACACCGAAACCACACTGTCAAGTTAAATTAACATTTGGTTTTCATGTTATTTGACAATAACAGACTCACTTTAAGCCTATTTTTCAATATCCGCAAAATCGTAAATGAAAATTTAGCAAGAAAGGGTCGCCAAAACAACGAGTTGGCCAAAACGGCCATGAAGTAACTGGCGCAACGGACCCTCGTGGAATATTTTGCACCTACGCCCAGTAGGCGCTTAATGGCCCACCGGGTGGGCGCAAATTCGCCACAGCACAAGTCCACCATGGGCGCGATATGGGCCCATGCGCCCATCGGCAAAAACTCGCCCAGGCGCCAGAGACAACAAAAATAAACAAATTAACTGCCTGTTCCAACGAAGTTAATTTGGCAAAAGGTCAACCAGGGAACGACAAAGAGCAAAACTGGTATCAAAAATGCTTAACAATATTAATGATAATAGCTTACTAACAAAACACATCTTCCATTAAAAGAGTAAGCTTCTCCTTCAGACCCCCCGGGGTGGCGGCCCCGGGGGGTCTTTTTTTCTCACCTCTTCACCACCTTCTTTACCTACCCTCTTACTTATGGTTATATTGCTCAGACAAGACAACCATGAATACGTACAGGAGAAAATTGTGAATTATTTCTACAAGAACCTTGCCATCTGGCTCATTATCGCCCTGGTTGGCCTCATTGCCCTAAATATCTTTTCCAAACCACATGTCAGTGTACACAACATTAAATACAATGACTTTCTCGACAAAACAGAGAAGGGAATCCTCTCTGATATTATCATCAAGGAAAACATTATCACCTGGACCACCTCCACAGGTGACAATTTCCAAACCATTGTCCCCCAGAACAATGACGTTATTACTCCCCTGCTCAAGGCCGGAGTAAATATCGAAGTCCAGCAGGAAAAGAAACCTCACTGGTTCTTCAAGACATTTCTCTCCTGGGTACCATTCATCCTGCTCATAATTGTCTGGTTTTTCTTTGCCCGCCGCAGCGGTGGCCAGGGCAACGGTGGCGGCAAGGCCATGGCCTTTGGCAAAAGCCGGGCCCGACTCATCGATGGTCAGAAATCCGAAGTATGTTTCAAGGATGTGGCCGGGGTTGACGAGGCCAAAGAGGAATTAATGGAAATCGTTGATTTCCTTAAAAACCCGGGGAAATTTACTGATGCTGGTGCCCGTATCCCCACCGGCGCCCTGCTCTATGGCGAACCAGGTACCGGCAAAACACTTATGGCTAAGGCAATAGCCGGAGAGGCAGGTGTCCCTTTCTTTGCCATCAGCGGATCCAACTTTGTCGAGATGTATGTCGGTATTGGCGCCTCCCGGGTCCGGGACCTGTTCAAGGAGGCTAAGAAAAAAGCCCCCTGCATCATCTTTATCGACGAGATTGACGCTGTGGGTCGCCATCGCAGCAGCAGTGGAGGCGGAGGCAACGACGAAAGAGAACAGACCTTAAATCAGCTTCTGGTTGAAATGGACGGCTTTGAAGGCAATGACCATGTCATCGTCATAGCCGCCACCAACCGGCAGGACATTCTCGACCCCGCCCTGCTCCGCCCCGGCCGCTTTGACCGACAGGTCATGGTCCCCCTCCCTGACGTTGGAGGTCGCGAGAAGATCCTCAAGGTTCATAGCGCCAAGATTCAAATCGCCGACGATGTTGACTGGCAGGTTATTGCCAAAGGAACCCCTGGTTTTTCCGGTGCCCAATTATCCAATATGGTCAATGAAGCTGCCCTTCTCATTGCCAGGCAGCAAGGCGGTGGTGCCATTAATATGCATTTTCTCGAACTGGCCAAAGACAAGGTAATGATGGGGGCTGAACGAAGAAGTCTGATTATTACCGAAAAGGAAAAAGAGATCACCGCCTACCACGAGGTGGGCCATGCCCTGATTGCCTGGATGCTCCCAGGCACCGATCCGGTCCACAAGGTTACCATCATCCCCAGAGGCAAGGCCCTGGGGGTTACGATGCAACTGCCTACCGAAGAAAAATACTCCCACAGCAAAACCTGGTTGTTCAACACACTCTGCACCCTGCTGGGCGGGCGACTGGCAGAAGAACTCATCTACAGCGAGACAACCACCGGCGCCAGCAATGACATCGAACGGGCATCAGACATGGCCCGCAAAATGGTATGCGAATGGGGAATGAGCAAAGAAATAGGTCCCATAGCCTTCAAGGGTGCCAATCCGGCCACCGGCGAACCAGGACCTATTATCAGTGAAGGAACCGCAACCAAGATCGACAACGAAGTCAAAGGGATAATCCAGTCAGCCCATGATACCGGAATGCAGATCTTAAATGATAACCGAAAAGCACTTAATGAGATAACCAGAGTTCTCCTGGAGAAAGAGACCATTTCCCACCAGGACATTGCGAAGATCATTGAGGAATGTAAATAAAGAGGAGACAAAGGACTTAATCCATCAAGGCAGGCTAAGTCCTTTTTCCTTTATTGCCGGCAGCGCCTTACCAACCAGGCAAGACCTGTGCCAAAAAGAACAATAGCACCAGGCTCAGGAGTTGGGGTTGGCCCATCATCACCATCTCCGCCACCCCCTGCACCTCCACTACCACCACCAGCCCCCCCGCCCCCTGAGCCGCCGGAAGAAAAAGCAGGGTAAGACCAGTCATCATCATAGGCTGCCAGAACAGGGGCATCAAGGTCATCGACAAGGGCCAGAACAATCCCATCAACAGGCAAATCATCACTTACCGGAACATCCTCTTCCCCTGCCACAAGATCTGCAGCAAGGAGACCATCATCAAGTAATGGCCCTGCATCACCCATCCCCTCTTCACCGGAAACCAGTGGAGAAAAATCATCTTCCCCGCTCACCATATCTGCAAGGTCATCATCCGCCATTTCAGCAAAACCAGAACCAGCAAGCTCAAAAGAGTAAACCCCTTCATAGCCGAGCTGGCGAAGAAAATATCCTGAGCCAGTGCCGGAAGATTCGTCAAAAACAAAGGCAATGATGCCATCACCCAGCAAGTTGCCATCAACATCAGCCACATCAAGGACCCAAGCCACATCAAGGACCCAAGCCACATCATCTGCCAGGGGAGCCCGGGAGCCAACAGGACTGACCACTGTCAAACCAGGCAGAAACCAGACCAGGGACTCTCCCAGAAATTGCTCACTGGCAGTAATTGCCGCCCAGGTTAATGGCGAGCCACCATCCCAGACGATGTCCTCGTCATTATCAAAAAACAAACCAGAATCAGCAACCAGACCTGCCAAACCAATCTGCCAGCAGAAAACAACCACCAGAATAGCCGTGCCCAAAAAGGAAAATGGACCCCGATAGACGGATTTTCGCCTGCCCGTCGGACGCTTTTTATGTTTACGGCAAAATAACATATATAATATATAAGCAATTTCCAGACCATCAGCAGCAAAACGGCCAATGTCACCCAAAGACCATCAGGACAGCAATCCAATGCAGCGGAACCGCCCTGGACGGTCACTCCATTTTCCGCATTCACGGAAAAACATTTCGGACATACGGAAAAACTTGCCCTGTGGTTACCCACAAACACCGCACCCAAAAAAAAATTACCCTTCCCAAAACGGCAGAGGCGAATGTAAGATATAAAAAAACCAAATTTCCTGAACCCATAAACAGGGAGAATGAAATGGATCACCGTAAAAACTTTCCCTTTGACACCTTCCGTGAATTTGAAAAAGAGTTCGGCAGGATGATACGCAACATGTCATCCCACCGCCTCTTCCCTTTCCAGAACAACCACCTGATGCCTGCAACCGACATCTATGAAACATCCGAGGAAATAATCATCTATATGGAGGCCCCGGGCATCAACCCCGACGAT
Organism: uncultured Desulfobulbia bacterium; assembly: GCA_964653055.1. Classification (GTDB taxonomy): domain Bacteria; phylum Desulfobacterota; class Desulfobulbia; order Desulfobulbales; family SURF-16; genus CAZZCA01. Next base: position 134,325 of record CAZZCA010000001.1, on the reverse strand, counting down.
ATCTCCATCTCAGCCAACCCAACCAGTATCACAATCAGTGGTTTTCGCCGTAAACCCGTTTTCAACGACACCATCTGTATCCACCAGCTGGAAGCCGATGAAGGACATTTCGAAAGAACTGTTTTACTTAGCAACACCATTGACCCGGCAGCAACATCGTCAAGCTGCAAAAACGGCTGCCTCCTCATCAGAATGCCGAAACAAAAAAATTCAACCCACAAGATCACGATCGAAGAATCAGGCAGCTAAAAAGCACACTGACAAAGGATTACCCATGAGTACCAGCGAGCAGATAAGCCTTACTGTCCCCCCGGAACTCCCCATTTTACCCCTACACGGCTTTGTCTTCTATCCAGGAATGGGATTTCCTCTTCAGATCAAGACCCCGTCTTCCAAAAAGCTCATTGACGATATTCTTCTTAACAACCGCATGCTTGGCCTGGTGACCCATAAAAACAAGGAGGGAGCTGATTCCACATCATCGGAAGACAAGCTTTACCAGATTGGAGTCATGGGCTATATCCACAAACTGATAAAAGGTCCGGAAGATTCATACCACATTTTAACCAGCGGATTGAAAAGGGTCAAAATAAGCAAATACCTGCAGACCTCCCCCTACCTTAAGGCCCTTGTTGCCGAAATTAAGATGAAGGAGATTGTTGACAAAGAGATTGAGGCCCTTGATCTCAATCTGCGAACCCAGTTTAAACAACTGGCAAAATTAACCATGCTGCCGGAAGAGGTCACTATAGCCGCCGATTCCGTTACCAACCTATTCCATGCTGCCTACCTCATCGCCTCCATGCTGCACCTGCCCCTGGCAGAGGAGCAGGCCATTCTTGAAATCCACGATTTAAAGCAGTTATTGCGCCAGGTTACTGCGGACCTCAACAAACGCCTGGGAACAGCAGAGATGAGCCAACAGATTCAAAAATCAGCCAAAGAGGATATCGACAAGAAACAACGGGAATTTTTTCTCAGAGAGCAACTCCAGGCCATCCGCAAAGAGCTGGGTGATGACCAGGAAAACGTTGACATAATCGACCTAAAGAAAAAACTATCCCAAACCAAGCTAAGTGAAGATGCCCACAAAGTTGCGGAGAAAGAACTTGACCGTCTTGAACGGATTCCCCCGTCATCACCGGAATACACCGTTGCCCGCAATTACCTGGACTGGCTGCTGGAGTTACCCTGGAACATCTCGTCCACCGATCGTCTTGACATCAGGCAAGCCCGCCAGGATCTGGACGATGATCATTACGGCCTTGATAAAATTAAAAAAAGGATCATCGAGTTTCTCGCTGTACGCAAATTAAAAGAAGACATGCACGGCCCCATCCTCTGCTTTACCGGACCTCCAGGTACCGGCAAGACATCCCTTGGCAAATCCATTGCCCGCACCATGGGGCGCAAATTCATCAGAATCTCTCTGGGCGGGGTTCGAGATGAAGCCGAAATCAGGGGTCATCGCCGAACCTATATAGGCGCACTGCCAGGCCGAATAATCCAGAGCCTGCACAAGGCCGGGACCAACAACCCCCTGTTCATGCTTGACGAAATTGACAAATTAGGGATGGACTTTAGGGGTGATCCATCCTCAGCCCTACTTGAGGTTCTTGACCCGGAGCAGAATTTCAGCTTTTCCGACCACTACCTGGATGTGCCCTTTGATCTTTCCAAGGTTATGTTCATCACCACAGCCAATATGCTGGAAACCGTCCCTGGCCCGCTACGGGATCGTATGGAAATAATCACCCTTTCCGGCTACACCGAAGAGGAAAAACTCAATATCGCCAAACGCCATCTCCTGGCCAAGGAATTGACGGCCCACGGACTTACTGGCGAAAACCTGACATTTTCCGATGATGCCATTATCACCATTATCCGCTCCTACACCAGAGAAGCAGGAGTCAGAAACCTGGAAAGGAAACTGGCTGCAGTCTGTCGGGGGGTTGCCGCCCGCATTGCCGGAGGAGAGCATGGGCCCTTCCCCATGACTGGCGACAATTTGGAGGAATTTCTCGGACCAGTTGAATTTTTTCGGGAATCATCAGCCCATTCCTGGAGCCCCGGCCTGGCAACTGGCCTTGCCTGGACCCCGGTGGGCGGGGAGTTACTCTTTATTGAATCTGCCCAGATGAAGGGCAAAGGCGAGTTAAAGCTCACCGGCAAATTAGGTGAGGTCATGCGTGAATCAGCCAGCGCCGCCCTGACCTATATCCGGGCTCACGCTCAGGAGATGGGCATTGACGAAGACATCTTCGCCGACCACGACCTTCATATCCATGTACCAGAAGGGGCAACCCCAAAAGACGGCCCATCCGCCGGGGTGGCCATGGTGGTATCCCTGGCCTCACTCTATACCAATAAAGCGGTCCGCAAAGACGTGGCCATGACCGGCGAAATAACCCTGCGTGGGGATATTTTACCGGTGGGCGGAGTAAAAGATAAGGTGCTGGCCGCCATCCGCTCAGGAATCAAGGAGGTAATCCTGCCCCGTCTCAACAAAAAAGATGTGGCAGAGATCAGAAAATCAATCAGAGAAACAATGATCTTTCATTATGTAGCCGACATCAAAGAGGCAATCAGGATAGCAATCCCCTGAAATCCCGACCAAGACCTGGTCACACCAGAATCAGCGCCGTTTGGTACCGGAATAGGTAAAAGCCTTGGCATCCATCTTATAAAAACTTCCCTTGTCAATGCCAACATCCTTACCGCACAGGCATTGGATCTTATGCCCACTCTCCAGGGTTTTATACATCCGGCTAATCCTTTTTTTATGACAACGCAAAACCTCACCCGGCCCGATCTTGTCATATCGCCATAATTTCCGTTTACATGCCGCACAGCGTACCAGCAACATCTTAATCCCCACCACTGACATTTAAGCAAAATTCTGTTAAACAAACACCTTAAGATAAACATCAGCCAGGAACAAGAGCAATGTTCAACAACCTCATTCACCTCTATACCTTTATCGACCAGACCATGGCCGAGCTATTTCACCGATTTCCCCAGGAGGTTAAATGCGGCAGGGGCTGCACTGACTGCTGTCACGCAGTCTTTGATGTCTCTTTCATCGAGGCCTCCTTCATGGCCCGCACCTTTATCGAACTCCCCCGGAACCAACAGGAAGATATCCGCCAGAACGCCGAAGAAGCAGCAGAGAAATGGCAGGAAATGATAAACAATGATGACAAGCCGGCAAACAGCAGAATCCGCTGCCCCCTTCTCAGCGCTGACGGGACCTGCGCCTGCTATATGGCCAGGCCTGTCAATTGCCGAACCTACGGGGTCCCGACCGTTATCAACGGAAACGGCCATGTCTGTGGTCTTTCCGGCTTCAACAAAGGGTCATCCTACCCCACCATCGACCTCATGCCCCTGCAGAAAAGCCTCCTGGAGTATTCAATTGCAGCAAGTGATGAAAATTTTGGCGCCAGGAGATGGCCCCTGGCCATGGTCCTTCTCCATCCGGAAAAATTCAGCTGAACCAGGTCCAGTTCCCTACAGACCAGAGCACACCATCATCAAGCCCATGGCCATGAGCAGCCAGAGGATTACCCGAAGATAGGCCGACGGTGAAATCCGGCCATAACAGATCGACCCCAGGCTCATGCCGGCGATGACAAAAAGCACCGAAAAACGAAACTGAACAAGCACCGCCATATTGGTCAGACCAACAAAATAATGCGCAAGGGCCATGCCAATCCCGGTAATAAAGAAAAAGGCCGACAGGGTGGCCTTAATCTCATCCTTGGCCCAGCCAGTGAGGGTGGTATAGATAATGACCGGCGGCCCGCCGGCACTGAAGGCACTGCCAATCACTCCGGTTCCGAACCCGGCGACCACGGGCCAGAAGGCAGACATCTTCCGCGCCCCGGGTGAGAAGAAAAGGGCAAAACAGACATAGGCAAGAAGGAGCAGACCCAATAAGATCTGGATCAAACCATTATCCGCCTGGCGAAGAAACAGGGCCCCGGCAATAATTCCCGGCAGGCAGCCGTAAAAAAGGGGTCGGATCTTCTGCCAGTCAACACTGGCCCGCAAGCGCAGGGAGAGAAAGAGGGTAATCACCAGGCCATTTAGCATACAGAGAGGGACTGCCAGCCGGGCATCAAAAAAGAGAAGGAGCAGAGGCATGGCCACCAGGCCAAAACCAAAACCTGACACCCCCTGGGTAAACGCTGCCACAAAATAGATCAGCCCCAGCCAAACCTGAACCTCCATAATATTCCCAAATAAAAAGGCCGGGCATAACGCCCGGCCTTTTACTTACAGATAATAAATCATCCCGTAAGGCATTAATTATCGCGCATTACCCAAACACCACATGGACAGGTATCAGAGCAGAAACCACAGGCAATACATTTTTTATCGTCAGATATATAACGGGTCTCACCGTTTTCCAGAACCTCGCGTTTAATGGCCATGACCGGACAGATGGTCTCGCACATCCGGCAATCGCGACAGGAACCACAGCTCATACAGCGATCTGCCTCGTCCATGTCTGTAGGGCCGGGACAGGTATCCGGTTCATAATGAGCAGTAGTAAGGTTGGTAAGCTGAACAACCTCCTTGGCAAACGGCTGCCACTCCTCACCCTTGATATCGGCAACAATGGCATTGGCTGAATTCTTACCAGCACCAAGAGCATTGGTTGCCAAACCAGGCCGCTCCACATCACCCACCGCATAAATGGCAGGGTCAGTTGTCTGGCCGGCCTCATTGGTCTTGACCCAGCCGGCACCACCGACAGTAACCACCTCCACCGAAGAAGGCAGAAAGCTAAGGGCCGGCACATCACCAATGGAGATGATAACCGTCTGGGCCGGAATCAGCTCATCAGCGGCATCCATCAGGCCTTCGTCGGTGACTTCCTTGGTATTAACCGGCCAACGGAATTTAGCCCCCAGGGCCTCAGCCGCCTCTTTTTCCTTACCAAAGGCAAGAGGCTGTTGGATATCAACCAGGGTAACCTCTTCCGCCCCGAGACGATAGGCCTCACAGGCAACATCACAACCAACATTACCAGCACCGATAATAACCACCTGTTTCCCTACTGGAGCCGGATTATCACCCTTGGCCTGTTTAAGGAAATCGAGAGCCGGAACCACCTTCTCATGACCAGGGAAAGGAATAGTTCGGGGAGCGTGGGTACCAACCGCCACCACCACATAATCATATTCCTTCTGCATCTCAGCAAAAGAATCCTTAGTGATGTTAGAGCCGAAATGAACATTGATATTTTCAGTGTTCATGAAACGATCTATCTCTTTATCCCATACTGCCTTGGGTAATCGCTCCCAGGGAATAACCTGGGCAAGCTTACCGCCCAATTTATTATCCTGCTCAAAAATATGGGTTTCCACCCCACTGCGGGCAAGCTGCCAGGCAGCGTTCATCCCGGCAGGGCCACCACCGATAACCGCAACTTTTTTACCCAGAGGGTCATCCACTGCCGGTACCGGTACATCTTTAACCGCTCGACCAAGCATGGCAACGTCAATACTCTCGTCAACCACCTGCCGGGAACAATTCTGCATACAGATATTAGGACAGATTGCCCCGCAGACCGATGCCGGAAAAGGGGTGAAGTCAAGAACCATTTCATAGGCCTCTTTCTCCCTGCCGTCACGCATCAGCTTCAAACGCTCAACCGTAGGGATATGGACCGGACAATAAAAGGCACAAGGTGCCGCCTTTTCCTGGTTGGCCCAGAAAGGTTTCTTCCGGCGCAATTCTCCGGTCTCAATCAGGCCAATGGGCGAGCGATCAAGACCAGGGGCCAGATCACGAATTGGATCGCCACCAAAGGCTTTATCCCAGACATTACGCCTGAACTCGCTCATGGGCATGGGGCCGGAAAACATCAAGGCCCGCTCATGGGGCAGAATTGTCACCAGCATCTTCCACTCATCGCGATTTGACAGGGTCTCCAGCAGATCAGTACGGTCAATGCCTGCCAGATATTCAGGCATTTTGTCCATCAACCACAGCCATTGCTCATCATCGGGCAATACCGCCTTGACATTGGTCCGGGAGTATGACTTGTCAGTCTCACCCCGATAATAAATAGTACCACCAACCATGCCGACACAAGGACGATAGCCAAGGACATTTTCCGGGACCTTGGCATCAACTCCGCAGACAACAGCGATACCGCCACAATTAAACTCGGCAAAGGTATCGCCAGCGGAACCAAGCACCCAGAGCTCCGGCTTATCATACTCGGGATTCCACTTGGTCATGGTCAACCCGCGAGAGCCAATGGAGCCCCCTATCATTACTCTGCCCCGGGCCATGGCATTACACACACCATTGGTGGCATCGCCTTTAACAATGATATCAGCTCCGATATTGAGATAACCAACATCATCCGAGGCCGCCCCATTACAGGTAAGGGTAACTCCGGGAGTTGACATGCACCCCAGGCGCTGACCACATGGTCCATTGATCTGAATATCAACCGACCGACCGTCATTATCAAGACGACCACCCACATTATGCTGACCAAAAGTTTTTAAAACAAGGTTATCTGATTTTGCAAATGCCGCCTGAACAAGCCCTTCAAAATTCTTAGAGCTGATACGGCTTCCACTCTCATCTAACCCGTTAACGGTAATAGCTTCACTCACCTTAATATCCTCAATCTAAATGGCATAAAATTATGTTAACAGACATATTTAATCTGTAGTTTTTTCGCTGCGGACTCGTCTGAAATACCTAAAGCATCAGACATCCCAATAGGCAGACTCTGAGATCGGCCCAACGGCGCCATAATCTTCTTCATCTCAGTCCGAATGGCCATAAAGGTCTCCGCCACCCGCTCTGCTACCAGATCAGGATCAAGGCGACGATAGAGCTTCGGATTCTGACTGGTAATACCCTTGGGACAGACCCCGATATTACAGACATTACAGCGGTTCTGCTCACTACCGAGACAACCGGCTGCCGCCTGCATGATATATTTACCCATATGAACCCCACTGGCGCCCAACATGATAAGCCCCATCCCGTTCTGGGTAACATTACCGGTTTTACCTACACCACCGGCTGCAAAAATCGGGATCTCATTCTGTTTACCCTGGGCACAGAGATCAAGGTAACATTCACGAACATTGGAGGCGATGGGGTGACCCATTGAATCCATGGAAACATTATAAGCCGCACCAGTTCCACCATCAATACCATCAACAAGAAGACCGGCGGCATAAGGGTTACGCACCAGATTATTAAGAACCGACTTAGCCGAGTTGGAACCAGAGATCTTGGGATAAACCGGCACCTTGAAATCCCAGGCCATGGACATGGTCTGGATCATCTTCATCACCGATTCCTCAATGGAATAGAGAGTCTGATGAACCGGCGGAGAAGGCAGATCAACCCCTTCCGGCACCCCGCGCAGACGAGCGATCATCTTGCTGACCTTATACCACATCAACAGGCCGCCATCACCGGGCTTGGCACCCTGACCGTACTTGATCTCAATGGCTGCAGGCTCACACTGCATGTCCGGAATGGCGCGAATGATCTCATCCCAGCCAAAATACCCGGAAGCAATCTGCAGAACTATATACTTAAGGAAAGGGCTCTTCAAAACCCAGGGAGGACAGCCGCCCTCGCCAGTGGCCATAACCACCGGAATCCCCAGGACCTCATTACAATAGGCAACGCCCTGAAGCAGCCCCAGCCACATATTGGGGGACAGAGCACCAAAGGACATGGAGCCAATGATAAAGGGAAAAATTTCCCGGGTGGGTGGAATCCATTCACCAGTAGCTTTACGGCGGAGAAACTCTTCCGGCGACAGCATCCTGCCCAGAATAGTATTGAGGCTGAACTCATGCCGACCGGCATCAAGGGCCGGATCAGTAAGCATGGAGATCCGATTAAACATCAGATGATCAAGAAGCCCGGAACCCGGAGAATTACGCCGGCCACCCCGTTTAGCAGCCTCGCCGTTTTGGGTATTAACAAAACGATGACGGTCACTCATGGAATTAGCCGTCGGCTTGATTGCCTGATTGGGACATACCATGGAACAACTGCCGCAACCAATACAACGATTAGACACCCCGGTTTTCTGACGAATACCGACAAAGGTCCGATAAGAACTGCCGCGCTCACTGGAGCTGAGTACCATTTTCGGCATTCGCTGCCGCATATAGCTGAGCTTAATGGCACCAACCGGACATACTGCAGTACAACGACCACAGAGAGTACAACGGTCTTCCCGATGCTCAACAACCCAGGGGAAATCCCCTGGAGCTAAGCTGCTTGGTGTAGATGGAACTGATCGAATTGAGACCATATCTTATACTCCTGTCGGTCTGGAGGAACAATAATTGAATGCTGACGCATGGGCTGATAATCTTTACTGCGATCCCGATCCGGAATCATGGCATCCACCCCGCACATTTCCGAGGCGATTGCCCACTCACCGGGCTTTCCACCAATGGTGGCCGGCCGCAGTTTCTTCGGATCCATAACCAGCAGACAGGTCTCGTCCGGCATGGTTCCGATAACCGCATTTGGCCCGTCAATAATCAGACGCCGACAGACGTTACGAAGCCCCAGCAGAAAGTCACCCTGAGGATGGGCCTGCAGTTCCTCCGTCTTCAACGGTGAAATTACATGCTTATAGGCCTCAAGGGGTAACTTAAGGGTCTTAGTGACATAATGGAGAATATGGGCAAAGACTTCACTGTCTGACTGATAACCTATATATCCTGGGAAATTCTTACCAATAAGCCAGTCCTTAATCGGAACAAAGGCGGTATTCTCACCATTGGTCATGGTGGCTACCCCCTGGATGAAAAAGGGATGACAGGCATAGAGATTAATACCCCAGTTAGTATTCTGCCGACCCTGGGCCATACACACCCGGGATTTAATCCGATTACTGTCAAGGCCAAGGGCTTCACCAACCCCAAGGGGCCAGCCAACTTCCTTGATCATGGCCACATCCGGCCAGAAAGAAAAGACCGTAAAATCACCACCATTCTCTTCACCATCCTTGCGCAGGGCAAGACGGGTCATCATCAACCTGGTCTCCACCTCATCGGTGCTGAGACTGTCCCAGGCAACCGGCGGTTTATAGACCCGAAGAATATATTTATGGCGATCCTTGGCCTCGACCAGGGAATGATTGACATCAAATTCATGATCATACTTCAGCTCAAAGCCCTGATCCTGCATAAAGGCATTAAACCGATGCATAGCCTCTTCACTGTGGGCAATACCCGAGAGAATCGGATCTCCAGCCTTATAGCTGTAATCAGTAAACTCAAGGCCCCGCAGAAGAAGTCCAAGACCGCTGCCGTCATACCCCTCCTGCATTGCCTCCATGGCCTGGAGAACATCAAAGGGCGAAAACGGATCACTGGCGGTTTTCAATGCTAACCGACACATGTCTACTCCTTGCAAAAATGAAAAATTAATAACACCGTCAAAACGGCATTAACCGCATATAAAAAGTACAACCCCGAAAGAATTGACTTCAGTAGATTCGAAGGCAAAATATGATCACTCAGGGCAACTTTTGCGCTTAACCCGAATCACCATTATTGTCAAGGACAATTAATAGAAAAATACCAGCAGCAGCCAACCGGCAAGCTGCAAATAACAACGAAAAACCAAAGACAAACAGCACATCGAGCCAAGCTTGCCAGCGGTAAAACCCAACCCTTGAAAGCAATGAAGCTTTATCAATAATTAGCAAGATCCACTTTCGTTTTTATTTTGCCTTGTCCGCATAAATCTGCTTTCATTGCAGATTATGAAATCTCGCCCTCACATACTCTTTCTCTGTACCGGCAATTCCTGTCGCAGCCAGATGGCTGAAGGATTCTGCCGCCATCTCCATCCCCGGCAGTTTAAGGTCAGTTCCGCCGGCCTGGAAAAACACGGCTTAAACCCCCATGCCACCATGGTAATGGCTGAAAAGGGCATTGACCTGAAAAAGCACCACAGCAAAACCTTAGACGACATTGACCTTGAGACAATCGATTATGTAATTACGGTCTGTGATCACGCCCATGAAACCTGTCCCCTCTTCCCGGGCAGGGCCCTGGTCATCCACCACAGCTTTCCCGACCCACCCGGACTTGCCGACCAGGTACACGATCCGGAAGCAAAAATCACCTGCTACCGCCAGGTCCGGGACCTGATAGAGGCCTTTGTCCGCGATCTTCCCCGGGTTCTTGCCCGTCACTGAGCCGGGCAATGGCCAGATTAGCCGCTACCAGACCAAAGATCCCGGTAAGAGTGGGCAGGCTCCCCAATACCCGGCGACGACGACCACGATCAAGACCGTGATCCTGGGGCAGCTCCCCATCCGGATCATGTGCACCATAGTCAAAATTAACATCCTCCAGGGAATAAACACATTCAATTCCCTCTCCCACCCCAAGCTGACGCAATTTTTTCCGGACCCGACGGGCCAGAGGGCATTTACGGGTAGCCATCATATCCGCCACCCTGATCTGGGCCGGATCGGTGCGAAGCGCAGCCCCCATGCAGGAGATCAAGGGCAGACCGGCCTGCCAGCTTCGGGCCAGCAATTCGACTTTAGGGCCCAGTGAATCAATGGCATCAACGAGAAGATCACAGGAAGACTCCAGAATATCACCCACTGTGTCCTGATCAACAAAGACGGGAAACACCTCCACCTGACATCGTGGATTGATATCTAAAACCCGCTGCCGGGCCACCTCAACCTTGAGCCTGCCCACGGTGGAATCAAGGGCAAATAATTGCCGGTTGATATTACCGATACTTACCCGGTCAAAATCAACCAGCCGGAGATGACCGACCCCGGCCCGGGCCAGACCCTCCACAACATAGGAGCCAACTGCTCCTGTCCCCACCACTGTTACCGATGATCCGGCAAGGTGCGCAAGGGAAGCGGGCCCGATTAATTTTTCAATTCTGGAAAAACGATTGTCCATTCAACCAAATCCTGTCTACAAGCTCATCATCCTCCATCCCCAGGAGAGGAGCAATTGCTTTATATAAGGTAATAACCTGAACCGGATCTGCCACCCGGGGGGAAGGGCTGTCCGTCTCCAGCAAAATTCGATCAAGGGGTATTTCCTGTAATATCTCGACAAGGCGCGCACGATCCGGCCGCAAAATATCGGCTGAAAAGGAGATCATGGCCCCCATATCAACAAGACGACACATCACCTCCCGGGAGCCGTTGAACCCATGTACCAAAAAACCGGCACCCAGATCAACCCCAGCCAGCACCTCCAGCAAAAGACCCCAGGCCCGAACGCAATGAACCACCACCGGCCGAGCCATCTCCGTCGCCACCAACAATTGACTACGAAAAACCTCAGCCTGGTCTATAAGGTCAGGCCCCCGCAGGCGATCAAGTCCAATTTCCCCTACCCCGCCCCTGCTCCGGGCCAACTGTTTGCGCAGACGCGCTGCCAGATCATTATCAACTCCGCCGGCACCCCAGGGATGAACTCCGAAAAAAGGGAAAACCCCGGGACTATCAGCAGCAATTCGGGCAAGATGAGGCCAGCCTTCCTCCCCCACAGCAGCACACCCCACTAAATCAAGGCCTGAGCTGAAAAAACCAGCTGCCTTTTGGCCAAAATCAACCGTCGGATGACAATGGCTATCTATATATTTTCCGGTCATAAGTTCTGCTTTTTTCCTAAATTACCAAACGTGGCTCACAAGCCACTATAATCCTGAAATTCTAACCATTGCAAATATTTCATAACCTGTTATAAACATGTTGCACTACGCTAATAAGAGTTAGCTCAGCAATAAATCTAGTTTTTTTTGCCGAGATCAGAAATAGACTATATAAGCGATTAACCTACTGAGCTGGAACGATTGATAGGAGAAAATAGTCCATGAGAATCGTAGCATTAAAAGAGACTTTCCCCGGAGAAAAGCGCATAGCTCTCATCCCTGCCTCTGTTGACAAAATGGTTAAGGCAGGAGCCGAGATCTGCGTTGAGGCGGGAATCGGCGAGACATGTCGTTATACCGACGCGGAATACGAAAAGGCCGGAGCCAAGATCATGGCCGACCGTAAAGGCCTGATCACCAGCGCCGATGTAGTTCTGCGCCTGCGCAAACCACCCATTGAAGAGATTGAACTGATGCGCAAAGACGCCATCCATATCAGTTATCTCGACCCCTTCAATGAAAAAGAGCTGGTTGACAAATTTGCCGAATGTCAGATCGAGGCCATCAGCCTGGAAATGATCCCCAGGACCACCATCGCCCAGAAGATGGATGTCTTAAGCTCCCAGGCCAACCTTGGTGGGTATGTGGCAGTTGTTGAGGCAGCGGCCCAGCTTGACCAGATCCTGCCAATGATGACCACCCCTGCCGGCACCATCAAACCGGCCCGGGTGTTTATTATTGGAGTCGGGGTAGCCGGACTCCAGGCCATTGCCACTGCCAAACGACTGGGGGCCCGGGTTGAGGCCTTTGATACCCGCCCGGTGGTTGCCGAGCAGGTTCAGTCCCTTGGTGCCAAATTCGTCCAGATCGATCTAGGTGAAACCGGCCAGACCAAGGATGGTTATGCCAAGGCTCTAACCCCTGACCAGATCAAAAAACAGCAGGAAGGTATGGCCAAGTCATGCGCCCTTGCTGACATCGTCATCACCACAGCCCAGCTCTTTGGCCGACCTGCTCCCCGGATTGTTAATGCCGGGATGCTCAAGGGTATGCGCCCTGGCAGCGTTGTGGTTGATATGGCAGTTGAAACCGGTGGTAATGTTGAAGGTTCCGAGCTTGACCAGACTACCGAGGTGGACGGTGTAACCATCGTCGGTCTTGGCAATCTCCCCGGTCGAGTAGCCGTCCACGCCAGCCAGATGTATTCGGCCAACCTTGCCAACTTCATCGGCCATTTCTGGGACAGTGAAGAGAAAATCTTCAACCTCGACCTGGAAGACGAGATTATTGAAGGCTGTCTGATCACCCACAAGGGCCAGATCTTCAGTGAAACCTATAAAAGTATAGTAAATAAATAGAGGATGATATGACACCCGTATTTCTTACCTTTGTCCTTGTCCTGTCTATCTTCCTTGGATTTGAACTCATCTCCAAGGTTCCATCAACTCTGCATACCCCGTTGATGTCAGGCTCCAACGCCATTTCCGGAATCACCCTGGTGGGTGCCATTGCCTCCCTTGAGCTTGGCCAGAACACCATAGGAATCGTTCTGGGTACCACCGCAGTTGCCCTGGCCACGATTAATGTGGTGGGTGGCTATGTGGTAACCGACAGGATGCTCGGTATGTTCAAGAAGAAAGATGGAGGTTCCCAATGAACCTTGAGCTCCTGATCAATTTTGCCTATATTATCTCAGCCGGCCTGTTCATTTTCGGACTGAAGATGCTCAGTTCTCCGGCTACTGCCCGAAAAGGGAACTCCATTTCCGCCATCGGTATGCTGCTGGCCATTGTTGTGGCTCTGCTCAGCCAGGGAATTGACTATAAATGGATCCTCATCGGCATGGCTGCCGGTAGCATTATCGGCGTACTTGCCGCCCGCCTGGTTGCCATGACCTCAATGCCGGAGCTGGTGGCCATCTTCAACGGTTTTGGTGGCGCTGCCTCTCTGCTCCTTGCCTGGTTTGAATATGCCGGCAATTACCAGAACACAGCAACAGCCCCTGCATTCACCGCCATTGTTCTTATTCTTTCTGTTTTCATAGGTGGCATGACCTTTTCCGGATCAATGATTGCCTACGGTAAATTAAGCGAGAAGATCCCCGGCAAGCCTTATATCTTTGCCGGCCAGCATATTGTAAATATCGCAATCCTTCTTTCAGTAATCGGCCTGGCAACCCTCTTTGTCATGGATCCTGGTGCAGGCAATAATTATTTCCTGATGCTCATCGGGCTAGCTCTGGTCTTCGGTATCATGTCAGTTATTCCCATTGGCGGTGCCGACATGCCAGTGGTAATTGCTCTTTTAAACAGCTATTCCGGGCTTGCGGCCTGTGCCGCCGGTTTTGTAATTCAGAACAATATCCTTATTGTTGCCGGTGCCCTGGTAGGAGCCAGCGGTCTTATTCTTACCAATATCATGTGTAAAGCCATGAACCGCTCCCTGTCCAATGTCCTGTTCAGCGGTTTTGGGGCAGTAACCAGCTCTGGTGGTAGCGGCGAAGCTGTTGATCAGGGTGAGGTTAAACCCTTAAGCGCGGAAGACGCATATTATATTCTCGAGGCTGCCAGCTCTGTTGCCTTTGTTCCTGGTTACGGCCTGGCCGTGGCACAGGCCCAGCATCAGGTTCGTGAGCTTGGTGAGATCCTCGAAGAAAATGGGGCTGATGTTCAGTACGCTATTCATCCTGTTGCCGGTCGGATGCCCGGTCATATGAACGTCTTACTGGCTGAGGCCAATGTTCCCTATGACCAGCTCATCGAAATGGACGACATCAATCCCAATATGGAAACTGTTGATGTGGCCATGGTTATCGGCGCCAATGACGTTGTTAACCCGGCTGCCCTGGACGATGAATCAAGCCCCATCTACGGCATGCCCATTATTGAAACCCATCGTGCCAAAACCGTTATCGTAATGAAACGTTCAATGAACCCCGGCTTTGCCGGTATCCAGAACGCTCTGTTCTTCGGGGACAACACCAGGATGCTTTTTGGTGATGCCAAGGCCACCCTCACCGGTCTCATTGCCGAGTTCAAAGAAAGTTAAACCTTAGAATTTAAGGTAAACCCTCTTAGCCCCTGTTTTTTGCTAAACAGGGGCTTTTTTTATTGACCCCAATTAAAACAACTGTTTTAATTGGCCGTATGAAACCTGACTCCACCTCCGACAGAATTATTGATGCAGCAGAAGAGCTATTTGCCCAAAATGGCTTCCACCATACGTCTCTCCGGGCAATTACCGGTATGGCAGAGGTAAACCTGGCAGCGGTTAATTATCATTTTGGCTCAAAAGATGCCCTGCTTCAGGCAGTGTTTAATCGCCATATCAAACCCTTGAACAAGGTCCGGGAAGAGAAACTCCGCCAGGTTCGGGATCAGGCCATGGCCAACGGTCAGCCCCCGGCCATCCGAGATATTATGGTAGCCTTCATTGCCCCTACCCTCCGTCTGCGTCAGGGCGGGACTTCGGCCCGAAATTTCTTAAGCCTGGTTGGTCGCACCCTCTACGAACCTGACCAGACCGCGCGCAAGGTATTTATTAAAGGAATGGGCCCCACCTTCCGTCTGCTTTTTGAAACCACATGCCAGGCCCTGCCCTCATGCCAGGCCACTGAAGTAAGCTGGCGCCTTCGTTTTGCCTTAAGCGCCATGGGCCAGGTCCTTGCTGGCCCCAACCTCACCGTCTCCCTGATACCTGAGCTTAACCAGAAACAACAAGATCCTGACCTGGAAAAAACCCTTCTTGACTTCATCTGCAATGGAATGGAGGGATCCCCATGAGGCATTTTTTATTAATTGCTATTCTTATTATCAATGGCTGCAGTTATCACCCCCAGGAGCTAAGCTCTCCCCCGGCCATGCCAGCCAGCTTTGGTGAAAACTCCAGCACAGGCAACCTGCAACCTGACCATTGGTGGCAAAGCCTGGGGGACATGAAACTGAACCGCTTTATGGAAGATGCCCTGAAAAACAATCACGGCCTCCAGCAAACCGCAGCCCGCATCCGCCAGGCCCAGGCCCTGCATCAACAGGCCAAGGCAACCAGTCTGCCCTGGCTCAATCTTGAGCTCTCTGCAGGCCGCAGTCTCCAGCCGGTCATGGGGGTAAGCAGCACAGGCTCAAATCATCAGATCAATCTGGCTGCCAATTATGAAATAGACATATGGCAGAGACTGAAGCATGGCCGCCAGGCTGCTTTTTTACAGGTTGGATCATTCCGGGCAGCCGAAAAGGCCATAAAACTTACCCTGTCGGCCCTGATTGCCGAAACCTGGTTCCATCTTGCTGAACTAAATGAGCAACTTGATTTGAACCAGGCCATTATCAGCAGTCGCCGCCAGAATCTGGCCAAAATCCATACCCGCTACCGGGCCGGACTAATTCCCTCTCTCGACCTGTTCCAGGCCAGGCAGGCCCTGAGCGAGGCAGAATCAACCAGACCTGACCTCCTGGCAAGCCGCAAGGTCAGTCGCCATGCCTTAAACCTCCTTGCCGGCAAATGGCCTGACCACCAGATAGATGAACCTGAAACATTAATAATCAGCAAAGACAATTACCAACCGGGCCTGCCTTCCCAGGTGATAAATAAACGGCCGGATGTAAAAGCCGCCTTCTTCGAGCTCAAGGCTGCGGACCATGACATTGCTTTTGCCATGGCCGCTAAATTGCCGGCCTTTTCCTTGACTGGTGCCGGTGGAGGAAGCAGTGACGAGCTGACTCGGATCCTGGCCAGTCCTTCATTATTCTGGAATATCATGGCCACTGCCAGTCATTCCCTGTTTAACCACAAAAGCAAACAGGCAGAGGTGGAAAGGCGAAAAGCCATATTTGATGAAAAACTTAGCCTCTGGCATGAAAAAATTATCACCGCCTTTCATGAGGTTGCCAATTGTCTGGCCCGCCAGCAGGCAGCGGATCAGAGCCTTAAAGAGAAAAAGAAACTGGCCGCCGCCACAAAAGCCACCCTTCTAACTGCCAACCGCCGCTATGACCAGGGTCTCAGTTCTTACCTTGAGGTCCTGGCAGCTGAAACCGCCCATGCCCGGAGCCGGCAAGGGGTCATTGCAGGCCAGATGCATCTTGTCAGCAGCCGAGTCAGTCTGGCCCGGGCCCTGGGCGGCGACTAAATCAAATAAAGAGTTGAGATATGAAAAAAGCAATCAAAATAATCATGCCCATCCTCATCATCAGTGGTGGGATTATCGGTGCCCGCTTTCTGGCCTCCCAGCATAAAACACCCACCAGAACAATCCCGGTGTTGAACGGGGTCAGGGTGGAAACTGTTACTGTCCATAAAACCAGGGATAATCTTGATATTCACAGCACCGGAATTGTACAGCCAGCCAGGGCCATCACCCTGTCTTCCCAGGTAGCTGGCCGGGTCCAGTGGGTGGCACAAAATTTTAAAAAGGGAGGTTTCTTTCCAGAAAACGCCCCCCTCTTTTCTCTGGAAAAAAACGATTATGAACTGGCCCTGACCATGGCCCGTGCCGAGGTAAGCCGGGCGGAACTGGAACTTGCCACCGTCAAAAGCAGGGCCGATATTGCCCGTCAGGAATGGCAGAGCCTCCATCCCCAGGAACCTCCTACCCCTCTGGCTGATTACCAGCCCCAGCTCAACCAGGCAAAAGCCATGCTTAAAGCAGCCCGGGCCACGGTTAGCCAACACCAGCTCAATCTGACAAGAACCACGCTGCAAGCCCCCTTTACCTGCCGCATCTCCAGCAAAGACATGGACCTGGGTCAATACCTGAACCCCGGACAGCAGGTAGCCACGCTTAAGGGAACGGACAAGGCCGAGATCATGGTTCAGCTTCCCCCCGAAGAGATGACCTGGCTTACTCTGCCCGAGGCCACCCAGCACGGGAGCCTGGCCACCATTACCTATAACCATGCCACCTGGCAGGGCCGATTAATTCGCAGTACCGGTGCCATTGACCCCAAAAGCCAGATGACAGGCCTGATAATTGAGGTGGATGACCCCTATAATATGAAAAAAAGACCAGACCGGACCATGGACCTTGGCCATGGTCTCTTTGTCCAGGTAACCATCCATGGCCGAGAGTTTTCCGACCTTATCCGTATCCCCCGCCAGGCCCTGCGCGATCACCATACAGTCTGGCTGGCTGGCCCGGATGACCGCCTCGTCATCCGCCCGGTTGAGGTCCTGCGCAAGGAACAGGAAAGTGTTTTAATCAGCCGGGGCCTGAGCAATGGCGAAGAGGTAATCACCTCTGCTGTCAGCGGTGCGGCCAACGGCATGCAACTCAATATCTACAGGGACGACAAATGAAGGCCATAATCCGCTGGATGGCTACCAACCATGTGGCTGCCAATCTTCTGATGTTTTTTTTCATCATCGGTGGCCTGATCATCGGCCAATCGCTTAAGCAGGAGATCTTCCCGGAGATCGACCTTGACCGGATCATGGTGTCGGTCAATTATGCCGGAGCCGGCCCGGAAGAGATCGAGGAAGGGATTATCCTCAAAATCGAAGAGAGCCTCACCGGTATTGACGGGATCAAAAAAATTACCGCCACGGCCAACGACTCCAGCGGTTCGGTTATTGCCGAGCTCTATCCGGACAGCGACCCAGACCTGATCCTCCAGGACATTAAAAGCGAAATAGACCGGATAACCACCCTGCCCCAGGACGCTGAGGAACCGGTAATCAGCAAACTCCTAAACCGGCGTGAGGTTATCTCCTTAGTAATTTACGGTGACGCCCCCCAGCGCAGCCTCCGTGAGCTGGCTGAACAGGTTCGGGACGAGCTTCTGGAATTTAAAGAGATAAGCCAGGTGGATTTAAGCGGCGTCCGACCCTATGAGATCTCCATCAATATCAACCAGGAGAGCCTGCGCCGTTACCAGCTCACCCTGGACCAGGTGGCAGCCCGGGTTCGGCATGCATCCCTGGACCTGCCCGGCGGCGTGATCAAAACAAAAACCAGCGAGATCCTGATCCGCACCGACGAACGCCGGGATTACGGTGCAGAATATGAAGAGATTCGCCTGGCCACCGCCAGCGGTGAAATCCGCCTGGGGGACATCGCCGAGATAAATGACCATTTTGCCGAAACCGATGTCATTGCCACCTTCGACTCCAAACCAGCCGCCATGGTCAAGATTTACCGGATCGGCGATCAGCGGCCGGTGGAGATATCAAAAATTATCCAGCAATATATCGAGACCAAGCAAGAGCAATTGCCAGCCTCCATAATGATATCCGACTGGAACGACACCTCCGAGGTCTTCCGGGGCCGAATGAACCTGCTCCTGAAAAATGCCGGCATCGGTCTGGCCCTGGTCCTCATCATCCTGGGCCTCTTCCTCGAGCTCAGGCTGGCCCTGTGGGTAATGCTGGGGATTCCTATCTCCTTTCTCGGGTCTCTGGTATTGATGCCCTATTTCGATGTCTCCATCAATATGATCAGCCTTTTTGCCTTTATCATGGCCCTTGGTATTGTGGTGGATGATGCCATTGTGGTGGGTGAAAACATCTATGAACACCAGCAGCAAAACAAATCCCCCATCCAAGCGGCCATTGATGGAGCCAACCAGGTTTCACGGCCGGTGATCTTTGCCATTATCACATCGGTGGTGGCCTTCCTCCCCCTGCTCAATGTCAGTGGAACCATGGGCAAATTCATCAGGGTCATCCCCCTGGTGGTGATATCCATCCTGATCATCTCCCTGGTGGAATGCCTGCTGGTACTGCCTGCTCACCTCACCCTGGCCGGCAGCAGAAGGAACACAGGCAAACATGGCCTGCGCCAGAACTTCGGCAAAGGTCTTACCTCCTTCATTCAGGGCCCATACCGTAGATTTTTAAGGTTCAGCCTGGACCATCGATACAGTACAGTGGCAGTGGCCATTGCCGTGCTCTTTCTGACCTTTGGCACTGTGAAAAGCGGGATTATCAAATTTTCCTTCATGCCCAAGGTAAGCGGTAATACGGTAAAGGCCACCCTGGAAATGGCCCCGGGAACCCCGGCCACCCTCACCGGCCAGAACAGGCAGATCCTGCAGGAACATGCCATGGCCACGGTGAAATCATTTGAAGAGGAACGGGGCGAGAAAATCCTGCGCCACATCTATTGCCTGGACGGCAGCACCATTGCCAAGGGCGGCCCCGGCGGCAATCGGGGAGCAAGCCAGGCCGGCAATCTGGCCGGGATCTCCATCTTCCTCACCCCCAGTGAAACCAGAACCACCACTGCTGCTGAAATAGGCCGGCGCTGGCGTCAACAGGCCGGCACCCTGCCGGGAATGGAATCCCTGACCTTTACCTCCAACCTGGTACATATGGGGGCTAATATTGATGTTCAACTGGGCCATCAGGACATCAGGGTCCTGGAAGAGGCCGCCGCCCGCCTCCAGGCAAATATGGCCGCCTACCCCGGGGTCAACGATATCGCCAGCAATTTCAGCCGGGGTAAAAAAGAGCTCCATGTCAAGCTGCAACCGGCAGCAAGAAGATTGGGCCTTACCGAAGCCGAGCTGGGCCGACAACTGCGCAACTCCTTTTACGGGGCCGAGGCCTTGCGTCTCCAGCGGGGCCGAAACGAAGTCAAGGTTATGGTCCGTTATCCGGAAAATCAACGCCAGCACCTCCATGACCTGGAAAAAATGCGAATCCAGCTGCCAGGCGGTGGCGAAATGCCCCTGCTCACCGCAGCCCAGGTCAGAGAAGGCCGGGGGTTCACCTCCATCCATCGCAGTGACCGGAAACGGGTAGTCAATATCACCGCGGATGTGGACAGCAACATGGCCAATGCCGGCGAAATCATTACTGAACTGCAAAAAACCATCCTGGCTGATCTTGACCGTGACTATCAGGGACTTATCATCGACTTGGAGGGTGAATCAAGGGAAAGGCGGGAATCCATGGCCAGCATGGGCCGGGGCTTTCTGCTGGCCATGCTGGCCATCTACGCCCTGCTGGCCATCCCTTTTCGTAGCTACAGCCAGCCCCTGCTGATCATGGCCGCCATACCCTTTGGCATTGTCGGAGCCATCTTCGGCCATATGATCATGGGTTATGATCTCAGCATCATGAGTATGTTCGGTATTGTCGCCCTGGCCGGAGTGGTGGTTAACGACTCGCTGCTTCTCATTGATTACGCCAATGTCCGACGCCAACAGGGGAAAGATAATTTCGTGGCCATGGTGGAGGCCGGGACCAGGAGGTTCCGCCCCATCCTCCTTACCTCCCTTACCACCTTTTTCGGCCTGTCACCCATGATCCTGGAGACCAGTACCCAGGCCCGGTTCCTGATTCCCATGGCCATCAGTCTGGCCTTCGGCATCATGGCCGCCACCGGCATCACCCTGCTCCTCGTGCCATCCCTTTACCTGATCCTGGAGGACGGACGCCGACTGCTCGGGCTGAAGGTTCACGATCATAAACGCTCAGAATAAAAAGGCTCGGCAAAGCGTATGGTGAACATGGTTCCCTTATCACGATCAAGCTCGATCTTCCCGTCAAGCTGCCTCTCCACAAGATTGATTATCAGGTAAAAACCCAGGCTGGCTGCTGAGCGGAAATTAAAATATTGATCCAGCCCCCGTCCATTATCCGCCACGGTCAGGACAATATCACTATCCTGCCTGATCAGAGACACCCATAGACTGCCCGGCTTGTCCGGCACAAAGGCATGCTCCAGGGCATTGGTCACCAGTTCATTGATAACAAGGCCCAGAGGGACAGCAGTATCAAGGCCCATTCGGATATCAGCCACCTCCAGATTAAGATCAAGCTGACCCCTGTCAAAATCATGGGTCTTAACCAGGGATTTTACCAGATCCGTGACATAGGTCTCGCAATTGACCCGGCCATGGTCCTCTGCCAGGTATAATTTCTCATGGATCTGGGCCATGCTCATTATCCGGCTCCGGCTATCCCGGAAGACCTGGGCCACCTGCCGGTCTTCGGCCCGGTCCTCTTCCTTGGCCAGCAGCGAAGCCACCACCTGCATATTATTCTTGACCCGGTGATGAACCTCCCGCAGCAAAATCTCCTTGGCCGCCAGAGATGAGGCCAGTTCCACCCGGGCCTGGCTGTGTTCATCAACCTCCTGCTCCAGCCGCTTATTAACCACCATCAGCTCCCTGGTCTGCTCCGCCACCTCTTCCTCCAGGCGCCAGGTTAATTTATTAATCTCCATGAGCATATGGCCAAAACTTGGGTAGAGGATGAGAAAAGCAAGCCCCAGCACAATAATAATCAGCAATACCAGCCAGCTGACAAATTCATGGAACCGGTCAACCTCGCCAGTGACATCCTGACAAATGACCATTGCTCCCAGCTCCTCACCCCCATAAGCCTTAATCTGCTCAATATGGAGCTGGAGAGTCCGCCGCTCACCCTTGAGCTTTACCAGCTGATCCTGCGTATTGAAATCCAGGTTGTCCAGCTGCCGGAACATGGCCCGATCAAGGCCAAAGACCAGGCGACCATTATGCTCAATAAAGGAATATCCCTTAATGGAAACCAGGGAGTTGTAAGAGGGATCCAGAACAAAGAAATTAAAGACATCACCAAGCCGCTTCAGGGCAGCAGTGATATGATCAAAGCTGACAATAAAACCGATATAGCCGACATGACGCCCCTCCAGGGTCGCCCGGATAAAGACTCGATAGGCCGGACCCATCTTGGCCACATGAATTCCGCTCACCACCTCTGCCCCGGCTCGGAATTCCTTGAAGTATGGAACGTCACTCACCACATCGCCGTATTTATCCGGCATATGGACCCGGAGAAGCATCTTCTCGTCCGGGCTCACAAAGACCATGCCGTCAAAAAAGGGATTTTCACCCTGAAGGGTCTTAAAACGGGGGAGAGCCGCCTGATAAAGTTTTTCCCGGTCCCCGGCGGCCAGAGCGGCAAGGATCTTTTTGTTGATCCGGGCAAAACCCCGGAGTCTGGCCAGGTATTGACTGTCAAGACTGGCCTTTTCATAATCAAGAACCTCATGGATCTGCCGATCAAAAACATCCATATAATCAGCAAGCCGATTATTATAGACCATGACTCCATAACCGAAAAGCACCCCGCAGAGCGCTATAAACACCAGCATGGTGGCCAGGATGGCCCTGGTCCGGACCTTATTGGCCCTTCTGGTTCGCAGCTCAAAACGCTCCTTATTCATCATCTTCCTCTATGGGATAGAAATCAGGGTAGAGCCGGCAGGCACAGTCATGGCAGATACCATGGGTGAAACGAACCTCGGTCCGGTCACCCAGATAAGACTCCATCTCCTGCCAGGAACCGTCATCATCCTTGATCTTCTTACAGGAGGCGCAGACAGGTAGAATACCATGGAGGTATTTGATCTGCCCCACGGTGGCCTGGAGTTTCTGCAGGAGATGCTCCCGCTCCTGTTCCAGTTCATGGCGAGCCAGAGCCATCTCGACCATGGGGGCAAGCTGGAACTCGCTCACCGGTTTAACCAGATAACCATAAGAGGCAACATCCCGGGCCCGACTGATGGTCTGGCGATCAATATAGGCGGTGAGAAAGATAATCGGCAAATCATGGCTGATGATTATCTCATTGGCAGCAGAGATCCCGTCCATCTCGCCTTTAAGAATAATATCCATCAAAATCAGATCCGGTTTATGCTGATCAGCCATGAGCATGGCCTTGCGCCCGGTATCTGCAATACCAGCCACACTGTAGCCCTGATTCTGGAGGGATTTACTGAGATCATCAGCCACCAGCCATTCATCTTCCACAATCAGAATCGAGGTCTTATTGCTCATTTCTTTCCCCCTGTAATCTCATCGAGATGATTATAATTAACCAGCCCTGCTCCTGCCTGCCAACATCACCCTTTGTCGTCCAATACCCGCCGAACTTCTGTGGCCAGAGTTATTAACAAAAATGGTTTCATAATAAAACCGTCAACCATCAGCTCCGATGTCTTAACTGATGTTGCCTGCTTACTGAAACCGGTACATAAAATCACCGGCAGCTCGGGCCATAATAAACGACTGCGCCTGACCAGCTCAGCTCCTGTCATCTCGGGCATGGCCATATCAGTGATCAGCAGATCAATCTCCAGCCCCTCACCAAGAGCCAGCAGTGCCTGACTGGGGTCATTGAAGCTGCTAACCTGATAGCCCAGTTGTTCCAGCATCCTCCGACCCACCTCCAGGACGTTGTCTTCATCATCCACCAGCATTATCTGCTCGTGCCCTCCATAGATACCAGTCCCTGCCTCCTCAACCACTGCCAGCTCTTCTCCAGCCACCACAACCGGCAGGTAAACCTTAAAGATTGTCCCCTGACCTGCCTCACTGTAAACAGTAACAGCACCGCCACTGGCAGCCACAATGCCATGGACAACAGCCAGCCCCAAACCGGTACCCTTTCCCTTCTCCCTGGTGGTGAAATATGGTTCAAATATATGTTCCTGGACCTCAGAGCTCATCCCCGCCCCGGTATCACTGACCAGAAGACGCAGATAATTACCAGACTCAAGATCCGGACATGCACTTGCACTAAGCTCATCAAGTTCAAGCTCAGAAAGCTCTATTTTCATCTCCCCACCTTTATCAGCCATGGCAAGAAAAGCATTGGTACAGAGATTCATCACCACCTGGTGAAGCTCGGTTGGCTCAGCCATGACCATGGCAGAGCATTCAAGGTCATGGCTGATCATGATATTTACCGGAATAGATGAACGAAGAAGTTTCAAGGCCTCTTTAATAATCAGATTAAACTGGATAGGGATTCTGGGCTGGTCGGTCTGCCGGCTGTAAGAAAGAATCTGATTAACCAGCTCTCCGGCTCTGCCCCCGGCCTTTGCCACCTGGTTCAGGTTTTCACAGAGGCTGGTCCCTGGCTCAACTTCCAGAAGAGACAACTCGGTATAACCATTAATGGCGGACAGAATATTATTAAAATCATGGGCAATGCCACCTGCCAGGGTACCAATGGCCTCCATCTTCTGGCTCTGGCGCAGGCGCTGATTTGCCTTCTTTAACTCACTGACATCCTTGGCACTGTGTACCACCCCCATGAGCTTACCCTGATTGTCAAAAAGGGGTGCCGTGGTTACCAGACAGGTCATGCCAAGGTTTGAATACTCCACCTCCACTGTATGGACCTGCTTCTCCCTGATGGTGGCCTCCAGATGACAGTCCCGACATTTTTTATCCGCCTCCTGAAAGGCCTCATAACAAAAACGACCCTCCAACCCGGAAGGGTGAAGGCCTAATTTTTCACCGGCAGTACGATTGGCCCGGACAATCCTCTTATCCAGATCAAGGATAGTAATAATATCACCGGAGGCATCAAAGGTAGCTGTCCAATAGGAGCGACTCTCCTGTAATTGGCGAAAACGCTGACGCAGGCGGCCGCTTGCCACCCACACACCAATAAGCCCGCAGAGCCAGATCAGAGCGTGACTCAAGGAAATAAAGTTTATGGCCCGCTTCCTTAGGGCAAAATAATGCCCCATGGGCACCGAAACCCCAACTCCCCCCCGGACATCACCCACCTGGTATCCCTGATGGGCATGACATTTCAGACACCGCTCACGGGTAATCATGGGCCGAATTAAACGAAGATGGGGCTTACCGTCAATATCAACGATCTCGCTTAGCTCTTCCTCCCCGGCAGCAAAACGATTAAGAGCCTTTCTGGCCCATTGATCCGGCTCGTTCTTGGGATTAAGGGGCTTTAAACTGGTGATAATACCCTTGACCCCATAGAGTTTACAATTGGCCTCCATGAGCTGGCGGAGGGCATAGGCCGGGTTAAGCAAAGTAAGCTCTTGACCGGTGGTGGTTACCACATCACGACTTGGGATATGGGCAAGATAAGGGTTGGGGGGGCTTGCCTCGGTAGGAGGGACATAAAGACCTCCATGGCTGGTAGCCCAGAGGCGAAAGGCCATATCCTTATTGAAATTAGCCCGGGCCTCTTCAAGGGCACGGGCATGGGTCTGTTCCTGCTCGTTATAAATATTCCAGCCCAAGGACAAAGCCAGGAGAAACGACCAGACAATTGTGGCAATAACTGGATATTTATAAGTTAATTGTTTTTTTCCATTTGCCATTAAATACCTCAAAAAAATCCCCGGATGATTTTTTTAAGTATATTAAAATAAGCTATATAAAATCTACCCTGTATTTCACAATAAAATCAGAATCAGGCTGGATAGCTGACCAAAAGACAAAAACAATGGGAGAATAAATGGATTTATTAATAACCTGTTTTTTCTCCCGCCTGGAGATCAGGCAGGAGACAGGAGACGCTCTTAAGCGTTGAACCAGAAGAAGTGGAACTGGAAGAGGATTAGGCCCGAGCCTGGAGAACCAGCTCAATTACCTGGTCCAGGAAGAAATAACGACCAACCAGAAAAAGGATTATGGCCAGGATCGCCGCCGCCGGTACTGTAATGAGCCAGGAGGTAAAGATCCTGGTGGTTACCTGGCGATCAATACCACTCAAACCCCGGGCCAGGCCGATACCCAAGATGGCACCCACCAGTGTATGGGTGGTGGATACCGGCAGGGACATCCGGGTACAGACCAGAACCGTGGCAGTGGCGGCGATATCGGCAGCCACCCCCCGGGAGGGGGTAATCTCGGTGATCTTGGTTCCCACCGTGGTCATGACCCGATAACCATAGGTGCCAAGGCCAACAACAATTCCAAGCCCACCCAGGCCGAGAACCCAGAAGGGAACACCCACCTTCATGGCCACCGTCCCTTCCTGCATAATATGAACAATGGCAGCGAAAGGACCAACTGCATTGGCCACATCATTGGCGCCATGGGCAAAGGCAACGGAACAGGAGCTGACGATTACCAGAGGGACAAATACCTCTTCCACCGCCTCCAGCTGCTTACTCAAGGTGTCGTCATGGCGGTCTTTAAGCTTATGTTTAACCCAGAAGCGGGAGGCAAGGGCACAGGCCAGGGCCAATACCACCGAAATGGCAATGGCTGTGGGCCCGTCCAACCAGTCCATACCCTTGATTACATGCTTGAGCCCCTTATAAATAGTAGCCAGCGAGACCACGACAACCAGCAGAAAAACTATATAAGGTGTATAGGTAACAGCGGCTCGCACCGGTCGTTCCCGGCCGAGAATGGTTTTACTGATATAATTAAACAATAGATAGGCCATGGCGCCACCGGCCACCGGCGAGATAAACCAGCTGGCAACAATCTGGGCCATCTTGGGCCAGTTAACCACCTGCCAGCCTGCTGCCACCACCCCGAAACCGGCAATGGCGCCAACAATGGAATGGGTAGTGGAAACAGGCAACCCTGTCCAGGAGGCGAAATTAAGCCATAGGGCGGCACAGAGCAGGGCTGCGGTCATCCCAATAACAATAATGGCCGCCGCCTCTCCGTCCCGAAGACCTGGCAAGGCCATGATCTGGGCCGGATCAACAATACCCTTCCGGACAGTATCAGTGACATGGGAGCCGACCAGCACTGCCCCGGCAAATTCACAGATTCCAGCGGCAATCACTGCGTTACGCACGGAAAGCGCCTTGGAACCAACTGCATCCGCCATGGAATTGGCCACATCATTGGCCCCGATATTCCAGGCCATATAAAAACCAATGAGAGCAGTAAGCCCGACTATGATCATTGTTGTTGTCATATTATCTTCCTAATCATCCCCGCTGCGACTTAATACTTGCCAATCATTGCCCGGAGAAAATCACCGGCATTCTCGGCCTCATTGGCAATGGCTGAAAGTTTAAGAACCATCTTTTCATAAAAAATAATGGTAAGTGGATCAAGCTCTGACTCAAGTTTATAGATATCAATACTCAAATCCCGGGCCAGTCGATCGGCCTTCCATTCTTCTTCCCCCAGATTCTTAATCAGATCGAGGACCTGTCTGGCCTCTGCCCCGGAAAATGAGACCTCGGCCAGGCTCTTCAGCTCAACCGCTGCCATGAGCAAGGTTCCGCTAACCTGGAAGATCTGGTCAACAAAGGTAAAAAATTTATCCTGGAGATGGGGGTGAAGAGATGTTTTTCTGATCATCAGGATAATGGCAAAATCCTCGGCATAATCCGCCATCTTCTCCTGACATTGGAGGAATCCGTCCAATTCCTCCCGGGGAACCGGCAGAAAATAACGACGGGGCAGAGCCTCGCGGATATCATGTTTAAGGATATCCGCCTCATACTCAATCCGGCTCATCCGATCCTGGATATCGTGAATCATCAGGTGGTTCTCGTAAACCAGGGCCTCCAGGAGAGGCTTGATCATCTCCACGCATTCATGCACTTTTTTGGCATGTTCAACAATGGGACCAAAAGGTGATTTCTTGAATAAATCCTGAATGATAGCCATAAACTCTCCTTCTAAGCTGAATGAGACATATTTTGAGGGTTTTTGTATAATAAATAAGAGTAAAAAACAAGGGTGTTTTTTATTTTATTTGAGACCAATTACCTGACCGATGCGGCGGCCCGCCAAACTTCTCCAGCCGTCCCTGGAAAAGACGACCATTCAGCTGGCGGGCACCCAGACTGATAAGGTGGTCGCTCTCCACCTGGCAATCGATGAGGTCAAAGTCCCAAACCTGCAGACGTTTAACCAGAGCGGCAAGGGCCACCTTTGAGCTATCCGGCCTCAAGGAAAACATGGACTCACCAAAAAAAATCCGCCCCAGAGCCACGCCATAAAGGCCGCCCACCAGCTCCCCATGCTGCCAGCATTCCACCGAATGGGCGTAACCGACCTCATGGAGACGAATATAGGCCGCCACCATTTCCGGCACCAGCCAGGTCCCAAACTCCTGGTCAGGTCGGGGTCTGGCACAGGATTCGATAACACCGGCAAAGTCCTGATCAAAAGTAATATCGTATTGCCCCCGCCTGATGGTCCGGGCCAGGCTGCGGGAAATATGGAAGTCATCCGGCGCCATAACCAGACGTGGGTCAGGCCACCACCAGAGAATGGGATCATCTGCCGAGTACCAGGGGAATATCCCTTTAGAATAGGCAAGAATAAGTCGCTTAACTGAAAGATCGCCACCCACCGCCAACAGACCATCCTCCCGGGCAAGATAGGGCGGGGGAAAAGAAAGGGTCTCATCGAGCTGAAAGATCATGGACCGGCAACCCTGCCAACCAGCAGCCACAGGCCGGCATCTGCATGCAGCCCCGGGCGGGACTCTTCCATGGTTTCAAGTTCATCCGGTCTCTGAAACAGTGCTGAACGTTTTTCAACCAGATCAAACCCGGCCCGGCTGAACCAGGCTTCCACCATGGGCTGATCATAAAACCGGGCATATTGATAAAAAGGATGACCAGCATCCCGCTTGGTCACCAATGCCTGTCCCCATGTCCCTGATGCCGGGATGGTTGCCAATACCAGATGACCACCGGGACGAAGCACCCTCTGACACTGACCAATGACCCGGGCCGGATCATTGACAAAACAGAGGGTAAAGAGCATAAAAACCGTGGCAACGGTGGAATCACCAAGGGGCAGGTCTTCCCCCAGGCCCTGACAGGCCATGATCCCCCGGTCGGCAGCCAAATGTAAAGGAGCATGGGCCGGATCAACCCCAAAATCAACCATGAGCTCCCGGCCGAATCGACCAGGGCCTACCCCCACCTCCAACCGGGGGCTAGCCAGAGGAGTCACCAGGGATTTAATCGCTGCCAGCTCAATATCAAAAAGAAGTGAATCTTCAAACCAGCGGTCATACTCCTCTGCCAGCTGATCAAAAACACGGCTGGCCTGCTGCCATGACTCTGCCCCGGTCATAAGCTAATCTCCAGCCTGCTTGAGTAATCTTCCCACCCGCTGAGCCAGGGGAGGATGGCTGTAATTAAAAATAACATTCCAGGGATGGGGGTGGAGATTGGCCAGATTATCCCGGCCCAGCTTAACCAGGGCCCGGGCCAGTGCCCGGGGTTGACCACTGAGTTTTACCGCATAATCATCAGCCTGCCATTCATGGCGTCGTGACAGCCAGGAGCTCAGGGGCCTTAAGGGGAAAAAAACAAGACTTCCAAGAAATGCCACCAGAAACAGCTTCAGGGGCAGTGTGGCATGGCTCATGGCAAAAATATTAATCAGCCACTCATCCTGAACCAGCCACCACACCCCATAGAGCCCGACAAAAGAAGCCATCTCCATGACAAAGAGACGCCTGACGATGTGTTTCAATTTCCAGTGGCCGGCCTCGTGGGCAAGAATGGCAAGAACCTCATCATCATTGATATTTGCCAGCAGGGTATCAAAAAGAACGATGCGCTTCACATGGCCGATGCCGCTGAAATAGGCGTTACCATGACCGGAACGACGGGAGGCGTCCATGGTAAATACCCGGGAAACCGTAAGCCCTGCCCGAGCCAGCATCTCTTTTATTTTTTTCTCCAGATCCTGGTCTTCAATGGGGCTGAAACGATTAAAGAGAGGTTCAATGACATAGGGCGAGATATAGAGCATAAATAATTTAAAGAAAAGGAGCAGAAGCCATACCAGAAACCACCAGTGCCGGGGCATGACCATAATCAACCAGAAAACAGCACCCAGCAATAGACCCGAAACAATGGTGGTAAGCAGAAGACCCTTGATTGCATCAATTAACCATAATTTCAGGCTCTGCCGGTTAAATCCAAATCTCTCCTCCAAAACAAAGGTGGAGTAAAGATCAAAAGGAATATTAAGAATGAACTGACCATAGGTGATGAGCAGAAAGAAGACAATTCCCTGGCTCACCGGACCAATGGCCAGAGAGGCAAACCATGAATTATAGCAATCAAGCAGGCCGCCAAAGATGAAAACCAGGGTGACAATGGTATCAAAGGCAGACGTGCAGAAGGACAACCTGGTGCCGGCCATGGTATAATCCCGCATGGAGGTCAATGTCTTTTTATCAACATAATCGGCAAAACCAGGGGGCAGGCGGTCACCATAGACCTTGAGATGACCAAGATTGACCCAGCTGACAATATTTTCAACAACCTTGATAAAGCAGTAGGAGAAAATGATAAGGAACAGTATTCTTTCCATAGGGTGTGGTTCACTTATTTAAGATATGGTTAGCTGATAAATAACATGGGCTTGACTGACTTTTAATCATCATAATCTGGCAAATATGAATTTCAAGGACTCACTGCATAATTCAGACGAATTTACCATTACCTTTGAGCTGGTACCCAGCCGGGGCGGCAGAAACCGTAAACTTGACCGGACCATGGACCTGGCCCGGAAGATTGCAGCTGATGGGCGGATCCAGGCAGTAAGCATCACTGATAACGCCGGCGGGCATCCAGCACTGTCCCCCGACTCTCTTGGGCTTGAGATCATGGATACCGGCCTTGACGTTATCAGCCATTTCTCCTGCAAGGATAAGAACCGTAATGAAATCGAGTCCCAGCTCTTTGCCTGGGACCGGGCCGGGCTGGCCAACCTGCTGGTGATCACCGGCGATTACCCCAAGAGCGGTTATTGCGGCCAACCCAAACCGGTCTTTGACCTGGACTGCGTCCATGTCCTGGATATTCTCAGCCATATGAACCGGGGTCGTTACGCCGACCGCTGTACCATGCCCACCACCTTCTGCAAAGGGGTAGCCATCTCCCCCTTCAAAAGAACCAGGGCGGAACAGGAGATGCAATACTGTAAGCTGAAGCGCAAGAAAGAGGCCGGGGCAGATTATGTCATCAGCCAGCTTGGCTTCGACCCCCGCAAATTCCATGAGCTCCTCCTCTTTATGGAGGAGAATCACATAAACCTGCCCCTGCTCGGCACGGTTTTCGTCCCGAATATGGGTCTTGCCCGGCTGATCCATGCCGGTAAAGTACCGGGATGTGTCATGGGCTCCGGCCTTTTTAAAGAAATGGAAGACCAGGCCCGGGCAGCAGACAAAGGTAAAGAGGCCAGGCTCATCCGGGCCGCCCGGCTCGTGGCCGTGCTCAAGGGCATGGGCTATAATGGCGCCCATATCGGCGGGCCGGGACTTACCATGGACGATCTTGACTTTCTCCTGAGTCAGGCAACCTCCCTTGAGGATAATTGGCAGGAACTGATCCCACAATTAACCAGCTGGCCGGAGAAAGATTTCTTTTATTATGCGAAAGATCCTGCCAAGGGCCTCAACCTGCCAGCTAAAACCAGCCCGGCAAGAACAAAAAAGCACATAGTCCCCAGCTATGGCCTGGCTCGACTCATTCATAATCTGGCCTTTAAGCCTGGAGGGTTTCTCTACCCGGCAGCCAGCAAGACATGCCTTGCCCTGGAAAACAGCATAGCGCACCGCCCCCTGCATGGTCTGGAACATCTTTCCAAATTCATCCTCTTTTCCTGCCGGGACTGCGGCGACTGCAATTTAAGCAAACTGGCCTTTCTCTGCCCCCAGTCAGGATGCGCCAAATATCTGCTGAACGGACCATGCGGCGGCAGCAGGGATGGCTGGTGCGAGGTCTACCCCGAAACAAAAAAATGTCTCTATGTCAAGGTATATGAACGGCTGGCAGACCAAAGCGCCCTTGCTCCCTTTACCACCGGCATTGCCCTGCCCAGGGACTGGCGACTGGCCAATACCTCGGCCTGGCTTAATTTTTATAAGGGGGTGGATAATTCGGGGGGGTGCCTGGAATCAAAAAAATAAAAAGATCCACTTGAACCCGCACCTTCCGAAACCACACCACCCTGAAGGAGACATAAAATCCATTATTAAAATCTGACCTTGTCTTTTTAGGACCAAGTTCCCTATACTTTAAACTAACCTATCCCCTTCTCCGAAAAACCAGGGCATGTCATGCGTAAGGCTCTCTTCTATCAGACCTTGACCGACAATTTGGTCCAATGTGATCTATGTAGTCATCACTGCCGGATCAAAGACCAGGGTCGTGGTGTATGCCGGGTCCGGGAAAACCGGGGTGGTCGCCTTTACAGCATGGTCTATGGTCGTCTGGTTTCGGAAAACCCGGACCCTGTTGAGAAAAAGCCACTCTTTCATTTCCTGCCGGGCAGTCGTTCCTACTCCATCTCCACTGTTGGTTGCAATTTCCGCTGCCGCCATTGCCAGAATTCCCAGATATCCCAATACCCCCATAATCATCAAGGCGTGATCCCCGGCCAAGCCCATGAGGCCGAAACCGTTGTCCGGGATGCTATCCATTATGATTGTGCCAGTATCAGCTATACCTATGTGGAACCGACCATCTTCTATGAATTTGCCTACGACTGCGCCGACCAGGCCCGGAAAAAAGGGCTGAAAAACATCTTTGTCAGTAACGGCTATATGAGCCCGGACACCAGCCGACACCTGGCTCCGGTTCTGGATGGAATCAATATTGATATCAAGGCCATGAACAATGATTTTTACAAAAAGATCTGCAGGGCCAAACTGCAGCCGGTGCTGGATACTGTTAAGCTGATGCATAAACTGGGGATATGGCTGGAGGTAACTACCCTGATTATCCCGGGCTTAAACGACGATCCGGCAGAACTACGGGAGCTGGCCCGTTTCATTTGCGCCATTGATCCGGGTATCCCCTGGCATGTCACGGCCTTCTATCCCGCCTGGGAACTCGTTGACCGCCCGCCCACCCCGCCGGAGGCTCTGGCCAGAGCCCGCCAGATCGGCCTGGAAGAGGGCCTGCGTTTTGTCTATATGGGTAATATTCCGGGCAGCGGCGGAGAGAACACCTATTGCCCGGCCTGTGGCGGTGAATTGATCACCCGCCGGGGCTTTTCCATCCTCCATCTCCGTATACAAAACGGTCATTGTCCGGATTGCGGTGAATCCATCCAGGGAGTCTGGAAATGATAAATTATCTCCTGGCCATAATCCTTCTGGCCTCGGTGTTTTATCTAAGCTTCGGCACCACCCTCTTCCTGGGTCAGTCCCGGTTGATCTATTTCCCGGAAAAAAAGATGATTCTTACCCCCCGGGCCCTTGGCCTTACCTTTGACAAGGTCAATTTCCCGGCAGAGGACGGAACCATGCTGACAGGCTGGTTCATCCCGGCTGAAAAGAGGCGGGGAGTAGTTCTGTTCTGTCATGGCAATGCCGGCAATATCTCCCACCGGCTGCAGACCATCAAGGTTTTCCATGATCTGGGTTTTGCCACCTTTATCTTCGATTATCGCGGCTACGGCCAAAGCCAGGGAGCCCCTGACGAGGATGGCACTTACCAGGACGCTGCCGGCGCCTGGCAATTTCTTCGCAAAACAAAGAAAATAAAGCCCGAACACATCATTGTTTTCGGCCGTTCCCTGGGTGGTGCCATCGGGGCCTGGATCTGTAATAAATACCAACCGGCTGCCTGCATTATTGAATCTAGTTTCACCTCGGTCCGGGCAATTGCCGGCGATCTTTTCCCCTTCCTGCCAACAGATTTACTCTGCCGCTACAAGTATGACACCATCAAGATGGTCCGCCAGATCAAGTCACCGATTCTCATTGTGCATAGCCCCAATGACAACATCATTCCCTTCAGCCACGGGCTTCGCCTTTTTGCCGCTGCCAGGCAACCAAAAAGATTTCTTAAAATCCAGGGAAGCCACAACCTGGCACCGGATGATTTCAGCAAGAGCTACCGGCAGGGTCTGGACCGTTTCCTCCTGATGAGCACCGTGCCCCCAGAGGGAAGGAGAACTCCCCATGCAACCTCTAAATAGCCTTAAAGACAATTATCAGGTGATGGTGGTAGCCCATCGCGGCTCGTCCGGAACAGCCCCGGAAAACTCCATGAGCGCCATCCGCGAGGCCATAAGTGCCGGGGCCCAGATGATTGAGGTGGACATTCGGGTTACCGCCGATCAACAGGTGGTTCTCTTCCATGACTCCACCCTGGAGCGCACCAGCGACGGCCACGGCAAAATTCATAACCTGCCCCTGGCTGAAATCCAGAACCTGGACTGCGGCTCCTGGTTTGACCAGAGATTCGGCGGCGAGCAAATTCCTCTCCTGCGAGAGGCCCTGGCCCTGATTCAAGGCCGCTGCTACCTGAACATCGAGATAAAACCACCCCAGCCGGAAGAGGATTTCCTCCAGCGCATCGACCTTCTACTGGCTATTATCCGCCGATTCAATTACAGCGACAAAACCCTGTTTTCCTCATTCCATTATCCCTCCCTCCATTACCTTAAATTACTGGACCGCTCCCTCAATACCGCAGCTATCCTCAAACCGGAAAACGACCTGCCCCCTTCCATCATCGTCCGGGAAACAGGAAGTGACGCCCTGGTATGTTCATTGGCCCAGCTAAGCCCGTCAGCCCGCCAGGACATTAAGACCAATAGGATAATTTTCGGAGCCTATACGGTTAATAGCGAACAAGACCTGCAAAAGGCTTTGAGTGCAGGAGCCAGGGCCGTTGTTACTAATTTCCCCCGCAATATCAAAAAACTCCTGACCAGCCCTGCCAACTGATGCATAAACAGCGTCAAATCATGGCCTGGGCCCTCTATGACTGGGCCAATTCCGGGTTTGCCACCTGCATCATGGCCGGTTTTTTCCCCATCCTGTTCAAGGTATATTGGCAGGGCGATATTGAAATTACCCTGTCCACCTTCCGCCTGGGTATGATCAACTCCCTGGCCAGTCTGGCCCTGATTATCATCGCACCACTTCTCGGAAGGGTTGCTGATCTGAAGAAAAGCAAAAAAACCTTTCTTCTGCTCTTCACCCTGACCGGGGCAGCCCTCACCGCTGCTCTCTGGCTGGTGTCCCCTGATGCCTGGCCGGCTGCCGCTGCCCTCTATGGATTTGCCCTGATAGGTTTTTACGGGGCAAATATCTTCTATGACAGCCTGCTGCTTGGAGTCTGTCCCCCTGCCCAGAGAGATCGGGTCTCGTCCCTTGGTTTTGCCATGGGTTACCTGGGGGGTGGGTTAATCCTGGCCCTTCACCTCGTCATAGTTAGACAACCTGAGCTATTTGCCTTAAACTATCCCATGAATGCAGCCCGTCTTTCCTTTCTGACCGTGGCAGGATGGTGGCTGATTTTCAGCCTGCCAATCATGATCTGGGTAAGGGAAGATTCAGGACAAAGAACATTATTGAACACTGGCCCAAACAGACTCAAAAGCCGTTTGCAGGAAATCTGGCAGGATAAAAAAATCCGTATCTTTCTAATAGCCTATCTTCTCTATATTGACGGGGTGAATACCATTATCCGGATGGCCATTGACTATGGTATGGCCCTGGGCCTTGCCTGGTCTGACCTCCTCAGCGCCCTTCTGCTCAGCCAATTGGTAGGATTTCCGGCAGCCCTGATCTTTGGCCGCATGGGGGAATCCATTGGCACCAGAAGAGCCATTATCATCGGGCTAATGCTATATATCATCATCACCGGCTGGGCCATGTTCATCAATACCAGTGGCGAGTTTTTCACCCTGGCCGCCCTGATCGGCCTGATTCAGGGCGGGGTCCAGGCCCTGTCCCGGTCCTATTATTCCCGGATCATCCCGCCGGCCAGGGGGGCTGAGTATTTTGGCTTTTTTAACATCATGGGGCGCTTCGGGGCCATCCTCGGGCCGGGGCTCATGGGTGGCTGTGCTCTGATCACCGGCAGCTCCCGTCTGCCATTACTGGTGATCATCATCCTTTTTGCCAGCGGAGCCATACTTCTCGCCCGGATCAGACCGAATCAGGATTGGGTGCCAGCAGGCCACAGATAAGTGTGCCAAAAAAAATATTGTTATCAAAAACAGTCTCCTGTTTAATATATTCATGAGCCCACAAAAAATTATTGCCCTGATTCTGGTAACCACGGGTGCCCTGCTCATGCTTGCCTCCTGTCTGGCCGGATTAAAGATCAAGAAAAAACTTCCCCCGGAGCTGCAGGAGAACTGGCAATTACTACTGCTGGCCATGGCCCTGTTTTTCTGCGGTTACCTGGTCTGTGCCTGGATGCTGATCAGCGATTTCGCCTTCCCCGGCATCCTCATCGGTGCAAGTATCCTGCTGGGTGGTCTCTTTGCCCTACTGGTCTTAACCGAGGTCAAGGCCGCAGCCGGTAAGATCAGACAGAAACAAACCAGCCTTGACGAAATAACTGCCCTGATGGAACATCTTGATGACGAACTCGCCCAGGAGACCAGGGCCCGGCATCATTCCGAACAGAAATTACGCCAGTCGAACAATATCTACCTCCGTGATCTTTTTGAGATCATGGACGAGATCCAGGCCAATCGTGACCAATACACCTTTGACCATGCCCTCCAGGTCGCCGAGATTTCCAAGATGATCGGTAAAGAATTAGGTCTCACCTCTGAAGAACTGGAAAGCCTGGAGCTGGGTTGCCTGGTCCATGATATCGGTAAAACCGCCATCCCCGACAATGTTCTGCTGAAACCGGCCCGGTTCAATTACCAGGACAAGGATATCATGAATTATCACCCTCTGATTGGGGCCAAGCTGGTGGCCCGGCACATCCAGGACGACCGAATAACTGATATCATCTTAAACCACCATGAACGCCTGGACGGCAGCGGCTATCCCGCCGGGATCAAGGGTGATGAAATTTCTCTCTTTGCCCGTATCGTTGCAGTGGCTGACACCTATGAGGCCCTTGTGGCCCAGCGTCCCTACAAAAAACCGGTAAACCCGGACCAGGCACTCCACATCCTCCGGCAGGAGGCCAATAAAGGCCGACTTGATCGCAGGATTGTCAAGGTCCTGGTTAATCTTGCCAAATCTCTGCCGGCTATTAAGGCCAGCAAACGGGTTACTGCCGGCTTCATGGAAAATGTTGAGCTGTTTCGGAGCAAATCATATTACCAGGAGCCCCTTACCGGTTTTTACAATTACCGTTACCTCTTGGTACTTGACGATGCCCGGGTCCTGCAGAAGCAGAACTCCAATTATGACCTTATCCTCCTGCGCTTTCCTGACCTTATCCGCTTTCAATATAAGACAGGCTATATGTTAAGCGACCAGGTCATTGACGAATTTGGCCAGAACATCCAGGAGATTGTCAGCAAAAAAAGTGAGCGGCGGGAACATTACGAAGGATCGATCATGATGTTTCGGAAAGGTTACGATTTTCTAATCTACTGCGAATGCGATGGGTCAAAATGCCTTTTGACCCTGACTGACCTCATCAATAAACAAAGACAGCAGACCAGAGAAGAATGGAACCTGAATTCAGAGATATTCACCCTCCGGTTTGACCAGGGTTTCCCCCTGGAAAAGGCCCTGCACCACCTCTTTCTCAGCTCAAATAATCTGCTGGATTGATTAAGATCTCCAAACAAGAATTACCCTCTAAGACCTGAGCAAACGATCTCGCACCGCCATAAACCAGAAAAGAAAGGGGAAAACCCATTGACCCAGGGTAAGCCAGGCATGACTTGCTGTAAGCTGAACCATGCCGGCTCCGGCCCCCGGCCCTGTGGGCCAGCATAAAATGCAGAGCAGGTCGATGAGGAGATAGGCAGAAAGGCCCAGGACCGAAAACAATAATCGGCGCTGCCAGACAATGGCCGGAGTCGCCAGCATCAGCACAATAAAGGGCAGGATCTGAACAGAGCTATTATAAGTCAGATTAATCGTCTGCCGGGACGCAGGCAGCAGCAGGGAACAAATAATGATCAACAGAGATTGATAACCAGCCGCCAGCCATTGCCGACAGCTGAAGACCATCAGCGAGACCAGAATCAGCCAGACGGCCAGCAGGAGCTTATTTCTCATGGGTCACCACCAGTCTCAACCAGAAGAGCCACATCATGGCAATGATTCCGAAAAATACAAGCTGCCATATATAATCATGGAATAAGCCACTGAATTGGTAAAAATAACGACTGACCCAGGCCAAAGTAAAGAGGCGGAGGACATTGGCCATAACCAGGAAAGGAATACCAAAGGCAAGGGCCAGCAGTTTATGGCGGAAGGCTGCCGGATAGACCAGGATAAACGAAGAAAAGACAATAAAGGCTGAGACAGCAGTACATTCCCGGGTCATCTCCCACCTGACCCCGTCCAATTGGATAAAGGTCTGATCCGGCACTGCCTTGAGCCCGGACATGGTTATCAACCGGCAAACCACCTCCACCATAAAACGCTGACCCCAGATCACCGCATCCGGCCAGAACCACAACGGCAGATGAAGCAGAAGAACCAGCAAGGTAAAAAACGCTAATAGACGAATAATTCCCCGCTGCTTTAATAAATCCTCAAACAAGACCATCTCCTGGGATTTTCCACTAAGATTTCAGCAATGGTCATGGAGCAATTACCTGCCACACAGGGTCAAGCCCACCTATATTATTGCTGTCAACAACCACATTCCCCTTCATCTGATAAAGCCAGAGCTGACCACGTACACCATGGCGAAGAAGAATATCCGCTCTGCCATCACCACTTAAATCAGCTACGCCGGCAATATCCCAGTCCAGGGAGAGGCCGCCGATATTGCGACTTAAAGCAACCTCATCTGCCTGCATCTGATAGAGCCAGAGCTGACCACGTCCAGTATGACGC
Organism: uncultured Desulfobulbia bacterium; assembly: GCA_964653055.1. Classification (GTDB taxonomy): domain Bacteria; phylum Desulfobacterota; class Desulfobulbia; order Desulfobulbales; family SURF-16; genus CAZZCA01. The sequence goes on along the minus strand of CAZZCA010000001.1, from coordinate 95,229 downwards.
AAAAGGATATCCGCCCGCCCGTCACCACCAAAATCAGAGATACCTACTATCTGCCAATCTGTTGACAAGCCACCGATATTACGACCTAAGGCCACCACCTCACCATCCATCTGATAACACCATAATTGCCCACGATCCTGGTGACGAAGCAGGATGTCAGCCTTGCCATCACCATTAAAATCAGCCAGACCGGCAATATCCCATTCGGTTCGTAAACCTCCGATATTGACACTACGATTAATTAGAGAGCCGTTCATCTGATAGAGCCATAATTGTCCGCGCTCATGGTGACGAAGCAGGATGTCAGCCTTGCCATCGCCATTAAAGTCAGCCAGGCCCATCACATCCCAATCCGGATGTAAACCTCCGATATTATTACTTGACTGGATGAGATTCCCATCCATTTCAAAGAGCCAGAGCTGACCCCGATCACCATGACGGAGCAGGATATCAGCCTTACCGTCATCTCCAAAATCTGCAACACCGATCACATCCCAATCCGGGTGAAGGCCACCTATATTATTGGTACCGGAGACCTCCGCCCCTGCCATCTCATAAAGCCAGAGCTGACCGCGCTCATCGTGCCGCAGCAAAATATCATCCTGCTGATCACTGCCAAAATCAAATTGTTCGCCATGCCGAAAACCATAAACTTTCAACCGCCAGGAATTAAAGATACCGATATCACCTACGGCCGCATCCCGAACCGAAAGCTGCCACTCTCCCCGAGCCCCTTCCCGCAAATGTCGAACCGTACCAAACCGCCAATTATAATAGCCGGTACCTGGACCAGTTTCATCAACACTGGTATTACCCGGGGCCAGCATACTCTCTGTGCCGGCAGGAGACGTAAGAATTACCTCCAGATCCCCCCAATAGGGATGATCGGCAATAAACCAGACCTCCACATAGTCAACCAGAATATCATCTTCCACCAGAATACTATCCACCACCACGGAATCACTATTGTCAACCAATGGCAGCATTGGTTGACTATGTTCCTCCACTATCAGGTCATCGATCAGAGATAACCAGGCCGCAGCCGCATCAACTGCTGCTTCAGCATCAACCCGGCCAAACCCGTATTTATAACTGACATCATAGCCAGCCCCGTTCTGCTGCCAGGAAGAATCGCCTGGATCATTTTTATGGGCGGTCTCCAGCAGAATATGCTGGACATCACGCCAGCCAAGCTCAGGATTTGCCTCCAGCATCAAGGCAATAACCCCGGAGACCATGGGGGTAGCTGCAGAAGTACCGCCAAAATTGCTCAGATAGCTATCATTGCGATCAAGGCTGGTAATAGCATTAATTCCACCACTGGAAGGGGCATTAACAAAGATATTGGCACCAAGCTCGGAATAGGGGGCCCGAAAGCCAAGGTCATTACTTGCCGCCACCGCAATGGTATAACGGGAATTGGCATAGCCATCCCAATTGGAATAATCCCAGATGTCCCAATCGTCCTCATCAGCAGTGGCGCCATTACCATTGGCCCAGACAAAGTTAGAACCCCGACCATTACGGCCGTTCTCAACCCCCTGGACCAGAACCAGCTCGGTTAACTCTAACATCCCTTCCAGGGTGACAATTTCATCATCCGGTCCCCAGCTGTTACTGTAAATATCTATATAATCATTGTCCCTGGTAAAAGCCTCTGCCTCCCGGTGCTCTGCTCCTCCCAAGAGGCGATAGCCAACCAGGCCGGCAGCCGGTGCCACCCCGCTTACCCCTATCCCGTTAAAACCCCGGGCTGCCGCCACTCCGGCAGCGGCAGTCCCATGGTAATCAACCGGACAAACCGGGATGGGATCATAATCATCATCAATAAAATCATAATTCAGCCCTGCCACCACATTTTCTGTCAGGTCTTCATGATCAAGGTCAAGGCCACTGTCAACTATGGCTATAACCGAACCATTACCCCGATATGTATCCCAGACCGGCGTAACATTAATATCTGAGCCTGTGACTGCCCCGTTCTGTCCGGAATTAAGAAGATGCCATTGATCGGAAAACAGGGGATCACCAGGGATATCACGACGACTCTTATCCCTGATCCAGTCAGGATAGGCATAATTAATCAGCCCGGCCTCCTGCAGCTCCATCGCCATTTCCAGGGAAGAAAAAAAGCCAGATATCTGATACAGGAAAGTATTAACCCCAAAGGGAAATTCCCGAACCCGCTCAAGGCCATAATCATCTTCCAGCCTTATGATCTCACCGGGGTCAATAACAGCAGCAAAACTTACCACCAGGCGATCGGTAAGAATAAGCCAGCCACCAGGGCGTTTAGTTTGAGACGGATAAAAAAGCGGGAAAACCTGATCCACCGCCCTATCATTATTTATCGCCAATAATTTACGGGTTAACGCCGCCCTGTTTTGACAGGGAGCAAAACTAACCACAATCTGCCGCCCGGCAAGATCGTCAATTTGCAGATTCTGTCGGGCAAGAAGATCGTCAAGATCAGCCGACTGGAATCCAGGCTTGATGAAAACAGCCGCCTGGTCAAGGGCAAGCCAGGCCTGTTTACGACCATGTCCCTCATGCCAGACAACCGGCTCACCACTAAACAAACCGGCTGCATTGACGGGAGAGAACAAGCCGCTAACAAAAAAAAATATGGCCAGCAGAATAATTTTCATCAAGTTTCAGCCCCCCAATCGTCCTTATAGGTCTTGCCCATAACCAAAATGGATGATACTACTATTTATCCTGAACATAAACTAATAACCAGCCAGCAACAATGCCATTACCCAGCCTGATTAAACGATCAATAATCATCGCCAATATCCTCTTTGCCGTCAACGCCTATGGGGAAGAGATCATCGGAGCCTTCGGCTACGCCCTGGGCAGCCCTTTGGCCGCAGAAGATATCCTGGTCAAAAGAGGGACAAACGGCCCCCACGACATTATTGCCAAAGAAAAAAGCCGGTCGGTGAAAAAGGTTCAGGCCTATACCACTGCGGACAACCGAATCTACGCCATCGACGGGCTCAATTCATTCAACACCATGGATTCCTGTAACAGAATGGTCTTGATGATAGATCATTATCTGAGCAAGAAATACGCATCAGTAATTGATCAAAGGAGCAATGTCGGTGATGGGTTGGACCAATTGGGGGTTTTACTGGAAGATAAGATGGATCATAAGAGTATCATGATCATCTGCACCGGAGAACCAACAAGGGCCGTTCTCTCGTTAAAATATGCCGACATGACCATGACCCGACAGGTTCTAAAAAAACGGGAAGAATCTTCAGAGGGAATCAGCCTTTAAACAAGGTATCTTCCCCCCCTGATTAATAACATGAAATCCAACATTAATTGGCCACATTCCATTCAGGATTGAGACC
>CAZZCA010000001.1:0-91770 GCA_964653055.1 uncultured Desulfobulbia bacterium | reverse complement strand
ACATCATTACCATTCATCTGATAGAGCCAGAGCTGACCGCGAACGCTATGACGCAAAAGAACATCAGCACGACCATCACCACCAAGATCAGCTACTGAGGCAACATCCCATCCAGGATCCAAGCCGCCGATATTGGAGCTGACGGCGACATCATTACCATTCATCTGATAGAGCCAGAGCTGACCGCGAACGCTATGACGCAGCAGAATATCAGCCTTGCCATCACCACCAAAATCAGCCACTGCAGCAATTTCCCAGTCAGTGCTCAATCCACCAATATTGTTACTGCTAGCAATGACATTACCGTCCATCTCAAAGAGCCATAATTGACCTCGAGTTACGTGGCGCAGCAAAATATCTGCCTTTCCATCACCACCAAAATCGCTGGGAGGGTACTCATTACATTCTGCGTCATACCAATAACCACCAGCCCCACTACAACCAGGTTCATCAACACAGGCACCCAAGAGCTCGGGCCCACAAGGAAGCAGAGAAGATGAAACAAGCTGATAAGTCCCCCAGTCATCTTCATATTGAATCGGTCCTACACCTTGAGCAAGCCAGGTCTCCTCAGATTCATTCACCACAAATGGCTCACCATCAATTGAACCATTGAGCATCAGGCTAAGGCTAAGCCTGACAGTATCATAACTTCCTAAACGGCCTAAGGAAACAACCTCTCGACCATGAAACAGGGTGGTTGAATTATAATCCAGAATCTGCGCCGGCATTTCCGGAATTTCAACAATGGTCATGGATACCTGACCAGCATTAACATAATAACCAGAATCAATATCAGCCAGTTGGGGAGAAGTACAGAGAGGAGGCTCAATAATACCGACCATGGTCAGAAATCCACCCTCCCCGTCAGACTCCTTAAATTGAATTTTATGAAGGCATATTCCATTCTCATCATTGGTATAACTCTCAACTGCGTAAGAAAATCCTTCCTCACTGGACTCTTTCTGTTTGGTAACTGCCCCATTTACAAGGTCAGTCCCTTCTAATATTTCCATCATCTGATCAGCATCATACTCATCAATGACATTCTGATATGTCCATTGATCCCCTGAATTAAGAGGGAAAAAAGGGCCAACATCGAGAGTTTCAGCCACAACCGGAGAAACGGATATGGTGATCATAAAAAAGAAAACAAGATAAAGAAATGATTGGGGAAATGGCTTAGAAGAAATCATTTTTCCTCCTTGATGAAGGTGACAGACATTACATCCTTAAAAACAGAAATTATATGAATAAACAATAGCTTTAAATTAAGCCCTTGTCTAACAAAAAAAGGGGTTGGCATAAGCCAACCCCTTTTAAATTACAAAGATGGTCGGGACGAGAGGATTTGAACCTCCGGCCCCCTGAACCCCATTCAGGTGCGCTACCAGACTGCGCTACGTCCCGACATTTGTGCTGTGTTATTAGCATGAAGAATGACCTGATGTCAATTCATTCCTGCTTATTATTCCTTTTCTTCGAGCTGCTGACGCAAGGCGGCAAGCTCTGCCTTAATACCGGCCACAAAAGACTCCGGGGCAGCACCTGAATTTACCTTCCCCGCCTTCTGCTCACCACCGCCAGCAAGGAATTTCCGGGCACCGGGAATAGTGAAGCCGTCTTCCTTTAAAAGTTTCTTAATCTCCAGAACATTTTCGATATCAGACTTTTGATAAAGGCGCTGACCGGACGGGCCACGACGAGGCTTGATCTTCTGCCTGAACTCTGTCTCCCAGAAACGCAAGACATGCTGCTTCAGGCCGGCAATTTTACATACTTCGCTTATTTTAAAATATCGCTTATCAGGTATCACGCGCTATTCTCAGGAATTAATCTTCTCCCGCAGCTTCTTACTGGCCTTGAAAGACACCATGCTTCTCTTAGAAATCTCCATGGTTTCACCGGTCCGGGGATTACGACCAACCCGGGGCGCCTTCTGGCGCACAGTGAATGTTCCAAACTGAACCAGCTTAATAGATTCCTCCTTAAGCAGGGTATCTTTCATACATGTAAAAACATTATCGACCAGGGCAGCAGCACTACGCTGGGAGAAACCGAGCTCATCATTTATTTTTTTCGCCAGATCCTTTCTGGTGAGATTTACCTTTTTCATTTCTATTCCTCCCGCAACCGGCCGAAAAACCTGGTCAGGGTCATATCTGTAAGCCTTTGATGAACCTTGCCAACTGTCTCGTCATCAAGGGTCTCTTTATAAGAACGATAAACAACTGTTACAGCAACACTTTTATAACCATCCTCAATGGGTTTACCACGATAGACATCAAAGATAAAGGCATCCTCCACCAAGTCTTCGCCAGCCTCTTTGATGGCTGTAACCATTTCACCGGCACCGACACTTTCCGGAACAAGCATGGCGATATCCCACTTAACCGCCGGAAACTTGGGAATAGCAGCAAATTTGCGAGGCACGGTCTCCAGGGCCAGAATCGCATCAAGCTCACAGGTCAGGAAAAACACATCCTGCTTGATGGCAAACCCCTTAACAACCTCCTGCTTAATCGCACCGATCTCACCAATTTTCCTGCCATCAGCAACAAGGTCCAGATAACTGGCCGCCGCTGCATAGGACGGGAGATCACCATCAACAGAATAATTAACCTGGGGCAGGCGCAGATCAGCCATTAATTGTTCAGCAACCCCTTTTATATCGGCAAACTCAGCCGCCAACCCATTAAAGTATAAGGGCGAAGAGCCGGGATGACGGGCACCGGTCATCACCGCGGTAAGCATCAGGTGTTCATCGGGCTGCTGCTGACCGGTACGAGCCTGAAAGGCCTTGCCAATCTCAAAAAATCGCAGATCACCTGATTGATGGTTGATATTATAACGAACATTTTCAAGAAGACCAGGCAAAAGGGAGGTACGCATTACACTTTGGTCTTCAGCAAGGGGATTTAAGAGGGTCACCACCTGACGGCGAGGATCATCTTCTCCCAGGAGAAGGAGATCAGCATGATCAGGGGAGACAAAACTATAATTAATTGACTCATTAAAACCTGCCGCCAGCATGAGGGAGGCCACCTGTTTACGCAGATCCCGCTCCTTGTCATCCCAGGCCTTACCCATGGGAACCAGGGGCATGGTTTCAGGAAACTCATTATAACCCTTAAGCCGGGCAAGCTCTTCAACCAGATCAACCTCCCGTTCCAGATCAACCCGAAAGGAGGGAGGAGTAACCAATAATGTATCCTGATCAAAAGAACTTACTTTAATATCTATTGGCTCAAGAAGAGAGCTGATGTCATCCACTGAAAATTCCAGGCCAAGAAGATCACTTACCCGCCCTGGACGCAATTTAATGGAAGTTGGTTCATTTACCCCCTGGCACACATCAATTCCGCCATCTTCAACTTCACCGCCGGCAAGCTCCAAAATGAGCCTCACCGCTCTCTCCATGGCCCGGGGGGCTGCTTCCGGATCCACCCCACGCTCAAAGCGATAAGAGGAATCCGTGCTCAGATTAAGCCTCCGGGCAGTTCTCCTGATACTCACAGGGTCAAAACAGGCCGATTCCAGCAAAACATCAACAGTCGCCTCACTGACCTCGGAGGTGCTGCCCCCCATAACTCCGGCAACAGCCACTGGTTTGTCAGTATCACAGATCATCAGCATTTCCTGGTCCAGGGAACGATCTACACCATCAAGGGTGGTCATCTTCTCCCCGTCAGCAGCCTTGCGCACGATAATTCTGCCACCGGCCAGCTTCTGAAAATCAAAGGCATGCATGGGCTGACCGTACTCCAGCATAACAAAATTAGTTATATCAACAATATTGCTGATGGGACGCAGCCCCACCGACAACAAGCGTTTCTGCAACCACCAGGGAGAAGGCCCCACCTTAACTCCCCTGATCAAACGGGCAGCGTAACGAGGGCAATCATCAGAGGTAACATCAACTGAAAAAGAAGAACTGCCTGCAAGGGCAGGAAGGTCCTTATCCGCCACCGGCAGTTTAAGTGCGGTGCCGGCAAAGGCGGCCACCTCCCGTGCTGTACCGATTACCGATGCACAATCAGGGCGATTGGGGGTCAGATCAACCTCAATCAAGGTATCTGCAAGACCCAGCAGCTCAACCAGGGAACCACCGCTGGTCTCTACCCCGTCAAGCTCCATAATCCCTTCATGTTCTTCACTGATGCCGACATCCTTGGCCGAACAAAGCATACCATGGGATTTTTCCCCCCTGATCTTTCCCTTGCGAATCTTCAGGCCACCGGGCATAACGGCACCCGGCAAGGCAATGGCGGTAAACAGACCTGCCCGGGCATTGGGCGCGCCACATACCACCTTAAGACTCTCCTCACCTACCTGGACCTGGCAGAGGACAAGACGATCAGCATTGGGATGAGGCTCAACACCAGTAATTTCTGCCACCCGCACCTGATCAAGGCCGGCAAAGATATCATCAACCGAATCAACCTCAAGACCGGCCATAGTTAAACGATCAGCCAGTTCAGCTGACGGCATGACATAATCTACGTATTGCTTTAACCAATTAATTGTAAATTTCATAGGAAGGCTGGATCAAATATTTTTCGATTTTAATGATGATTAAAACTGGGACAGAAAGCGCTGATCATTTTCATAAAATAATCTGATATCCGTAATCCCGTATTTCAACATGGCAATCCTCTCGACCCCGAGGCCAAAGGCAAAACCACTGTACTCTTCCGGGTCATAACCAACCTTCTTGAATACCTCAGGATCAATCATGCCCGCTCCGAGGATCTCAAGCCAGCCGGTTTGTTTACACACGCGGCAGCCCTTGCCACCACAGATAACGCAACCGATATCAATTTCCGCACTGGGTTCGGTAAAAGGGAAAAAACTGGGCCGGGCCCGGATGACAGTATCTTCATCAAACATGCGGGCAATGAAAACTCCAAGGATGCCGCGAAGATCGGTAAAAGACACCTTACGGTCAACCAGGAAACCCTCTACCTGGTGAAACATTGGGGTATGGGTAATATCAGAATCACAACGATAGACCTTGCCGGGAGCAATCATCCGCAAAGGCGGCTGATGGTCCTTCATGATCCGGGCCTGCATTGGGGAAGTATGGGTTCGGAGCAGGGTCTTATCATCCACATAAAAGGTATCATGCATATCCCTTGCTGGATGATGTGCCGAGATATTCAAGGCCTCGAAATTATAGAAATCAGTCTCAACATCCGGACCTTCAGCCACCCCGAAACCCATCCCTTCGAAAATGGAACAGATCTCTTCCATGATCCGGGTAACCGGATGGGGACGGCCGGGGGGAATCTGACGACCGGGCAGGGTCAAGTCCAGACCAGCTTGAACGGCAGCACCATCGTTTCCGCCGGTTAGATCAGTTTTTTTCTCATCGAATTGTTTTTGAATGGCCTGACGAATATCATTGGCCAATTTGCCGAGACGGGGACGATCTTCCGTGGCCACTGTTCCGAGCTGGCGCATAATAAGGGTAAAACTACCCTTACGCCCAAGATACTCCACCCTGAACGATTCAAGATCAGCTACCCCGGCAAGGGTGGCAAGATCACCTTCAGCCTTCTGCTGGAGAAGGCGTAGTTCTTCTTCCATAGCTGTAGATAGCCTTTGAAAAAATGAAAAAATCCCTTTCAATCACGGAGATACCGATCACCTGAACAGTCGGCATTCTCCGCTGATTGACGGGACATTAATTAAGGACACCCGAAACCAATCTCCGGGTCACCCTAGGAACAAACCGAAAATTAACTCAGGAAGCTAATTTGGTAATGGCAGTAAAGGCCTTGGGGTCAAGGACAGCGACATTGGCCAGAACCTTGCGGTCAAGCTCAATACTAGCTTTCTTCAAACCACCAATCAAACGACTGTAGTTTGTTCCGTTTTCCTTGGCTGCAGCGCCAATCCGAACAATCCACAGACGACGGAAATCCCGTTTCCGGGCCTTACGGTCCCGATATGCATAACAGAGACCGCGATCAACGGCCTCCACAGCGGTACGATAAAGCCGGTGGCGGCCACCACGATAGCCCTTGGCCATCTTCAGAACCCTTTTTCTCCGACGCCGGGCTTTAAATCCTCGTGTTACTCTGGGCATGACATAATCTCCTATTCATATACAGGCTGAATCGACAAAGGGTCGAACTCAGGCATAAGGCATAATACGCTTGATAGCCTTGACATTGCTATCATCAACAATACCGGATTTGCGCATTTTACGTTTTATCTTGGTTGATTTCTTGGTCAGAATGTGACTTGACTTAGCTTTACGTCGAACCAGTTTTCCAGAACCGGTTACTTTAAAGCGTTTAGCCGCACCTCTGTTGGTTTTCATCTTTGGCATTTTCTTACTCCTAACAGTACTCTTTGCTATTTCAATCCCTTGGGGGCAACAAACATCGCCATCTGCCGGCCCTCCATTTTGGGGTGCTGCTGAATATCAGCAATATCTTCCAGCTCTGCGCCAATTTTATCAAGGATATCCTTGCCCAGGGTATTGGCATAAACGATTTCTCGACCCCGGAAACGCAAAGTCACCTTAACCTTATTTTTCTGACCAAGGAATTTGCGGATATTTCTAATCTTAAAATCAAGATCGTGTTTCTCAGTTTTTGGACGCAGCTTTATCTCTTTAACTTCAACCGTTGTCTGCTTGCGCCGGGCTTCAGCCTGCTTCTTGCTCTCTTCATACCGGTATTTACCGTAATCCATGATCCGACAAACCGGGGGTTTAGCCGAAGCGGAAACCTCCACCAGATCAAGACCGAGACTATCAGCTTCTTCCAGAGCATCGGCAGTAACCATAACTCCAACCTGCTCGCCATCAGCACCGATGACCCGAACGTCCTTACAACGGATCTGGTCATTAACTCTGGCCCTGATCTCGCGACCGCCCTTTACTTTCCTTCTTTTCTTAATATTTCTTCCTCCAACTATAACAAATCCATCAAAGCCATGAAGCAACACCATCATCCGGCCATGGATCCAACCGAATAAATTCATGAAAAGTTTTATATCTTAAACAAGATCGGACAAGCAAACAAGTGCTTTCTGCAATTCCTCTTGATCAGGGCTTGCTTTCCTCATTAATCATGTCAGCAAATTCAGCAATTGTCATGGCCGGCAGATTCTTGCCGTTACGCAGCCGAACCGTTACCGTGCCTGCCTCCATCTCCTTATCGCCGACAATGAGCATATACGGAGTCTTTACTAGCTGAGCCTCTCTGATCTTCAGGTTGAGTTTTTCGTTTCTTACATCTTTTTCCACCCGAACACCAAGCTTACGCAGCCCGGCAGTAACCTCTTCGGCATAGGCCAGCTGATCATCAGTAATATTCATCACCCGGGCCTGAACCGGAGCCAGCCATAAGGGGAAGGCGCCGCCATAATGTTCAATAAGAACTCCGAAAAACCGCTCCAGAGAGCCCATAAGGGCCCGATGAACCATAATGGGCTGGTGCTCCTTGCCGTCACTTGCGGTATAGGAAAGATCAAAACGCTCCGGCAGGTTAAAATCTACCTGAATGGTGGAACATTGCCAGGATCGACCGATTACATCCTTAATTTTAATATCTATCTTGGGGCCGTAGAATACCCCTTCGCCAGGATCTACCTCATAATCAAGCCCTTTCTTTTCCAGGGCATTTTTCAAGGCAGCAGTTGATTTTTCCCAATTATCATCAGAGCCGACATGTTTTTCAGGCCGGGTGGAGAGATAGATATCATACTCATTAAAACCGAAGGTCTGCAGCACATGCAGAGTCATGTCGATAATATTATAGATCTCATTATCAAGGTCTTCCGGCAGACAAAAGATATGGGCATCATCCTGGGTAAAGCCACGAACCCGCATCAGCCCCTGGAGAGCACCGGTCCGTTCATACCGATAAACCGTCCCCAGCTCACACCAGCGCAGGGGAAATTCCCGATAACTTCTTTTCCGCGATTTATAGATCCCGATATGAAAGGGGCAGTTCATCGGTTTGAGCTGATAACTGACATCATCCACCTCCATGGGTGAATACATATCATCCACATAAAAATCAAGATGTCCACTGGTTGCCCACAGGTCACGCTTGGCAATATGGGGGGTATAGAGCAGATCATAGCCGTGGCTGTAATGCTCATCCTTCCAATAATCCTCGATCAGGCGCCGAATCAAGGCCCCTTTCGGCTGCCAGAGGATCAGACCAGGACCAACCTGGTCGTTAATTGTAAAGAGCTCTAGCTCTTTGCCCAATTTGCGATGATCCCGTTTTTTGGCCTCTTCCAGCTGGTTGAGATATTTTTTCAGGGCCTTAGGGTCAAAAAAAGCAGTCCCGTAGAGACGCTGCAGCATTTGTCTGTTTTCATCACCACGCCAATAGGCGCCGGCCAGCCGAATCATTTTAAAGGCTCGGAGAAAACCGCTATGGGGCAGATGAGGTCCCCGGCAGAGGTCGGTAAATGTCCCCTGGCGATAGATGGTTATTGTCTCATCTTCAATATCCTCAAGAAGCTCCAGCTTATAGTCTTCCCCACGCTCACTAAAATAGCTGATGGCCGCATCCCGGCTCATGACCTCCCGTTCAAATGGGAGATTGGCCCCGGCAAGTTCCCTGACCTTCTTCTCGATGGCCTCAAAATCATCAGGGGAAAACGGCTCCTTGCGATCAAAATCATAATAAAAACCATCAGCCGTTGCCGGGCCAATGGCAACCTTGATGCCGGCAGGACCAAAAATCTCCAGCACCGCCTGGGCCATGATATGGGACGCACTATGTCTTAAAACAGCTAACCCGTCGGCTGAATCAATGGTTATCAACTCAAACTCGGTATCAGTCACAAGCTGACGGGAAAGGTCAATCATCTCCTCCCCAGCCCGAACCGCCACCGTCCGCTTACGCTCCTTGCTTGAGCATAAAACCTTAACCGCCTCAGCCACGGTTGTCCCCTCAGGAAAAACCCGGGAATCACCGCCTGATTTTATAATATTAATGTCAGCCATTGTCCTAAATAACGCCCCCAAACAACAACCCCTTCAGCTGCAAGGTCTTATGAATTCAGGTAACAAAAAGACCTGAACCGTTAAAAACGGTCCAGGTTCAAAAAAAATTGGTAGGCGCGGGCGGGATTGAACCGCCGACTTCTACCATGTCAAGGTAGCACTCTCCCACTGAGTTACGCGCCTATTGTTTTTCCCAGTTAAAACTAGTTTCGTAAAAAGAAAATCAATTACCAATAAAGTATTGTTGTGTCAAGGATAAAGAGAGCTTAACGCCGGGCCTCTATGGCCCTTCGCAAAGTGACCTCATCAGCGTATTTAACATCCATCCCCATGGGCAGACCACAGGCAGGACGACTGACCCGAACCCCGCTATCCGCAATCCTGCTGACCAGAAACGATGCCGTTGCCTCACCCGGAACCGTTGAACTGGTGGCAATCAACACCTCCCGCACCTGCTGGCGTTTGATCCGGTCCAATAAAGCCTCAATCCGTAATTCCTCCGGGCCAACCCCGTCCATGGGGGCCAGGACCCCGTGGAGAATGTGATACCTGCCCTGGAAGGAACGGGTTTTCTCAATGGCTGCCAGATCCGCTGACTCTTCCACAACACACACCAGCTGCGGATCCCGCCGGGGATCGGCGCAGATCGAGCAGGGATCGGTTTCAGAAAAGGCAAAACAACAAGAACACATGCCAATCAGCTCATGAATCCCGGCCAGACTGGCAGCCAGGCTCCGAGCCTGATCAGCCGGACCCCGCAGGAGGTGCAGGGCAAGGCGGGTGGCGGTCTTTTCCCCTATTCCCGGCAGGCGACTAAGCTCGGCGATAAGGTTCTCCAGGGCAGGAGGAAAAACCTTCATCAAAACATGCCCGGGATATTAAGCCCCATCCCGCCGGTTAATTTCCCCATCTCCGCCTGGGCCATTTCCCGAGATTTTTTCATGGCATCGTTTATTGCTGCCACCACCAGATCCTGCAGCATCACAGGGTCAGACGGGTCAATGGCATCCGGCTCAATCTGCAGAGAAAGCACTTCCATCCGCCCGTTCACCGTGGCTGAAACCATACCGCCACCAACTGTGGATGAGACCGTCTTTCCGGCAAGTTCCTCCTGCATCTTACTCATCTTCCCCTGAAACTGCTGGGCCTGTTGCATTATTTCCTGCATATCCATAATATCACCTATGACTTAATTAAATAATTCAGTATCAATAATCCAGGAAGCAAATTACCAATATTACTGTCGGAACCTTGGTCCGGTTCTAATGGCTGCCACCCGTCCGTTGAAAACATCAGCTGCAACCTGAACCAGAGGATCATTGGCCAAAGCCCGTCTTTCCTCCTGGGGACTGCCCTTATCATCATCATTATCTGCCGACTCAACATCGCCGGTTACCACCCGCAGCCGTAATTCCCGCTGAAAGAAATCCTGGGCATACTCGGTGAGGAATTTCATGTTTTCCGCCGTGGCCAGGAGCTTACCATCAGAAGCATTGGCAAATTTGATTAGCAGCTCCGAATCAACTTCACCGGGGTTTTCCGCCAGGCGCAGAACCTGCCCCATCCATGGCTTCCGGTCTTTGACATAATCGGCAAAGCCTGCCCAGTCCCTGACCACCTGCGTAGCAGGAGCAGGAGCAGGAGCAGGAGCAGGAGGGGCCTTGGGTTTTACCGGCTCAGGAACAGGCTTATCCCCCTCAAGCGGTGAACTCGGCCTTTCAATTATTTTTTTTTTAAGCGGAGCAGCGTCAGCTATTGAGCCGTCGCCAATAACCTCTTCCAGCCGCTGAAGCAGAACTGAGGCCGGTTCAATTTCTCCGGCCTGGACCATTCGGATAAAGGCAAGCTCAATCATTAAGCGGGGCCGGGCCGAGTACTGCATCTTCTCCATGCCCTGGAGAAGAAGTTGAAAATAACGGGCCAGAGTCTCCTGACTGTAATCAGCGGCAAGGTCGCTGAGTCGGGTAAAATCATTATCCGTCACCGCCAGCATCCCCCGAGCCTCGGCACAGGTACGACAGACCAGCAGAGAACGAAAACAACCAAGAAGATCAGCGGCAAAACGCTTGAGATCAAGCCCGGCGGCATAGGAATTATCAAGGAGTGTCAGAGACTGGGCCAGATCTCCGGCAAGCAGACACCGGGCCAGATCAACAAAAACCTCCCTGTCCACCAGACCAAGCACCTGAACAACATCCCGGGCCTCTACCTCAGAGCCGGCAAAGGAAAATATCTGGTCAAGGAGACTGAGGCCGTCCCGAACACTGCCGTCCGCCTCCCTGGCAATCAAAGCCAGGGCTTCTTCTGAAACCGTAACACCCTCTTCCCCGGCAATTCGCCGGAAAAAACCAGCCAGCTCGTCCTGGCCTACCCTGGTGAGCTCCAGGCGCTGACAACGGGAAAGAATGGTAAGGGGTACCTTATGGATCTCGGTGGTGGCAAACATGAAAAAGACATGCTCAGGCGGCTCCTCAAGGGTCTTGAGCAAGGCATTGAAGGCCTCGGTGGTGAGCATGTGGACTTCATCAATTATGATGATCTTGTAAGACGATTTAACCGGGAAGAAACGAATATTTTCCTTGAGCTCACGGATCTCCTGGATACCCCGATTGGAGGCGCCATCAATCTCATGGAGATCAACCGCCGAGCCTTTCCTGATTTCCTGGCAGGACTCACATTGATCACAGGGTTTAACATCAGATTCGCTCTGGCAATTAAGAGCCTTGGCCATAATCCTGGCAAGGGTTGTCTTACCTACCCCACGCACCCCGGAAAAAATCATGGCATGGGCAACCCGGTTGCGGGCAAGGCCATTACGCAGAATACGAACCACCAATTGCTGACCAACGACATCAGCAAAGGTTTGGGGTCTGTGTTTTCTGGCCAGGACTAGATACGACATTTATTCAAATAGTTATTTTGCTTAATAACTGGAAACCTCATAAACCTGTCGAACCACAAGGTTCAGATTCTGTTCCAGATTCGTTTTGATCAGGCCTGGGCCGCGTACTTCCTGTACTCTGGCAGGACTGAGCGGACAAAGATGGGATGAAATCTGAATCTTACATGAAGTTAAGGGGTAAAAAAAGATAGCCAGGGAACCTGCAACACACAAAGGGAATCATTACCGCTGCTTCCTCCCGGACCTGACGGAGTTCATGAACCTCTGTTGCGCAGGGCCTGGCTATCACACCTTATTGGCGGAGAAGGAGGGATTCGAACCCTCGGTACGTTGCCGCACACACGATTTCCAGTCGTGCACCTTCAGCCACTCGGTCACCTCTCCGCATTCTTTATGCAATGAAGGGCAATATCTTACTATTATAAACCTACTTTTCAAGGAAAAACCGATCCAACCTCATTTTTTCCGGCGTAACCTGAAAAAATCACGGATAACCTCACTGCATTGCTCGGCAAGCAGCCCCCCTTCGCAGATGAGATTGTGGTTTAAGCGATTATCAAGGCCAATACCATAACACGAGCCCATGGCTCCGGCCTTGGGATCTTCCGCCCCGAAGACCACCCGCTTTACCCGGGCATGGACCAGAGCCCCGGCACACATGGCGCAGGGCTCTATGGTTACATACATGGTGGTGTCCGCCAGTCGGTAATTACCGCAAACAACACCGGCCTTGCGCAGAACAACTATCTCGGCATGGGCAGACGGATCATTCAACTCAATGGTCCTGTTACCGCCCCGTGCCACGACCTCACCCTCGGCATCCACCAGAACTGCCCCCACCGGGACCTCGCCCCGCCGGGCAGCAAGCCCGGCCTCGGCCAGGGCCAGCTCCATCATCGCTCTATCCCGGCTCACCCCGGATGTCTCTTTAATTTATTAGCGTAATTTGCGGCATACCAGCCGGCAACACATCCCTCACCCACTGCCTTTGCCATCTGATGGGGTGGACCGGCAATATCACCGGCAGCATAGATCCCGACAATATTGGTTTCCTGCCGTTTATTGGTATCGATGTAAGAAAAAGTATCCATATCAAGCTGCACCCCGAGAGTGGTGGCAAGCTCCATGGCCCCTTTGGCACCCAGCTCGACAAAAACTCCTTCCACCTCAAGTTCCCTGTCATCCTCCAGCGCCAGACTCTTAACCGCCATCTCACCATTGATCCGGGCCGGCCATGCGCCAAGATGAAGCTCAACATCACTCTTTTCCAGCCTGGTCATCATATCAGCTGACACCTCAAGCTCCCGGGCAACCAGATGAACCTCATCAGCATAAGAAAGCAGAGTCAGTGCGCCATCAACAGCGGCACTCTCATTGCCAACCACCGCCACCTTGGCATTCCGGTAGAAATTAGCATCACAGTCAACACAATAACTTACCCCCCGACCGGCAAGCTCCTTCTCGCCCTTGACCTTGAGTTTTTTCCGGGAGGAACCAGTGGCCAGAATAACAGTGCGGGTCTTAACCTCATCGCTCTCTGTTCTCACCAGAAAATGATCATCCTCCTGGGTAATGCCCAGAACATCCTCATGGACAAAATCCGCCCCGAAACGGGTGGCCTGATCAATACCGACCTTAACCATGGCATGACCATCAGTAACCCCATCAACGCAGAGATAATTCTCCACATGGGCCTTATAGATAGCACTCTTTTCCGGCCGGCCGACAATCAAAACCGTTGCCTTTTTCCGCACCGCATGAACCGCAGCCTGCAAACCAGCCGGCCCGGCCCCGACAATCACCACATCAATCATTTCCTTCATCATCTCTTTCCTTATCAAGATCAACCTGGAAAATATCCAGAACAATTTCAAAAAATCTCATCCGATACAACATCAAAACTGGAACAATGACCGATAATATGGCAATGTTTGCCTACATTGTCAACGCCTTCAAAAGAAGGCCAATAAAGGGCAACACCCAATGAAATTCAAAGCAGACCTCCATATCCACTCACCTTTCTCCCGGGCCACCAGCAAGAAAAGCACCCTGGCCGGTCTTGCTGCCTGGGCCGGGGTCAAGGGCATCGATATCGTCGGCACCGGAGACTTTACCCATCCCGGCTGGCTCAAGCACCTTAAGGAAAATCTCATCCCGGCCGAACCGGGTCTGTTCCGTCTTGCTGATAAGAATATTGCCCCGGCCCTTCCCTATCTTGACCCAAGGGGGAAACCGGTGCGCTTCCTTCTTACCGCAGAAATCAGCAATATCTACAAACGGCACAATAAAGTACGCAAGGTCCATAATATTCTCTTTGCCCCGGATTTTAAATCCGTTGACAGAATCAGGGGCCGGCTAAATGCCATCGGCAACCTGGAGTCTGACGGCCGACCCATTCTTGGCCTGGATTCCC
Organism: uncultured Desulfobulbia bacterium; assembly: GCA_964653055.1. GTDB lineage: Bacteria > Desulfobacterota > Desulfobulbia > Desulfobulbales > SURF-16 > CAZZCA01. The sequence goes on along the minus strand of CAZZCA010000001.1, from coordinate 77,475 downwards.
GGGATCTCCTGGAGATCATGTTGGAAGAAGCCCCGGACGGCTTTCTCGTGCCGGCCCATATCTGGACCCCCTGGTTTTCCCTCTTTGGCTCCAGGTCTGGCTTTGACAGAATTGAAGAATGCTACGGTGACCTTACCTCCCACATCTTTGCCCTGGAAACCGGATTGTCATCTGACCCGGCCATGAACCGGACAATATCGGCCCTTGACCGCTTTACCCTAATCTCCAACTCAGACTGCCATTCCCCGGGTAAACTTGGTCGGGAGGTTAATTTATTTGATACCAGTCTTGATTATTATGCCCTGCGACAGGCCCTGGAGAATCCTGCAAAAGGTTTCCTGGGGACGGTGGAGTTTTTCCCGGATGAGGGCAAATACCACCTGGACGGTCACCGCAAATGTGAGATCTGCCTGACCCCGACTGAAACCAGGAAACTTTCGGGACTCTGTCCGGTCTGCTCCCGCAAGCTGACCATCGGGGTCAGTCATCGGATAATGGATCTGGCCGATCGTAACCAGCCCCTGGTTCGTCCTGATGATCCTCAGGCCATCAGCCTGATTCCCCTGCAGGAGATAATTGCCGGATTAATGGGCCGGGGGGTCAATACCAAGGGAGTGATGAAAAATTATCAGGCCCTGATTCAGGAATTTGGCTCTGAATTCAATCTCCTTCTTGATGCCCCCATTGAGAATATTAAAAAAACATCACCTATCCTGGCCGAGGCCATAGACCGGATGCGCCTGGGAAAGGTAATCCGCCAGGGAGGCTTTGACGGCCAGTTCGGCACCATCAGCCTCTTCAGCGAAAATGAACTGCCGAAATCAGCAAAACCTGCTATAGACCTTAGCCTATGAGCGAACAGGATCTGCGCAAAATAAAGATAGGGACATCCACCATCGGCCTCATCGGCCTGGATATGGCCTTAAGAGAGGTCCTGGCCCGGGAACTGCCCACAGAAGAAGCCGTGGACTACCTGTTTGATAAGATCAGCCAGCTAAACTATATCCCCTCATCAGCCCATTCCACTTATAGAGAAGCCCTGGAAAGGGAACTTGGCCGACTTGCCGCCGGCCAGGAGAGCAGCTCCGAGATCCTCGACATCAAGATCCTGGGTCCGGGTTGTGTAAGCTGCAATAAACTGAACACCATGATCTTCGATATCATGGCCCGGCTGGGAATTGCCGCTGATATCGTTCAGATCCACGACCATGATGAGATCTGGCGTCATGGCGTTCTGGCCACCCCGGCTCTGATCATCAACAACCAGATCAAATGCGCCGGCAAGATGCCGTCACCGGCCGAGGTGGAAGAATTTCTGACAGAAGCCTCAGCCTAAACCTCATCAGGATAGGGGAAATCCTCATGGGTCAACAATTTATACATCCGCTGTTTCTTGCTGGTATGAAGGTCGTGGAAGTCCACCAGCACCTTCACTGCGGCCAGCACTTCATCTTCATTGATGTCCCGGAGGATCCGGCGTCCCACCTTGGGAGCAGTTCCACCCTTGCCGCCGGCAAAAACATCAAAACCTTTCCTGCTGGCGACAATACCGATATCCGTGGTCTTATGACTGGCGCAACCCATACCGCAGGCTGAAACTGCGATCTTGAATTTGGCCTTGGTCTTTTCCTTATCCTTAAAGGCGTCAACAATCCTGGCTGACACCTTGCTGGTATCGATTACTCCCAGCTTGCAATGACCCTGGCCAATACAAACCCGGGGCAGAGGGAATTTGCCGGGAGCCTTGAGACTGGCACCCAGGGCAATGAGTTCTTTTTTAATGGGTTCGACAAGGTCTTCCGGCACATCCAGAATCCGCAGATTCTGGGCTGTGGACAGATAGATAGCCAAATTGTTTTTACTTGCAATCTCATGGGCCTGGGTCATGAGAGTCAATGGCAACCTGCCCGCTGGAACCAAAACTGTAATATCCATAAATTGCTCCTGTTAGTCTTTATTGTTGCCCTTATTTAAAGGGTAATGGAAAAAAAATTTATACCAGTAAATATTATTTTTTGCAAAGACCAGCCTCTATTTTACTGGCACAATATCCCGTCAGCGAGTATCTATAATCATAATAAAAATTATACTAAAATATTTCATACAGATGAGGATATTCCATGGGACACGGCAGCATGAGCGCCTTGAAGGCCGGCGAAAAAGAAGCAAGCGCCATTGACCGCAAGAGAGAGAAAGAACGACGGATAATGATTCAGGCCGCCTATCGAAACGCCGATGAACTGGCTCTGCGAATTGTTCAGCGCATGCTCGATGATAATATCATTGAGACCTCCTCTGAATCGGATATCCGAGAAGTCATCAGCCGGGAATTAACCCAAATAGGCGACATGGAAGACTTTGACATCCAGTTCAAGATCGCCCCCATCCGTCAGATAACGGTTAACCCCAATTTCCTAAGCCTCTACCTTACCCAATTCGTTACTGAAGACCTGATCAATCATCCCAAAATAGAAGATATTTTCGGCGACGATATCGACATCTATAAATCCATTGACTCTATTCTCGACCAGATCAGACCGAAAGGGATGTAAGCGGTTAAACGTGCAGTAATGAAGACAATTCATCCCCGGGAGATTCCCAGCCTGGTTTATGCTGACAGCCAGGGCCAGATTCGTGATCTTCCCGGACTCAACATGGCCGGTCGCAGCGGTAACTGGTTTGACCAGCCTGAATTGACCGATATCATCCCCCTGCCGGAAGGTAGCGACCTGTTTATCCTGCCCGGTCGCCTGCCCATTGGCATTGACCCTGCTGACAACGACCCCATCCTTCTTGATCAGGATCCGGAACACCCGGGATCCAAGGTCCAGGCCGTAGCCGCCTTCATGGCTCCGGCCCATACCGCCACCTTTGGCACAGCCTTTGAAAAAACCGGTGATGTCGAGCCCCTACCCCTTTTTGCCTATACCGCCGTGGGCTGGTACGACGGTCAGTTCTGGGTTTGCGGGTTCCGTTCCGATGCCGATCGCCGTCAGGACTACAAGGGCTATGATGATGAAAAGATCAAACGGCAAACAAATAAACGACTGAAAGCCCAGCCCGACAATCGCCTTATCCAGCATCTGGGGAAATGCAGCCTGACCTATAGCTGCCCGGCTGCCAAAAATTTTTTCCTAAACCGCTTTGAAGCGCCTCTGCCCACCTCACCATCCTGCAATGCCAAATGTGTCGGCTGTATCTCCCTGCAGCCTTCCGGCTGCTGTCCTTCCACCCAGGAACGAATAAAATTTGTCCCGTCTGCCGGGGAGATTGCTGAAATTGCCGTGGGCCATTTAGATTCCGTGGATAAGGGAATCGTCAGCTTCGGCCAGGGCTGTGAAGGGGAACCCCTTCTCCAATGGGAAACCATCGAAGAGGCCATTATTAAAATCAGAAGCAAGACCAAAAGGGGCACCATTAATCTCAATACCAATGCCAGTATGCCTGAGGCAATTGAACGACTGGCAGCAGCCGGCCTTGATTCCATCCGGGTAAGCATGAACTCGGCCCGCAAAGGCTGCCATACAATGTATTACCGGCCCCAGGGCTTTTCTTTCAAGGATGTGCTCCGTTCCATCCTGGTAATGAAAAAAGCCGGAGGTTTTGTCTCCTTAAACTACTTCATCCTCCCCGGGTTCACCGACGACCCGGAAGAGTTCACCGCCCTTTGCGACCTGGTGAATATCTATCGCCCGGACCTGATCCAGCTCCGCAACCTCAATATGGACCCGGACTGGTATCTGGAAGTAGTCCAGCATAAAGGCAGGCAAAAACCCATGGGGATCAGGTCATGGCAGAAGAAACTAAAAGAGAACTTCCCAAACCTTGGCTTCGGTTATTTCAACCCTCCCCTTTCGTAATATCTCTCGGTCAGTTCTTGCCATTTCCTTCTTTTCACGTTAATTAACAATAGATGTGATTAAGAAAAAACCTTACCAAAATCATTATAAGGAGAAAACCATGGGCGGACACGGACAACATCATGAAGAAGATCACAGCGTACCGATGAAGGTTGGAGCAGTTATCATCTTTACCCTCCTGGTAATTGTCCAGATCGCTGTCTTATAACAGACAACTTCACCATAGTTTTTGACAAGGGGGATAATCCGCAGAGGGTTATCCCTTTCCTTATTTCATCAGGATCATAAATAGACCAATGCAGAAAAAATCAATCCGCCTGCAGGACTCATTTAAACATTATACCGTTGACCTTGATAAGACCTGCTCTCCAGAAGAGACAGTGAAAAGGTTTAAAGAGAAATTAGACAGGCAGAATCTCGACGTTCTTCAGGAGATCAAACGGATCGATAACGGCCGCCTTGATATTCCTGTCTATTTCAGCGTCTGCGGTAAAGATGCCAGAGATATCATCGGCAATAAAAAACAGATGGGGAAAGGCTCGACCCCGGCCCAGGCCAGGGCCAGTGCCTGTATGGAGCTGGGAGAGCGTTTCAGTTTTTTCAGCTTCATGAAAGATAACAAGAACTTCATCAGAGATACCTGGAATAACCTCAGGCAGAAAAACCTGCCCCTGCTGCCCCTGGAGAAGCTGCTCCAATCAGTCCATGATGAACATACCAGCCCGGAGACCCTGGCCAGATTGATCGGCGATATTCCCATCCAGTGGGCCTGGGCCACTGACCTAAACCGCAAGCAGGAAGTCCTGATCCCTTTCAGCTGGTTCTATGCCATCAACGAGTTCAACGGCCCTTCTGCCGGCAACAGCCTGGAAGAGGCCATTAGCCAGGGGCTCTGTGAGATTGTCGAACGCCATGTATCCGCTGTGGTGAGCCACGAGAGCATCCCGGTTCCAGCCATTGACCTTAATACCGTTAAAGATCCCATTGCCATTGAATTAATTGAGAAATTCAGGGCCAACAATATTGAACTATACGTAAACGATTTCACCTTAAATACCGGTATCCCCACCGTTGCAGCCCTGGCCATTGACCGTTCCACCTTCCCCCGGGCCAGTGAAATCGTCTATACCGCCGGCACCACTCCCAACCCGGAAAAATCCCTGATCAGGGCCGTTACCGAGGTGGCCCAGCTGGCCGGTGACTTCAACAGCCAGGCTAATTATGTAGCCTCCGGCCTGCCCAAGCCCCAGAATATGGAGTCGGTCAAATACCTTACTGATCCTGGCGCAAGCATCAAGATAAGCGAAATGGCGGATCTAACCGATGACAATATTAAGGTGGAGATTGAAAACTGCCTGGCAGCTCTGAAAAAAATCGATCTGGAAGTATTCATCATGGAAATCAGCCATCCAGCTCTTCAGATTCCAGCCATCTATACCATTGTCCCGGGTGCCCATTTCCGGGAACGATCCCGGATAAGTGACGCCGGTCTTTTTGCCGCCAAGCTGGTGGCTGAACAGATCGACGATCCGGAACAGTCCAGCCAGCGTTTAATGGCAATGCAAGAGATCCTGCCCCAGGCCTATTATCTGGAATTCTACCTGGGTCGTAATCTGATGAAGATGGGCCTCCTCGAAGAGGCCAGTCAGCACCTGAACAAGGCCCTAACCCTCAAGCCCAACAAAGAAGACTTGCCCTATATCCATTCATTCCTCGGCGACTGCCTCAAGGATCTCGGTCAATATCAAAAAGCCCTTGATACCCTGGGGAAAGGCCTGGGCCACGATGAACGCCGACCCGACATCCACAATATCATGGGGGTCTGCCACTTTAAACTGGCAGGCTACGAGCAGGCCATAGTCCACTTCCACCGGGCAGTGGAGCTTGCCCCGGCCAGTGCCATTGATTATGCAAACCTGGGGGTCAATTACCGGAAAATCGGTCAGACCGAAGAGGCCATCCGTTATTTTGAACTGGCCCTGGATCTGGATCCTTCCATCGAATTCGCCCGTAACCAGCTTGAGGAATGCCAGGCTTAATTCCCTAATTACTATATAGAAACCTTACTCAAGGAATTTATCCCGGCGTAATTTGTTTTCGGTGAGGTATTGGCGGCAGATAAGGGCAATGAGGCCGGTGGCCAGGCCGAAAACCGCCAGGCTGATAGCAATCTTCAGGAAAAGGGCCGGCTCAAGAAACTGGAACCAGAGCTGACCGAGGATGAGGCTGCTGGTGGCGATGATGAGAATAATAGTGATGATGGAGGCTATCTTCATTTTTTCTCCCTCTCCATAACAACTACATAAGACTCCCGCTGAAAGAAAAGGAGCATCCGGCGTAGATCCTTCTCCATGGTCACCACCTGCCAGCCATCTTCGGCATTGACATTCAAAAAATCGGTAAATTTCAGGGGATTAATCTTGGACTGGCCAAGCAGAAGCGAGCCCAGAAGACCTTCCCGATAGATAACCACTTTATACTCTTTCATCTACGTCCCTCCTTTTTTCATACATGGCAGCGACCTCTTTACTGTATGCTCCCCCCTTCTCCTGATAGACATAGAGGGGGGGCAGCAATTGCAAATCTTCACCACCATTTTTCATAGCCTCCACCAATACCAGCTGACCCCGGCCACCGGGATAACTATGCACCACCCGAAGGCGTCGTGGCTGGAGACGGTGTCTGGTCATGGTCCCCAATAAAGCCACAAGCCGGGAGGCTGGATAGACCATGGCAATTTTGCGCCGATTGGCAACTGCAAAGGCCGCAGCCCGAACCACATCATCAAGGCCTGCATGAACCTCATGCCGGGCAATGGCCCGCTCCGACTCCAGGTTCTGACGGCCGGAGCCGGGACTGCCATAGGGGGGGTTGGCCACCACCAGATCATAGCTCTCGGCCTTGACCATGTCTTCAATCTGACAGAGATCAACGCATACCGGCATTATTCGCTGGGAAAAACCATTAAGATCAATGTTCTGCCGGATCAAGTCAACCAGGGCGGGCTGCAATTCCAGAGCAGTTACAGAAATCTGAGAATAACGATAGGCAAGCAGTAGAGAGATAATCCCGCAGCCGGCGCCCATATCAAGGACCCTGGCTCCGGCAGACGGTGAAATAAAATGAGCAAGCAGAACCGGGTCAATGGAAAATCGGTAGCCCAGACGATGCTGGCGGCAGACAAGGTCCCCGGCAAAAAGGGAATCTTCCGTAATCTGGACAGCACCCTTATCCGTCACTCGATCACCATAATTATCCCCATCCAGGATGGGAAATCAATCGTCAAATTTATTCAGAAGAAGCCCGGTGAGAATCTTTGGGTAAAAATAAGTTGATTTATGGGGCATGATCAGACTCTCATCGGCAATATTCCTGACCTGGGCAACAGTGGTGGGGTTCATCAGAAAAAGAATGGATGAACCAGAGCCGGCAACCCCCTGCTTAACCGCTGCGTCCATAGCAAGATCAGGGTCACTATGATAAGAGATAAGACCTTCATCGTCACATCTCTTATGGGACAGACCAAGGAGCCTTTCCAAAAGAAGATCAGACAATACCACCACGTCAAGCTCTCTTAGAGCCGCGTCCTGCTTATCACCCAGCTCTTTCTCCATGGCCCCATCTTTCAGGGTCAGGAGAAAACAACGCTCAGCACTTGGGTCGTACATCCCAAAGGCGGTGGCACCCCCGAGCAGGTCTTCCATCCGGGCAAGTACCTCAGATACCTGGTCCTCCCGACTGGCAGCCCCCACCTCTTCCACCTGAAAACAGGGGCTGAGCTGTTCAACAAGCTGATCCGTTCCCACCTTGTCCGGATGATTAAGCAGCCGATGGGTGGGCAGAACCGAAAGTCCCGGATCTTCCATGGGACAGAGATACATCATGATATGGTTAAGGGAGCTGTCCGGATCAAGGGATCCATGTCGTTTCTGGAGAAGCTCGCGAAACTGAAGAGCGGTGGTATAGCGATGGTGACCATCGGCAATATAGAGGGCACGCTCCTGAAAGGCCTGAACCACTGCAGCAAGAGTATCCGGGTCATTTACCGCCCACAGACGATGAAAACAGCCATCCTGATCCTCCACTGAATAAAGGGGATTGGCCGGGCATTTATCCTCCAGCATCTTCATGATGCCGTTTTCCTCGTCAGGGTACAGGGAAAATATCTGGCTGAACTGGGTCCGGCAGGTATCAAGAAGCTGAAGACGGTCGGTTACCACATTACGAAAGATCTTCTCATGGGGCTTAACCACCCCTTCGGCAAATTCCGCAAGCTGGACCCGGGCAACTAGACCCTTACGGGTAAATTTCCGACCATTGGCCAGAGTATAATCGACAAAATACAGATAAAAGGCCGGTTTTGTATCCCGGATGAGAACTTCATCATCCTGCCAGCTTTCAGCCAGGGCGCGGGCATCTTCATAACGAGCAGCCAGAGGGCCATCACCCATATCCTTGGTCAGGTCAAGCTTAACCATATTATATCTGTTTTTCTCAAGAAGAGCCGCCTTGCCCTCCTCATCAATAACATCATAGGGGGGGCTGACCACATCTTCCATCCGCTCAACCTTATCCGTATTAAAACGAAGCCCCTGAAATGGCTTTATCCGGGCCATCAAACTACTCCCTTAAAAGAACCGAAAACTTTGCAACCGGTCTTATTCACATTGCATCTTTACGAAATTCCACCATTAAGCTATGGTGATTTTTCACGTTAATCAGCCAAGTGGCTTAAACGCCGACTTCAAGCGGGTTAAATGTACTGCAATACCCTAATACTGTCCAATTATTATTTAGTGAAAAAACAATAGGAGAAATCAGATGTTCGATATTTTTATTAAAACCCATTTTTCCGCCGGCCATCACCTGCGGAATTACCCCGGCGACTGCGAAAAACCGCACGGTCATAACTGGAATATCAAGGTTACGGTCCGGGCAACGGAGCTTGACGAGTTAGGGATGGGAATTGACTTCAGAACTGTTAAGAATGCGGTCAATGGCGTAGTTGATCAGCTTGACCATTGTGACCTGAACGAGCATCCCGCCTTTCGCAAAATAAATCCATCTTCAGAGAATATCGCAGTCTTCATCTTTGATTCGTTAAAAGAGACCCTTGCCAGTGAGCGCTACCAGCTCTACAGTGTCCTGGTTGGAGAAACCGAAAGCACCAGTGTCATTTATTATGGGCAACAATAAGAAACAAGATGAAACTATAGACCAGGGGCTCATGGTGGCTGAGGTCTTTTATTCCATCCAGGGCGAATCAAGCTTTGCCGGCTACCCCTGTGTCTTTATCCGACTGGCCGGCTGCAATCTCGACTGCAGTTGGTGTGACACCGACTACGCCCGTCAAAAAAACCAGGGTAGCCTCCACACCTTACCCGACCTGATGGCCTTTACCGGGAAATACCCCACCGCCCTTGTTGAAATAACCGGGGGTGAACCCCTGAGCCAGCAAGAGGTTTACCCATTGATGAACAGGCTCCTTCAGAAGGGCAGAACGGTTCTTCTGGAGACCAATGGCTCGATTAATCTTGCCCGGGTTCCAGACGGGATTATTAAGATAATGGATTTAAAATGCCCGGACAGCGGCATGAACGAAGAGATGGATCTTGCCAACCTTGATCTGCTGGGTGCGGGGGATGAACTGAAGTTTGTCATCAGCTCCCGCCGGGATTATGAATGGGCCACAGCAACCTGCCGGGATATGCTTAATTCAGAGACTGAACAATCGCCGAACCAGAGGCCGCAGTTTATTTTCTCTCCCATCCGGGGAAACCTGGACCCTGCCGAACTTGCCAGCTGGATACTTACCGACGAGTTACCGGTGAGAGTCCAGCTTCAATTACATAAAATCATCTGGCCCGAAATAGACCGGGGAGTATGAGAAAAACTGTCCCTAAAAAATTATCTCCCCAAGACAAGGGCCGTCCACTTACCCTCACTTGCAGAATCGTTAAAATGCCAGCCCTTAGCAACCATAGTCTCAATCAGCTCATCTGCCTGCCGACCCTGGAGACCGGACACCAGCAGCATACCTTTTTCAGCCAGCAGCCGATTAATATCCGGCAGCAGCCGATAAAAGACAGAAGCAGTCAGGTTGGCCATAATCAGATCAAAAGCACCCTGTATTTCTGATAAAGGCTCACCGGTTATTAATATCTGTTCCTGCAAATGATTATTTGCCACATTGGCCCGGGCAATTGCCACCGCCTCAGCATCAACCTCTACCCCCAGAACCGACTTAGCACCCATTCTAGCCGCCAGAAGTGCAAGAATACCACTACCGCAACCCACATCAAGAACCCGACCAGGAAAGCTATGTCCTGAAATACCATCCAGCAGCTTAATCAAAAGCCTGGTACTGGGATGAGAACCAGAACCGAAACTGAAACCGGCATCAAGCTCAAGCTGATACCTCTCCAGGACATCAGCCGAATCTGAGCCATGATCGGTAATTGCCGCCCGCATGGTCTCCACCACTTCCACCCGGTCATTACGGGAAAGCTCCCGATTACATTCAGCCACCAGATCAGCAACCCGGTCCAGAGCGACACCTACCTCCACCTCCGGCTCAAAGAGAAGAATAATCTGGTCACCCTGTTTTCGGCATTGCACCGCAGGGTCAACAACCAGCTCGGCGAAATGATTCAATGCCGCAGGCGTTGGCGCTGACAACCGGACCAGAAAACTAGCAGGACCGCCACCGGCCACCCACTCAGAAGCGCTCATCGTAAACACCTGCTGTATGCCGGAAAATAATCTTACGGAAAAAACTGATTGTCTGCTGGCGACGGCGCAGTGTCCGAACCTGCTCGGAAATCAGACTTGAAACCGGAATGGCTAATATTGCCATCTTATACTCAATATTGGAGGCAAAGCGATTATCAAGGTACCAGGCATAGATGAGCCCCATCAACATCCCCGGCGGGGTAAAACCCTCTCCATGGTTTACCAGCCTGGTATAAACAGCATCATCGGCTGTGGGATTCATCTTGACCAGGCGGAGAAAACGATCAAGGTCCTTATGGTTAAGATAACAACGGCGACCCGCCAGGGGTGTAAGGGTCAATTCAAGAACCTGACCGAATCGCTCACCATTATCCTCCACCTCTTTTAATCTGCGGCTACTGGCAAAATTGCCCAATAACGACTGACCAAGGGCCACCAGAAAGGCAAATTCAAAACGATCCGGGTCGGTCTTAGCCTCGTCAAGGATCTTCAAATTACCGGAGATCTCATCATAAAACGAGATGACATTATCCCATTTCGGGCTATCCTGCCATTGATCACGATTGATCAAATCAATACCCCGGATCCGATCAAGATGATCAAGACGAATATCCCCATGCCGCCAGAAAATATCAAGGGCCATATCCTCAATCTCCGGCTCCAGTTGCCAGCCCTTAACCTCTTCGGCAAAGAGCTGCAAACGCTGATAGGGCGAATACGACACCCGCCGTACCACATGGGTAATAGCCGGGGCCGAAGGCAATTGGCTGGGCGCCGCCTCGTCCAGTCTGTCCCGGGCTCCCCAGATAATTTTCAAGGCCTGGGCCAGGGAGGCTGGATCGTGCTGGATCTTACCGTCCTGCAGAGCCAACTCAGAAAATATCCTGGCCTCAATGGGAACAAAGCCCATCTCCCAGACCCTGCCCCGGTCAAGATAGATGGGAACCTTTTCTTCCACTGCATAATTCTGGAGGATACTGCCAGGAATATCCTGCAGCCCCAGGAGAAGAACCTGATTGAAAAGACCCTTGACCCCTCCGGGGATATTCCGATGATAGGCCCTGATCAGATCAGAGACCTGGAAACGGCGCTTAGGGTCATCAGAGACCAGTTCGGTCTCCCCCTTCTGGGCCCAGAGATTCGCCACCAGGATCTTCAGGGCCTTGTCATTATTTCTGATGATTTCAGCAAGATCCGGGGTCTGCAGAATCGGCAGGAGACTGGTGTACAGACTGCCAGGGGCCATAACAATAATATCAGCCTCGGTCAACAGACGGTTTACCTCTGCCGGCACCACCGGAGAATCGGCAAATTCAACAAAAACCCGGTCCACCGGGCTGTTTCGCCAACCGCCACCGGCCTTACTCTCACCACTGACCATGACCCCGTTACCGTAAAGAACATTGAGCCTGGCCGGGGTAGTGGTACATGGCAAGACAGCCCCGGCATTTGCTCCAATAATCTCAGCCAGAGAGGCCAGCCCGGCCAGAAGCTGATCGTCATTTACCCGCAGCCCGTCACCGGCCTGCTGATAGATGGAAGTAGCAAGCAAGAGGTTTCCCACACATTGGGGCCGGGAAAGTAGCTGAAAGACCCGGAAATCATCAAAAAACAACTCGATTAAGGCCTGGAGCTCCCGGGCAAGATCTTCAGCCAGAACATCAAGATTGACCCCGATCTGAGTCAGAAGCTCCGAGGCTCCCCGGGGTCGCTCACTGAAACGGGCATTAAAGAGCCGATGAAGAACTTCTGCCGTCTGTTGACATTGACTACCTGTCAGTTGATAACGCTGCTCCAGCCTTTTTTCCTGGATAGACGAGAGCATGACCCGGCGCAGATCACCAAAACCAATGAGGGGCAGATCTTTCAACATCTCGCCGGTGGAACCGCCATCATCAGTGACACAGACAATAGCGGTGGCATGGGGAAAGATCTTTTTAATGCCGGAAAAAGGTTCATCCGGCCAGGCAGGGTTACAACTGTCGCCACCAATGATATTGGAAAGACCAGAGCCCCCGCCTAAAACCACCACCTTCAGATCACTTACATCCTCCTGCTTAAGGGCAGCAGCAAGTTCAGACATGGCTGCTGCCACCAAAGGCGGCTCAGCCGGGGCTCCGGCAAAAACCAGCTCTATTAATTTTTCCACCAGATTACGCCGAGGCAACAGGTCAAAGGGATCAATCCGGGTCTCGGTCAGGATGGAAAGGCAGGATGTAATAGGATCATTCTTCATAAATTATTTCTAAAGCCCGGTGGCCTCCATCTGCTTATGAACCGCAGCCTCTGATTCCTGCAGAGCCTGGCGTTCATCATCACTAAGCTCAAACTCGATGATCCGCTCAACTCCGCCACTACCCAGAACAACCGGCACCCCCAGGAAACAACCGGAAAAACCAAATTCACCCTCCACATAAGCGGCACAGGGAAGAACCCGTTTACTGTCCATGAGAATTGATTCTGCCATCTCCACCGCCGCAAGGCCGGGAGTATAAAAGGCAGAACCAGTCTTAAGATGGGCAACAATCTCACCACCACCATGCTGGGTACGATGAACAATACCGGCAAGATCATCATCAGAAAGAAGATCTGTCACCGGAACCCCGGAAACATTAGCCAGCCGCACCAGAGGAATCATATTATCACCATGGATACCCATAACCATGGCATTAACATCACGGGGAGCAACTTCCAGGGCCTCAGCCAGGAAGGTCCGGTACCTGGCGGAATCTAGAACTCCAGCCATACCCACCACCCGGTTCCGGGGGAAACCAGAAACCTTGAAGGCAGTATAAACCATGGCATCAATGGGGTTGGTTACCACAATAAGAACACAATTGGGAGAATGCTCAGCCGCCTGCTCGGCACATGACTTAACAATAGCCACGTTTTTCGCCAACAGATCATCACGGCTCATCCCGGGTTTACGGGCCAGACCAGCAGTGATAATCACCACATCGGAATCCGCTGAATCAGCATAATCATTGGAGCCGGTTATCCGGCCGGAAAACCCGTCAACCGGGCCGGACTGGAGCAGATCCAGGGCCTTACCCTGGGGCACACCCTCCACCACGTCAAGCAGAACAATGTCACCAAGCCCACGGCTGGCTGCCCAGTGGGCGGCGGTGGCACCGACATTACCGGCGCCAATTATTGTTATTTTATTACGCATCTCGTTTCTCCTGTAAAAAGTATTAAGTTGGATAAAGTATTAATTTTTAAGTTAAACAAAATTTTAAGTATTTAGTTGATAACTGCTTAAGGGATGAGCTTTGCCACCCTCTTAAGATCCTCCGGGGTATCAACTTCCACCGAGTCATGCTCAGTGAGAACCACCTGGATATCATAACCGAACTCCAGGGCCCGAAGCTGCTCCAGTTTTTCAAAACGCTCCCACTCTCCTTCCGGCAGGCTGACAAAGGTCAGCAAAAAGCCTTTACGATAGGCATAAAAACCCAGGTGTTTATAATAGGTCGGCGGTGGCGGATCATGGGGATCACGCTGAAAGGGGATAGAAGCCCGGGAGAAATAAAGGGCCCTGCCATGGCGATCGAACACGGTTTTAACATGGTTGGGATCTTCGATCTCTTCATCCCGGATAATCTTATAAATCAAGGTGGACATGGGAAGAGCCGGATCATCAAGAAGAGGCCTTGCCACCTGCTCCACCACCTCAGGAGGAAAGAGTGGTTGATCACCCTGGATATTGACCACCACGTCCTGTTCCGGAATATCAAGAATTGTCGCAGCCTCAGCCAGCCGATCTGTTCCAGAGGTGTGATTGGTACTGGTAATCACTGCCTCGCCACCAAAAGAACGGACACAATGGGCAATTCGCTCATCATCCGTGGCAACGGCCACCCGGGAAAGGAGAGGGGCTAAACTGGCTCGTTCATACACATGCTGAATCATGGGCTTACCATGAATTTCAGCCAGAGGCTTACCAGGAAAACGATTGGAATGATAACGGGCCGGGATTATGGCCACTACCTTGGGTTCAAGTTTATGTTCTAAATCCATATTTATTCGAGTATCTTGTTAAGTTTAATCGTAAAATTCAGCTTTTGTTTATTCAGCAATAAAAATAATAACATAAGATGCCCATAAATTACAGCAAAGCCATCGGGGTTTATTGCCCTGACCAGATCCAATTGAATAAATGCCGGCAATTGGCCGATCAACTAAGTCTCACCCTGACCTCAACCAGAGAAGACTTCCACTATCTGCTGACCTTTACCAATAACAAGCTGCAATTACAACAGACCGGCCCAGGCGCCCCCGGGCCGGTGCTGGTAGATTTTGCCGACAAGACCATCAATTATCGTCGAGTTCACGGCGGCGGCCGTAATCAGTCCATTGCCAAAGCAGCAGGGCTCAAGAAAAACCCATGCCCCACCGTATTAGACGCCACTGCCGGTCTTGGCCGAGACGCCTTTGTTCTGGCAACCCTTGGCTGCCAGGTCCATTTACTGGAACGATGCCCCCTGATTGCCGCCCTACTAAATGACGGGCTGACCAGAGGCCTGAACCAGGCCGAAATCGCCCCAATCATCAGACGCATGCATCTCTGGTCGGCTGATCTGATCGGAGATAATCCGGTAAATGACAAAATTGATATCATCTACCTTGACCCCATGTATCCCCATCGCCGAAAAAACGCCCTGGTCAAAAAAGAGATGCGCCTGCTCCGGGATCTGGTGGGAAACGATGAGGATGCCCCCGAATTGCTGGCAAGCGCCCTTGAGCAGCAACCAGGACGGGTGGTGGTAAAACGACCAAAGGGGGCTCCGGCCATCAACGGCCCCGCCCCCTCATTTATAATCAAAAGCCGTAACAGCCGCTTTGATATTTACCTGACCAGATAAACTACAGAGCTTCCCCAGCGGCCTCCAGCGCAGCAACCATCTCGGCCAATCGCTCGGCACTGAGATTAATGGGAACCTGATAAACCAGAAGACGATCCATCAGCGCAGCCGAGGCCGGAAGCGCATCCCGGTCATAGACCACCTTCCTCTTGCCACCTTCCCGGTTAAAAGGCCATCCCCCTTTAGCCATGGTGGAACCAGCCAGCAAATGCTCCCATTGAGGGTAGAAATGCCAGGTATTCTCACCAAAGGCAATGGCTCCGGCATTATTATCCCGTAAAATTCCATTAACCTTTTGGGCAGTTGCACCATCCGGCAGGAAAAAACCAAGAAAAGTGGCGGTATCACCGTCCTCGTCAAGGATGTGCCTAAAACTGACCCCTGGAATCCGGGAGGCTGCATCTTTTAAGGCCTGCTTATTTTTCTTCTGGCTGACAATCATCCCATCGAGCTTGGCCAGCTGGGCAATACCCATGGCACCCTGCAATTCCATCATCCGGTAATTAAAGCCGATGAAACTGCGGCCCTCACCGCCCCTGCCCCCCGGGTTAACGGCATGGTCATGCCCATGATCATGATACTCGGACATATCCCGCCATAATTTCTCGTCATCTGTAATAATCATCCCACCCTCGCCGGTGGTCATGGTCTTCACCGAATCAAAAGAAAAAGTTCCGCATAGGCCGAAGGTGCCAAGATGACGACCATTAAGCCGGCCGCCTGTGGCCTGGGCCGTATCTTCCAGCACCGGAATGGAATGGCTGTCAGCAATGGCTTTGATCTCTTCGATACGAGCCATGGCGCCCAGCATATGAACCGGAATAATCGCCCGGGTCCGCTCGGTAATTTTCTTTTCCAGATCTGCCGGGTCCATATTAAGGGTTTCATCTACCTCGGTGAAAACAGGCACTGCCCCCACATCGAAAATAGCCTCCCAAGTAGCGACAAAGGTAAAACCCTGGGTGATCACCTCATCACCGGGGCCAACACCCATGGCGGCAAGGGCCACCTTAAGGGCCGCAGTTCCCGAGGTAACAGCCTGGGCATGGCCAGAGCCGCAATAAGCAGCAAATTTCTCTTCAAAACTCTTAACCTTGTAAATACCCTGGCGCTGATCACCAAACTCGTAGCGAAACAACACCCCGGTATCCAGGACGGCCATGATCTCTTTTTTCTCTTCTTCTCCGAAAACCTCAAATCCAGGCATATCTATCTCCCAATCTCTACCAGCCCTGATGAGCCGTTTCATATATTCTGATCACATCTTCCAGGCTGACCTTACGGGGATTATTCTCCACCGGCCGGGTAACGGTGAGGGCAATCTCTGCCATCTCCGGAATACTGTCAGCCGGGATATCAAGAGCCGCCAGGGAAGAAGGAATATTGACATCCTGGTTCAGATCATAAACCGCATCAACCGCCATCCGGGCCCCGTCCCTTAACGGAAGATCAAGGACATCGTAACCCATGACAGCTGCAACACGGGCAAATTTCTCCGGATTACCCAGGATATTATAATCAACCACATAGGGAAGAAGCACGGCGTTGGCCAGTCCATGGGGGATATTAAACATCCCGCCCAGCGGGTAAGCCATGGCATGCACCAGGCCAACCCCGGCAGTGGCCAGGGCCTTGCCCCCCAGCATACTGCCCATGAGCATGGCGGAACGGGCCTCAAGATTATCACCATTGGCATAAGCCTTACCGAGGTTGGCACTGATCAGTCCCATGGCCTCCAGGGCGTACATATCGGATATGGCATGGGCCTGGGTGGAAACAAAGGCCTCCATGGCATGGGTAAAGGCATCTATCCCCGGCGCTGCTGTTACATGGGGCGGCAGGGTCAGAGTCAGTTCCGGATCAAGAACAGCACAATCAGGATAAAGAGGGTCCCCGTTCATCCCGCCCTTGCTCCCGGTTTTCTCGTTAATAAAAACCGCAGTAAAAGTAACCTCTGCCCCGGTCCCGGCGGTGGTGGGTACCATTATTTTGGGTACCCCCGGTTTTTTAATCAGGCCAAGGCCAAGATAATCCTCGGCCTTACCGCCATTGGTCAGCAGAATACTGATGGCCTTGGCCACATCCATGGCAGACCCGCCGCCAACCCCCACCACCAGATCACAATTTTTGGAGCGGGCCAGTTCCGTCCCTTCATCAGCCAGCATCAAGCCAGGCTCCGGATCAATATGATCAAAGATATGATACTCAATTCCATCCTGAGCAAGGGGTTCGGTTATCCTGTCAAGCAAACCGACCTGGGCAAGATTGGGATCGACCGCCAGTAAAACATTACTGCCACCACCTGCGCGGACAATCTGGCCAAGCTGCCGAACAATTCCAGCCCCGAAATGGATCTCGGTGGGCTGGGTTACGGTAAATTTCTGATTACAAGTCATAATTTACTGACCCTCTAAATTTCCCTGACAAAGACAGCTGCGACAACATGGTCTGACCATCATGATTCAGGTTTAATTATTAATAATTCTGTGGTTAGATAAAAAAATAATAATACTGTATGAAAGGAAGCGTTGGCAACTCAAATTGTCGGCTGAAACCGGAAAAAACCAATGGAAAAACTATCACGCTCAGAGCAGAAGCGCCGGGCCAAAAATATCGAAAAACTCACCACCGAGCTGGCAGATCTGAGTCCGGGCGATATCAACAGGCTTCCCTGCGAGAAATGGCTGCAGGACGAAATCGCGGATATCGCTACTCTGAAGGCCGGAGCACGCAAACGACAATTAAAATATGTAACCAAGAACCTGCGGGCCATGGACCCTGAACCCCTGTTTGACTTCCTAAGCGAGCAGAAGGGCTCACGCCTCAAGCAAAACAGAGAATTTCAGGAACTGGAAAAGACCAGGGATCGGATAATTGACGATGTCCTTGCTGCCGCCACTGAGGCCAATGCCGCAGGCGAACAGGTCCTGGAGGATTATCAGTCACCAGCCCTTGATGCGGCAATCAATCTCTTTCCCGACCTCAAAGCCAATGAGGTCCGGACCTCGGCCCTGCGCTTTGTCCGAACCCGCAAGATAACCCATAGCAGAGAGATTTTTCGCAGCCTGAAAACAGCAGCAGATCAAGCCAAACGAAGATAAAGGAATTTTGAAATGGACTATCGCAGCGGCAATATCAACCGGGTCTTTTCCATCCGTTTCGACGAAGGGGAAGACTTTCTCTCCGGCCTGGAGGAACTGGTCGTTAAAGAAGACATCCAAAACGGCTGGTTCCAGATCCTGGGCGGGATCCGGGAAATTGACATTGTCACCGGCCCCAAAGAGCCAGTGATGCCGCCGGATCCGGTCTGGCGTGAAATGCGAGACGCCAGAGAAACACTGGGCAGCGGTTCGGTTTATCGAGACGAAAACAATGAACCCAAGATCCACCTCCACGCCGCCCTCGGCCATCACGGAGACACCGTTACCGGATGCCTGCGCAAGGGCAGCCAGGTTTATCTCATCATCGAGGTCTTCCTTATGGAGATTACCGGGTTTAAAGCAGGACGCCCCTGGTATGAAGCCGGCGGTTTCAACCGGTTAACCTTTGAAAATTAAGATGACCATATTACCCCTGTCATTAATCGCCATGACCGGCGACACTGATTTCGCTAAAGCCATCTCCTATGAGGTTAAAAAAGACATGGCTGAGCGCTATTTCGGTTTCCGCCGCCTCATTGAAGATGACAAACTTGATCTTAAGGAAAAATCCCGGCAATACGCCTTCATCCTGGAAAAACGCCTCTGTTTTGACCTGATCAGGATCTATACCCTGCTCCAGGAAGAAAAATTGATCGATGATTTCCTTGATCTGACCGGCCTTGCCCGGGAAGAATGGTTCGACCCCTACCTGCTCCGGTCAACCGCTATTCGGACCAGGGTATTCCACGGACTTAAACTCCGCGGGCTTACCCGCTGGCGTCGTTTTTATTATCTTCTCTGCGACTGTTATCAACGCCTGGCTGTTCATGCAGAACTCTATCAGGAAAACCTGATAGAGATGAAGGAATTACGCCAAACCATCAATGAAGAGATCAGAATCTTCCGACAGAATCATGACCTGGCCGCAATCATCGTCTTCCTTCGCTCCCTGGGAGACTCCCAGCAGATCGGCACCCTGGAAGGTGGTCTGGAAACCGGAATGGCCGCCAGCCTTGAGAAAAAAATGGCAATAAGCCCTCCCCTGCCCCTGGCCTCCTACCTGCCCCCGATCAAACCATTTCCATCCCTGGACCAGGCTGCAGCTGGTCTGAAAAACATGGCCCGCAAGGCCTATGGGCTCCATTCAAAAAAACAACAAATCGAACTTACCCGTAAAAAACAACCGGCACCACGGCCTTAGGCCATACCAGCCATCAGGAAAACACCGAATCAGTGAAAAACTTCGCTTACGAGAAAACCAATCGCTATTTTGCCCAGATTGCCCGGGGCCTTGAACCTCTGGGGGTTAAAGAATTAAAAGACCTGGGGGCTAAAGACGTTCAGGCCGCTTACCGAGGCATCTATTTCAACGCCGACAAGGCAACCCTTTACCGGGTCAATTACCTGAGCCGTCTGTGCAGCAGAATCCTGGCGCCTCTTCTCAAATTCGACTGTCACAGTACAAAATACCTGCACAAAACAGCCATGAAACTGGACTGGGGACGGCTGATGGGCCTTGACCACAGCTTTGCCATTAACGCCACCGTAACCGGCAGCAAGATCCGCCATTCCCACTACGCCGCCCTGTGCCTGAAAGATGCCATCGCAGATTCCTTCCGCCAGCAGAGCGGCAGCCGACCTTCAGTTGATCCGAAAAATGCAGATATCAATTTCCATCTGCGGATAGACCGCAACAAGGCCCTGATCAGCCTGGATACTTCGGGCGGTTCCCTCCATCGAAGAGGCTACCGGCAGCAATCAATTGAGGCACCCATGCAGGAAACCGTGGCTGCCGCCATCATCACCTTAAGCGGCTGGGACGGCGATAGCCCCCTGTACGATCCCATGTGCGGTTCCGGCACCATCCTCTGTGAGGCCATGATGCATTATTGCCGCATCCCAGCCGGCTATCTGCGCAAAAAATTTGGCTTTATGACAATGCCGAACTTCGAACCTGAGACCTGGGACAGTGTCAAAAAAGAGGCCAATAAACAGATCCGCCGGCTGCCCAAGAATCTAATCAACGGCTCCGATATGGACCAGGAGGCCGTGGCTGCCAGCCGCAGCAATTGCGCCCTTCTCCCCCATGGTCAGTCCATCAAAATCAACCAGAAAAAATATCGCCAGCTTAAGAATTTAAGCAACCAGACCATTATCTGCAACCCCCCCTACGGTATCCGCCTGGAGAAAGACGCCGACATGGATGAATTCATCAAAAACTTCGGTAATTTCCTTAAACAAAAGGTCAGCGGCTCCGAGGCCTTTATTTATTTCGGCAAACCAGAACTTGCTGGCGATATCGGCCTGCAATTACAGTGGGAAAAACCCTTAATGAACGGCGGCCTGCACGGTGTTCTGACCCATTACCTCCTATAGATTCCCCGTCCTGCTATGACTGACAAATCGCCCCCGGGGCAATTCAGCCTGATCAAGGTCCATGCCCTGATGATAATGGCCTCTTTCCTGGTCTCCACCTCCTTTACCGTTGGCAAGGCCATCACCCACGCCCTTGATCCGGCGGTACTGACCCTTATCCGCTTTGTTCTGGCCTGTATCTTTTTCGCCCCCTATATCATCCACAGGCATGGCCTGCAAATCCCGTCTGCCAGGGCCTTTTGCCGTTACGGTCTGATCAGTGCCACCATTGTCTCCTTTTTCTGGTTCATGTTTGAATCCCTTAAATATACAACTGCCCTTAATACCAGTGCCATCTATACCCTTGTCCCGGGAATCTCTGGAATTTACGGAATATTCCTGGTCAAGGAACATCTTAACTGGCAGAGAAGCACTGCCCTGGTCCTTGGTATAATCGGCGCTCTCTGGATAATTTTTAAAGGCGACCCCACCAGGCTCATGGCCCTGGATCTCAACCAGGGGGACCTCCTCTTTTTCCTCGGATGCCTGACCATGGCCTTTTACACTCCCCTGGTCAAACGGCTGCATCGCGGCGAGCCCATGACCCTGATGACCTTCTGGGTCCTGGTTACCGGCAGTGGCTGGCTTCTGCTGCTGGCAGCCCCCAAACTATCTGCCACCCCATGGCTCAGCACTGACATAACCATTTGGGCCGGCATCCTCTATCTGGCTATTTTCTCCACCATCATCACCTTTTTCCTCACCCAATTTGCCATTCTCTATCTGGGCTCTACCCGGGTAATGTCCTATAGCTACCTGTACCCGGCCATGGTCCTGATTATTGACTGGCTGGGAGGAATTGCCATGCCCCCCCTGGTCACCCTTCCAGGCATCATTATTGTTGTGGCCGCAACCTTTGTCCTCCAATCCCACAAGGTCGAGAAGCCGCCCGGGAGATCCAGGCCGAACCCTTAAAAAGTCAGCCTCAATCAAAAAAAAGATGTGCATTTTTCGGCAAGAAAACCTGCCAGGAATAACTCAGACAAATTAATGGACTAGGATGAACGGCGGGCCGATTCTATTTTCTGCCAGCAGTCGGCAATGGCCTGGCGGATCTCCGGATCGTGAATTCCCTTAAGGGATTGGCCAAGTTCAGGAAAATCCTCAAGGACTGGAGGCGGTTCTTCCCTGGGCAGAGGCTTCGCCTTAACCTCCATGTCCTGACCATCCTGATCAAGGCTGACATCAAGCTGAAAACGAATATCCGTCAATTCCACCCCGTCCAGCTCCTGGTTAATCTTGGACAGAAGCAGGCGTTTCTGCAAATGCAATTGCTGCATCCAGACCGAATCACAGACATTGAGCCATAAAACCGTGCCCCGGATAAGATGAGGCCTGGCCCGACGGGCAAGATCTTCACCAACCAAAGCGTTCCATATTTCAAAGACATGGTAAAGCTTCAGCTTCCTGCTCCAATTCTTGCGATCAGCAAGATCGGCGATCAGGCTGCGGATTGATTGGGGGTATTTCATGCTTCCTTCTTTTTGCCATCAGGTTTTTGACTGGCCTTCATAATTGACGGTTGCCCATTGGCGGCCAACCAAGTATAAGATAATGTTTTTGACTAAACATGCATCCCGTTTTTTGCGGGATCAACATAATTTTTTGCCCTGGGCCACTTTTTTGCCTGGGGCTATTGTTAAGGAGAAACCATGGGTTTTCGCTGTGGCATAGTTGGTCTGCCCAATGTGGGCAAATCAACCATTTTTAACGCCCTGACATCCGCAGGGATTGAATCGGCCAATTATCCCTTCTGCACCATTGAGCCTAATGTAGGCATGGTTCCGGTACCGGATAAACGACTGGACAAGCTGGCCGAGCTGGCCAATACCAAAAGAGAAGTTTATGCCCAGATGGAATTTGTCGATATCGCCGGGCTGGTGAGTGGTGCCAGTAAAGGTGAGGGCCTGGGCAACCAATTCCTCGGCCATATCCGCCAGGTTGACGCCATCGCCCATGTGGTGCGTTGTTTCGAAGACAGCAATATCGTCCATGTTGACGGGGCTATTGACCCCTTACGGGATCGCGACATTATCAATACCGAATTAATCCTTGCCGACCTTGATACCGTAAGCCGCAGGTTGGATAAAACCAGGAGCCAGGCCAAATCCGGCGACAAGGTCTTCAAGGCCCAAGTGGTGATCCTTGAAGAACTACTGGAGCTGCTCAACAACGGCCAGCCGGCCCGCCTTCTTGCCACTGACGAGACCGGGGACAATCTCTTAAAGGAATTATGTCTGCTCACCCGCAAGCCAGTTCTCTATGTGGCCAATGTAAAGGAAGGTGATATCGCAAGCGGCAACGAATTTGTGACTCGCCTGAAAAAAGCGGCTGACGAGGAAGAGGCGGTGGTTGTGATCATTTCAGGGGCCATTGAAGAAGAATTGAGCACCATGGATGCTGACGAACAGGCTGACTTCCTGGCCGACATGGGTATGGAGGAATCAGGGCTGAACCGATTGATTAAGGCTGGCTATGATCTCCTTGGCCTGATCAATTACTTCACCGTGGGGGAAAAGGAAACCAGGGCCTGGACCATCACCAGAGGGACCAAGGCCCCCCAAGCCGCCGGGGTGATCCATACTGATTTTGAGCGGGGCTTTATCCGGGCCGAAATCATCTCCTATGACGACTTCGTTGCCTGCGGCAGTGAGAATATTGCCAAAGAAAAAGGCTTGATGCGGCTGGAAGGGAAAGAGTACATTGTCAAGGATGGCGATTGTATTAATTTCCGCTTCAATGTCTAAACCAAGACTGACTTTTTAAATTAATTATACCTGCAAAATTAATGAACGAGTTAAAGACAAATAAAGAACAATTAATCTGCCAGTCGGTGATCGGCGAGATCACATCACCCCTGGGGGGAATCAATCCCTATCGCATTGATCCGGAAGGTAATTCCGGAATCTATCCCGGGGTTGGTGGTATTACCTATAATGTCCGAATCGGTGACCGGGCCTGCGGTCTCTTTGCCGACCATGTGGAACCGGGGGTGAGCATCTCCAATTTCACCAAATTCCAGGGCCAGCCCGGACCTAATCGGGCACTTAACCTTTTTTCCTGTGTCGGCAACATTGCAAAAATAGTTTCCGGCGAGGCCAAGGGAGCAGAAGGAAGGGTCACGGGTAAACACGGTGGGATCGATCACATCCTCCTTGATTTTGAGCCGGAAATCCTCGACGAGCTGGTTATTGGCGATAAAATTCAGATCAAAGGGTTCGGAACCGGCCTGCAACTTGAAGAACGACCGGAAATCAAGATAATGAACCTGGACCCTGATCTGCTTACTGCCATGCAGCCCAGGATCCTGGCCGATAACCGGCTGGAAGTGGATGTCAGCCATATCGTCCCGGCCAAGATCATGGGTTCCGGCATCGGCCATTCCCACAGCAATGCCGGTGACTACGACATCCAGTTATTCGATGGCCCGACGGTGGAGAAATACAAACTCGAATCTCTTCGTCTCGGCGATATTGTTGCCATCACCGATGCTGATGCCACCTTCGGTCGCATCTACAAAACCGGAGGCATTGTCATTGGCGTAATCGTGCATTCCGATTGCGTCCTGGCCGGCCACGGACCGGGCGCCATGGTGGCCATGGCCTCAGGCCAGGGCCAGATTGTGCCCACAATCAATCCGGACGCCAATCTGAAAAATTATTTTAAAACAATTGACACCCATTAACTCTTTTGCGGACAAACAACCATGAATGACAGACAACGGCTGAAAGACATCATCCTGGAAAAATCTTACCGTCAAGGAACCTTTACCCTGTCCTCGGGCAAGGAATCAGATTTCTATATCGACGGAAAACAAACCACCCTGTCAGCGGAAGGGGCCTGGCTCTGCGGTAAATTAATTTTTGAGCTCATTGACCAGCATGGTGATGACATCGGAGCCGTTGGAGGGATGACCCTGGGGGCCGACCCCCTGGTTACCGCCGCCTCCATGATCAGTTTTATTGACAAGAAACCCATTCCCGCCTTCATCGTCCGCAAAGAATCAAAAAAACATGGGACAGAGGCCTATATTGAAGGCCAGAAAAACATGCCAGCTGGCTGTAATGTCACCTTGCTTGAAGACGTGGTCACCACCGGCGGCACCCTGCTTCAGGTTATTGAACGGGTTGAGGCTCAGGGATTCAAGGTGGCCCAGATCATCACCGTGGTTGATCGGGAGGAAGGTGGCAGTGAAACTCTGGCTGCCCAGGGTTATAAGCTGGAAGCCATATTCACCAGAACCCAGCTGCTGGCTCCATAAAATACCGGGACAAACAGAAATGACATGCCGTAAATGCCAGGGGGAGCTCTTTGTCAAGCGCTCCTGCGGCCGGGTCAGGATGAAATGCAATTCCTGTCAGGTCGAGTACCAGATCCATGAAGTAGCCTCGGAACTGGACAACAAGACCATTGCCATTTTAGAAAACTATAACACCATTATCTATTCCTGAGGCTACCAGGCCAGGCGGAAACTGTCGTCCAGCAGACTGACCTTGGCAATCTTCACCTTTACCAGGTCACCCGGCTCAACCCGGGGACCCTGGTTCAAAGGAAGATCCCCTTCCAGCAGGATATCAGTCAACACCACCTGGATACGCCGGGGCTGAATATCCAGAATCAACACCTCCACCTCATTATCAACCCCAACCTCGGTGGCCAGATATTTAAGGAGCCAATAGCGATGACGCTGGCGACTGGCCTGATTGGCCCGACCCTGGCTCTGGGTAATCATGGCGGCAAAATCCTGCCAATCCCCCTTCATATATAGAGGCAAGCCCCGAAGAACATTAATCAGCTGCTGCTGGATCAAGAGATCAAGCAAACGCCTGATGGGAGATGTTGCAGTGGTGTATTGGCTTGCCCCAACCCCGCTATGGGGTTTTGGCCTGACCAATAACTCGCCCCGACAGAGGAAACGACGCTGACGGAAATTAGTGAATATATCTTTGGTAACACCGGCGGCCAGCCTCTTTTTCGCCGGCTCCTGGCTGCGGAAAAGGGCGGGGATCTCCCGATCAACCAGATAACGGGCCGTTAAGCTATTGGCCAATACCATGAATTCCGCCACCAGGGTCCGGGACTTGCTGTCAACCGGAGAAAGCTCCACCCTTACCCCCTCTGCTGTGGGCGAGATATTCACGTCCGGGATGGGCAGAATCATGGCCTCTTTCACCACCCGTCGCTGTTGTAAGCCGGCACTTAAGCTCTGGAGATGCTGCAGGTCCTCATCACTGGCCAATAGATCCTCAACATCAAGGTAACTTAAGCGGCGTTTGACCTCCACCACAGAGCGAATTATCTTATAGTCAACCACCTCGCCATCTGGTTTCAAGGTAACCAGATAAGTGATTGCCGGCCTGACCTTGCCGGCAATAAGACTACAGAAACCCTCTGAAAATTTCGGCGGCAGCATGGGCACCTGACCATCGGCAAAATAAAGAGATGTCCCCCGTTCCAATGCCGTTTTAAACAAAGGGTCACCCTTCTTCACCCCGGCAGTCACATCGGCAATATGGATCCCCACCTGAAAGTCATCACCCTTTCTCTCAACATGAAGGGCATCGTCAAGATCACGGGTACTGGCAGCGTCGATGGTCAACAAGGGCAAATGGCGCAGATCAACCCGGCCATCGGCCAGAAGGTCCTCAGCCTCCATCTCTGCTGTAGCGGCCTGGGCCATGGCTTCCGGGCTGAAACTCAGGGGTACATCGAATTTTGCCAGGGCAAGATTCTCGTCCTCAACCCAGACCCCAGCCTTAACCAACAAGTGAAAAGGATCATGGGGCCGCTTCAGGTTAGCCCGCTTCAACAGGTCCCGGGCAAGATCAGCCTCTTCTGCCTCACTGCCAAGGAGGTAATAATCAGCGATCATGGCCAGACATTTATCCCCATCAGGCCAGGACGGAACTTCCTTTTCCGCCATAATTGCAACCAGCGCATCTGCCCCCTGGACCAGCATGGCCTCCCGCTGTCGCTCCCGTTCCTGATTTTCCCGAAGCTGCTCAACAACCTCAGCAGAATGAACAACAATGGCACCATTACGGTATTTGAAATAGAGCTTATCCCGAAATACCGCCCGGATGAAAGCCGCCACCCGGTCACCATCCACTCCATCGCCAAAAACCAGCTCTGTCAGAAAACGGGGATTAAAGCTGTCATCATCCTCTTCCACCGCCAGTTCCCAGACGTCGGTCAGGTCAAGTGAATCGGCCATTTCCTGCCGGCGCTCACCAATCTGACGCAAATGGGCCATAACCTCTTCCCGAACCCGGGAAACACTACCTGCCTCAGTCTGATAAACTATTCTTGCCTTGGGCAGGTTCAATTCCCGACCGTTCTGGGTCATGACCCGCAGGCGCTTATTATTATCCTGCAGAGCCAGGGCACATATAAAACGCCCCTGTTCCACATACTCAATTATTTTTTCCATTTCATTCCTGTCGGCCACCGCCATCTCAAGCAGGGCCAGGGCTTAAAAACAATGAATCTTTATCAAATTATGATAGAATAGGCAGTGCAAATTAATCACTAATGCTAATTTATAATCAAATAATTTACACGGGCGCAAAGAATAATGGAATCATCCAAAGAAAATCAAGCTAAAACCGGAGTAGTGGCCCTTATCGGTCCACCCAATGTTGGGAAATCAACCCTGCTCAACAATCTCCTTGGCCAGAAAATATCCATTGTTTCACCTAAACCACAGACCACCCGGAATCGAATCATGGGTGTGGTAAACGGCCCGGATCATCAACTCCTCATCCTTGACACCCCCGGGGTTCACCGGGCCCGCAGCCCTCTTAACCTGGAGATGGTCAAAATCGCCCTGGATACCCTGCAGGAAGTTGACGCCATCATCTTCATGATCGATACCAGCTACCCACTGCCAGGCAAGACCAATGTCCTGCCCGAACAATTACAAAAAGCCAATAAACCGGTTATTCTTTTAATCAACAAGATTGACCTCAGCAGCCGGGAAAAGCTACTGCCGGTCTTAAATGCCTACAAGAAATTCTTCCCCTTCCAATCAATGATCCCGGTATCAGCCCTCACTGGTGACGGTGTTCCCCTTCTGCTCGAAGAATTGGTGCCCCTGATGCCCACCGGGCCCCGACTCTATCCGGAAGACATCCCCACTGATTCCACCGAACGCTTTATTTCAGCAGAGATCATCCGGGAAAAAATATTTCTCCAGACCAAACAGGAAATCCCCTACTCCACTGCCGTGGCCATTGAATCATTCAAAGAAGACGAAAAGAGCAATTTGATCACCATCCATGCCACCATCTATGTAGAACGAAGCTCACAAAAGGGGATCATCATCGGTCGCCAGGGGGCTATGCTGAAAAGAATCGGCCAGGCTGCCCGTAAAGACATCCAGCAATTACTGGGGGCCAAAATCATGCTGAAACTCTGGGTCAAGATCCGTAAGGACTGGACCGAAGACAGCCGTTTCCTCAAAGAAGAACTCGGGTTCGGCTGATTATTATCGTTAAGGCAAATAATTTTCAAAAAACACCATCCTCGCCATCATCTTTTTTTGACAGTAAAGCGATTAAACGGTAAATTATTTTGTTCTCCAAAAAATAATCATGCCGGCTTAATTATTGCCGACATCCGCAAATTAAACAGGAGTTGTTATGTCTGAAGTTCGACTGCGTTTCCCCCCCAGCCCTACCGGCTATCTCCACATCGGTGGGGCCCGTACCGCCCTGCTTAACTGGCTGTATGCTCGTAAACACGGCGGCAAATTAATCCTCCGCATTGAAGATACCGATACCGAACGATCCACCGAGGAATCCATCCAGGGGATTATTGACGGCCTCAACTGGCTGGGGATTAACTGGGACGAAGGCCCTTATTTCCAGACCGACTTCAACGACGACCATGTAGCCGCCGCCCAGAGACTGCTGGCCGAAGGCCATGCCTATAAATGTTTCTGTACAAAAGAAGAGCTTGAGGCCCGCCGGGAACAGGCCCTGGCCGCTAAACAGGATATTAAATATAACGGAGCATGCCGTAACCTCAGCAAAGAAGAGATCGCCGAAAAAGAAGCCGCCGGTCTGCCTTCAGTGGTCCGCTTCAAGGTCCCGGAAGAAGATGGGACAGCCTCTTTCGACGACCAGGTACTGGGGCTCAGTAAACGTTCCTACCGCGATATTGAAGACTTTGTCATTGTCCGGTCCAACGGCAAGCCCCTCTATCTCCTCTGCAATGTGGTGGACGATATTCGTGATCGGATCAGCCATATTATCCGGGGTCAGGACCATTTCACCAATACCTCCCGCCAGGTTCTCCTCTATCAGGCCCTGGGTGCCAAACTTCCGGTCTTTGCCCATATGCCCCTGACCCTTGATTTAAAAAAGGCAAAGATATCCAAGCGCAGCCATGGTGAGATTGTTGCCGTCCAGTTCTACCGGAACCAAGGCTTCATTCCCTGGGCCCTGGCCAATTTCCTGGTATTACTTGGCTGGTCTCCTGGTGATGACCGGGAAATTTTCAACCGGGAAGAGCTGATCGAGGCCTTTACCCTGGAAAGGATCAACAAATCCAACTCCATCTTCAACTACCGTAAGGGTGATGCCAAATTTTTTACCGACCCCAAGGCTATTAATATTAACGCCCATTACCTGCGGACCATTGACCTGGAAGAACTTGCCGCCCTGGTTCAGCCCGAACTTGAAGCAGCCGGGCTCTGGGATGAAGCATATAATAACGAGTTGAAAGAATGGTTTCTCACCACCCTGAACATTACCCGGGACCGCTTCCACACCCTAAAAGACTTTGCGGCCCTTGGCCGGGCCTACTTCAGCGATGATTTTGAGATTGACCCCAAGGCCCTGAAGAAGAACCTGCTTAAACATCCGGACCTGGCCAATTGGCTGCCCATGCTGGCAGACCGTTTCGAGGCCCTTACCGATTTTAATCAGGAAACAGCCGAACAGGCGGCCCGGGACCTGGCCACCGATCTTGAAATCAAGCCGGGAATCCCCATTAACGGGGCAAGGGCGGTTATCACCGGCCAGCTCAAGGGGCCCAGCATGTTTGAGCTGTTTGCCCATTTCGGCAGGGACAGGGTAATCAACCGGCTGCGCACTGCCGGTAAATACTTTAATTAGTGATCAGGGTATAAGATGAGTGAACAGAACAAACCAAAAGACTTTATCCGGACAATTATTGCCGACGACCTGGCATCCGGCAAGCACCAGCAGATAACCACCCGCTTCCCCCCGGAGCCAAACGGTTTTCTCCATATCGGCCATGCCAAGTCCATCTGTCTTAATTTCGGCATTGCCAATGAAAACAACGGCACCTGCCACCTGCGCTTTGACGACACCAATCCCAGTAAAGAAGAATCTGCCTATGTCAAAGCGATCAAGGAAGATGTCAAGTGGCTTGGTTTTGACTGGCAGGATAATTTATTCTTTGCCTCTGATTATTTTGAAGAGCTCTACAATTTTGCCGTCAGCCTGATCAAACTGGGCAAGGCCTACATCTGCGAACTGACCGCTGAAGAGATGCGGGAATATCGGGGGACCCTGACTGAGCCCGGCAAAGAAAGCCCATACCGTAATCGTTCCATTGACGAAAATCTCCATCTCTTTGCCCGAATGCGAGGAGGTGAGTTTGAAGAAGGCAGCCATGTCCTGCGGGCTAAAATTGATATGAGCTCCGGCAATCTCAATATGCGGGATCCCATTATTTACCGTATCATGAAGGCAAGCCATCACCGTACCGGGGACAAATGGTGTATCTACCCCATGTACGATTTCACCCATTGTCTGTCAGACGCCATTGAAAACATAACCCATTCCCTCTGTACCCTGGAATTTGCAGATCACCGCCCCCTCTACGACTGGGTTCTGGACACCATCCAGACCACAAGCCACCCACGGCAGATAGAATTTGCCCGACTCAACCTTACCTTCACCGTCATGAGCAAGCGTAAGCTCCTGCAACTGGTAAACGAGAAAATGGTCACAGGCTGGGACGACCCACGGATGCTCACCATCTCCGGCCTGCGCCGCCGCGGCTATACCCCGACCTCCATCCGCAATTTCTGTCAGGAAATCGGCCTGGCCAAACGGGAAAGCCGGATCGATATGGGTGTTTTAGAGAATTCCGTCAGAGATGACCTCAACCATAATGCACCCCGGCGAATGGGAGTCCTTAACCCACTGAAGGTCATCATCACCAATTATCCGGAGGATAAATCCGAGGAATTACCAGTGGCCAACCATCCCCAGCAACCGGAGATGGGGCAGCGAATGGTACCTTTCTGCCGTGAGATATTTGTTGAACGGGATGATTTCATGGAAGATGCCCCCAGAAAATTTTTCCGCCTGAGCCAGGGCCGGGAAGTCAGGCTCCGAGCCGCCTATCTTGTTACCTGCGATGAGATCATAAAAAATGAGGCAGGAGAAGTAGTGGAACTGCATTGCAGTTATGACCCGGAAAGCCGGGGGGGATCAGCCCCGGACGGCCGCAAGGTGAAAGGAACCATTCACTGGGTCTCAGCGCGGCATGGTCAAAAAGCAAAAGTCAGGATTTATGACCGGCTTTTTTCCGCGGAAAATCCAGAGGAGGATAAGAATGTGGATTTCAAAGACCACCTCAACCCGGATTCCCTCACCGAACTAACCGACTGCCGGCTGGAACCGACCCTGGCTGCTGCCCAGCCGGAAGAACATTTTCAATTTGAACGCCTGGGGTATTTCTGCCTCGACAGCAAAGACGCCAGCCCGGACAACCTTGTCTTCAACCGCACCGTCACCCTGCGGGACACCTGGGCAAAGCTTAAAAAGAAAAATTAAAAGAATTTACCGGCATGGGCGATGTCGCTGGTACTGCCGATAATCAAGGGAACCCGCTGATGCAGGTCGTCAGGTTCAATATCCATGATCCGGCGGCCATCATCGGTGATAGCGGCACCACCCGCATGTTCAACCAGCATGGCCAGAGGTGCTGCCTCATAAAGAAGCCTGAGCTTCCCATATGGCTTATCCGGGTTCTTATTGTCCCGAGGATAGGCAAAGATGCCACCGGCGATCAGATTCCGATGAAAATCAGCCACCAGGGACCCGATATAGCGTGAACTGTACGGGGTTCCCAGGTCCTCATCCCTTTTCTTAAACGAATCAATATAATTTCGGACCGAATCCGGCCAGAACCTGGCGTTACTTTCATTGACACTTAAGTATTTACTCTGCCTAGGCATCCTGATATCAGGATGGGAAAGATAAAATTCACCGACACTCGGATCCAGGGTAAAGCCATGAACCCCGTCACCGGTGGTAAGAACCAGCATGGTACTGGAACCGTAAAGAATATAACCAGCCGCCACCTGGCGACTTCCCTTCTGAAGAAGATCAGCCCGATCACCCTGACCATCTTCGGAGCATCGGCGATGGACAGAGAAAATAGTGCCGATATTAACATTCACATCAATATTGGAAGAGCCGTCCAGAGGGTCAAAGGCCAGGGCATATTTACCCTCAAAACCCTCTTTCACCGGAATAATATCGTCTTCCTCTTCCGAGGCCATGACACAGAGATAACCACTGCGGGCCATCCGCCGCTTGATGGTATTATTGGCAAATTCATCAAGTTTCTGGACCTCTTCCCCCTGGATATTGGTCTTACCCGACATCCCCAGCACATCAGCAAGGCCTGCCATATTTACCTCTGAGGAAATGGTTTTACCAGCCACCACCAGCTCATTGAGCAGGCCGGACAGATCACCACTGGCCTCCGGATGAAGACGCTGGTTATCAACAATATGACGGATGACTGTAACTCCGAGGGGACGCTTCATTTTTGCTCCTGAAAAACCTGATTTACATAAAAAAAGGCCGGACCAGAAACTGATCCGGCCTTTCTATATCCTTCAATAAAAACTAAGGATAAACGTTCCTGACCAGGCCGGAACCATTGGGAGACTTCTCTTTCGCCTTAACATCCAGAACCTCGATCTTGCCGAGAATCCCGTAAAGGGGAAGGTCCTCGTTAATCCAGCCCTTGATCCCGCCATCGAGATCGCGAACATTTTTATAACCCATATCAAGCAAGGCCTTGGTTGCCAGTGAACCACGACTACCAGCCTTACAATAAACTACGATCTCAGCATTTGCATCCTTAATCTTTTTCGGGGTCTTGAACTCGATCCAGCCCCGGGGGATCCACATAGCTCCCTCAATATGGCCAGCCTGAAATTCCGGCATGGTCCTGGAATCAATTAGAAAAAATTTATCATTAGCCTCAATTTTGGCCTTGAGCTCAGTAGCGCTGATATGAGAAACAGCAGCCTTAGCAGCTTTAGAGATCTCTTTTTTGGATTTAATACCAGAAGGGGCAGCTCCAGCCATTACAGCAGGTGCAGCAAACATGAAACAGCCGGCAAGGGCAACTGCCATAGTAGTTTTCAAACACTTAATCATAATTTACCTCTTGAAAACAGATCAGTTTAATAAGAATAATTATTAAAAGTCAAAATACTCTCTCCACCTCCAAATTTCAACTTATTATGAAGGAAAACCTATAAATTCTGCCAATACAGCTAACAACAATCTACCCCGGTAAATACCTGCAAAACATGGACAAATAGCGGGTCAACAGGTAAATTATCCAGATGAGCAGTAAACACGAACAGACACCGGCTCTGCCGGTGAACCACTGGCAGAGCTACCTGACCCTCTTCCGTCGCAATCAACAATACCGACGTCTGTGGCTTGCCGGGGTAATCAGCCAGTTCGGCAATTGGTTCAATTATATCGCCATCTTCGTTCTGCTTGAGAAATTAACCGGCTCCGGCCAGGCAGTGAGCTGGTTTCTCATTGCCAAATTCCTGCCCACCACCATCTTCGGCCCTGCCGCCGGCATCATCGCCGATCGCTATAACCGCAAGAAAATCATGATCATCTGCGATGTCCTGCGGGTCATAATTGTTCTATCTTTCCTCTTTATTAAAGAGGCTGACCAAGTCTGGCTGGTTTACCTGCTGGCTATCTGCCAGGAAACCATGTGGAGCTTTGCCGACCCAGCCAGACGAGCCTCGGTGCCCAATATCTGCCGGCCTGAGGAATTAAACCTGGCAAACGCTCTGGGAGGAGCTACCTGGTCCATAATGCTGGCGCTGGGCGCTGCCACGGGAGGTCTTATTACTCATCTCTGGAGCTGGGAAATCGCCATTATCCTCGATGCCATAACCTTTCTTATCTCTGCTCTTCTATTAAGCGGCCTCAAGCTTCCCCTGCCGGCTGCCAAAGAAAAAACAGATACCTCCATTGCCGAGTTTCTCGGACTGCCGGATCTTCAGGCCGGCTGGCAATATGTCAGGGAAAATAAACGGGTGGCAAGGCTGCTTCTGGTCAAAAGCGGCTGGGCCCTTTCCGGAGGAATCCTGGTTATGCTGACTATTTTCGGCGAACAGGTGCTGGCCACCCCTGGCCAGCATGGTCAAAGCGGCATACTTTACAGCTTCAGGGGCATAGGGGCAGCCATTGGCCCCTTACTGGCCTGGCGCCTGGTGGGAGAAAAAAAGCAGGCCATGAGCTATGCCATGGGCCTTAGTTTTTTTGTGGCTGGCCTGTCCTATCTTGTTTTCAGCCAGGCCCCCAGTCTGATCATCGGAGCCATTCTGATCTGTATCGGACATATGGGGGGATCGGTTCAATGGGTATTCAGTACCACCCTCCTGCAGAAAGAGGTAAGCGACCAGTTTCGCGGCCGGGTCTTTGCCACTGAGATGGCTATGCTCACCCTGGTTCTCAGCATTTCCACCTGGTGCACCGGCGCTGCCCTGGTCCGGGGATTTGACCCCCGCCAGGTAACCATGGCCCTGGCCCTCCTCTTCTTTCTCCCCGGGACTATCTGGCTCTATCTTGATCGAAAAGACTCAGTCTCCTCGGCAATTACAAGATAACCCCTACCCTCTTCCTCCCGGCCGTGCTTAATGCAGCCATTGCCGTAAATCCGGCTCTTACGAATGAGTTCGGACCTGGCCTGGTCTTGCTGTTCCCTGCTTAGATCACCAGCTGCCAGCAGATCCATAATGGAGCGAATCCGAAAACGATCCATCCCCACCCGGAACTGAACCGAAACCTCATCATCCCGCCCGCCATCTTTCAGGGTCAGGGGACGATCGATTTTCAGATAATGATGAGCAACACTTGCCCGCAGCCAGAAATCATAGTCTTCACAGCAGGGCAGATCTTCATTGAACATCCCCACCAGCTCAAAAAGCTCACGCCGGACAATTACAGTTGACATGCTCACAGCACAGAGCCGTAGACAACGGGGGTAGATATAGCCGTGGGGCTTATAATGCCGTTTCTTCTGATTGAGGAAAATCCCCCGACGGTACCATATCTCATCGGTATGGGAGATCAGATACCGGGGCTGATCCTCCATGGCTGCCAGTTGAACCTCTAATTTGTCCGGGGCAAACCAGTCATCAGAATCCAGAAAGGCAATCAGGGGATTATTGGCCGCCATGATTCCCCGGTTACGGGCCGCAGCCGGGCCTTTATTAGGCTGATGAAGATAAACGATGTCATGGGGATAATTTTCAATGAGCTCTCGGGTATTATCTGTTGAGCCGTCATCAACCACAATGAGTTCAAAATCGAAACCACTCTGGGCCAGAACCGAATCCAGTGACCGGGGCAGAAGAGAGGACCGATTATAAGTTGGAATGACAATGGAAACCCTGGACATCTATGATGTTCCCCCTGGAAAGTTTACTGATAAAGCAAAAAATTTCTTCTGAAAAAAAAAATAATCCGCCACCTTTTTCTTAAAAATGTATAATAATATTTATCCACCTGATGAAAAGGGCTTTTTATACGGTTTTTTTTATCAATTTCAGCTATTAAGTATTGCCTTAAACTATTTTTAATAGTAATAGTTACTAATTAATTTTTTTGTTTATTAATTCCAATTCCTTTAAAGGAGGAAATATGCACCTTAAATCCAAGATGAAATCAATCTTCATCGGTTGCAGCATGGCCCTGGCAATGACTGCCGGAAGCGCCGTTGCTGAAGAAGCCTGTATCACCTGCCATATCGAAACAAGTCCCGGCCAGGTTCAGGACTGGAAGGCAAGTAAACACAGCGAGAACGATGTAACCTGCTCAACCTGTCATGGCGAAGCCCATAACAGCGCCGACAATGCCAACCTGGCAGTTCTGCCGGCTGAATCGGTCTGTGCCGAATGTCATGAGGAACAATTTAATCAGTTTGCCCAGGGCAAACATAATGTGGGCTGGACTTCAATGAACGCCATGCCCATTACCCATGTTGAGCCTGACGAGTTAATGGAAGGTGGTCGCGGCTGTGGTGGCTGTCATAATATGGGAATCAAAAGCGAAGCCCAGAAAAAAGAACAGCGCGATAAAGGCTACCGCTACCAGAACAACTCCTGTGACGAATGTCATACCCGCCATTCTTTCTCCAAGAAAGAGGCTCAGAATCCCCGTGCCTGTCAGCAATGTCATATGGGCTATGATCACCCCCAGTGGGAAATGTGGTCAAGCTCCAAGCATGGCTCCCGTTACCTGACCAAAGAGGCCGGTGGCATGCCTGAAAGCGCTGTTGCTCCAACCTGCCAGACATGTCACATGGTGGACGGCGACCATAACAACCACACTGCCTGGGGTTTCCTCGGCGTTCGTCTGCCCCTGCCGGAAGACAAGCAATGGGCTGCTGACCAGGTAACCATTCTCAAGGCCCTGGGTGTTCTCCATCCTGATACCGGAGCTCCCACCCCCCGTCTTGACGCTGTAAAAGCAGTAGATCTTGCCCGTCTTGATGCCGACTCTTTCCAGAAAGAGCGGACCAAGATGCTTAAAGTCTGCTCAAGCTGTCATTCCCCGTCCTATGCTAAAGAGCAGATGGAAATGGGTGACTCCATGATGCAGAAGGCTGACCGCCTCATGGCTGATGCCATTGAGATCGTGGCTGGTCTTTACCGGGATGGAATCATTGAAAAACCGGCTGACTACATGGCCGCCTACCCTGACTTCCTCTACTTCATGCAGACCGGTGGAGCAGCAGGAGCCAAAAACGGTACCCAGAGCCACATCGACCAGGTACTCTTCGAGATGTACATGAAGCATCGGATGCGGACCTACCAGGGCGTATTCCATGTTAATCCGGACTATACCTACTGGTACGGATGGGCAATGATGACCAAGGATCTGGGCGAGATTAAAGAGCTGGCCAAGACCATGCGGGCCACCCATCATAAATAAGAAACATCTTATTTAAACCCAAAAAAGGCGCCGGAAGAACCGGCGCCTTTTTTTATTCCTGCTCTATAAAATCATCTCCATCAGAGATAGACGATCTCCCCGCTGTTTTCACTGACCTCATGGCCGTCTTCCAGCATACGCAGTCTGATTCCGCCGTCATCATCAACTCCCAGGACCTCCGCCTCATACTGGGGCTTTTCCTGGACATCGTAACCAAACATAACCCTGCGACCAATACTGTCAGTTAATTGCCGATAGGAACTCAGGAGGAAATGATGACGGGCCGCGGCCTCATGGTTGATATTGGCCAGGTATTGATCCTCCCCCCAATGAAGAAGACCAATGTTCCAGCTCAATTTAGCCAGCAGATCAAGAACCACCTGTCCAAGATCAAAACTACGGCCAGCCAGCTGGGCAATGGAAGCAGCCGTTTCAACAAGTTCCGGGGGAAAATCATGGTTATTGACATTGAGCCCTATTCCCACCAGGACATACTCCTCCCCTGAATGGTTGCCAACCATGGTCTCGGTAAGGATCCCTCCGACCTTACGTCCCTCCACCATGGTATCATTGGGCCACTTAAGACTGGCGGCAAGGCCACAGGAGCGCATTGTTTCACAACAGGCAATACCAGCCGCCAGAGGCAGAAGACGACTGCTATCCGGCAATAGAGTATTCACCAGAACCATGGTCAGCCACAGACCACCCTCCGGAGCATGCCATCCGCGACGGAAACGACCACGGCCGGCAGTAAGGGTCCCGGCTCCGATAATCATTCCACTGGCAAATGAAAGGCCACTGTCTTCATGGTCATTGATTATCTTGCGGGCATGATCCATCCCTCGATCAAGGCTGGGGAAGAAAGAAAGCGAAGAGCCGACTACAGCTCCATAACGAAGGATATCGTCTACTAATTGAGCCGGCATCTGCCGGCGACGACTGGCAGTTTCCTGACCATGGATATATTTCCGGAGAGCGCCGGAAGAAGGAAAAAAATCTACGCCCATTCAGCCTTGACCCGGGTAATAATCTGTTCCACCAGGCTCAGTTTATCCGGGGGACAGATCCCAATGAGGGGCTCATCCTGATCAATGCTGAGCCCTGACTTAAAATAAATGGAATGAATAATCCCCGGCTCGCCATCATAATAGACAGGGGTATCGCGCTTCATCAGGCTCATGGTAAATATCTCTTCACCAGGTTTAATCGAAACTGAGCGCTGACCGAATTTCTCAATCCTGTTCTGGATATCCATGGCAAAAAAATACTTGGCCCGCTCCGGAGCAACAAAGGGTGTGAGGACCTGACGGAGAATCTGCTCAATAATCTCACGCTTTTTCAAGGGGTAACGAATGGTCAGAATCTTCTCACCAGCCTCAACAAATTGACCTTCAAGATCACCCCGGATAAAGGAGACCACCCCGCCAGCCGGGGCATTAACCGGTTTATCATTACGCTCCCGGGTAATAACACATAGCCTGGTCCCCGGCTTATGATGATATTTGCCACTGATCCCTTTGACCTTATCATCAAGACCCACCTGGAACTGAACAACCCCGGTATGCCTGGTGAAAATATCAACATAACCGAAAGGGTCTTCATGATACTTGCTTAATATGGCATCATAATCTATTTCGCTGTTTTTCATCTTGCTGTCGCATCCGCAATTATTATGACTCTAACGGTAATAAAGACCACTGCCACCCATGGTGGTCAAGGCCTTATGAAGATTCTGCCTGAATTCACGCCGATCCCATATACCGTGGATATGCCCCCGCTTCAAAGCATTACGTGCATTATGGTAATCAGGGGGTATATCATCACCAGTGGTATCCCGAATAACCCGGGGACCGGCAAAACCGATCCGGGATGATCGAATGGCAAACTGATAATGAGAACAACCCAGGAAACTGGCCACCGGGCCGGCATAGGAGTTATTATCATAAACAACTATATAAAGGCCACCGGCATCAACATATTCCCGGACTGCCATGGTGCATTTGGGCATCTGGACAACACCGAGAGTCCCTTCCTGGATCCTGATTCCGCCGGTGGTATGAACATAAGAGAGTAATGGCTTGCGTTTAAGCTTGGCCATCTCACAGGCCAGAACAAATTTCTCGCCCTCTGCCGAGCCCACCGTGCCGTTGCGGAAGTCGCTGTAAAGCATGGCAACCACCACCTCGATCCCCATAACCCGGGCCTCGAAAGTGATAATCCCGCTCTTGCGCCCGGTTTTCTTCTTGGCAGCCTCCAGCCGTTTCTCAAAGCCGGCAGCTGCCAGGGGATTACCGGCAACAATCTCCCGGTTAAATTCCCGGGGGGTACCAAGATCAAAAAGATGCTTGAGGTACCATTGATACTCAAGGGGGAAATGATGTCCGCAATTTTCACAGACCCCGCAGAACTCACCATAGAGATCCGGAACCCATAGATCTTTACAACCCCGTTTGTCAGAATTTGGGCAGGTAACTGTCCGATCCTCATTGGCCAATGGGCTGGTATAGGTTTCACCAAACTCCAGAGCATAACGCTGATTACTGCCGGTTGTCCGGAGCTGACGATTATCCTGCTTCTTCCCGACAAAATCATAGGCCGCGGTAATGGGGGCGGAAACCTGTTTGATCAACATGGAACCTTCTGCCGACACATCCTTAATCACCTTCTTAACCTGCCGGTGATGCTTACGCAGAATATCATAACGGAAACTATAATAAACTCCCCAGGCCCCATATTTAAAACGCCTGATCAGAGACTCCCGGGCAGTAGGCAGGCCGCCCACAGACTGAACAGCCATCTCCCTGTATTTACGGGAACGCTGCTGGAGCAATCTCTTGACCTCGTCTTTGGCCAGTTCCCAGGAGATATCCACCGGATGCTGATCAAGATCTTCCGCCGCCTCTTTCAGCTTAAGTTCATAGGCACGAAAAGCACGGAGACTCTTGGTCCGGAGTACCACCTCATCAGTGGCCCGAATCATTTCAAAACGAAGACGCTTGAAAAAAGCAAAATCATCCCGCCGGCAGCCCATAACCGGTTCATCGATGATCCGGTCTATATTTTTTAGCTTTAGATTATCATCAGCGGTGATCTTTAATCGTTCGGCACAGCCCTCAACCAGCTCAGGCGGAACCTTCTCACCTTCCCTGATCTTACCCTCAATTGCTGCAGCCCCTTCCGGAGAGATCACGGAATAATAACCATGGGAAAACATCATCCGGAAATCAGACATCCCAATGGCCTCGGCCCCACCGGAACCACCCTCGGAAATAACTGAGATAAAGGGCACCCGCAGCTTGGTCATGGCATAGAGATTCCGAGCAATCTGCTGGGCCGCTCCCGGGTACTCCTCCACCGGAAAAGAGCCGGGGGTAAAAATATAAGAATGAATGGGAATCCCCTCGGTCTGGGCCACCTGCATGAAACGAAGAGCCTTCTCGTTACCCCAGGGTTTACTGGAACCACCGTTACGATACTCCTCGCCATGGCCCTTTTCATGGCCGATAACCATGACCTGACGGGTATAGGCCCGATCTTTAACCCATTTAAGCACTGTGGCCTTGGCACAGACTATGGAAGGATCGATATTAGCCTCTTCCTCACCCCCCAGCTCAGTATAATCCTCATAAACATTTTCAAGGATGTCTTTCATGGAAAAACGAAACGGACTGCGCACGATCCGTACCCGTTCCATGGGGCTGAGATTTTCATCACAACGCTTCTCCAGAAAGGAGACGCTCTCATCAAGATTACGAACCTCCTTGCGCAATTCATGCTCTGGGAAATCGTAGAAACCGTCACGGATATTCTCGAACTTTTCCTGAAGACCGGCCAGATTACCCCATTCCGGATCATCCTTGACCTGGATCAGATAACTGATACGCTCTGCTGTGTTCAGTAGCCTTTTGCGAATATCTTCCATAAATAAAAAGCGGTCCTGAGCCGCATCATCCACAACCGGTTAAAAGGTTAAGAGATTATCGATATTATCTTTTAGATAAGTAATATTAGTCAATATAGATTCACCGGCACCATTCTCACCCTCAATGGCCACCTCGGCAATAAAACGACGCCCCCTCTCCTTGGCATGATCCATATTATCTCCCCAGACAATGGCCAGAGCCAGGTTAGGGTCATAATCACTGGGAATAGCGTAAGATCGATCAGAAGGAACCTGGGTATAGACAGCAGACCAGTCATTTTCCGGGAAGGAAAAACGGGAGATAGTACCCACCCAGGGAGCAAAACCATGCCCGGGGTTTTCCGCCACAATCCGAAACTCGATGCTGGCACCATGGAAACGGACATCGCTCTGGCTGTAGCCCATGGGTTCGCCAAGAGCCAGCCTGATCTGCTCCCTGATCAGATTAGGCTGCTGGTTATTAAGATAACTTATCCGGGCGGAGACATCGTTCTCCACCTGGATCCGGGTATTAACCTCCAGCAGATAGGGCTGACCGCTGCGACTGACAATCCACTCCCAGGTCCCCACATTATCGTACTGGACATGATCAGCCAGCTTCAGGGAATAATCCACCACCTGGTCAAGAACTTGACGGGAATTAAAGCTGTAGGCAAAACATTCATCATCAAAGCCGGGAGCCGCCTCCAGTCTTTTCTGGCGACCGGTACTCTGGATGGTACAGTTCCTGGTGCCAAAATGGATCCGATCACCATGGCGACTGCAGACCAGCTGCACCTCCAGGTGATTATAATCCCGCAGACATTGTTCAATCAAGACCCCGCCATCACCGAATTGACGCTTGGCATAATTCTGAACCAGGCGATAGGTTCGGCGAAATTGTTCGATCTCATGGACCTCTTCAATCCCCATACCACCGCCACCAGCTGCTGCCTTAACCAGAATCGAAGGATCAGAAATACCCTGCTCCCGCTGATCGGCCAGCAATTTAACTGCCACGGCCTCAGCTTCCAATTCATTATAAATGGGAGCATCGGTGCCGGGAATTGTCGGGATCCCCAGTTTATTGGCAACCTTCTTGGTGTTGATCTTGTCACCAAGATCCTTGATAACCTCCCATTTAGGGCCAATAAAGGTGAGAGGACGCTGGCGAACGGTTACCCGCCGGGCAAAACGAAAATCCTCAGAAAAGAAACCATAACCAGGATGGATGGCTGTACAGCCGGTATGATCCGCCACTGCCAGGATATCATTGGGGTCGGTATAACTTGAAACCCGCCAGGCCCGCTTATCGTCTCCCGCCTCCTTAAGATAAGGAAAGACATGTTCGGACTCCCGATCAGCGTCGGTATAGATCACCACAAAATCAATATCAAGATCCTGACAGGCCTGGGCAATTCGTCTTGAGATCTCACCCCGGTTAGCGATCAGAACCTTTTCTTTCTTTTTTGGCATATTATTGTAAAATTAAGGGAAATATTGGCGAAAATTTTTCTGCCTGGGACATTACGATGTCCTCTATTTTTTCGCAAGCATTCATTAATAATGCCATGTCTCTTCTTAACAAAAAAAATATCATTTCAACAGGAAAAAGAGCATATAACGGCTTCAAGGCTTTTCGTCAATTTTTTTCTTGACAGATATGCCACTTTACCCTTCAGTTGAGGCTCTAATTAAATTAACATTAATAAACAAAAAAACAATATGCCCGATCTTCCCCAAAACGAAGTCCAAAGCTCTCCTCTCCGCCGATTTCTCCAGCTCATCGGCTTAAGTCCCCAGCCAGACACCACAGAAGAACTGGAGCAGGAAATCCAGGAACTCATCGACGAAGGTGAGGAACATGGTCTGATCAGCAGCCAGGAAGGCCGGATGATCAGCAGCATCTTTGATTTCCGCGATACCCTGGTCCTTGAGGTGATGACTCCGGCCACCGAAATAATCAGCGCCCCCATGGACGCCCCCCATTGCGACATCATCAAATTGGTCCTGGATAATGGTTATAGCCGGATACCTGTCTATAAGGAGAATCCGGACAATATTGTCGGTATCGTCCATGCCAAAGACCTGCTTTCCTGCCCTGCCGGAACCCCGATGCTTCCGCTGAAGAAATTACTGCATCCACCTCTTTTTGCCCAGGAAAGCGACCAGGTTGTCACCATCCTCCAGGAGTTCCAGAAACAAAAGAAACATATAGCCATTGTCACCGATGAATTCAGCACGGTAAGAGGACTGGTAACCCTGGAAGACATCCTGGAAGAGATCGTCGGTGAAATTGCCGATGAATCTGACAAAGAAACCGAAGAATGGCAGGTCATTGACGAGCGTACCCTGATCATCTCAGCCAAGGCGGATATCGAAAAAATTGAGACCTATTTCAACCTCACCCTGGCCAAGGGGCCCTATGAATCAGTGGGGGGCTTCATTATCCATCAGCTTGGCCGGATACCAGGGCCGGATACCAGTATCAGGTGGGAGCAATTAACATTCCAGGTTCTCTCTGCCAATGAACGACAGATCAAAACAGTGAAGATCCACCGGCTCAACCCCTGATTCTGCCATGCCCTCCCTTGTCGCCGCCGGACTCTTCCCCCTGTCGTTTCTCCTGCTTTACCTTGCCTCACCGGGGATGGATTACAGCTTCTCTGCCTGGCTTGCCCTTGTCCCTCTCTTATGTGCCAGCCGCCGTCTCTCCACCAGAAAAGCATTTTTTTTCTGCCTGCTGCCTGCCATTATTTACCATGCGACCCTATTAAGATGGCTCACCATCTCCCTAAGCCAATACGGCAACCTGCCCCTTACCGTATCCTATCTGGCTCTCATCATGCTGGCCGGCTATCTGGCCCTTTTCCCGGCGGCCTTTGCCGCGGCTATCAGCCGCTGTCAGAAAAAAACGCTAATCTGGTCAGCCCCCATCATCTGGGTGGGCCTTGATCATCTCCGCGCCATCCTGTT
Organism: uncultured Desulfobulbia bacterium; assembly: GCA_964653055.1. Classification (GTDB taxonomy): domain Bacteria; phylum Desulfobacterota; class Desulfobulbia; order Desulfobulbales; family SURF-16; genus CAZZCA01. The sequence continues at coordinate 33,336 of CAZZCA010000001.1, read as the reverse complement.
CACCGGTTTCCCATGGCTTGATCTGGGCTATAGCCAGTACAACCAGCCCCTTATCCTTCCCCTGGCAACAATTGCCGGTCACCATGGCATAACCTTTATTATTGTTCTGGCCAACTGCCTGCTTTTTCACCTGTTAGATATACGGGGAAGAAATAATTCTTCAGGCAATGGTCATGGTATCTTCCTTGTCGCTCTGCTTGTCATCGGGATAAGCCTGTCCTGGTCCGGCGCCAGGCACCGTGATCTTGTCAAAAATTTCAACAGCCAGCCCTCCTTCAAAACCGCTATCATCCAGGCCAGCATTGAGCAGGACCAGAAATGGCAACCAGACCTGCGCCAGCAGACAATTGACAAATATCTGCAGTTAAGCGAACAGGCCCTGACCAGTGACGAAATCAGGCTGGTCATCTGGCCGGAAACCGCCATCCCTTTCACCCCATTTTCATCATTCCTGTTTCAACAGCTGGAAAACTGGGCCAAAAAAGACAGGTCCCTCAACCTCCTGGCCGGCATCCCTTTCCTGAGCCGCAGCCCAGAGGGAAATCACCTGTACAATTCCGCCATTCTCCTTGGTAACAAGGCGACTAAGCTCTACCACAAACAACACCTGGTTCCATTTGGTGAGTATTTTCCCTTCAGCGACATTCTGCCCCTGCCCGGCCCCCTGGTTACTGCCACCGGCAATTTCAGCAGCGGCACTTCTGCTCCCCCCATGAGCAGTGGCCCAGCCCAATTAGGGGTTCTCATCTGTTTTGAATCAATTTTCCCGGAAATTGCCCGGCGACATGTCATGGCCGGGGCCAATCTCCTGGTCAATATCACCAATGACGGCTGGTTCGGGGAATCAGCCGCATCAAGGCAGCATCTGTCCATGGCCGTTTTCCGGGCCGTGGAAAACCAGCGCAGCCTGGCTCGGGCCGCAAACACCGGAATAAGCTGCTACATCGACCCGGCCGGCGGCATTCACCAGGCAACCGACCTTTTCAGCCCCACCTTTATCACCAGAGAGCAAACCCTCTGCTCCCGTCTGACCTTCTTCAGCCGCATGGGCCACCACTTTCCCCTGATCTGCTTATTAATCTCAATGGCCATGCTGATCCACCAAGTCATAACCAGAAAACCCAGGCGGCTATAGACCACCTCCCTGGCAATATTCTATTTTCATCAGAGGCGGTTTCGGTTATAATCAGCTCCGCTGTTAAACAAGAGATAAATTCTCAATAAACTTCTGACACCAAGGCAAGAACCATGTCTGCTGAGCTGAAACAAAAACTCCACGACCTGCAAGATCGTCTCCTCGCCTTGAAGGAGCATCTTTGAATTAGCCGACAAAGAAGATCGACTCCATGAGCTGGAAGCATCCACCACCAAACCCGGGTTCTGGGATGACGCCGACCGGGCCCGCACAATCCAGAAACAGATAAATAACCTCCAAGGCACCATCGATGGCTGGTATGCCTGCCAATCAACCCTGGAAGAGGCAGATATCCTCCTGGAACTGGCAATCAGCGAAAAAGACCAGGAAACCGAAGCCGAAGCCGACCAGCTGTTAACCGGTTTACATGAGCGGGTGGCATCATTTGAACTGGAATGCATGTTCACCGGCAAACATGACGGCAATAACGCCATGCTCTCGATTAACGCCGGGGCCGGAGGCACCGAGGCCCAGGACTGGGTGGATATTCTTTTACGAATGTACCTGCGCTGGGCCGAGGCCAAAGGTTTTACCACCACCATCCTGGATCTGCTACCGGCTGATGAGGCCGGAATCAAAAATGTTACCATCATGGTTAAAGGCCATAATGCCTACGGCTTTCTCCGTTCGGAAAACGGAATCCACCGCCTGGTCCGCATTTCACCCTTTGATGCCGGAGGCCGCCGCCATACCTCATTTGCCTCGGTCTTTATCTTTCCCGAGCTTGATGATGAGGTTGAAGTTGACATCAATGAAAAAGACCTGCGGATTGACACCTACCGGGCCAGCGGCGCCGGTGGTCAGCATGTTAACAAAACAAGCTCCGCCATCCGTATTACCCACCTGCCCACCAATATTGTTGTCCAATGTCAGAATGAAAGGTCCCAACACCGGAATAAAGACATGGCAATGAAGATGCTCAAGGCCAGGCTCTATGAACGGGAAATGGCCATCCAGCGGGAAAAAAGGCAGGCGATGCAGGGAGAGAAAAAAGACATCGGCTGGGGCAGCCAGATCCGCTCCTATGTGATGCAGCCCTATCGCTTGGTTAAAGATCACCGAACAAACCATGAAACCGGCAATACAGACGCAGTTCTTGATGGCAATATCGACCCCTTTATCAAGGAATACCTGCTCTGGCATAAATAGAGGTGCGATGAAAGAAGATAAATGCGCCAAATGCGGCGCCTGTACTGCGGTCTGCCCCATCTACCGGATTACCGGCAAAGAATCGCTGACAGCCAGGGGCAAACTTCACCTCATAAAACACCTTCCCCAGACAGGAACCCGCAACCTGGGCCATATTCTTTCCAAGTGCCTTCTCTGCGGGGCCTGCCGCCAGATCTGCCCACGCAAACTTGATCCACCTGAGCTCATCAGCCAGGCCCGGGGCCGGCTTTCTGCCGGCCACCGCTCCAGCACAATCAGCCGCAAGCTTGCCGAAACGGCTTTCTCCTCATCTCAGATCCTGGCCGGAACCGGCAGAATATGTGAAAACCTCATAAAATACCTGCCTGCCACCAGTGGCCTTTGGCTGAGATTTGGCCTCAACCCACCCCCGGAGCCAGCAAGATCGCTCAACAACAATCATCAGCACCCGGGGAAAGAAGATGAATTAAATTATTTCCCCGGTTGTCTGGCAACCTACCTCCAACCGGAAATAGCCAGGGCAACCACTAACCTTGGCCAACTGGCCTCCGGCACAAAACCCTGGCAGCCGGAAGAACAAACATGTTGTGGCCTGGCCGCTGCCAGCTGCGGAAACCAAAAAGCCGCCCGCAAACTTGCCCGGGAGAATATTGCGGCCTTTGCTGACAATGACCGACCAATCCTCACCTCCTGCGCCTCCTGTTATAGTTTCCTCAAAAACTATCAGACCTTATTGGCCCATGACCCTGAATGGGCCAATAAGGCAGAAAATTTCAGCAAGAGAATCAGAGAATTTTCATCCTACTTCCTCCCCAGCTTTACCGCCACTGCCACCGCCACTGCCAGCAGAGCAAACCCTCCATATTACCATGACCCCTGTCACCTCCGCTTAAACCCCGATAAAATAACGGCTGAGCCGCGACAATTGATCAGGGCCATAACTGGCACCCCCCCCAGGGAATTACCTAACGGCCAGACCTGCTGCGGTAACGGTGGTCTCTTTCGTCTGAGCCATCCCCAACTGGCCAGCAAGATCGCTGACCAGACCCTTGAGCTGCTTGGCCTGGAAGAAAACCTGCTGCTCACCAGTTGCAGTGGCTGTCTTCTGCAATGGCGCCAGAATATTGCCCGCAGACATATGGCAGCCAGAGTTAAACACCTGGCGATCTTCATCAGCGAAATTATCCAGAAGCAATCACCGGCATAAATGACCGGAGCCATAATTAATAAAACTCTATGAATGGCAAAAATTCCAGGAACATTGTTTAGAGTTGAAGTATCAGCTTAAAGAGATATAATGCCGTGAAATTAATCAGACAGGCAAACATCTGCCTTTAACCAAACAACCTGCAGGAGGATTTAATGAAACCAGTTCGCTTATTTTTCTGGTCCTTGCTCATAACTGCCATGATGGCAGTGTCAGCCCATGCCAGAATTGACTGGGACAAAACCAGCAGTATTCAGATCAACAGTGCTATTATTGATATTGCCAGCTCCACCGATGGCAAGCACGTCTTCATCCTCACCAGTGGCAAGGTCCATATCTATACCAATACCGGCATATTAAAAGACTCCTTTGAAGTCAGCCCGGACACCAGCCGTATTTCAGTTTCCGGTCTGGATATGGCCGGAATCGGCAACAAGATTTTCCTCAGCAACGACTCTACCGGTCGAATTGAAGAGATAAGTTATTCCTATATTATTGATATCAATACTGAAGGATCCCCATTCCTGGGTGAGGCTGACGCACCGGTGGTTGTGGCCTTATTCAGTGACTTCCAATGACCCTATTGCGGCCGACTGGGGCCGCTCCTCGAGCAGTTGCTCGAAAATAATATGGGAAGCATCAAGATAGTTTTCAAACACATGCCTTTGCGTATGCATAAAAACGCCAAACCGGCAGCCATGGCATCAATAGCTGCTCAGAAACAAGGCAAATTCTGGGAATACCACGATGAGCTCTTTCTCCATTCACGTTCCCTTACTCCGGATACCTTCACCAAGATAGCAGAGCAGATCAACCTGGACATGACCATGTTCAATAAGGATATGAACAGCCCTGATTCACGGAAAAGGGTTGAGCAGGACATGAAAGATGCCAAAAATGCCGGAGTAACCGGAACCCCGGCAATTTTCATTAACGGCCGTAAACTGAAAAAACGAAACGCTGCTGCTGCTCAGAAAATTATTGATGAGGAACTGGCTAATTCCAGGAAAAATCAGTAAACAATAATTATGGGTGAAAATTCTGTCCATGAACTGACCTTTAATGACAATGAGGTCGCCCGGCAATTATACGGTGACCTCAACCGTAACCTGCACGCCCTGGAGAAGGCTGGATGTGTTTCAATCAAGGCCCGGGGGACCAAATTAACCATTACCGGGCCTGAACACAGCACCAGACTGGCCACCAGAACCCTCGAGCAGCTCTATGAGCTGATCACCACCGATTACCCGGTCTACCCTGCTGACGTGGCCTATGCCATGCGGATCATGGAACGATCTCCCCAGGCCAACCTGAAGGAGATCTTCCTTGACCAGGTTTATATAACTGCCAGCCAGCGTGTAATCTCTCCCAAGAGCATCAACCAAAAAAAATACATCGATGCCATCCGTGACCATGACATCGCCTTTGGCATTGGCCCGGCCGGTACCGGCAAAACCTACCTTGCCGTGGCCATGGCCATTGCCGCCTTCACCAGTGAACAGGTAAAATCCATCATCCTGACCAGACCGGCAGTGGAAGCCGGAGAAAAGCTCGGATTTCTTCCCGGTGACATGGCTGAGAAAATCAACCCATACCTCCGCCCCCTTTATGATGCCCTAAATGATATGCTTGGTCGGGAAAGGGCCGCAATGCTGGTGGAACAGGGCGAAATCGAAATCGCCCCCCTGGCCTTCATGCGGGGCCGCACTTTGAACAATGCCTTTGTCATTCTTGATGAGGCACAGAATACCACCCCGGAGCAGATGAAAATGCTGCTGACCCGGCTGGGTTTTAATTCCCGGGCGGTGATAACCGGCGACATTACCCAGGTTGATCTGCCCCTTGAGCGATCCTCCGGTCTGGTCCATGCCAGTAAGATCCTCAAAAATGTCAAGGGCATCGCCTTTACCAACTTTAATGAATCTGATGTGGTTCGTCATCCCCTGGTTCGGGAAATAATCAAGTCCTATGCCCGCAAAAAGAAGAAATGACCGTTCTCTGCCAAAACCACATGCCGGAGGCGCTGCCCTTTGATCTGAACAATTTTATCAAGATAGCCAACCAATTACTCGAGCAATTACAACTCTCCCACCAGGAACTGAGCCTTATCCTGATTGATGATCAGGAAATAAAAGAGCTTAACTCCAACTACCGGCAAAAAAACAAAGCCACCAATGTCCTTTCATTCCCCATGCTGGACAATGACAATCCGGACTTTGGTCCCCAGATGCTGGGTGACATTGCAATCTCAGTGGAAACAGCCCGGCGGGAAGCCAGAGCGGTTAAAATGGCTGTTATTGATTATATGGCCATTCTACTTGTCCATGGCCTGGTTCACCTGCTGGGATATGATCATGAACAGGGGGCAGAAGAGGCCGCCACCATGGCAGCAATGGAACAGGAGTTGCTTCACGCCCTTAATAAACAGATTCAACCATTAACCAAGTGATTAACCAGGAGACAAGAAGATGGTAGATTTAGCAATCAATGTCGATCATGTGGCAACCCTGCGTCAAGCCAGGGGCATAGATGAACCAGACCCGGTTCTGGCCGCCGGTATCTGCGAACTGGCCGGGGCAGTTGGCATCGTTGTTCATCTCCGGGAAGATCGTCGGCACATCCAGGACCGTGATGTCATCCTCCTGCGCCAGACCGTCAAGACCAAGATCAACCTGGAAATGGGGGCCACCGAAGAGATAATCAAAATAGCCCTGGACCTAAAACCTGATATTGTCACTCTGGTCCCGGAAAAACGGGAAGAACTGACCACCGAAGGCGGGCTCAATGTTGCCGGCCAGATGGACCACCTGACCCAGACCATTGGCCGGATGACAGATAAAAATATTCCGGTAAGCCTCTTTATTGACCCTGATTCCAGCCAGATCCAGGCAGCAAAGGAGGTTGGGGCAACTTTTGTTGAAATCCATACCGGTCGATATAGTGACGCCATAAGCGAAGATGAAGAAGAAAAAGAATTTCAGATGATTGCCGATTCTGTTCAGGAGGCAAACCAAAGCGGACTACGGGTTAACGCCGGCCATGGCCTTAATTATGTCAATACCAGAAAAATCGCGGCTCTGCCGGAAATTGAAGAACTGAGCATCGGCCATGCGGTAATGGCCCGGGCTATCTTTGTTGGTCTTGATCAGGCAGTTCGGGAAATGCTGGCTCTTTGCCAGAACAGCAATTAAGACGAAAGCAGGTTAAACGAAGAATGGGGGAAGGACCTACTCTTCTCCCAGCCTGGCTTCGTCTTTGGACATCCCGCGAATCTGGATCTTCTGGTCCTTGGCCTTATAATCAATCACCACCTGGCTCTCCTTCTCCATGATCAATTTAGAGGCCGTCCCGATATTGATCCTGACCCCGGGATAAACCGTGCCATAGACATAGACTCCATCATCAATCCGCCTGGACAGATCCTCGGCCAATTGTTTTTCAAGTTCAGTAAGCAGGGCGCTTTTATCCATCATCTTCGGCATCAGATCATTTAATTTAAGCAGAAGCCGTTCCTTATCCACCGGAAAGTCTTTACCCATATTCTTTTTAAGCTCACTCAGGGTGCTGATATTGCGGATAATGTCGTTTAAACGACCGGGAACCAGTTCCCTGGCCTCAGAAATTATTTTTTTGCGCTTGGCCAGAGCCGGATCAAGCCCCACGGACAATTCAGTGAGCACCTCACCATCCGAGCCCAGGTCCTTAACAAAGATACTGCCACCGGCAATATATGTCCCTCCAATCAAGGCGCCCTTATCCCCCAAAGCCTTGATGTCTCCTGCCGCCTTAACATCACCCTGAACAACAAAAGCATTAACCAGCAGTGAACCCTGGGTTTCAATCAGTTTTGAATTTTCACAGAAATCAAAATGGATATCACCCTTGGCCCTGACCGTGGCCTCATGACCCACAACACCACCACTTACCGAAATGGCACCATCCGCCAGGATAATGCCATTCTCCACCCCCTGCTCAATGGAAATATCACCGACACAGGCAACCTTGAAACCAGACTTGACCTTGCCTTCAATCACCAGGGAATTACCACTAAAAGAGATATTACCCACCCCGGTGTCCACATCACCGGCCAAAACATGCTCCTGGCTGACCACCGGCCGGCCTTTATCCATGACAAATTCACCCTGGGCCATGGCAGTCACCCGGAGACCGTCACCAGACAATTCCGCACCCTTGCCACACTTCAGGGTAACATTACTTCCGGCCCGGGCCGGCAGATGCACTCCAAAGACATCCATGCCCGGCGAACCGGCAGTTGCCGGCACCTTCTCGAGCAGAAGCTGCCCTTTGCGGACATTAACAATATGGCCAAGCTCACGATGATCCACCTGATCGTGGTTATCATCGGCTGTTTTGGGGACATAATTACCAGCCGGAGCGACCACCGGACGCATCCGGGCATCTTCCCCATCCACCGCCGGCTTACCCTTACTGATAATAAACCCGCTATTGGGGGTAGCCTCCAGCCCCGGCAAAAAACCGAAAGAAACCCCATAGCGCTGCACCTCCTGAAGAATCTCATAAAAAGATTCCCTGGCCGAGGCAGCATCTACCCCCTCCAGAGGATAGACAAGAGCCCGCAATCTATCTTCCGACACCTTGAGCAGAAAAGACCCGTCAAGAATCTCCACGCCATTTTTAATCAGCTCATCAGCTGAGGTTTCAAGTGCTGACTGGACCTTCATTAAATCACCTTAAGCTCTGCTGGCAAATCTAAAGACAATCATCAAAATTAAACATGACAAACCCGACCCCGGATAAAATCAGGGCCATGGTAAAATAACGACCAGCCGGACTTAAATTGACCGTCTCACCGTAACCAACCGTACTGATGGTAATCAGGGTCATATAGAGACTGTCACTGAAATTGCTGCCCTCGATCAGCATATAGCCAGTTGTGCAGAAGGCAAGGATAACAATAAGAAGAGTAGTAGTGGCCAGAGTCTTATTTAAATTAATTTCCATAAAAAGCCTGTTAACAATCCATAGCGAAAAAATTGATTTTACAAGGTACTAAATTTTTTTACCATGACAAATAATAATCTCTAATGAGCCACAGCCATTAATAACCCTATCGGCATTCCAGGGCGTTAACTGAATAAAGATTCATTTTTTTATGGCATTGGCTATCTGGTTGAGATATAATTTTTTGTTAAAATTTAATGGCGTAATTTTTATAATAATACCTACAGGAGAGCAGAAATGAACATTTTAGTTTTCGGCCCGAACGGCAGTGGTAAAGGAACCCAGGGCGCCAAAGTCCAGGAAAAATACGATATCGCTCATATCGAATCAGGTGCTATTTTCCGGAAGAATATCGGCGAAGGTACTGAGCTCGGAACCAAGGCCAAAGAGTATATCGATCGCGGCGACCTGGTTCCCGATGACATCACCATTCCCATGATCCTTAACCGTCTCCAGGAAGATGACTGTGCCAAAGGCTGGCTGCTGGACGGTTTTCCACGCAACAAGGTCCAGGCCGAGACCCTGAACAAAGCCCTTGGCGAAGCCGGCATGGATCTTAATTATGTAATCGAGATCATTCTTGATCGTCAGATAGCCAAAGAACGTATCATGGGTCGTCGTCTCTGCGCCAACGACAATAACCACCCAAACCATATCGCCTTCGATGCCATCAAGCCAGTTGAAAAAGACGGTAAACTGATCTGCCGGGTATGCGGCGGTGACCTCAGCGCCCGACCCGATGACCAGGACGAAGGTGCCATTGATAAGCGTCACAATATCTACTATGACGACAATACCGGAACCATGGCTGCGGTTAATTTCTTCAAATCCGTTGACGGGCCTAAAACCATCTCTGTGGACGGCACCCCCTCCATCGGTGAGGTTCGTGACGCGGTAATGGCTGGTCTCGAATAATTCGCTTCAGACCGGACAATCATAGTTCAAAAAACCCCCACCGTCTTAACAGGCGATGGGGGGGTTTTTGGGCTTAATGTTCCTTTTTGCCGAAATAACCCCAGGAATCAGCATATAGCCGGTCAAGACTCTCTTCAAGCTTCCTGCGATATTTCTCGATTCCTTCCTGATCAAGATTGGGCGGCACCTGTAAAGGCTCACCATAATCCATCATTACCCTGGCAAAAGGCAGAGGAAATGCTGTCCGGTCCCAGCTGCGAAAGACAAAATAACGGCTGGCCCCCCAGCCCATGGGAACAATGGGCACGCCTGTCCTGCTTGCCAGCAGCACCGCCCCGGCCTGGGCCTTACGGGACGGCCCCTGGGAACCATCTGCCACTAAAACCGCAATCCGCCCTTTTCGAATCAGCCGCAATAAACCCTTGAGAGCACCAATCCCGCCCCCGGTACGGGAACCCCGGACAGTTTCATAACCTTTTCCCTGAAGAATTCTGGAGATATATTCCCCGTCCCGGCTGGGACTGACCATGGCGGCATATGGTCTGTTCCCGCCTTCCGCATGGACAATATAAATCACCCCGTAATGCCAGAAAGACAGGATAAAGGGGTGGCCCCTATCGACAAAATCAACAAGATAATGATAATTACGGCGCTTAACCCGACAGGTAACAAAGAGGAAAAAGGCAATTACCCTGAAAATCAAAGGGGCAAACCGGATGGATAATCTATAGATAAATTTCTTCATAACCACTGCAGCTCTTTCTCTTTTAAGACCTTAATCTTATCCCGGAAAACCGCTGCCTCCTCAAACTCTAAACGGGTTGCACAATCACTCATCTCCTGCTCAAGACGCTTCATCTCTTTCTGCAGGTCGTTAAGGTTAAGATAGCCCACCTCTTTTTCCGCCGCTTTCAACAGCTCATCAGCCCCGGAATCTTCCTCAAGGCCTATGCCTTTGATCGTGGACTGGACCGTCCTGGGAATAATACCATGCTGGATATTATAAGCATCCTGCAGGCTCCGGCGACGATTGGTTTCATCAATGGTCCTCTGCATTGATCCGGTGACCTTGTCACCATACATGATAACCATCCCCCCCACATTACGGGCAGCCCGGCCACAGGTCTGGGTAAGGGCCCGTTCACTCCGCAAAAACCCCTCCTTATCCGCATCCAGAATTGCCACCAGGGAAACCTCGGGCATATCAAGACCCTCTCGCAATAAATTTATCCCCACCAGAACCTGAAATTCCCCTAAACGCAGGTCCCTGATCAACTCCATTCTCTCCAGGGTCTTGATATCTGAATGAAGATAACGCACCTTGATATCCAACCCCTCATAGTATTCAGTAAGATCCTCTGCCATTCGCTTGGTCAGAGTGGTTACCAATACCGCCTCCCCCACTTCCTGCCGTTTGCGAATCTCCTCCAGCAGATCATCCACCTGAGTCAACGCAGGTCTTACCTCAATTAAAGGGTCCAGAAGACCGGTGGGGCGAATCACCTGCTCCACCATCCTGCCCCCACAACGCTCAAGCTCAAAAGAACCGGGGGTTGCCGATACATATATCGCCTGATTCATCCGATAATCAAATTCATCAAAGGTAAGAGGGCGGTTATCCAGGGCCGACGGCAGCCGAAAGCCGTGGGACACCAGGGTTTTCTTGCGTGAACGATCACCGTTATACATGCCCCTGACCTGGGGAATGGCAATATGGCTCTCGTCAACAAAGAGGAGGAAATCTTCCGGGAAATAATCAAGGAGAGTGGGTGGAGGCTCGCCTTCCTGCCTGCCGGTGAGATGACGGCTGTAATTCTCAATACCGTTACAATAACCAAGCTCACCCATCATCTCCAGATCAAACATAGTTCGCTGATGAAGACGCTGGGCCTCAAGAAGTCGCCCTTCCTCTTCAAAGGCTGCTACCTGACATTTCAGCTCTTCCCGTATGGATTCCATGGCCCGAACCATCCGCTCACGGCTGGTAACAAAATGACTACCAGGATAAACCATATATTCAGACACCCTTTCCCGCACTGTCCCACGCAGGGGGTCAATCAGGCGGATACTGTCCACCGTATCTCCAAAAAATTCCACCCGCACCGCCAGTTCCTCCTCATGGACCGGCAGAATATCAATTACATCCCCCCGCACCCTGAAGGTACCCCGGTGAAACGACATATCATTGCGCTGATAAAGCATCTGAACCAGACGGCGCTGCACTGCCTGGGGTCCACAATCCTCTCCGACCTGGAGGGCAAGATGCATATTACGATACTCCTCCGGTGAGCCCAGGCCATAGATACAGGAAACACTGGCAACGATTATCACATCCTCCCTGGTCAATAACGACCGGGTGGCAGAATGTCGCATCTTGTCAATGGCATCGTTGATTGATGAATCCTTTTCAATATAGGTGTCAGACTGGGGGATATAGGCCTCCGGCTGATAATAATCATAATAACTGACGAAATACTCCACCGCATTGGTCGGAAAAAGCTCACGAAACTCAGCATAGAGCTGGGCAGCCAGAGTCTTATTGGGAGCCAGAATCAGGGCCGGACGCCGGGTATTGGCGATGAGATGGGCCATGGTGAAGGTTTTGCCGGAGCCGGTTACCCCCAGCAGCACCTGCTCCCTGGCCCCGTCCTCCACCCCTTTACCTAAAGCGACAATGGCCTGGGGCTGATCACCAGTAGGAATAAAAGAGGTCTGAATGTCAAAAAGATTAGGTGGAATGCTCATAACCACTGAAGGTAATATCAATGCGCTGATCATTATCAAGAAGAGCAATCCCATTGCCACCAACAAGCCGGCCGACACAGGTCAAGCTCTCAGCACATTGTTGACCAATATCCTGAAAAATATGCCGGTTTGCCGCGGCACCGGTGAATACCAGTTGATAATCCTCACCCCCCTTCAGGGCCAGGTCAAGAGGAGAAAGTTCCAGGTCATGGGCTGCCTGGCGCAATTCTTTGCTCAAGGGAAGATCATCCCCCCGGATTTCAGCCCCCAGACCACTTGCCAGGCAAATATGGGCCAGATCCGTAGCCAGACCATCAGAGAGATCCATCATTCCATGAACTGAGCCACTGGCAGCAAGGACCCTGGCCAATGCAACCTGGGGCTGTGGATCAAGATGGGCCTTGATCAATGAATCCAGCCCATCTGCCGCCATTTCCCTGCGACATATCTCAAGACCGGCAGCCGCCTCCCCCAGACATCCACTGACCCAGACCTCATCACCTTCCCTGGCTCCGGCCCGGTAACAAACCTGGCTGGCCGCCATCTCTCCGATCAAGGTAACCGAGGCCATGAATCCGCCAGAGCCGGAAACCGTATCACCACCCACCAAAACAACATCAAAGCTGGCAAGGGCCTCCCGAAAGCCTTCAATAAAATTATTAAGCCAGTCCTGCTGGCAATCTGAAGAAAGAGTTAGAGAAAGAAGAGCAAAACGAGGCTTGCCACCCATGGCCGCAATATCACTGATATTTACCATGGCCGCCTTTCGTCCCAGCAGCCTGGGCGGGTGCCAGTGACCGAAATGCACCGAACTGACCAGGGTATCGGTGGTAATAAGTTCAACTGAGCCGCCCTGCCGACTTACCACCGCACAGTCATCACCAATTCCCTTTACCAGGTCATGGGCATCACCAGCAGCAAGGGAGGCAATTTCAGAAATAAGATTTCGTTCTGCCACCGGACTCATTGCTCAGAAACCCCCGGAAAATCATCTCTATAATTATTCTGGATAAATTCACTGAGCCGGCTTCGCACCTCTTTACCCGAAACACAGGAAAGCAGATCAGGAAGCAACAATTCAACCTCAGCTGCCACTGTGGAACGGATAATTTTCTTGATCAAAGGAATTGCCCGGGGGTGCATACTGACAACATCGACCCCCAACCCCAAAAGCAGAGGCAGACAGGTTGGGTCACCTGCCATCTCGCCACAGAGAGTAACCTCGATTCCCGCCAGGTGACCGGCTTCCACCACCTGAGAAATCAGCCTGATCACAGCCGGATGCAGAGGCTCATACATATGGGAGACATGTTCATTAACCCGGTCAATAGCCAAGGCGTACTGAATAAGGTCATTGGTCCCAATACTGAAAAAATCCACCTGGCGGGCAAGAACATCAGCCATGGTAACCGCACTGGGAACCTCGACCATGATCCCGATTTCCACCTCCGGATCAAAATTAACCCCCTGGAGATAGAGATCCTTTTTGACCTCGTTCAGGATTTCTATGACCCGGTCAAGCTCACAGGAAGAGGAGATCATGGGAAACATGATCCTCAACCGCCCATGCCTGCTGGCCCGAAGCAGGGCCCGGAGCTGAACCGCAAAAAGATCTGGCTCGCTCAGTGAATATCTGATGGCCCTGAGGCCAAGGGCCGGATTTGCCTCATCCCCTGCCTGCCAGCTGCCGATCTTATCGCCACCGGCATCGAGAGTCCGAATAGTAACCGGCAAGGGAGCCATCCGGGTTAAGATGCGGCGATAAACATCGTAGAGATAATCTTCATCCGGCAGAATATCCCGTCCCAGATAAAGATACTCACTGCGGAATAGACCAATGCCACCAGCCCCATATTCATGGACCTGATCCACCTCATCCACCATCTCGATATTGGCCTCAACCTTTACCCTTAGCCCGTCCACCGTCTCCGGCGGCAAATGGGCAAAAGCGGCAACCTCTTTATTGTACTGCTTAAACCTGAGCTGTTTCTGGCGGTAATAATCTACATCATGGGGAGAGGGGTCTAAGCAGACCAGACCAGCGCTACCATCAAGCAGAGCAAGCTCCCCTCCCTTAAACCGGCTGGCAACCTTTTTCAAGCCCACCACTGCCGGAATCCGCAAGGCCCTGGCAATGATGGCACTATGGGAAGTCTCACCACCCATCTCGGCAAGAAACCCCCGAACCTTAGGCGAACGCATTCGCAGAATATCTTCCGGCGACAGATCCCGGGTTACCAGGATAACATCTTCAGAAAAATCAGCCTGACGAGAACATTGACCGGCAAGATCCCGCATGATCCGCTCTGCCACCTGGCGCACGTCCTGAAACCGCTCCCGGAGATAATCATCCGTCACTGTGGCAAACCTGGCCTCAACCTTTTCCAGCACCTTATCAAGGGCCCACTCCGCATTGATCATCTCTTCTTCAATAAGGGCAAGGGTCTTATTAAAGAGCATGGTATCCCGCAGCATGAGGATATGGCTGTCAATCAGAGCGGCATACTCGGCAATATCAGAATCAAGCTGATCCCGGACAGCCTCCAACCGGGACTCCACCCCATTCACCGCCCGAACAAAACGCTGGTGTTCCAGCTCAATCTCATCCTGACCAAGATCACGCCGGGGCCAGTTCACCTCTTTATCAAGCAAAACCACCCGGCCAATGGCAATCCCGGGGGAAACACCAACCCCTTTAATTTGATTAGCCTGATCTTGTCCCTTGAGGCATTCCATTACTTAATCTTCATCAAATTTATTATCAATCAATGCTGCCACTGCCGCCATGGCCTTCCCGGCATCAGAACCATCCACCCTGATCCTGACCAGAGAACCTTTGTCACAGGCCATGGACATTACATCAAGAATACTCTTACAGTCAGCCTCTTCCCCGTTTCGGATAAGAAAAATACCAGCCTCAAACTGCTGGGCCAGAGCAACCAGCCGGGCAGAAGCCCGAACATGGAGACCAAGCTTATTTTTTACAACAAACTCCTGCTCAAACACCTTCTTCCTCATGCCTGTTTATTTTATTACCCGCAGGGCTGGTCGCTGCCTGCCGCCTGGCGGATCCGATGGTGGTTCAGGGCTGGCATCAGGCCCAGGTGCCTTACCCATAAAGTCAACCGCCTGGATAAACCTCTTCTCCCCTCCCATGGTAAAAACCTCCTGACCAGTGAACTGGGGAGTCCGCAAAGTCCAGACCACCTTTTGCGGGGGCAGAACCAGGATCTGCAATCCCACATTCCACCACTCCCCCTTCTTGTTCCGATCCCGCTCAAAACTGGTAACCAGACCGTAGAGAATTGACTGGGGACTCTCCATGACTATCACCACAATATCACCAACTTCGGTGGTATCTTTTAATTTGAAGATCCCGGGAAGCTCACTGATTATCTTGTCCATATTTATCTTTGAATCCATATAATCTTAAGGTAATGTTATTATTTGCTTTATTTTAATAAAATAACATACCAGCATTGAAAAGCTGGGAAAAGAAAATAAAAATGGGAACATTTTCCAAAAACAGCAGTCACTTATTGCAATATCTGTTGTCGGAAAATTTTACGTTACCTGAGCAGTCTATGACAACAGGCCTCAGGCTGAACAAAAAACAGAACTTAAAATGACAACAGACGAAACCACAGAACTGGTACAGGCTTGTCGCCAGGGAGACAACCAGGCATTTAACCGGCTTGTTCTCCTCTACCAGAACAGAATATACAGCCTGGCTCTTAATTATGTAAAAATTCCGGAAGAGGCCAAGGACCTTGCTCAGGATATCTTTGTTACCGCATTCCGGGCTCTGCCCAAATTGCGGGACGATGCTAAATTTGGAGCCTGGCTATATCAGATAGGAATTAATCATTGCCGTAATCGATATAAGAAAATGGTACGGCACGGAGTGTTCAGCAACCACTCCCTGGACGACCCCAACTCCTACCTGCAACCGACCAAGTGGGAAACCCCGGAAAAGGACCTTGAACAACAAGACATAATTAAAACAGTTAGAACAGGGATCGATTCCTTAAATCCGGCGGAAAAAGAAATCATCATCCTCCGCGACCTGCAGGGTCTGCCCTATGATGAGATCAGCCTGATCCTTGATATCCCCCTGGGAACAGTTAAATCAAAATTAAACAGGGCCCGGGCAGCTCTGAAAAAGAAACTTAAAAATATCCACTCCAAACT
Source organism: uncultured Desulfobulbia bacterium (assembly GCA_964653055.1). GTDB lineage: Bacteria > Desulfobacterota > Desulfobulbia > Desulfobulbales > SURF-16 > CAZZCA01. Next base: position 16,951 of record CAZZCA010000001.1, on the reverse strand, counting down.
ATAATCAGCAACAACGGAAACATTATGGACTGTCAAAACTGCCAGAATTATTTTTCAGATTATCTTGAGCACGATCTTGACCTGGATCTTACCTCCAGGCTCAGCAGCCATCTTGCAACCTGTCCTGATTGCGCCGAGGAATGGCGCCTGTTCCAGCAAACCGTCCAGCTTCTCCACCAGATCCCGATGCAATCAGCACCTGCCGATTTCCTGGTGGGGGTTCAGGAGAAACTCCAGCCGGGAGGTATCCTTGCCAAACTACAAAAATTCTTCACTGTTAAACCAGCCCTTCTTGCCACATCTTCCGGTCTGGCCCTGGTAATGGTGGGCATTATATCCGCCGCCATTTTCAAAACCGGTATCCTGCCAGACAAGCCCCTCACAGACACCCTGGTTGCCGGCAGCCAGACATCTTCCCAACAGACAACATTGGTTGCTGCTGTTTCGGATTCAATTGATTACTACCCCGGGGTTCCTCAGCTCTCCACTTATAACAATCAGGCCCAGGAGATATTCAAGCCATCTCCCCTTATCGCCCGACTCAAGCAGGAAGTACCCCAGATAAGCTATGTCTCCACCAGCAATAGCGCCGGATTAAGGCAACAAGCAAACATTAACACCCCTGACCTGCATATAACCCTGCAGGCAAGATCCAGAAACGAGCAACTCCAGCGGGTCCATCAACTCATCCATGCCTCCACCGGCGAAATTAAGACCCTGAACAACAATAATGTCCTGCTGGCAATTCCCTCCCAGGGCATTGGTCAGCTCCAGCATCTATGTTCCCAGCATGACACAATCTGCCGCTCTTACTCCGGGCATAACAACCATTATGTCCCACCCAAGCGCCATATTACCGTAGCAGTCCAATTACAATAAAATTAAGATACCTGTCCAGCGCCTCTGTAACCCAAAATTATAATCAAGTACCCAGGTGAATATGAATAAGATCGCCAACACCATAATTGTTTTCTTAATCAGCATTAATCTTGCCAGCCCTGCCGTGGCGGCCCGGCCTGATAGCTTTGCCGATCTGGTAGAGGAGCACGGCTCAACAGTAGTAAATATTTATACCACCCAGACAGTGGAAAAAAAACAGAGACCCAATTTCCCCTTTCCTGACCATTCCGGCATTCCCGAGCTTTTCCGCCATTTCTTCAACAATCCCGGGTTCCAAGGTATGCAACCCCAGCGCAAACAGGAACGAACCAGTCTCGGCTCCGGCGTAATCACCTCTGCCGACGGTTATATCCTTACCAATAACCATGTTATTCAGAACGCCGATGAGATTAATGTCCGTTTTGCCAATCGGAAGGAGTTTTCTGCCAATATCATCGGCCGGGACGAGAAAAGTGATCTGGCCTTAATCAAAATAGAGACAGATGAGGACCTGCCCTTTGCCGCCATGGGTGACTCTGACAAACTCCGGGTGGGAGACTGGGTAATCGCCATTGGAAACCCCTTCGGCTTTGAGCAGACGGTTACCGCCGGCATTGTCAGCGCCAAGGGTCGCAGCCTCGGCGGCGGCGGGTACAAAAACTTTATCCAGACCGATGCCTCAATCAATCCGGGCAATTCCGGCGGCCCCCTCTTTGACATGAACGGCAAAATGGTGGGAATCAATACCGCCATCTACAGTCGCAATGGGGGCAATATCGGCATCGGTTTTGCCATTCCGGTAAATATTGCCCGCAATATCATTAACCAACTAAAAGACAATGGCAAAGTTACCCGGGGCTGGCTCGGGGTAATGATCCAGAATGTAACTAAAGAGATAGCCGATCAATTCGGCCTGGAAAGGCCAATCGGCGCCCTGGTTGGCGAAGTAACCCCGGACGGCCCGGCAGAAAAGGCCGGTATCAAGGCTGGTGACATCATCATCCGGTTTAACGGTAAAGAGATTACCCAGATGAATATGCTGCCCACCATGGTAGGCCAGACCCCAATTGATTCCAGGGCCGAGGTCACCATATTCCGCGACAATCAGGAAGAAACCCTGGAGGTAACAATCGGTCAACTGGCGGAAGACCTGTCTGCTGCCGCAGCAGAAGAAAGCACAAGACTTGGAATGACTGTACAGGAGCTTACCCCGGAACTGGCTGATTCACTAAAATTACAGATTGACTCCGGCCTGGTTATTGCCAATGTGGAGCAAGGATCAGTTGCCCATCTTGCCGGCTTAAAACAGGGTGATATCATTCTGGAGGTTAACCGGATGAAGGTGGAGAACCTGAAGGATTACAGCAAGGCCCTGGAAGGGGCAGATAAAAGCAGCGCTGTTCTGGTCCTGATCAAAAGAGGTCGCCACAGCCGCTTTGTCGTAATGAAACCAGCCGCCTGAAATCTGGAGAAAAATTAAAATTTAACTGACCGGATCAGATTTCCTGTACCCTGGATCTTTCGTCAAAACGGCTCTTGTCGGCAAGGGCCACCTCAGCCACCAGCCGGGAAATCGCTATCATATCCTTGCGCCCCGGCTCGGTTTCCACCCCGGAATTGACATCAACCCCATAGGGATGCACCATTTTAATAGCATCAGCTATATTATCCGGGGCAAGACCACCAGCTAAAATAACCGGCCGGACCGGCGCCAGCTTTTCCACCAGGGACCAATCAAAACTTTTACCAGTTCCTCCAGCCACCCCTGGCTGGTAAGTATCCAGGAGAAAGGCCATTACCACCTCCTGATACAATTCCAGATCAGCCGCCACCGTTGATGGCCCGACCCGAAAGGCCTTAACCACCCGGCCTCCCATCTGCTGGCAATACTCAGGTGACTCATCACCATGGAGCTGGATAACCGTAAGGCCGCAATAATGGACAATCTCGTCCACTACCTCAGCCTCCTCATTCATGAAAACACCCACTGAATCGACAAAGGGCGGCAACTCAGATATTATCTCCCGGGCATCCTCAGGGGAAATATAACGCGGACTTTCCTTGACAAAAATAAAGCCAAGGGCATCCACCCCGGCAGCTACAGCCCGCTTAACCTCGGCCTTATTGGTCATTCCACAGATTTTGATTCGAGTTCTGACCTTCAGATCTATTTCCATTATCTCCCCATTAATTCCTGCACCGCGTCTGCCAAATTGCCGGACCGCATTAAAGTCTCACCAACCAGGACAGCACTTATTCCAGCATCAGCACAGCGCCGAATATCATCATTGTCCCTGATCCCTGACTCACTGACCACCGGAATATGATCCGGAATCTGCTTTTTCAGACGAAAAGTGGTATTCAGGTCCATGCTGAAATCGTTGAGGTTCCGGTTATTGATCCCGATAAGGGAACTGCCGGCCCCAAGAGCCTTCTCCAGCTCCTCCTCATCATGAACCTCAACCAGAGCGTCCATCCCCAGCTCACCGGCAAGGGCAAGATAATCCGCAACCTGGACCTTGTCGAGGATTGCGGCAATGAGAAGTATGGCATCAGCGCCAACGCTGCGGGCCTCCTGGATCTGAATCTCATCAATAATGAAATCCTTGCGCAGCACCGGCAAACCAACCTCTTCCCGGACCTGCTGGATATAAGAGAGATCACCCTGGAAAAAATTAACATCAGTGAGGACACTCATGGCCTGAACCCCACCGTCCTCATAACCACGGGCAATCAAAGCCGGATCAAAATCCGGGCGGATAACACCCTTAGACGGCGAAGCCTTTTTGGCCTCGGCAATCAGGGCAACCCCGGCATAATCGATCAGGGCCTGTTTGAAGCCACGGGGCCCCTCCACCTTTGCCATCACCTGGTTAAGTCCACGGGCCTTAAGCTCAGCCACCTCCAGTCGTTTCTGCTCAACAATGGTATCAAGAATCATCGATCAGGCAACCTCCCGGCAGAAATCAACCAATTCTTCAAGCTTGGCAAGAGCCGCTCCCGACTCAATGGTCTGGCGGGCCATCTCCACCCCGCCTTTAAGATCATCAGCCTTACCAGCTGCCCATAAAGTGGCCCCGGCATTCATCAGCACCATATCAAGGCAGGGCCCGGCCTCACCTTTTAAAACTGCCCGTAATTGGTCTGCTGATTCTTCAGCAGTGGCACCGCCCTGAATATCGGCAAGTGAAGCCCTGGCCAGACCCACATCCTCCGGCTTGACCCGATAAGTCTCAACCCGGCCGTCTTTCAGATCTGCAACCGCTGTCTCGCCGGTAATGGTAATCTCGTCGATATTGCCTTCCCCGCAGACCACCAGGGCCCGACGGACATCAAATCTGGCCAGCACCCCGGCCAGTTTCTCTATAAGATCAGGGGTGAAAACACCGAGGAGATATACATTGGCAGAAGCCGGATTGGTCAATGGACCCAGAATATTAAATATTGTCCGGATTCCGATCTGCTGCCGGGGGCCAATGGCATGTTTCATTGCCCCATGCAACATAGGGGCAAACATAAAACCCACCCCGACCTTACGCACGCATTGCCCTATCTGATCGGCATTTAAAGAAAGATCAACCCCAAGGGCCTCCAGAACGTCGGCACTGCCGCAATGGCTGGAAACAGACCTGTTACCGTGTTTGGCCAAGGGCACTCCGGCACCTGCCACCACAAAGGTTGAGGTTGTAGAAACATTAAAGGTACCGGAAGAATCGCCACCGGTTCCCACAATATCCACCAACAAATCACCCTGATCAGCAGCATCAACCATGGTGGCCTTTTCCCGCATTACCCGGGCAGCACCACTGATCTCATCAATGGTTTCACCCTTCATCCTGAGAGCAGTAATAAATGAGCCGATCTGGGCATCAGTGGCCTCACCGCTCATCACCTGGTTCATCACCCCTACCATCTCCTCTTCGGAGAGATCATCACCAATAATAACCTTGCCAATTGCCTCTTTAATCATCTATTTCCCCTTCAGCCAATCAGGATAATCACGACTGATAAAATTCTTCAATAACTGAACACCGTCCGGGGTCATAATGGACTCCGGATGAAACTGCACCCCTTCCACCATTAGCTCTTTATGACGCATACCCATTAACTCGCCCTGGTCCTCGGTCCAGGCCGTGGCCTCAAGACAGGATGGCAGGTCTTCAACCACCAGCGAATGATAACGCATGGCCTCAAACAGATCCGGCAGGTCCCTGAAAACCCCCCTGCCGTCATGTTTAATCATGGAGGTCTTGCCATGCATAATCCTGCCAGCCCGAACAACTTTAGCGCCAAAGGCCTCACCAATGGACTGATGGCCCAGACATACCCCGAGAACAGGGATGCGACCGGCAAAATGACGAATAGCAGCAACCGAGATTCCTGCCTGGCTCGGGGTACATGGGCCAGGCGAGATCAACAGCCGATCCGGCTGCATCTGCTCAATGGCCGCAATACCTACCTCATCGTTACGAACCACCCTTATCTCGGCGCCAAACCCTCCGATGGTCTGGACAATATTATAGGTAAATGAATCGTAATTATCTATGACAACGATCATCTTAAAATATTCCTTTTTCGGCTAATTCAACAGCCCGCCGCAAGCCCCGGGACTTGTTCATAGTTTCCTCAAACTCCATTTCCGGATCAGAATCAGCAACAATACCGGCACCGGCCTGAACCCAGAGGTCATCACCATTCATAACAAATGTCCGGATAGTAATACAGAAATCCATATTACCGGTAAAACCGAAATAACCCACCGAACCGGCATAAGGCCCTCGCCTTTCCGGCTCAAGCTCTTCAATTATCTCCATGGCCCTGATCTTGGGCGCGCCACTAACTGTACCGGCCGGGAAACAGGCCCGAACCACATCAAACTGGTCCTTACCCCGGGCAAGACGGCCCTTAACCCCGGAAACAATATGCATGACATGACTGTAACGCTCAATCACAAGCAGGTCATGGGTCTTAACCGAACCAAAATCAGCCACCCGCCCCACATCATTACGGCCCAGATCAACCAGCATCAAATGTTCGGCGCGCTCTTTGGGATCAGCCAGAAGATCCTGTTCAAAGGTCTGATCCTCTGCCAGATCCTTACCCCGGGGCCTGGTACCGGCAATGGGCCGGGCCTCAACCTTGGAGTCCTCCAGCCGTACCAGAATCTCCGGCGATGAGCCGATCTGCACAGTATCAGCAAGCTTAAGATAAAAAAGATATGGACTGGGATTAATCTTCCGCAGAGCCCGATAGAGCATCAGGGGTGGCAGAGAGGTAGTGGTATGAAAACGCTGGGACAACACCACCTGGATAATATCTCCGGCCCGGATATACTCCTTGGCCCGTTCCACCATGTCCTTAAAAGAATCCTTTCCCATATTGGAGGTAAAATCATGGGGGGAACTTTCAGCTGCCGTTAACAGCTCAAGGGGGACAGGCGTGGTCTGCAGGGTCTGGACCAGGTTATCAATCTCCTGGCCGGCCCTGGCATAGAGGCCGGCAAGATCTTCGCCCCGGCCAATCTCAACACAATTAATAATGCTGAGGGTCTGCTTCAAATTATCAAAAACCAGTACAAAGCGGGGGACCATAAAAGAGGAATCAGGAAAGGTCTCAAGCTCCGGATTAAGATCGGGCAGACGCTCCATGAAGCGGACCATATCATAACCAAGGTAACCAACAGCACCACCATAAAACGGTGGTAAGAGTTCCTTATCCCGGGCTGCCTGAAAAGAAGCAAGCAGGTCCTGCAGAATAACCAGAGGATCACCGTCCTCCCGGATAACCTCATCACCCCGGGTAATAACCACCTCAGCTCCCCGGCTCTCAAAGGTCAAGATCGGATCAAAACCGATAATGGAGTATCGGCCCCATTTCTCACCACCCTCCAGACTCTCGAGAAAGAAGGCATGCTCCCTGTTACCGGCAACCTTGGCAAACACGGTTAAAGGAGTATCAAGATCAGCCATGATCTCCCGGCTCACCGGGATCATTCCTGCATCATCGGCAAGTTTGCTGAAATCTTCAAATGCCGGTTTATACATTAAGCTCCTTCCTTTATGGGCTAACTCATTTAATTAACTTAAATCTATTAAGTTAATTAATTTAATCTAAAAACCAAAAAAAAACCATGATGCCGATTTGGCAACCATGGTTTTTTATATTTGTCTGCTAACCGGACAAATCATCTATCTGCCCTGACAAGGGCGGGGTAAAAATTCCTGCCGCAGCCTACTGGCTGACGGAAAGGGCATGTACCTGACGAGCAAGACGGGAAACTTTACGGGAAGCGGTTTTCTTATGAAGAGTTCCTTTGGTGGCCGCCCGCTGGATAACCGGGATAGCTACTTTAAGGGCAGCCTGAGCCTGGTCAACTGAACCCTGCTCCAGAGCCTCACGGACCGCACGAACAGCTGTTTTAACCTTACTTTTATTAACCCGGTTCCGAGCCCGTCTTACCAGAGACTGACGATTTCTCTTCAATGCTGACTTATGATTTGCCAAAGTTCTTCTCCTGTTATATTGCAATCATGAAATTATTGATCAGTAAAAGAAGGATATATATATTATATTGCAGACCATGTCAAGGCACAAAATTTTCTATGCAGGTCGTTGTTCCTGTGCTACAATTGGTAAAATTCATAGAGCAATTACAATAAGATGAGTCAAAAACTCAAGACTCCCTCCAAGGGGAACCCCAGCAGCTGACATGATCGAAATTCTTCAATCATTAAGATGGCAGGACGTTGTCGACATTCTGCTGGTTTCTTTTATCATCTACCGGGTAATCCTTTTTATCAAAGGGACCCGGGCGGTGCAGATGCTGGCCGGCATTGTTGTTCTGCTCATTTTATACTTTGGCGCCCGGGAACTGGAGCTCATGACTCTTTACTGGCTGCTGGGCACCTTCCTGAGTTCCATCTTCCTGGTAATTATCATTGTCTTCCAGCGGGATATCCGCCGGGCCCTCACCCAGGTTGGCCAGACCCCCTTTACCAAAACCAGTGCCGAGAGCGAAAAATCCATCAAGGAAATCCTTCAGGCCACCAAATACCTGGCAGAACAAAGAATCGGCAGCCTCATAGTCCTGGAGCGGGAAACCGGCCTCCAGGACTATACCGAGTCCTCCCATACCATTGACGCCAAACTGAGCATGGAGCTCCTGGTCAGCCTCTTCAGCCCCAGCTCACCTCTCCATGACGGTGGAGTTATCATCAGCGGTGACCGGATTCTCAGCGCCCGCTGCGTCCTGCCCCTTACCAAAAACCCTTATATCAGTAATAAACTAGGCACCCGCCATCGGGCCGCCATCGGCATCTCCGAAGAAACCGATGCCGTGGTCATTGTGGTCTCAGAGGAAACCAGACAGATTTCCCTGGTTCTCCATGGCGGGATAACCAGCGACCTTGATATTTCTTCCCTGCAAAGTCGGCTGGAAGCAATTTTCACCCCAAAGGAATTTGATACCACCAAATGGAAAAACTGGTTACAACGCAGATAAACCGTCTCCGCAATATGCCCTGGCCGCGGAACTGGGTTCTGAAACTCCTGTCCCTTAGTTTCGCCATATTCCTCTGGTTTTTTGTGGTGGGGGAAGACAAGGTGGACATGACGGTTAATATTCCGGTGGAGATCGTCAATATGCCGGAAGCATTAATTATCTCCAACCAATTCAAAAAGAATCTTGAGGTCACGGTTAACGGGCCACGAAGCCTGATCAGGCGGATCAGCAGTCAACATATCTCCCGGACCATCGATCTTTCCGGAGCAAAATCCGGCACCATTATTATTAAAAACACCCTTGATACCATTTCCCTGCCCCGAGGGGTTCGGCTTCTGAGGATTAAACCCACCGACATCATCCTCCGCCTTGACCAGCTCATCCAGAAGAACATCCCCATTATCGCCAACACCACCGGGAAACCAGCTACGGGCTATGAGGTTAACCAGATCAACATCAACCCCACTTTCATCCCCATTACCGGTCCCCAGACCATTCTGGACAACAACGAGGAATTCTACACCAAACCCATTGACATCAGCAATCTGGCCACCACGGCCCAGGTAAATACATCCCTTGACCTCAGTCCCGAGATCATCAACCTGGTGGGGGAGCCGATAGTAAATGTCAATATAATTATCCGCCCTGAGCAGGAATCACCATAACCACCTAACAAGCAGGTACTTCATGAGAAGATTATTCGGCACCGACGGAGTCAGGGGGGTGGCCAACACCTACCCCATGACCACTGAAATAGCCATGCAGATCGGCCGGGGCATCGCCTTTCTGGTTAAAGACCTTAAACACGGACACCGCATCGTCATCGGCAAAGACACAAGACAATCCTGCTATATGCTGGAAAACGCTCTGGCCGCCGGAATATGTTCCATGGGAGTCGATGTACTGTTATCAGGACCGCTGCCCACCCCGGGCATTGCCTTTATTACAACCAGTATGCGGGCCGATGCCGGAGTGGTTATCTCAGCCTCCCATAACCCTTTTCAGGACAACGGGATCAAGATATTTTCCCGGGACGGTTTTAAACTGCCGGATGAGAAAGAGGCTGATATCGAAGACCTGATTTTCTCCCAGAAAATGGCAGCCCTGCGTCCGGTGGCAGAGGAAGTGGGCAAGGCCTGGCGTCTGGAAGACAGCCGGGGCCGTTATATTGTCTTTCTGAAAAACACCTTCCCCACCAGGTACACCCTGGATGATTTCCATATTGTTCTCGACTGCGCCCATGGCGCAACCTATGGAGTTGCCCCTCATGTCTTTGAAGAACTGGGGGCCAAGGTTACCGCCATTGGCGTAAGCCCGGACGGCAAAAACATCAACCACGAATGCGGCGCCCTCCATCCCCAGAAAATAGCCACTGAAGTCATTAAACAGGGGGCTGACATCGGCATTGCCCTGGACGGTGACGGAGACAGACTCATTATCTGTGACGAAAAAGGCAATGTTGTTGACGGCGACCATATCATGGCCATCTGCGCCCGGGACCTGATCAACCGGCGTAAGCTGAAGAAGAAAACCCTTGTTACCACGGTTATGAGCAATATGGGTCTGGAACAGGCCATGGCCCGGATGGGGGGCAAAATGATCCGGACCAAGGTGGGCGACCGTTATGTTGTTGAGGAAATGCGCAAGAATAAATACTCATTCGGCGGTGAACAATCGGGGCACCTGATCTTCCTTGAACATAACACCACCGGTGACGGTATCCTTGCCGCCCTCCAATTATTGGCCATTATGATCAAACAGGGCAAACCCATTTCCGAACTGGCCTCGGTGATGGAAACCATGCCCCAGGTTCTGAAAAATGTAAGAACCAGCCGCCGCCTCGACCTGGACCTGGTTCCGGACTTTAACAAGACCCTGGCCGGGCTGGAAGAAAAACTGGGCGATAAGGGCCGGATCCTGGTTCGGCTTTCCGGCACCGAGCCGGTGGTTCGGGTCATGGTGGAGGGAGATGACAATAAAACCATCGATTCCATGGCCGATGAGCTCTGTCACCTGATCAACAAAGCCGATGGCTAAAGCCAGCAAGAACCGCCTTGACCTGCTGGTTCAGACCCGGGGTCTGGCCGACAGCCGCCAGAAAGCCCAGGCCCTCATCGTCGCCGGTCAGGTCCTGGTCAATGACCAGATAGCAGACAAGGCTGGGCGCCAATATCCAGCAGACTGTCATATCCGCCTGAAAAGCAAACAATCCCCCTATGTCAGCCGGGGTGGGCTTAAACTGGAAAAGGGTCTGGATTATTTTAATATCGACCCCGCAGGACTGACCTGTGCAGATATCGGGGCCTCCACCGGCGGCTTCACCGATTGCCTGCTGCAAAGAGATGCCGCCATGGTCTATGCCATTGATGTGGGCTATGGCCAACTCGCCTGGCAATTACGCAATGACCCAAGAGTCGTGGTAATGGAACGGGTTAATGCCCGCTATCTGACCCCAAACGACCTTAGCGGGCCCATTGATCTTGCTGTTATCGATGCTGCCTTTATCTCCTTAAAGATCCTGCTTCCCCCACTGCTTCCCCTCTTTAAGGAGAAGATAAAAATAATTGCCCTGATCAAGCCCCAATTCGAAGCCGGCCGGGACAAAATCGGTAAAGGCGGGGTGGTAAAAGACCCGGATATTCACCAGGAAATCATCAATGACATAATCGACTTCTGTCGCGGTATCGGCCTTGCCGATCAAGGGGTGACCCGGTCCCCCATTCTCGGGCCCAAGGGCAACACCGAATTCCTCATCCACCTTACCGGCCCGAAGACCTGAACCCTTTGATTAATTAGTTTTCCTTCATCCTGTTACATCATTGACATCTAAAAGCCATAATGCTATTTTTTTAACTTAAAATTAATAGATCCAGCACGAAAACTACAGGCTCTGCCAATCTGTCACCAGGTGGCATAACCTTAAATTATCCATTCCAAAAAAAGGAGTCATCAACATGATTCGTTTTTTAACCAGATGCCCCCGGACAATGCTTGTCAGCAGTTTAATTTTTCTGCTGGCCGCAGCACCTGCCGCATTCAGTGCCGAATATGTAAGTGTGGTCAAGGACGGGGTCAATATCCGCTCCGGACCTTCCACCAAAGATGAAATTCACTGGGAGGTTTTTAAAGACTTTCCCCTTAAGGTTGTCAGCAAAAAAGGCAAATGGCTTAAAACCAAGGATTTTGAAGGTGATTCCGGCTGGATCTTCGCCTCCCTTACCCGGAAGAAAAAAACCGTCATCGTCAAGGTAAAGAAAGCCAATGTCCGGGTTGGCCCCGGCAAGAATTACGAGGTAACCGCCACAGCCCTGTACGGAGTGGTCTTCTCCCCGGGCAAGAAAAGCGGCGACTGGCAACAGGTCAGCCATAGTGACGGGACCAAGGGCTGGATCCATCACACCCTGCTCTGGCCATAAATCTGGACATCCTGACCTTATCCGGACCTCAACTGAAATATGGGGTCCGGATTTTTTTTATAAATCTCAACCAATAAGATAATTTTGACAAATTCTGCCGCCACAACCCCGGAAACCATAGCAATCTGCGGCCATAAAGGCTCCCCAGCCTGGCAGGCTGCCAGAGATTTTGCCCCGGATGCAAATATTATTATCTTCCCGGATCGCCAACAGGCAACCGCGGCCTTCAATGACGGCCAGGCCGACCATTTGCTTCTTCCCGTCTACAGCAGCCGCAGCGGCAATATTCTCGGTTCTTTCCAGGCCATGGCCACCAGTAAAGGTTCCTGGATCGACAATATTGTTCTGCCGGTTCACCTGTCCCTGGCCTCCCTGGACGACAAAAAAGAGCTCAAAATAATAATCGGCAGCAAGGCCACTCTGCGCCAATGCGAAGAATACCTCAACCGGACTTACCCCGATCTCTCGCTTCTGGCAGTCACTGATCTCAAACGGGAGATTAAAGAGATCAAAGACAACAACCTTACTGACCGGGGAATACTGGCAGAAGAAGAGATTGTCAGCGCCCATGACCTTCATGTCCGACAAAGGGATGTTCTGCCCCACCAGAAAACCAGGTTTGCCATCATCGGCAATAAACCTCGGTCACGCACCGGTTATGACGCAACCTCAATTATTTCCGTTCCCCTCCGGGACCGGGTAGGTATGCTTTACGATGCCCTGGGTGAATTCAGCAAGCGGGGGATAAACCTGCTGGATCTCCGGGCCGAGACCGATGCCAAAACCGAAGAATTACAGATCTACCTGGAGATCGCAGGCCACCTGGAAGACCAGGGAGTGCAACAGGCAATCGATAAGATTGAAAATCAGGTAATCCAGGAAGCAGGCTGCATCAAGATCCTTGGCTCTTACCCCCGGGTTGATATGCGGGTCAAAAAAATCCGCAAATTCGGCTTCATTGGAACCGGCTCCATGAGCCAGTGGTTTGCCGGAAGGCTGGAAGGTGAAGGCTACGAAACCGTCCTTACCGGTCGTTCCACCAGCACCAAACCGGAGGATATGATCCCGGATATCGATGTGTTGATTATCTGCGTCCCCATCAGTAAAACCAGGGAGACCATCAGTAAATACTGCCCCTTGTTAACCGAAAAACAGGGTCTGATCCTGCTGGCGGGCGAAGCAGAGAATATCTTGAACACCGCAGTGGACAAATGCCGGCCCGGGGTAGAGATCATGCTGGTCCACAACCTCTGGGGCCCGGCAGCCGCCACCATGAAGGACAAAAATGCCTCAGTGGTCAAAACAGCCAGCAGCGGCCCTCTTTGCAGTGAATTTGAGGGTTTTCTCTATAAACATGGGGCCGCCATTATCCATGACAGTGCCAACCAGCATGACCTGTTCATGGGGGTCGGTCAGAAACTGCCCACTACCATCTCCATGGCCATGGCCATGGCCCTTGACCAGAACAAAATTACCCCGGATGATATCAGCAGCCATACCACCCTCACCTCCCTTTACGGCATTCTCGCCATGGCACGGATCCATTTCCAGAATCCCCAGACCTACGCCGAGATCATGGCAACCAAGGGAGACGGCCAGAAAATTGTCCGCAACTTCGCCGAAAACCTGCTGCAGTTAATCGATCTGGCCGAGGCAGGCGACATCCCGGCCATGATCGAGATCATCAACAAAAATCGTACCTACCTGGGAGACCAGTTCCTCACTACATCCATGCAACAGGCCCTGGCCGTTGATCAGACCCTTGGGAAAATCTCAAAGCCGTGAGCCTATCAGTTCAGATTATTGCCCCGCCCCTTGTTGGAGCAGCCATTGGCTACATGACCAATTATGTCGCCATCAAGATGCTGTTTCGCCCCTTAAAACCATGGCGCATTGGAGGCTACCGGCTCCCCCTTACCCCGGGGGTTATTCCAGCCAAGCGACTGGAACTTGCTGATAATATCGGCGAAATGGTAGGGGAGCACCTGCTGCCCAGTGCAGATATCAACCGGGCAATCAATAGCGCCAGGTTCCAGAACGAGCTCCAGAGCCTTGTCAATAATCGGATAACCGCCATTATCAGCCGTGACCTGGGCCCTCTCTCCTCAATTATCCCGGAAGAATTTCTCTCATACTTCCTGGCCAGTGTCAGAATCATCCGGCTGCGGGTAATTAAACACCTCCATCACTACCTAAATAGTCATGATTTTCACAAGATGATCGAAACAGCGATCCATGACAATCTAACCCCCCTGCTTGCCAAAGACCTGAACCAGCTCATCACCCCGGAAAAGGGGAAGCAACTTGAAGTTTTTTCAAATATAACGGCAAACCACCTCCTAACCAGCCCCCAGGCCCATGAATGGCTGACCGCAATAATCAAACAAGAGCTGGCAAAGGCCCTGACCGAAAATAAATCGCCTGCGGATATCCTGCCGGCAAATATTATAAAACTTATTCCCGACCTGGTGGAAAAGGCCGCTCCGGATCTGCTGAAACAATTGGCCGGCCTGATTGAAGTTCCCGAGATCCGCGCAAAAATAATTAAGGGAATCAATAACTCCATAAACGAATTCATTGACTCCCTGGGACCTGTGGGGGCCATGGCCAGAGGCTTTCTCACCCCAGAGACTATTGGCAGCAAAATAAGCGAGTTACTGGACAATAAAGGCGACGATATAAGTAAATGGCTGGCAGATGATGAGATCCGAAACAACCTGGCAGGGGTACTCCGGCACCAGACCGAAAAACTGCTGCACACCCCCTGCCTCAAGATCCTGGGCAACCCTGACAAAACAAAAATCGATGACTACCTGAACGAAATAAGCGCCAACCTGACCATAATGGCAACCCGCCCGGAAACAATCACCGCAGTGTCCAACATGCTGGCCCAAGGTTTAAGTGGCGTGTTCAAACAGCCAGTTGGCAAAGCGGCAGCTTCCATTTTCGGCGCCGACGCTGAAAAACAGGGGATTAAATGGCTGACTGAGGAAACCATTAAATTATTTCGCCAGCCCCAGACAAAACACGTCATCAACCGCCTCCTCATCGAGCTGGTGGAACAAAAGCTATTATGCCGCCCCATCGGTCCCATCAAAAATCTGCTTCCCCGCCGGATCCGGGAATCAACCGGCACCTACCTGCTGGAACAAATCAATCTCCTGCTGGCCAGAGAGGTCCCGGACCTCATTGACACCTTTAATATCAGAAGAATCGTTACCCGCAAGGTAAATTCCCTGGACATCCTTCACCTGGAAAAGCTGCTGCTGACCATCATGCAGGAACAATTCAAATACATCAATCTATTCGGCGCCTTTCTCGGTTTCCTCATCGGCCTGCTCAACCTGATTTTCATTATCTGACAACAGCCACCGCCCTACTTAGCCAATTAAGCAAATAATAAAATAAAAAAGAGGAACCATTCCCGATCTGGCGTGTCTATTAATTTAAAGCTGCTGGCAAAAGCATCTTTTAAACTTCATTTTCTCCTTTTTTCATTTTTCTTCTCCTTGACCCCTTCGGGGGAATAAAAAAAGCCGGTGTCCCTCCTAACACCGGCTTTTTTTTATGCCCTTCAAACCTACTTTGATGTATAAATGTTTTCATTGATCGCCAACTAAATTTATCAACCTATATTTTTCAACAAGGAGTACTCAAATGAAATTAATTCTTCTCGGCGCACCCGGTGCCGGCAAAGGCACTGTGGCAAAAATGCTCACCAAAATCGACGGCTCGGTTCAGATTTCAACCGGCGATATTCTCCGGGGTGCGGTTCAGGCCGGCACTGATCTCGGCAAAGAAGCCGAAGGCTTTATGAACCGTGGCGACCTGGTTCCCGATTCTCTGATCATGGGTATCATGGAAGGACGCCTGCAGGAAGATGACTGTAAAAACGGCTTCCTTCTGGACGGCTTCCCCCGTACCATTCCCCAGGCCGAGGCCCTGAAAGAGCTGCTGGCCAAGCTGAACATCACCCTGGATATGGCAGTTGACATTGATGTACCCAGAGATGTTATCTTTGACCGGCTCTGCACCCGCCGCACCTGTGAAAACGGAGATTGCCAGGCCATCTATAATATTAAGAGCAACCCCACCCAGAAAGAAGGTATCTGCGATAAATGCGGCAGCGCTGTTATCCAGCGGGCCGATGAGACCGAAGAGGCAATTGCCCATCGTCTCGATACCTATAACAAAAAAACCGCACCCCTGGCTGATTTCTACAAAGGCGAAGGACTGCTCCACACCATCACCGGTACCTCCAGTGATGTTGTAGTAGCCGGCGTTAAAGAAAAACTCGGTCTTTAAATGAAAGCCCCCACCATCTTTATCATAGGTGGCGGGTTGGCAGGTTGCGAGGCGGCCTGGCAGGCGGCAAATCTCGGCTGCCAGGTCACCCTCGCTGACATGAAACCCCATAAGTTCAGCCCGGCCCATTCATCAACGGACCTGGCTGAACTTGTATGCAGCAACTCCTTTCGTTCCGACGATCTCCATTCTGCAGTTGGCCTCCTCAAAGAGGAGATGCGCCGCTGCAACTGTCTGATCATGGCCGCAGCTGACGCTACAAATGTACCGGCTGGCAAGGCCCTGGCCGTTGACCGGGACAAATTCGCCCACCTTATCACAAGAAAAATCAAAGACCACCCATTAATTACAGTGGTCCGGGAAGAGATCACCACCCTGGAACCAGCCAGGGATAATCAATTTACGATTATTGCCAGCGGCCCCCTGACATCTTCAACCCTGGCCACTGAGATCGGCCGGATTACCGGTGAAGAGCAGCTCTCCTTCTATGATGCCATTGCCCCCATTGTCCTGGCCGAATCCCTGAATCGTGATATTATCTTCGAGGCCTCACGCTGGGATGACGGCCCCGGTGATTATCTCAACTGCCCTATGGACAAAGGCCAATACCTGGCTTTTATCAGGGCCCTGGCCGAGGCTGACAAGGTTCCGCTGAAATCATTTGAAGAAGAAAAATACTTTGAAGGATGCCTGCCCATCGAGGTCATGCTTGATCGGGGAGTGGATACCCTCCGTTTCGGCCCGATGAAGCCGGTGGGCCTGCCGAATCCCCGTACCGGCAAAGATGCCTATGCCGTGGTCCAGCTGCGCCAGGAAAACCTGGGGAAGACCCATTATAATATGGTGGGGT